>CAZHAR010000014.1:0-110217 GCA_964530615.1 uncultured Planctomycetota bacterium | reverse complement strand
CGCTTCCTCCCCATAGCTAAAGCAAGGGGTTTCCAGCGTGTGTGATTCGATGAAATACCTATGGATCAGTTTTTTTATGGGGTGTTCTTTTTTATTCGCGGAGGATTTGCTTCTCCTGAAAAAAGAGAATCGAATTGTAAAAGGAAAAATAATTGAATTAACGGAAGACGGGGTCCAGTTTGAAATTCGCGGGGCCCGTACCTTCTTCAAAAATGAAGAAATTGTTCCGCAAAACCTCTTTGAACATCATCAGAAAAAAACGAATCTGAAAGAGGCTCAGCAAGTCGAACAATTGGCCGAAACCGCCGTTCGCTTGGAACTTTATCCAGACGCGATTCGACTTCTTCAGAGTATCGTTGCGTTAAAACAGGAATCTGAAGAAGCGCTAAAAGCTCGTATTCAAGAAGTCACTCAACTCGCGGCAGAACAACTGTTTGAAAAAGCTCAAGCCTCTGAAAATGAAGGCGACTTGGAAAAAGCCGAGAAGCTCTATAAATCCGTAATGGAACGATATCCAGAAAATTCGTTCAGCACCCAAATCGAAGAGGCTTTAAAAAATATCGCTGTCCTTCAAGAAAATATTGCAAAAGAACAAGAGCAAGAAAAGAAAGTAGCGGATCAAGACGAGGCTAAAACAAAAGAAGATGCCAAACTCGTAAAGGCCCAAAAATATATTACCGGCTTAGAAGATCTGATCAAAAAAGGAAATGCCTTAAATGTCGAAGCCTTAGAATTTCACGGCAAAGGAAACATTTCTCAAGCGAATAAAAAATACGAAGGGGCTTTGGCGCTCTATAAAAACGCAATTGCTGGCCTGATAAGCGCAAAAAAATATGCCACCACGGATGAATTGAAGAAAAAACTTCATGACCTTTATAACGAAATCAAACAGCGCCAAGTCAATGTTTATAATAGTATGGCGACGATGGTGATGAGTGATAAAAACTGGAAAAAAGCCGACGCGCTTTTGAAACTTGCCTTAAAAATCGATCCGATTAATGCCGAAAGTCTTCGATTAAAAGCCGAAGTCGATAAAAATCGTGTTACCTTCTCCGCTTCAAAACGAGCGAATGTGAAGCCAATCATTAGCAATCAATAAAAAATCTGGAAGTTCAAAAAAAACCAAGCTAACCATCTTCCTGAAACCTTCTTTAAAATGAGGGCGGTTGTAAGGGCGGGCGATTCATGAATCGCCCCTACGATTTTTAATAGCGATAATAATCGGGTTTAAAGGGTCCTTTTTCAGGAACATTGAGATATTCCGCTTGCTTTTTCGTCAGCACTTCCAGTTCTGCATCCAGTTTTTTCAAATGAAGATGCGCGACTTTTTCATCTAAGTACTTTGGAAGCATATAGACTTTATTTTCATAATTTTTTTGATTGTTCCAAAGCTCAATTTGAGCAAGTACTTGGTTTGTAAACGAGGTACTCATCACAAACGAAGGATGTCCATGCGCACAACCCAGATTCACCAAACGTCCTTCCGCTAACAATAATACAGAATGACCATCTGGGAAAGTGTATCGATCCACTTGGGGTTTGATGTTTACCTTTTTGATTCCTTTAAATTCATTCAATTCTTTCACTTGGATTTCAATATCAAAGTGTCCGATATTACAAATGATGGCATTGTTTTTCATTTTTTTGATATGTTCAATCGTGATGATATCACAGTTTCCGGTCGCGGTCACAAAGATATCTCCGCGAGAGACTACGTGATCTAGCCGTTTTACATCAAATCCGTCCATACAAGCTTGAAGAGCGTTAATAGGATCAATTTCAGTCACAATCACTTTAGAGCCAAAACCTCGGAGCGAGCGAGCGCAACCTTTACCCACATCTCCAAATCCGCAAATAATAACCGTTTTACCCGCTAACATAATATCCGTTGCCCGTTTAATTCCATCGGCAAGAGATTCTTTACAGCCATAGAGATTATCAAATTTAGATTTGGTTACGGAGTCATTGATATTGAATGCGGGTAGCGGAAGTGTCCCTTTTTTCATTCGTTCATAGAGGCGATGAACACCGGTCGTCGTTTCTTCGGAAATTCCGCGAATTTCTTTGACTAAATGGGGCTGTTTGTCGAGGACCATATTGGTGAGATCGCCTCCATCGTCCAGAATCATATTGAGGGGGCTCCCGTCTGGAAAATAAAGGGTTTGTTCAATGCACCAATCAAACTCTTTTTCATTCATCCCTTTCCAGGCATAGACGGGAATACCCGCCTTCGCAATCGCGGCGGCGGCGTGATCTTGAGTCGAGAAGATATTGCAACTGGACCAGGTGACCTGCGCTCCGAGGTGCGTCAGGGTTTCAATAAGTACTGCAGTCTGAATGGTCATATGAAGGCAACCCGCGATTTTAGCCCCTTTCAAGGGTTTTTTACTTCCATATTCTTCACGAAGGGCCATGAGTCCGGGCATTTCGACTTCCGCAAGTTCAATTTCTTTACGACCCCATTCCGCCAAAGAAATATCCGCGACTTTATAAGGAAGTTTTTGATCGTTCTTGGGTGTTTTTTTTGCAGTTTGAGTGCTTTTTGTGGTACTGGTTGGCATAAATTTCTCCTATGAAGTTTTACCAAGAAAAAAGATGTTTAGTGATTTGTTTTGGGAGCGAAAAAATCAATAAGTTCCGAAAATAAAATCCCAAAAGGGAGTCGTGACGCCAAAACGGCGTTTAGAATCTTTAAAATGATGAAACAGATGGTTTTTTTTAAGCATTTTCAAAAATTTATTTGGCGCTTTCATGTAATGGGTCGAAAAATGGGTGATATCATAAAGAACCATCATCAGCGCTAATCCGCACGTAAAGAGCAAACTCGCGTCAGATCCACCCCCAAAAAGAAGCAACGATGCAAGCACCACACCCCACAGCGGAACAATGAGGATAAAGGGGATACACACAATACTTTCATCGCGAGGATGATGATGATGATCGATATGAAGACGGTTCAGCATCACGCGTGTAAGCGCAGATTGAGGCTGATAATGCAGAAGCCAACGATGTAAGATATATTCTAAAAGGGTCCAACTGAAGGCACCTAAGAGAAACCATAATAGCCGAACGGGATAAAATAGTTGGGACTGAGAGAGCGCTAATGTGGAAAGGACTAGCGCCATAGGGAAACAGAGATACCGCGTTTGCCAGATACTTCCTTTCGGAAAATCCTCTGCTATTTTTAGCGTTTTGGAAAAAAGAGGAAAAGAAGTGGATTTCATGCGAGCTCCTTTCATTATAATTTTTTAATTTCTTTCAAAAAGATTCCAGTATCGATTTGAAGTGTTTCTCCGACTGCATTATCGAGAATGGCCTTGAGTTGATTTAAGTGCGGATTGGAAATTTTAGTGAACTGGACCCCACTTCGATAGGCTTGATGTTGCTGAGATTTTGAAGTCCAGATCACTTTCCCTTTGACCGGAATGGATCCATCGAGTTCTTCAAATCGCAAATGACAGGAAATTGTTTTATGGAGAGCAAGGGGTTCGCGAGTAATAAACATAAAACCGGTTTCACTGGTATTTAACATCAGGTATAAATCGGAATAAGAGCCAAAAAAACTTTTCTTGTAGCTAAGCGTTGATCCCTTAACTCCATAGCGTTTTCGTTTTCTGCGTTCAGGACCATGATACATAAGAAACCTTTATGACAAAATAATTCTCACAGGGCGTTAATCGGAAGAAGGGGAAGCGGTGGTCGAAACTTGAGGAGATTCAAGATCGTGATTGTCTGCCTGTTCAGGAAGAATAGAAACGATATTAACTTCTTCTCCTTCGGGAATTTCATAATGTTCTGCGCGTGCAATGGAGACTAAGCGATCCCCTTCTCGTAAATGAATAAGGCGAACGCCTTGAGTTACTCGTCCGATCTCTCGTAAGTTTTTTGCGCTAATTCGATTAATGGTTCCTTTTTCGGTCACCATCACAATATCATCATTATCACTCACGGGAAGCACTCCAATCACTTTTCCATTTCGATCCGAAGTACGAATATTGATAATTCCTTTTCCTCCACGTCCTTGGGAGCGATATTCAGAAAGTTGGGTTCGTTTCCCATATCCGCGTTCACAGACGGTAAGAATAGAACTTTCTAAATTAGCGACAATCATCCGAACGACTACATCTTCACTTTCAAGGCGGATGGCCCGAACGCCTCGCGCGGTTCGTCCAATTTCGCGAATATTTTGTTCGCTAAAGCGGATGGCTTTTCCTTCTGCGGTGGCGATGAGAATATGTTGTTCGTTTTTGACGGGGAGCACATCGATGAGGGTATCTCCGATATCGAGATTAATGGCAATGAGTCCGCCCGATCGAATTTTTGCGTAATGGTGGGCGCTTGTTTTTTTGATGACCCCTTTTTGGGTACACATTACAAAACAAGAATCATCGAAGGATTTAATGGGTAAGATCGTGGTCACATACTCTTTTTCCATGAGTTTTAGATAGTTAATAATTGCTCGTCCTTTGGAGGTGCGAGAAGCCGAAGGCAATTCAAAGGTACGCTTCACATAGACACGACCCAAATTGGTAAAGAAGAGAAGATGGTCATGGCTAGAAGCGGTAATCATATGTTGAATGGTATCGGATTCGCTTTTCGTTTCAGCGCCTTTGATTCCAACGCCTCCCTTATTTTGAGATCGGAAATTAGTCAAGCCGGTCACCTTGATGTATCCTTCATCCGAGAGGGTAATGACTTGTTCTTCTACAGGAATAAGGGACTCATCTAAAATATCTAAAACTTCATCGATTTCGATTTTAGTTCGTCGCTCATCCCCATATTTATCGTGAATTTCCTGGATATCAGCGATGATTAAATTCAGCAATTTATTTCCGGCCTCAAAGACTTGAGCAATCCATCCTTTATCTTGAAGGGTTTGATCGGCATCTAAAATGGATTGAAGTTCACCGCGAAACACGATTTGTTCTTTGAATTCAGTTTGAACTTGTTGAAGTTCTAATGCCGTTAATCGAGCGAGCCGCATTTGAAGAATATTATCGGCCTGAATTTCTGTGAGTCCGAGATATTGTTGGAGTTTCGGTTTAGCTTCGGCCGTATCCTGAGAAGAGCGAATGATTTGGATCACTTCTGAAATTCGATCTAATACTTTCAGTTGTCCTTCGAGAAGATGAATACGAGCCTGAGTTTTTTGAAAACGAAAACGAGTACGACGAACGAGGACTTCCCTTCGGTGTTTCAAGTATTCAAAAAGGAGTTGATAAAGATTGACTTCACAGGGTTTATGATTGACAAGTGCGACCATATTAAAATTGAAAGTGGTTTGAAGACCCGTGTGTTTATAGAGTTGGTTTAACACAACATGCGGATCTTCTCCACGTTTGAGTACTACAACGAGTTTCAAGCCTTTATAGTCCGAATTATCTTCGCATTCTCGGATGCCTTTGATAATTTCGGATTCAATTCCTTCTTTTAATTTTTCAAAAAAACGATGAGGCGTGACCTGATAGGGAAGTTCAGTCATCACAATCGCTTGAGTATTTCCCCAGTCTTCAAAATGACTGACCCCTCGTAAAATAATTTGACCTTTCGATTGGGTATAGCCTTGAATCAGGCCCCCTCGTCCGACCATTACCGCGCCCGTCGGAAAATCAGGTCCCTGAATATATTGCATCAGATCCAATACACTCAGGCTTGGATCTTTAATTAAAGCAATCAGCGCCTGACAAACCTCTCTCAAATTATGGGGAGGGATTGATGTCGCCATCCCTACAGCGATTCCAGAGGAACCATTACAGACCAAATTAGGAAAACGGGCCGGAAGAACCATCGGTTCTTTGCGGGTTTGATCATAATTGTCAATCCAGTTTACGGTATCTTCTTCTAAATCGACAAGCATTTCGAGGCCCGCCGCGGACATTCGCGCTTCCGTATAACGCATTGCCGCCGGAGGATCATCAAGAGATCCAAAGTTACCTTGTTTATCGACCAGAACATAGCGCATATTAAAATCTTGCCCCATACGAACCAATGTCGGATAAATGACGGCTTCTCCATGAGGATGATAGTTTCCGGAAGTATCTCCAGCGATTTTCGCACATTTACGATGTTTTCGATTCGGAGCCAAATTCAGATCGTTCATCGCAACCAAAATTCGTCTTTGTGAGGGTTTCAAGCCGTCTCGAACATCGGGCAAGGCACGATTTACAATCACGCTCATCGCATACATTAAATAAGATTCTTCAAGTTCTTCATGAAGATCACGGTCTTCAATAATTCCTGTCTGATTTTCCACTACTTCCGCCATGGTTTTTTCTCCGTTTGCCTGAGAGAAAGAGTCCTCTAAAATGGGTTATTTTAAGAAGTTCTGATTATAGCGAAATCCCTTATATTTACAAGAATTTCCGTCATTTTATCCAAGATTTTTACACTTTTTTATTATGAAAAAAATAGAAAATCAAAAAATTTTATGGACAATTGAGAGTGAATCGGTACAATCTCGATTGATTACTCGATCTAAAAAGAATATTGTCTTGTTATCCAGATAGAAAAATCATACAAGTCTCTCAAAGGTGGAGGATTTTATTCATGACTCAGCGATTTGGTCTCGCTTTATTATTACTGTTATTTTGCCTAGGCGGATGTGGTACCTTAAACAAAAAATCTTGGGCAATTTACGACACCGAATATCGCAACCATCATTTTTTCTTTGAATCTCAGAATCCTTTGGTCGTTATTCCCGCTATTATCAGTTTTGTGCCCGCATATATTTTGGCGGCTCCAGCTCCTTTATTTGGCGGGGATTATGAACATGTGGGTTCGATGATTATGTGGGGACCGACCGCGCCTTTCATTCTTTTTGCACATGAACCCTTCGTTAAAGATAAAGAAGAAGTGGCGGCGGCACGCGAACAAGAATTGTTAGGCGGCCCTCCAGAATATGGAGAAGAATGGGATAAAGAACGAGATTGGCAAGTGGATCGTGAAACCAAAAAAGAATGGCATCCCTAACGCTAACGCTAAACTTAAGAAAAATATTCTTAGAAAAACGATTCTAATTTGATAAATTGGGAACCTTATTTTAAAAAAACGATTTTTCTTCCCACAAAGAAGAAAAATCGTTTTTTTTATCTCTTGGACGAAAAATCAGGATATACTCTCCACAGAGGTTTCTTAAAAAAAAAGCCGACACTTCAAAATCCTCCTTCCTATGTAGTCCATTACATAAATTTTTTCATAACACTATGTAACCGACTACAGAGTCTGTATAAGAAATGTTTATAACTTCTTATCACTCTATCAAATAAGAAAAAAATTTTTTTTGGTACTTTTTTTGTATAATAGTCCTCCATTCATTTTTTATTGATCAAAGAGGAGCGAGGGTGAAATCTCAAGGATTTACTTATTTGGAACTCATGGTGACCTTAACGATTCTCGTAATCGCTATTCTAGGGCTTTTGGTTGTCATGAACACACTCCAACTGATGAACAAAACCACAAAAGAAATGTTACTCACGTCGATGGCTCTAAATGAAAAAGTGGAATTCTTAAAAAGTTTAAGCGTCGCCGCCGCTCGGCAGGCCATCCAAGATACCATTGACGGGACTGCCAGCGCAAACGCAATACAATTAACGACGCTTCTCGGAGGCGGCTTAAATCCCATTACCAATCAACCTCTTTTTAGCTATCGCTATTTTGCGAAAGAAAATGCGGTTCCTGTCGGAGAAATTAATATGAATCTTTTTCCGGCCGCGGGCCCAATCACCCCTATTACCATTCAAGCGGAAATCGATGCGAATATAAGTATCCCCAAATATTCTTTTGATATGAATGTCGATGGAGATTTTGATGACGATGCGACCACGAACACGGGTACCGCGGCAACCTATAAATTTCTTCCGATCCAAGTCCGAATTCGCTGGCGATCTTTTTATGGCCAACTAGAGCCAGTCTCCAGAGAAAATTTTCGTGAATTCGTCATCAATACAATGCTTTCTGAATCGGCTTTGGAGTAATGACTATGATGTTTCGACGCGCCCAATTTACTCTGCTTGAAATGATGATCGCGGTCTCGTTGTTTGCTGCGGTTCTTGCGGTTATTTATTCCACACTTTATAAATCGTCTACAATTTACAAAGAAGATTCTACTTTATTGCTCTTCGAGTATCGGGTCAATCAAATCATGACTCAGATGACCCGCTTTCTAAGAGAATCCTGGATTCGGAATAAAAAAACTATTGCCACGTTAGCGGATAATGATCCGAGTGCGACTATTTTTCGTGATGATGATGTTATTTCGATGGTCAATGATGCCCCAGATCCAAATCCGTTAGCCATTGCGAATAATGATTTGCTCGTATTCTCTCGCCCCGATCCGAATGGTTCTTTTGATGATGATACCAGTGAGATGATTTGGGGAGCACCAGAATTTTTTCGGTTGGCCCGCGGAGACTTAAACGGAGATGGCTCCACAGCTACCGTTGAAACAGTGAGTGAAGCGATCAAACGAAAAGATTATAACCGTGATGGAGATTTTACGGATATTTTTGAAGTAAGAGAATTAGTTCGTTCAAATGGAACCACCATCTACCCTTTTTCTCGTCGAATTTTTGTCTTGAGAGCGACCGTCACTCCACCCATTCCTTGTATCATGGTTCGTGATGAAATCAAAACAGGAGGGCCCGCTATTTCCTTAAGATTCAATTTCTTATTTTATGATCCAACTATTGACGCAAGTTTACCCGGAACTTTAGAAACCTTACCCGGAAATGCAGTTGTCGTTTTAATGAACCGTCAAACCGATTAAAATGATTCCCCACGAAAAAAAACAAATCGTTTTTTAAGAAAGGAATAAGTTTCTCTTCAAACTTATTTTAAAGGAGCCCCCCCCATGTATCGAAATCAAAAAGGAGTCGCGCTATTAATCGGAATGATTGTGACCTTAGCAATCGTTGGATTAAGCGCGGCATATATGCTTACTAGTTTTAGTTATAATTCCTATCAAGAATCGGAAGCCTATAAAAAAGTAGCCGAATATCGCGCGATAGATGCCTCAGAAAAAATTCGAAATTTCCTCTATAACAGTTATCGAAATCCGCCCGCTTTAGGATTAAGTCTTAATTTATGGCTTGCTAGTATTCGCGATGGGACTAATGATTTAGGATTGACGGCACCTCCTCTTGGAAAATTTCTCTATCGCTCTCTAGCGCCCGTTACTGCAACTCAAGGATATACACTCGCCTATCCTTTTGACGACAATCACTCCGCTTGGGTCACCGCCGTCAGTGCCGCCGATTCTAGTACTCATTGGGTTGAAATCGAATCCTATGGAAAAGTCGATGGTCATGGTGGAAATGTTGGCAGTACCCTTCGCTCCACTGTCGTTCAACGTATTTCTTTTGGGAAAGCGAACATCTTTCAAAATGCGGTCTTAACGAAAACCGTAAATTGTATGGCTTGCCATCTTCAGGTCCGCGGAGATGTGGGTGTTTTAGGTTTCTTCCGACCCGGTTGGGGAACTGAAGGATCTTCAGGAGGTAATTCCGGAGATCAAAGTTTTATTACCGGCGATATCTATGCGTCCTCTTTCGCTACGGATAGCGCGTTGAAACAACCTTCTCAAACTATTGGCCCCAATAATGGCTATTACTTATCTTCGGATGGCCAAACGAATCTCGAAGCTTTTGGTGGAAACTATTTTGACGGACGTCGCGTAGATCAAGCGACTACCACAGGAAACTTTAAAATTAACGGACTTCAGACCAATGGAAATTTATACACTACGGCCGAAAATATTAAAGACCGCCTTCCTCAAGATGAAGATGGAAATGGCGAACGCGATTTTCCAAATGTGGATCCCAATAAAGCCAAAAAAGGAGCCAATGGAACTTTAGCCATTGCTGGAACCAGCGGAGGGAAAATTTATGAAGTGCCACCCACCGATGTGTATACCGGTGCCGTATCTCAGCAAGTCACCGGAGTCGCTCAAACATCGACTGGAAGCATCGTTTTAATCGGGACCGCAAGCGATCCCATTCAATTAAATGGGGATGTGTTTATCGAAGGCGATGTGATGATCAAAGGCTATGTCTCTGGAAAAGGAGCCATCTATTCTGGACGCAACGTCTATGTGCTTGGCGATATAATTTATAAAAATCAGCCGACCGCCTATAAAAATTCTTCAGACCCCGATGCCGATGCCGCCGCAGATGTTGCCGCTGGAACTGCGGATGAACTTCGCTTGGCCGCACGAAACGGAATCGTTATCGGAGATTTTACACGGGATAATGATGCTGGAACTGCTTATTTACCTATTAGTAAGCGACAAGGTCAAGATTTTATGAACGCTCAATTTGCTTTGGGTGGAACCGGCTACTTCCGTGAAGGAACCGGCGAAGAATTAACACTAGAATCTGGAACTTACTATAACGATTTGAGAGAAACCATCCCTGCTACTGAAGTCACTAACAAATCTGGAGACAGCTATTATGATGCCGCCATTATGCCTGTAAAAATAGATGCTAGTGGAACCAGTTCTTTTTGGATTAATCAAGCTCAAACACGAAGCCTAATCGGAACCGAAAATCTGACTTTTAACAGTTGGCGCGGAACCGTAAGTGGAACTACCGCCGCAAAGACAGCAACGCTTGTGGCCAATGGATTCACTTCAGGTCAAGCCGCTTCGATTTTGGCAGGCGGTATAAACTTTAATGGCGGAAATTACTTTGTGCGAAAGGATGGCTCTACCTACCGCGTCATTCGTGATATAAGCCTTCCTTATACGACCGCTGTGAGCCGCATTGATGCGTTTCTTTACGCTACGAAGCGTGTTGCTGGAAAAGTGTCAGGGAAAAATCTCGTCATCAACGGCGGAATTATTAGCGAAAAAATGGGCATTCTTGCTCCCGGACGAAAGCAAGAGTGGTGGATGGGGAACTCTCGCTATGCGACAGCTCTCGATTCCAATATTCTCAATACTTTTAATGACGAAAAATATGGAGCGATGACCATCAATTACGATTATCGTCTGCGTAACGGTGGATTAGGTTTTGCCCTCTTAAAAACCGATCCCGGAACCCGATTGTTCTTCCAGATCAAGAACAATCAAAAATAATTTTGTTGCGATATTTGCTGATAAATGACCTTTACTGCCCATCTTGAAAAAAGAGGAAATGAAAATTTCCTCTTTTTTTTTATGTTCGGAAAACAGGAGAGATGTGCTATACTCTTTTGAATCCTCTTTTTTCTGGGAATAAATAGAATGCCACTATCTGAAAGTGATCGTCTTTTTGGAAATAAGGCTGTTGAGCTCGAGTTTATTACCTCCAAACAATTGGAGCGGGTTTTAGAACTAAAAGAGAAACTACCCGAAAAAAAACTGGGCGAAATTTTGATGGCCAAGGGCTTTATTTCAAACCGAGAAGTCAAAATTATTTTGAAAGAACTCGGCGAAAAAGAAGGCCTTAAAATTTCCCAATTTGATATTTACTTCTGGCATATCAAGCTCCAATGCCAGTGTGGGAAGAAGGTCCTCTTTCCGGGAAATTTAATTGGAAGCAGTGGAAACTGTCCTCAATGCCTTCAAAAAATCCTCATTCCGTCTTATGAAGATCCGCAAATTTTAGGATTCGTCTGTAATTGTGGAACAAAACTTCCCCAAGGTGCTACGATCTGTACAAATTGTCAAGGACGCAGGCCCCCTTCTAAAGTCGTAACGAAAATCAAATCAATCGATCCTGCGGCGACTCGTCTCACCAAAAAATCGCCCTCGCCCACTTCATTGTTAACACCAATCACTCCGTTAACTCCAGAAGTAGATACCAATGAACCCGCAGGAACTCTCTCTCAACAAGAATCTCAAGTCATCACGCCTCAACCCGCACTACTGACTCCGTTAACGCCTCAAATCCTCACGCCGGATCCGGTCCATATTCCCGAAAAAAATTCAGGAAAAGCAAACACTTCTTCCAGCAAATTCAAAACAATGAAGTCCGCATCGGCGACCTCAATCCAGAAAGTCAATCCGTCTTCAGGACTCGAAAAAACAGATCTGGCGATGCCGAAATCGCTTTTTTCTGAAGAAGAAAAATCGGATATTTTAGAAGATATTGATACTTCCGAACAATCCTCAGATCGGCAATTTTCGCGTATTTGTATCCGAATTGGATTGGTCACACAAAACCAAGTTCAAGAAGCGCTGAATGAACAACAACAATCCATGAAAACGACTGGAAATGCTTTAAAATTGGGTCAGATTTTAATTCGCAAAGGAGTGATCTCGGTCCAGGATTTTTTAAAAGTGGTCGCTGAACAAAAGAAAAATGTCTTGGAATGCGAACATTGCCATGCCATTTTCCAAATCAAAGAATTTAGACCTAACGCCCGCTTACGTTGCCTTCATTGTAAGAAGGTCATCCAACTTCCAGAAAATTTTGAAGCGATTCCTCAATCACAACAGACCGTTCACGCAGGGATTGGGACAGTCACTCCCGGAACTCCTACGCTAAGAGCAAGTCAAACACTTGAAATGAAACCGCTTGGATTTAAAGAAAGTGGAATGATCGGTAAAAACATCGGAAAATATGAGATCCTTCAAGAACTGGGACGTGGAGGGATGGGGGTTGTTTTTAAAGCCCGCGATACCATTTTGAATCGCATTGTCGCTATGAAGATTCTCAAAGAAGGCGAAGGAGCCTCCGAGGAACAAATTCGGCGCTTTCAAAAAGAAGCGGAAGCGATGGGAAAAATTCGTCATCCCTTAATTGTCCCTATTTATGATTATGGTCAGATCGAAGATTTACACTACTTAACGATGGAATATATACAAGGCAAAACTCTTGATGACCATATTGACCGACGAGCGTTTAGTCAAACCAAATGTGTTAAAATTCTTCATGATCTGGCGGAAGCGATCCACGCGGCTCATGTGGTGGGAGTGATTCATCGAGATTTAAAACCTTCAAACATCATCGTAGACGAAGAGGGAAATCCTCATATTATGGATTTCGGTTTGGCGAAGGATGTGGAACTAAAATCCAAGCTCACTCGCACTGGCGCTCAGATCGGAACTCCTTATTATATGTCCCCGGAACAGGTTCGTGGAGAAAAAAAGATTTCGCCGTCTGTCGATATCTATGCGCTCGGAGTCATTTTTTATGAGATGTTGACGGGCCGTGTTCCTTTTCCCGGCCAAAATCAGGCGGAAGTGTATCACAAAATTATTCATAAAGCGCCACGTTCGATACGCTCGATCAATTCCAAAGTGAGCGAGGATCTGGAAGTTGTTGTTTCTCGCCTCCTCATGAAATATCCAGAAGATCGCTATCCTACCGCCAAAGATTTAGCGGAAGATCTGTCTCGATTTATGGAGCATATGCCCATTCAGGCCAAACGAGATAGTGTTCTTTCCAAATCGTTACGATTATTGCGCCATAACGCTAAAATTGTTTTGGAATTTTCTCTCGCTCTTGTCTTTTTTGCGGGCGTGCTTTGTTCTCTTTTTTATTTCTTTATTTTTAAAAATCTGAAACAAGATTCTTCGCGTAAAATTACTGAGTTACAAAAGAAATTAGACGACCAAAAACAGCTCCCCCCTCAAAAGAATGAAAACGACTCAAAACGACTCGCAGAAATTCGCAAGAATATTGATACGATTATTACGGAATTAAGAAGTCTCACGACCAAACCCGATAAAGATTTACAATTCCGGATGGTTCAGTTAAATGACGAGGACGAAATTGATTATTTTGCAACCTATTTAAAAGATCCCGAAATACGTATTCGGGAAATGGTCGCCTCTGCCTTTATTCGAATTGGTAAAATAAAAGCCGCTCCCTATATCGTAGAAGCCTTAAAAACAACCGAAGATCCAGATGAAATAGGAACCTACCTCTCTGCGATAGGAATGCTAAAATATAGTGTGGCCACTCCTATCGTTTTCAAATATTTGGAGCACCCTCGAAAAAAGGTTCGAGATATCGCGGTTTCGGCGATATCGATGTTAGAGCCCGATCGTCAATATGTTTCTACTTTGGTAAAGATGCTTCGGGAAACAAAAGAAACGCGTTTGCGTTCCTTGATCATTCATGTGTTCATGCAAACCTATCATTTTCCAGAAGTGTATACTCCCTTACAAGAATGTCTCGACAATCCGGATATGATGATTCAGGAGTTGGCAGTTCGGGCGATGGCCGAACTACAAATTAAAGAATCGATTCCAAAACTTGGAAAAATGACCCAATTTCATAGCAATCCTTCCATTCGTAAATTCTCGGCATTTGCACTCGGAAAAATTGGAGATCCACAGGCGATCCCGTTTTTAAAAGAAGCCTTAAAAGACGATAATTTATATGTCGTGAGTAAAGCTGCGGTCGCTTTACAATTGCTCCATTTGGGGAGGCCCGGGTATGATGAATACAAGCGCATTGAAATCCAAATGGACGAAAAGCTCGCGCTCCTCCAAAATCTTTTAGCACAATCAATGGCCTTGCGCAAACGAAAAGAATATAAAGAGGCTCTAGAAGTGATCGAAAAAGCAGGAGAAATTTCGATGTCTGCGGATGTTTATTTACAAAGGGGACGAATTTATTTTGAGATGAATGAAACGACTCTCGCTCTTAAAGATTACCAAGACGCGCAACGCTATGATCCCTTTAAACTGGATGCGACCTTCGCACAAGCAGAATTATATATGCGTCAGGGAAAACCCAATCATGCACTGGAAGAAGTTTCTAAAGCTCTTGAAATTAATCCTCGCGATGAAGACGGACTCAAATTTCGCGCGAGTATTTACCAAAAACTCGGAAAATATGAAAACGCGATAGAAGATCTCAAAACCAATCTTGTCTTTACCGAAGACGAAGCGGAAGCTTATACAAACTTAGCAAAAATGCATTTCTTCGCCAATAATAAAGCGAAAGCGTTAGAAAATTTTGAAATGGCGCTTAAAGCAGATCCCGAGTATATCGAAGCGTATGAAAGTCGCGCCCTGTTTTATGCCGAAGAAAATAAATTTGAAAAAGCCTTAGAAGATTTGGATAAGGCTCTAAAAATAAAACCCCGAAATGTTCATTCTCTGGTTTGTCGAGGGAATATTTATCGAAGTCAGAAACGCTATACCCAAGCGATCGCGGATTTTTCTTTGGCTCTCTCGATTGATCCCTCAGATGTCGACAGCACGGTTCTTTTAGGAGAATTACTGGAAGAACAAGGAAAAGTTCTGGAAGCGATCAAATATTACTCCCAAGCGCTTGAAATCGATCAGAGTAACCCTGTTATCTTTGTTAAAAGGGGCGCTTCTTTGATTCACCTTCGAGAGTATGAACAAGCGATTCCCGATTATTTAGAAGCTTGTAAATTAGATCCGACGATGCAACAGCCTTATCATGGATTGATTGTCTGTCATATGGAACTTGCGCGATTTAAGGAAGCCTGGGAGTATGTCCGCCGTTCCGAAGAAAATGGTGTTAGTATTCCACCGAGTTTACTCGAAGAAATTAAACACCGTGAAAAGAAAAAAAAGTAAAACGACCCCTTGAACACTCATTTTTCGTGCCATTTTCTCGCACTTAGCCTTTTGACTTCTGGAACTCCAGAAGATCGAATTATTGAAATTTCCTTGCTTCGTTTTTCTCGTGATGAGTTTTTTGAACCCTGGACACGCTTAATTAACCCGCACCTATTGCTTTCCAAACAAAAACAAGTGCGCACCCATCTCTCGAATACCCTTTTAACGCAACAACCCGATATCTCTTTCGTCCTCCAAGAATTCAAAAAGCACTTAAAATCGGCACCGCTCGTCATTCATGGGTCCTCTTCTCAGATGAGTCTCTTGCAAGAATACCTGACCGAAGAAGATATCCCGATTCGTCTCTGCTCTTGGAGGCTAGCTCGTCAACTTCTTCCCTGGAAAGAAAACTTTTCGCTCGCTAAAATTTATAAACACTTTTATCTAAAAAATAACGACTTCATTCGCTCCCAAGATCGCGTGTATGGAACCGCAAAAATTTTTCTAAAATTGTTGGAATTGGCGGAACAACAAAAAATGACCTCGATTGAACAACTCCATCACCTTCAATGGAGTATGCTCCCTTCCACTCAAAGCCGATTTGCCGAGATAAAATTTCCAGAAAAACCTGGGATATTTAAGATAAAAGATGAAACGAAACAGATCCTTTATGTCGGAAAATCTCGTAATCTCAAGGAAACACTCCAGCGATTACTACGCAATCCATTTCCAAAAGCACAATTTTCAACGAAATTGAAAAAGATGCTTCAGAAAAGTCACTCTTTAGAATGTGAACTCGTTGGACATGAATTAGAGGCCCATCTTCAAGAATCTTTTTATATTCGCCAAGAACACCCGCCTTACAACCAAATTTTAAGTCGCATTCGTACCTATTCTTATTTGAAAATCAGTACCGAACAAGAAGTTCCACGTCTGTATATCACCGATCGTTTGTCCAGCAAAGGACATTATTTTGGCCCCTTCTCCAATCGCAAATCGCTTGAAAAAATCGTCGAATCCCTCAAAATATCTTTTTTACCCTCCATTATTCCAGAGTTCGCTGAAGAAGAACATCTCCCCTTGTTTGAAAAAGAACTTTCAGAACAGTCAACACTTTCTGTTGTTTCACTAAAACAATATCTTCATCAAATAGGACAACTTCTTGATCTTCTTTCCGGGAAATCAACTGCACTTTGGGAGTCGTTAGAACTGAAAATTTCCGAATATTTACGTCGACAAGAACGCGCCTCATTTCAGCATTGGCAGACCCAGAAACAGTGGATTGGGGAGTGTCTGCGTACACTTCATCATTTACAAAAACTAACCTCCCAAAATCTGGTGCTCCTCCTCCCAGGACTTGAAAACGAAACCCATCATTTGGTTCCGTTGATTCAGGGGCGAGTTCATCCAACGCTGATTTATTCTCGATATCAACAGCCCGTTTCTTTTACAGCTCAAAAATTAGTCAAATTGTTTTTCCATCATCAATATCCACTGTCAAAGCCACTCGATCCGATAGAAATGTCCTTGAGCCTAATCATCTACCGATGGCTCGAAGCCGAAAACCACGATTTTGTGGTCATTAAGATGGACTCTTTCAGCCAACAACAGGTCGAATGGGAACTCAAACAAAAGATCCCATTACTGCAACGAAATTATTTTTTACGCTAACGCGAGCCATTGCTTTGAACAAGCGGTTTGCATCCAAGATTGAATCTCGGAAGCGAAGCATTCTATTTCTTCGGGAGCGAGTTGAGGAAGCAACAGAGCGCAGGCTTCCGTTAACGAAGTCGCTTGTTGAAAGAGACGGAAAAAGCGCGCCTGTAACCGCGAAATCCGTTGAGTATGCACCTTCAAAGAGTGCCGAAAAACAAGGAGACTCGCTTCTTCCGAGAGCATCACTAGCGTGGGCATTTCGTCTTTGTGAAGAGCGTTTTCTCTAAGCGTATCCACCGCATAGGTGATATCCAACAAACGAACATAGGGTTGAAGGATCAACGGAAGTTCCGTTAACTGGTTTCTTTGCTCTTCGTTTAAGTTTTCTACTTCATAGAGAGGCAACTCTGCTTCGTCAAAAGCTTCTATCAGCGCGAGTTCAAATTGGGCAATCTCCGTATAGAGGCTTTTTTGCGGGTCTTCAGTTTGTTGAAAAAAAAGAGGCAACGATTGTCCTAAATCCCGTAACAGATAAGAGCGCGAAGGATATTGTTGTAAATAGGCTTCCCAAATCAGGTGAAGCTTGTCTTTTCCCAATAAATACTGAAGTGTAGGAAAATCTTCATCGAGACTTTCAAGAAAACGGCTCCAGTAATCAATCGAATAAATATCTAATCGTTGAAGCGCCGTTAGACGAGTGTTTGCCGTTAAATAAAGAGCGGCGTTCGCGTCTAGAAGTTTTTCGGGTGGAATCGCGTCTTCGTTTGGTCGTGGGGAACGCAAAGCTTTTCCCATCCAAGAAGCAAGTTTCTGATAATCAAGTATATTTTTAATTTCAGACATGAGCCGTTTTAGAATTGGATTGAATAATCGCACGAGCTTTTTGCGCTTCATTCCAGAGGACAGGAAATTCGGGAATTTGCTCATCCCATTCAACGAGAATAGAACAATCCTTTAGAACATTGACCACTTCACGAAAAAATTGCCATACCGGTTCGTGAACGGGGTGATCATGGCTATCGAATAAATAATCTTCCTGATCACAATATCCAGCCAAATGCATTTGAACCACTCGATCTAGCGGAATTCCTTTTAAATAATCTGAACAGGAAAATTCATTATTCACCGAAGAAACATAAACATTATTCACATCGAGTAAAATGCCACAATTCGCTTCTTCCACAACAGAAGTCAAAAAATCCCATTCGGTCATCGTGGAGGCTTTAAAATCAACATAGCTGGAGACATTTTCGAGCAGAAACGGTTTTTCCAAAAAATCCTGAACGATTTTTACACGTTGGGCAATATGCGTGGCAACTACAGGATGATAAGGCACTGGAGTTAAGTTATGAAGGCGAATTCCATCCGCTTGCGAAAAGCATAAATGATCAGAAACCCAAGGCGTTTTTGTGCGTTTCGTTAATTTTTTTAACTGTTTTAAATAGTCCCAATCTAAAGGATCTGACGATCCAATAGAGAGAGAAACTCCATGTTGTACCACCGGATATCGCTCTAAAATGCGATCTAGGTAATATAAAGGACGTCCGCCTTCAATCATGAAATTTTCGGAGATGATTTCAAACCAATCCACTTGGGGTTGTTGATCGAGAATATGATGATAATGAACGGGTCTTAATCCGACCCCAAAACCTAAGTAAGGACATTTAAAACGGTTGGGATGCATCCACTATTTCTCAAAATATTTAAAATCAAACAGGGCGTATGGCGTACTATTGGTGCCAATTTAAGAATAAAAAAGACCGTTTGTCATTGCGATGAGGCTCAAGCCGAAGAAGCAATCTCCGCAACGGTATCGCTTTCAGGAGATTGCTTCACTAGCGTTCGCAATGACAATAGAGATAAAGAGTTACGGCTTAAGTTGACACGAATGCCGGCCGGTCGCCCCTACAAAAGAGGAGGTTTAGTTTAGCCGCAACCACTTTTTGATTTACAGCCTTCTTTGCTGGTACAGCTTGCTTTTCCGGTACAGCTTGCCTTTCCAGTGCAGCTTGCCTTTCCGGTACAGCTTGCCTTTCCAGTGCAGCTTGCCTTTCCAGTGCAGCTTGCCTTTCCAGTGCAGCTTGCCTTTCCGCTACAGCTTCCTTTTGCTTTTGAACAACTACAATTGCCTTTACAAGCGGCGGTTCCACATTCACCGCAAGTACAACTATTTTTTGTTTCTGTTGTAGTGCAACCCAGCATTAAACCAGCCGTCAACATTCCAGCAAGAGCTTTCCCCAAAACGCTATGAAATTCACGACGATTCATTTCTTCTTTTAAAGACATCACAGAACCTCTTTCTATTCTCCGAAAAAGACATTTTCTTCAAAAATTCTCAATTATATAGGGGAAGAAGTGTTTTTTCGAAATCTTGAAAACAAGATAAAAACAAATAATATGTCTATAATCTATAAAAAAAAATAACATTGCCAAGAAAAATCCATCAATTTATTTATTTTCGTCTTTATACTCGATTCTTATGAGGATTTATTTTCATGAAAAAGGATTATTTCTTTTTTTTTCTATTCCTTGCGCTAATAGGATGCGAACAAAAAAATGTTCCCATAGAAAAAAAATTAACGGTAAAACAAACAGATTTAGTCCGTAAAACAGAACCCGGGATAAAATCGTCCAAGCCAAGCGAATGGATCGAAGAAAAAGGCGTTCGCTATAAAAAACTGGAAGTCCCTAAAGCAGGAAAAGAAGGATTTACTTTATTGTCTCCAGAAATGACGAAGATCTCGTTTCAAAATACCATTTTAGATGAAGAGGTCACTCAGAATCAAATTCTTCAAAATGGTTCGGGGGTCGCGACTGGAGATTTTGATAACGATGGATTATGTGATATTTATTTTTGTCGCTTAACCGGAGACAATGCTCTTTATAAAAATCTCGGAGGCTGGAAATTTCAGGATGTGACCGCAAAAGCAGGGGTCGCTTGCCCCAATCAATTTTCAACCGGAGCCACGTTTGCAGATCTGGATGGAGATCGAGATTTAGATCTTCTGGTGACCTGTGTCGGAAGCCTCAACACTTGCTTTATAAATAACGGAAATGGAACCTTTACCCCAAACCCCCATTCGGGATTAAACACCAATTCGGGAAGTATGTCGGTAGCGCTTGCAGATATTGAAGGCGATGGCGATCTCGATTTGTATGTGACCAACTATCGGGCCTCGACCTTTAAAGATTTTGGCAAAGAAATTTCGCTCAATCTTACTTCAGATGGAAAAATTATAATTCCTCCACAGTTACAAAATCGATTAATAATTGATGGGGAAATTACTATTCCTAAAGAAGATATGGCGAATTTTTATGTGGATGGCAAGGTTACGATTCCATTGAATTATCAAAAAAAACTCATGTTAAATCGTAATATTAAAGAATTCGGAGAAGTGGATACGCTTTATCTGAACGATGGGAAAGGAAACTTTCAACTGCTTTCTTTTACGGATGGAAACTTCTTAGATGAAGAGGGGAACAAATTAAAAGAACCGCCACGAGATTGGGGATTATCCGTTATTTTTAAAGATATGGATAACGATCTCGATCCCGATATGTACATTTGTAACGATTTTTGGAGTCCTGATCGAATTTGGATCAATCAAGGAAATAAAACTTTTCGAGCCATCGATTGTCTGGCGATTCGCTCCACAAGCGCTACGTCGATGGGCGTAGACTTTTCAGATATTGATCGGGACGGCTTTGATGATTTCTTTGTGGTAGATATGATGGCGAGAGATCATAAACGTCGAAAAATGCAAATGGGCACAATGCAACCAACTCCAATTCAAATCGGACTCATTGATAATCGTCCACAAATCATGAGAAACACCTTATTCAAAAACCGAGGGGATAATACTTACGCCGAAATCGCTTTGTATGCGGAAGTTCATGATACCGAATGGTCTTGGGCGCCTCTCTTTTTGGATATCGATTTGGATGGCTATGAAGATTTATATGTGACGAATGGGCATGCGCGTGATGTTATGGACTCGGATACCAATAACCGTATTCAAACGCTCGACTTCCAAACGGTCACTCAAAAACGAATGGCGATGTTGATGTATCCTCGGTTAAAAACACCCAATGTTGCGATGAAAAATTTGGGAAATCTGAAATTTGAGGATAAAGGGGAAGAGTGGGGATTAAATCAAGAAACCGTCACACACGGGGTTGCGACCGGCGATTTTGATAACGATGGGGATCTGGATCTCATTATCAATAATATGTTCAGCCCCGCAGGAGTCTATCGAAACGAAATTCATTTGCCTCGAATCGCGGTCCAATTAAAAGGACAAGCCCCGAATACTCAGGGGATCGGCGCAAAAATAACGTTACGAGGCGCTTCAGTCCTTCAAACAAAAGAAATTTTGTCCGGCGGTCGATATCTCTCGGGTTCTGATACAAGGATCACCTTCGCTCCAGGACAATCGACCGAAGGCTTACAACTCGAAGTCCTCTGGCGCAATGGTCGAAAAAGCGTCCTCTCTGGAGTTAAACCCAATACGCTTTACGAAATTGACGAAGCGGGTTCTCAACCATCAGAACTTCCCAACTCGGTTCCTATCATACCTACATTCAAGGACGTGAGCGAAAAAATCGCTCATATCCATACAGAGGCCCCTTTTGATGACTTCCAATATCAAAGTATGCTTCCGAATCGATTTAGTCAACTCGGTCCCGGAGTCGCTTGGTATGATATTAACGGAGATCGACAAGACGATCTGATTATTGGAAGTGGCCGAACAGGAACTTTGGCCATCTTTCACAATGAGGGACAAGGAAATTTCAAACGGGACACAACAGAGATACTTAACGCAACAGCCCTACGAGATCATACGGCAATTGCCGCTTATAAAAATGAAAACGGAGTTTCTTCGTTAATCGTAGGAACGTCTAATTTTGAAGAGTATCAAACCGACGGCGCGGGGGCTCTGCTCTATCAATTTCAAGAAGGAACGATTGAACTGAAAAATGCGGTTCCTTGTCAACCCTCTAGTACCGGTCCTTTAGCACTTGCGGATATCGATGGAGATGGAGACCTTGATCTTTTTGTCGGAGATCGAACTCTTGCAAAACGTTATCCTGAGCCTGTTTCTTCACGAATATTTTTAAATCAAGAGGGAGTCTTTACTTTAGATACTAATAATTCTGCAAAGCTTGAAAAGATTGGACTCGTGAGCGGTGCTATTTTTAGTGATCTGGATAGTGATGGAGATCCCGATTTAGTCTTAGCTTTGGAGTGGGGGCCCGTCACCGTTTTCTTGAACGAGAAAGGAACCTTTGAAAATGCAACCACCAAGTTGGGATTTTCAAACTATTCCGGTTGGTGGAACAGTGTGACCACAGGCGATGTAAACGGCGATGGACGACTCGATATCATCGCGATGAATTGGGGCCTCAATAGCAAATATCATTATTCTCGAGAACATCCTTTACAAGTTTACTATAAGGATCTCGATGAAAATGGAGTCTTGGATATTATAGAAGCGCACTATGATCACCTGATGCACACGCTTGTTCCAGAACGAGGACTTTCTTGCTCTTCACGTGCGATGCCTTTTATCAAAGAAAAACGAAATATTACGACCTATGAAAAATATGGGAGCTGTTCCCTAAAAGAGATTTATGGAGAAGAGCTATTTAAAGCGCCCATGCTTTCCGCGAATGATCTAACCCATAAAGTCTTTATCAATCACGGAGATCGTTTTGAAGCCCTAGCACTTCCACTTGAAACTCAGCTATCACCCGGTTTTGGAGTTTGCGTTGCGGATTATGATGGAGACGGAAAGGAAGATATCTTTATCGCCCAGAATTTTTTCGCGGCTCAAATTGAAACTCCCCGTATTGATGCGGGACGAGGCTTATGGATCAAAGGAAATGGTAAAGGTGAATTTGTGCCAATCTCTGGCCAAAACTCTGGAATTAAAGTTTATGGCGACGCACGAGGAGCGGCAGTGTGCGATTTTAACGCCGATGGTCGTATCGATCTCGTTGTGGCTCAAAACGGAGCTCCGACCCAACTTTATGAAAATACGCAAGCAGTTCCCGGATTAAGGGTTCGATTGCTTGGAAACACTAAAAATCCAGACGCGATCGGAGCTCTCTGCAGACTCGTTCGGGAGCAAAGCGCTGGACCTGTCAGAGAACTTCATGCGGGGGGCGGATACTGGTCTCAAGATTCTCTCGTTCAAGTGATGATCCCTCCGTCCGGAAATGGCACGCTTAAACTTCACGTTCATTGGTCAGGGGGTCCAGAAACTCAAGTCGACGTTCCAGAAGGCGCTAAAGAAATTCAACTCCTTCAAGAATCCGGAGTCCTTACCGTCCTTAGATAAAGATGTTGTTTGTGGTTATGAAAAAAAAATTCTGGAACGATTCCTATATTTTACTGGTTCTTGCGGCATTGACGCTTCCCGGATTAGGTCAATATTACGCGGGTTCTCGGAAAAAAGGACTCCTCTCATTTTTCTTATTAACCGCACTCTTTTTTTGGGGATGGTGGCTCGTTTCTTTTGAAATGTTGGATTTGCTTCTTCCTCAGCTTCAAATCCCCTGTTTCCCGGGCTTTTTTCTCTTAGGAATCTCGTTTACTTTTCCGCGAGATTCCTTCGTATCCCCAGATTATCAACATTATCAACCGATTCATTATGAACTGGGAATGTTGTGTCTTTTGATAGTCACTTTCCTAAACCTAATGATTTTTTTTGACAGTTTAGAGTTTCTTTATTGGAAAAAAATGTCAGTTCCGCTTCGAGAAGAACTTCCCTTTGGCGAAACTTATTTTAGATTCTGGCTGAAAAAAATATCCTTTTTAGGAACGATTGGGCTTTGGATCAATCTCTTTTTTTTGGCAGAGGACCCTATAAAATTAGCGAGTGCTTTTCCTTTGTGTTATATCATTTCTTGTATTTATCAAATCTGTCACTTTGAAAATCTCTCTCGAATTTTTTGGGAAACGGAGCGAATGTATTTGCTCCTCAGTTATAGCCTTTTAGGATTCTACCTCCTCCTCTTAATGATATAGCTCTAGAATCGATTTAAATTGGATCGGGTGGATCGAGCGGTTTTGGGGACTTTTTTCTGGGTATGTTTTTCATATAAGAGATGAATGATTCCATCGACTAACCCAATTTGAGGGACAAAAATTTTGTCGATATGCGCCAATCGCATCACGGAAAGATAGATTTCTGTCGCAGGAATAATCACATCGGCTCGGTCGGGTTTCAGTCCGAGAATTTTAATTCGTTCCTCTAAAGAATAGGATTGAAGATTCTGATAAAGGGTTCGTATTCCTTTATAGGTCAACGGCTTTCCTTCTTTTTTTTTCGACAGTTTAAATAAGCTATTAATATTTCCACCCGAACCAATTCCAGATAGAGGAAGATAAATCGGACGAGTCACATTATCATGAATCCAGAATTTAAGGCGATCAAACTCTGCTTCTACGGGTTGATTTTCCAAGAGACGCACAGAGCCGATATTAAAAGACTGAGAAGCAACACGATCTTGATTGGCAAATAAAGTCAGTTCAGTACTTCCTCCGCCTACATCCACGTAGAGATAACATTCTTCGGGATTGAGTTGTTCTGCGATCTGGTTGGCGTAAATGATTTCGGCTTCTTTTTGTCCATGAATAATTTGGATATCAATTTCAGCTTTTTGTTTAATTTTTTGGATCAGTTCCTCTCCGTTTTTAGCTTCACGCATTGCGGAGGTCGCGCATGCCATATAATCTAGCGCTTTATGAACATCAATCAAATTGCGAAACGCGATCATCGTTTTAAGAAGATCTTCGGCTTTTTCTGGAGAAATCAGTTGCGTTGAAAAGGCATCATGTCCTAATCTCAGCGGAACGCGAATCAATGTTTCTGCTTTAAAGACAACTGTTTCTTTTTCTTCTAGGACATTGGAAAATAAGAGTCTAACTGCATTAGAACCGATATCAATCGCCGCAAATTTCACAAAGATTCTCCTTGATTCTTGGGAAGAATGGGTCTTGTTTTGGTGACTTTTTTATGAGTTCTCTTCAAATAATGATAGATTTCTATCTGGGATCGGATCGGGGTATCAGAGTTTGTATTCTTACGATATGCGTTATCATGTTTAGCGTCAATCACACGTGCTTTGACATTATCCTGAAACTGTATTTCAAAAATTTCACGAATTTCTTGTTGAATGGAGAGGTCATAAATAGGACAGGCTAGTTCAATTCGATAATTGAGATTTCGATTCATCCAATCTGCCGAACTGATAAAATATTTTTCTTCACCTCCATTACAAAAAATAAAGAGACGAGAATGTTCCAGAAAACGATCGATAATTCCGATGGCTTCAATATTTTCACTTATGCCCGGAATTCCCGGAACTAGGGAACAAGCACCACGAACGATGGCTCTAATTTTTACGCCTGCCTGACTGGCTTTATATAATTTTCCAATCATTTCTCGATCCACAAGACTATTAGTTTGAAGCAAAATATGCGCAGGTTTCCCTTTTCGAGCGTTGTGAATTTCTGTTTGAATAAGATTCGAAAATTTTTCGCGCATATGAAACGGAGAGATAAGTAACGATTTATATTTTACAGGGTAAATATTGTCTTCAAAAAAATGAAAAAGCTCTTCGATTTCATCTGTAATGCGCACATCCGTGGTAAACAAGCTTTTATCACAATAATAGAGAGCAGTTTCTTCGTTATAATTCCCTGTACTGATATTGACGTAATGAACCAGTGCTCCTTTTTCTTTACGTGCAAGCAAACAAATTTTGCTATGAACCTTATATCCCGGAACTCCATAAATGACCCTAGCCCCTCCTTCTTCCAGTTTGTTGGCCCAATAAATATTGGATTCTTCATCAAATCGAGCCTGAAGTTCCACAACGACGGTCACCTGAGTTCCATTTCTGACCGCATGGATTAAGGCGTTCACGATATTTGAATTTTTAGCTAATCGATAGAGGGTCATTTTAATGGAAACCACTTTAGGATCGATTGCGGCTTCTCGAAGAAAAGAGGCCATATAATCAAAAGACTGATACGGATAATGAATTAAAATATCTTTCTCTCGAATGATTTTTAGAACGCTTTTTTCACCCTGTAAATCTTTATGAGGAAGCACTTCGAACGGAGGATATCTAAATTCTTTTGTTCCCACACGAGGAAAGCGAGTAAAATCTTTAAAGTTATGATATCTACCGCCGGGAATGACATTATCACTACTCGAAAAGCGCAACTTTTTTGTAAAAAAATTTAAAAAATCTTTGGGTAAACTTTCATCATAAATGAAACGAACCGGTCGCCCTTTTTTCCGAGCTTTCACACTCTTGGAAATTTTTTCGATATAACTTTCTAAAGCATCATTTTCAATATCCAATTCAGCATCACGTGTGACTTTAACGGTGTATGCGGAAAATTGATCGAAATCAAAAATAGAAAAAATTTCGGGTAAGCAATAGCGGATCACATCCTCTAAAAGAATAATACATTGCTTTTCATCTATTTGTGGAAAAACAATAAATCGGGGAAGTACATCGGAAGGAATTTCAATTAAAGCATAACGGGGTTTATTTTTTTTGGTACTTTTAGAAAGGCAAATCGCGAGATAAATGGATTGATCTTTCATCGAGGTCACAAAATTTGGTAAATAATCCAACATAATCGGGATTAGTTTGGAAAAGACCTCTTGCCGAAAATAATTCTGAATAAATTTTTGATGAACCAAAGAGAGGTTTTTTTCATTCACAATAAAAATTTGATGGCTATCGAGTTCTTTAAGAATTTTCTGGTAGACCTCTTCAAAAATTTCTGTTTGTTTGAGGACAAGGATCTGAATTTTTTCAAGAGTTTTTGTCGGATCATCGATCAGAATCTTTTTCGCTTTTTGTCCTAATTTCGTGGCTCGGTTCAAAGTGGCCACACGAACACGAAAAAATTCGTCTAAGTTTGAGGAGAAAATTCCTAAAAATTTAAGCCGCTCTAATACTGGGACATTTGGATCTTGGGCTTCTTGTAAGACTCTATCGTTAAAAATAAGCCAACTAACGTCACGGTTAAAATAGGAGCTTTTCGGGTTAGACATGAAATTTTTCCTGAGAGTTGCTTCAATCTAAGTATTTTAGGGCGGATCAGTTCTTATTTTTTATTCAGATTTAGGATTATAAAGGAAAAGAAGCTCTCCTTTTCCTAAAATTCGATCGTGCCAGTGTTGAATATTCAAAGAGATTCCAACCGTGGTACCGGGAGGCAGAGGGGGATTTTGAGATTTTTTTAAAAGCAATGGGATCACTTCTTCGAGTACAGGGTTATGTCCAAAAATCATTACCGTAGTCCAATCTGTCTGAAAATCTTGAAGAAAAGAAATGAAATCGTCTGAAGTCGTTTCATACAGTTCTTGATGAATCTGAATTTGTTTCAATGGAAAACCGAATTCTTGGGCAAAAATTTGAGCGGTTTCCAGCGCACGGTTGGCAGAACTCGTGATTAAGATTTCTGGAATGGGATGTGTTTCTCGAAATTGCTTCGCGATCCGATGAGCGTCTTCGGTTCCTTTCGGCAAAAGGACTCGATCAAAATCCTGATTTGTAGATGAATTTTTTTCTGTTTTCGCGTGTCTGACAAGATAGAGCGTTTTCATAAAGCATTCGTCTCAAAAATACACTGAGGAACTGCAGTTTCACGAGGACAAAAATTCCACATCGTGAGGTTTGCTTTCGGTCAGACTAGCGGAAGTAATCGGAACAAACTCGGTATATTGTTGAAATTCTTCCAGAGTAGAAGCACCCGCATAACTCATACTACTGCGAAATCCTCCAACCAGTTGTTGAAGAATTTCTTGGACACTTCCTCGATAAGGAACTGCAGCTTCAACGCCTTCTGGAACGACTTGCTCTAGTTCTTCTGTAGCGTCCTCTCGGTTCATAGTTGCGCCAAGACTCGCCATTCCACGGATAATTTTATACCTACGACCTTTTCGCTGAATGATTTTTCCCGGACTTTCAGTGGTTCCGGCTAAAAGACTGCCAATCATTACGGCTTGAGCACCCGCCGCTAAGGCTTTGGAGAGATCTCCAGAATTTCGTATTCCCCCATCCGCAATAAGGGGAATTCCTTTTTGTTGAGCGACGTGGGCACACTCTAAAATAGCGCTGAGTTGGGGGACACCGAAGCCTGTTACGATACGGGTAATACAAATAGAACCCGATCCAACCCCTATTTTAATGGCATTCGCTCCTGCGGAAGCCAAATCTAAAACGCCTTGAGCCGTAGCCACATTTCCAGCAATAATCCGAACTTCTGAACCTAAGCGACTCCGAAGATCCTTGAGAATTTGAATCGCATGCTCACTATGTCCGTGGGCAATATCCAAAACCAAAACATCCACTTCTGCATCAACGAGTGCTTCGGCTCGATCTAGTTCGGACTGCTTCACGCCAATGGACGCGCCTACCTGTAATCGTCCTTTTTGATCTTTAGAAGCGTTCGGATGTTGCTGACGCTTAATAATATCTTTTGCGGTAATGAGTCCAACAATCTTGTTTTGTGCAGTCATCAGAGGCAGTTTTTCAATGCGGTGTTGATGGAGAATTTGTTTCGCTTCTTCCATCGTAGTCTCTGGTGGCGCGGTAATGATTCGTTGACGTGGCGTCATCAGTTCATGAATAGGACGCTGTTCATTGTCTTCAAACAAAATATCTCGCTTCGTCAAAATTCCAAGAAGCGATTCATGTTCATCAAGAATCAACAATCCACCGCTTCCCGCTTCTTCCATCATTTTTCGAGCGACCGCGACAGACGCATTGGGGTTGACGGTATAGGGATGCTCAACCACCAAATTTTCGGCTCGTTTAACGCGTTTCACTTCAGCGACTTGATGCTCAAGTGTCATAAAACGATGAATAATGCCCAAGCCCCCTAACCGAGCCATCGCAATCGCCATTTCGGACTCGGTCACCGTGTCCATATTCGCGCTCAAAATCGGAATACTGAGGCGAAATCCCGGCATCAACCACGTTGAAGTATTCACTTGCTTTCGAGAACGAATCTTTGAGCGTCTTGGAACCAATAAAACATCATCAAACGTAAAACTATAGTCTTTCCGAACTTTCATAGTACTTATCCTTCAGGGGCTACTGACAATTTTATTGTTCATCATTTAATCAGAGTTTCGATTTTATGCAACATCGGATCGATTGGGTTTCTTTTTGGATCCAAATTTATTGGACTGGTTTTAACGTCATCCATAAAGGTCTTTTGGGACGTAAGACGATTAAGGACTGCATTTCAACAAACTGCGTTGGAAGCAATTGCGGATAATAGCGTTGCCCCATCGTCGCCAAAATCAAGGTTCCTTCCATCATCGCAAAATAGTTTCCAATACAAATTCGGGGCCCCCCTCCAAACGGAAAGTAGGCAAATTTATGACGCGATTTCACATTTTCCGGTAAAAAGCGATCGGGTTCAAAGGCTTCAGGGTTCTCCCAAAATGCCGGATCATGGTGCGTCACATACGGACTCAACATCACATTCGTGCCCGGAGGGATCGGAATTCCATCGACTCGATCCTCGGAAATCGCTTTTCGCTCAATCGCCCACACGGGTGGATAGAGGCGCATAGACTCCTGAAGAACACGTTGCGTTAAAGAAAGGGATTCCAAATCCTCAAAAGTAGGCACTCGCCCATTCAACACGTGGGCCCACTCGTCTTGAAGTTCTTTCCAAATTCGCGGATATTGGGATAATAAATACCAAGTCCATATCATCGCGTTCGCTGTGGTTTCATGGCCCGCAAGAATTAAAGTCATTAATTCGTCTCGAAGTTGTTTTTCCGATAATGGCTTGTTTTCTTCATCTCTCGCTTCTAATAGTTTATTAAGCAGATCGGCCCCTTCAGTCGGATGTTGCTTTCGCTCTCGAATCCAGAGATAAACCATTTCATCCAGTTTCTGCTTAGCTCGTAAAAATCGTCGGTTCCAAGGTGTCGGAACAAACAACGGCGGGGTAATAAACGATTGAAGTCGTCGCTCGGCAAACTCTAAAATGGTGGTCAAATTTTCCCCAACAATCAAGGATTCTTCCTGAACGTTACGAGTAAACAGCGCTTGTGCAACAATTTCTAGAGTAAGTGCCATCATGGATTGACTCATATTGATGGGTTGACCCGCTTCCGCTAGTGGCCGAATCTGCTCTATACAGCGAAGTGTTGCGTTTGTCATTAAGGAACTAAATCCCGCTAATTTCTTAGACTGAAACAAGGGACTCGCAATTTGTCTTTGCTTGCGCCATAACTCGCTTTCACTTGTCAGCAAACCTTCTCCCAGAAATAACTTTAAGACATCATACGTGATACTTTTAAGATAATTTTTAGAATTTTCCTGTAAAATATACTGAATATGATCGGGGTGCCCTAGATACAAAAATCGATAGGGCCCCATAGAAAAACGACAATAATAACCATACTGCGATTGAAGTTGCGTAAAAAACGGGAGAGGCCTTCCCGCGATTTCTGGAATACTTCCCAATAAAAAATGTCCCTTAGGACCCGGTAATTGATTGAACGACTGAAATTGTGGAGAGTTCATAATTAACGCCTATAATAGTACCGAATCTTGAGAAATAAATTTGTGGATTTGTTTCCGTTGATTTCGCAAGGTTTTTCTCAGTATTTTTCGCTCCTGTTTTCTCAATATCGCTTCGTCAAAATCAATCCCATATTCTTTCATTTTCAAAGTTTTTTCCACTTCAGCCCTTAACCAAAAATCGAATTCGGATTCAAAAAGTGGATTCACTTTTTGCCCCCGTTCCGATTTTGCCACTTCTCGAATCAAATCAAGGCGGCTCCAGCGCTGTGGAGAAAAATAGGCATCCGGTTTACAAAGGGCTTGAATCAGACGCTGAATTTTCTTCCGTGTCGTTTCAATCGACGATTCCAAGTTTACTTCTGTATCGAGCAATGGATGAACCAACGGAAGCAAATGCGATTCGTGTCGAAGCAGATTGAGATCGAATTGGTTTAACGCAACATTCGCAGAACTTGCTTTTAAGTGAATCATTCGTTGATACGCAATTAATAGCTCAATATACATTTGTTCAATATCTTGACGGGAGTACCGCATAAAAAAAGCGAGTAAACCGAAATCTTTCAAACTGGGAAGTAGATCAAAGGGGTTGGGGAGCGCGGCTTTTAATCGATCCATCACGCTATCTTTAAGAAATTGAGCAATCTGGCGCTCGGTGAGCATTGCCAAATCTCGCTTCATTTCTGAGAGCAATCCGCGCGCTTCAAGCACAAGTTCTAATGGAAACGAGGCGGGCGTATTCGAAGGAATTTCATAATCACTTAAATGGAAGAGTCGTGACAAAAGTTCTCGACTTTCGCTTAACTCATCACATAAAGATTGAATCTCTGTTTGAGAAAATTTTCGCTTCGCGGCTTTGGCCATCGTACGCGAAACTTGCCAAGCTTGAAATAAAGAATGAATCCAGCTCGCAACAAACTCAATAATCATATCTAATGCGTTCGAGATTAGAATAAATTTAGTGCCAATTGTTTTCTGAATCGTCCACATCAACCAACGTGAATGGGCAACAAATCGCTCTAAAGGTCCCGGTTTTCCCGCGTCATTGCTCAATAATTTTTCAAACCAAGGCAATTCGTGAAGCGCATAAGTCGCAGTCCCTGATAAAATCCGAGTCAACTGCTCTACTAAAATGGTTAACCGAGAATCAAATAGTTCGGATTGTTTCTTCGCAAACTTCCAGAAAACCACCACGAGAGTCGCTGGAACGACCACAGGAAGCGTTATTATTTTAAGAAGAAGTAAAAAAGGATTTGCTCGGGTCGATTTGGCCGGAAGTGCTCGTGTTTCCGTTGTAGTAGGCTCTAATCGAACACCAGCACCAGGACGAGAAGGTACCGCTCCAGATTTCGGTACCTCTTCTACGGGAAGTGCCTCTGGTGTCAAAGCACCTGCCCTTCCCGAATCCATTTGCTTCTTTTGTTCTTCAACTTCTCCACCCTTTTTTCCAAGTGGCGGCTCTAGAGTAAGATCCGTAGAGGGTTCTCGAAGGACTCCCGTTCCACCTACAGGAGGCGGTTCGAATTCTTCAAAACCTCCTGCTCCCACAGGGGCCGCACTGCCCCCGATATCTTCTATCTCTAAAAGAGAATCTGCTCTATCTTCATCTACAAGCGCCTCTCCGCCCTCTCCTTCATCCATAGCCTCTTCGGCTTCAGCAAAGGCGGCCGCGCCAAAACTCTCTTCTCCGCGAGATTTTTCTGCTTCTTCTTCGAGAAATTCCTCTTGATCCCGCTTTGTTTCTTCTCGTTTTTCTTTTTTCCTGCTTCCAAGCTTTCGTTTATCTTCGACTTCCGGCATTTTTGTGTCGAAGAATCCATCATCAAGGCTGGATATTTCGTCTGCAGCAATTTCTCTTTCTTTTTCTAAAGGCAAACTATAGGGATCTGCAGGTTTTCCGCCAGATCGACGACGAAATTGCTCTTGATCCTTCTGTGGAGGCGCAAACATTCCGGTCGGTGGCTCTGGAGGTGGCGGAGGTGGCGGAGGTGGTGGGGGTAGCGGGGGTGGCCACGGTTCATCTGCTTTTTGAAAAGAAACTTCAGTTTTGGGGACAGGAGGAGCTTCTTTTTTAGGCGCAGATTTCGGTGCGGCCTTTTTTTTCAGCTTCTCCGTGGGCTTCTCGTCAGCCGCTCGAACTGAAAAGGGTTTGGCGATATTTGCAGGTGGGGTCGTGGTCGATGCAAAAGCATCTGAGGGTGCGGGTGCCACTGCTTTGTAACCCACAGGCGTTTTCGGTGGTTGAGGTGGTTGTATTGGCGCAGGAGCTTTTGCTGGTAGCGGAGCCAATGATGCAGGTGCCTGTGGTGCCACTTGAGCCGGCGCCGCCATTGGCGGGGCCCCATAACCATGACGGACTGGAGCGCCAGCGGGGGGTGGAATTTTTGTGACAGGAGGCTTAGGACGAGGAGGAGGCCCACCCCCGGGTGCGGGGGGTAACAATGCTTCCATCGGAGGCTCATCGTCTTCTAATGGAGCCAACATAGGAGGTTTTGGCGGTCGCCTCGACAAATCAATTCCGGGAGTGCCTCCAGTTTCAGTACTGATAGAAACGCCTTGAAAAGATTCTGTTAATCGTTCGAGAATTTTTGAAATCAATAACTTCAGAACTTCAAGAACATTACTCCCTTGGAGCGCAATTGTTTTGAGGAATGGTGCGTCCCAAATATTAATAAGTTGTCGCTTAAAACCTTCAGGGGAAATTAAATCCAAAAGATCATTCTTGTTATATTGAAAAACCAACGGAAGTTGAAAGAGATCCCGATTCAGAGATTGGAAAATAAGGCCCAGAAATTCTGAGGCAGAATAGTTTTCTGACAAACGCTCTTGCTGAGAATCTGCCACAAAAATAACGCCATCCGCATCGGATAAAAGTTCCTTCCAGTGAGGTAATTTAGCGGAAGTTCCTTCAAAGGTCGTAAGGGTAAGCTTTAATCCAAGTCCGGAGACATTTTCGTTTGTGAGATAAGTGAACGAAACGGTTGGAACGCCTTGTATCACTTCCGATGGAGTGTCAATTTGTTGATGCAGAGGAATCTGACTTTGAAGGAACCGAAGACTAGTGGATTTTCCGCTAAACGGAGGACCATAATAAACAATTTTGCAGTGAATGGACTGATCTGAAAAAGAAATTTGGGCCATATTTTATCCTGTTTATTTTTTGGATTCGGGTAGCTTTACTTGAGCGCGAATGAATTCAATCATTTGCTGGTCGGTTTTAAACGAATCCGGCGAGGCTTGAATTTCTTGGAATAAAAGCGTTTTAAGGCGAAGTGTTTCTTGTTTGAGATAAGAAGACGGGCCGATATTCATCGGTTGATTATTTGAGTTTTGCATGAACAACTCCTTAAAATAAAGGCAAATATCACTTTTTTTTAAAAGAGATGAACGAATTCACATTTCGTCGATTATATCGAGTCCAAAGCGAAGAACCAAGATTTTCTTAAATCTTGTGATAGACTGACAGGCTTTCTATAATGTTTTCACTTAAACATTTTTCGAGAAAATTTGGTTTTAAAAGGAAAAAACTTATGGAAAACTCTCATGCAGAGGAAAGTAAGGAAAAAAAAGAACCGACTCCAGTAGATTTTATTCGAGAGATCATTAATGAGGATCTCAAAGTCGGGAAGAACGACAGGCGCGTTCATACAAGATTTCCTCCGGAACCCAATGGTTATCTTCATATTGGACACGCCAAATCCATTTGCCTGAATTTTGGAACCGCCAAAGAATACAACGGACTCTGTAATTTAAGATTCGATGATACGAACCCAACACGTGAAAACGTCGAATATGTAGAATCGATTAAAGAGAGCGTTCGCTGGCTTGGTTTTGACTGGGCGGATCGAGAATATTACGCGTCTGACTATTTTGATAAACTCTATGAATGCGCCGTACAACTGATCAAAGAAGGAAAAGCCTACGTTTGTAGCCTCTCTCCAGACGAAATTCGCGTGTATCGTGGAACCTTAACCGAACCCGGGAAAAACAGCCCTTACCGAAATCGTTCCATGAAAGAAAATCTGGATCTATTTGAGCGAATGAAAGCGGGTGAATTCGAGGAAGGAACCCATGTCTTGCGAGCGAAAATTGATATGGCTTCTCCGAATATCAATATGCGAGATCCTGCTATTTATCGCATTAAAAAGGCTCATCATCATCGCACCGGAGACAAATGGTGCATTTATCCGATGTATGATTATGCGCACTGTATCTCGGATTCGATCGAAAATATTACTCATTCGCTCTGTACCCTTGAATTTGAAAACCATCGTCCTTTATATGATTGGTGCTTGGCTGAATTACGGCTTCCTTGCCATCCACAACAAATTGAATTTGCTCGTTTAAATCTGACCTATACCGTGATGAGCAAACGAAAATTGTTGGAACTGGTCGAAAATAAATCGGTTTCTGGCTGGGATGATCCTCGACTCCCTACGATTTCAGGAATGAGCAGACGAGGGTACACCCCTGAGGCAATTCGGAATTTTTGTGAACGAATCGGAATCAGTAAAAATGAGAGTATGATTGAAATGGGTCTTCTAGAACACTGCGTCCGAGAGGATTTAAATAAACGCGCTCCTCGCGTGATGGCTGTTTTACACCCATTAAAAGTGGTTCTGGAAAATTATCCGATAGGAAAAACAGAAGAACTGGATGCCCCATATCATCCGGAAGATCCGTCTTGGGGTTCTCGAAAGGTTCCCTTTTCGCGTGAACTCTATATTGATCGTGAAGATTTTATGGAGAATCCTCCCAAACAATTCTTTCGATTGGCTCCCGGACGAGAAGTTCGTTTACGCTATGGGTATTTCATCAAGTGTATTGAAGTCGTCAAGGAGGCCGGAGAAATTACCGAATTGCGCTGTACCTATGATCCTGAAACCCGTGGAGGAAATGCTCCGGATGGTCGCAAGGTGAAAGTGACCTTGCATTGGTTATCCGCAAATCATGCACTTCCTGTAGAGGTGCGTCTCTACGATTATTTGCTAAAGACTCCAAATATGAATGAAGACAAGAATGCAACCTTTAAAGATTGTCTAAACCCCAATTCTTTAGAAGTGGTAACGGGTTATGTGGAACCGAGCCTGAAAAATATCTCTATTTCAGAAAAAAAACACAATTTGCCCTTTTATCAATTTGAACGATTAGGGTATTTTTGTGTCGACTCGGACTCCACAACAAACAAACTGGTCTTCAATCGAACGGTGACTTTGAAAGATACCTGGGCGAAAAAAAAATCGGAAGCCTAAACTTTTTCCTTAGCCGCGGCGCGGTTTTCTAGCGTTTCGATAATTCCAGCGCCAACACAATCTCCCCATACGTTGATTGTGGTACGGAACCGATCTAGTATCCAATCAACCGCAAGGAGCAATCCGATTCCTTCAACGGGCAAATCAACCGCTCTCAGGACAATCACCATGGTGACGAGTCCGGCTTCTGGAATCCCTGCCGCTCCAATAGCCGCTAAAGTTGCTGTTAAGACAATAATGATTTGTGTCGATAGGGGTAAGGGAATTCCATAAACTTGAGCAATAAAAATAGCGGCGACCGCTTCATACAGAGCGGTCCCGTTCATATTGACGGTTGCTCCCAAAGGAACTACAAAACTCGTGGTACGGTGAGAAATTCCATTTTCTTTTTCGACTCCTTCTAGAGTAAGCGGAATCGTCGCCGAACTCGAGGCCGTAGAAAAAGCGTTTAATAAAGCAGTCGCCATTCCTTTGGTAAAGGTCCAAGGATTGCGTTTTCCAAAGATCCATAAAAGTGCTGGTAAAATAATAATTCCATGAATCGTGAGTCCTAAAATAACGGTAAAACAATACTTTCCAACCGCAATTAATTCAGGCAAAAAACCACTAAAGCCTCCAGCCGCACCAATACGACCCGCAACAAGTCCGAAAATGCCAACAGGAGCAATAACCATAATCCACTCGACAATTTTCATGATCGCGTCATTGAGGACAGAAAATCCATCGATCACGCCTTTCGCCCGAGGTCCAAGTGTAGAGAGCGCTGCGCCCAGCAAGATCGAGAAAAAGATTAAGGGGATGAGATCCATATTCAGCATTGCATTGAATAAATTTTGCGGAATCAGCCCTTCTTTATTTTTTGTTGAATCTCCCACAAATACTTCGCGAATAGTTTCCCCGGCACTTTTTGTTTCTTTGCCTTTGACTTTTTTCGCAATGGCGAGATAGATTTTTACTCCTTTTCCAGAGGTTTGTGGACTCGGCATTTGCGCTAGGAGTTGTCCGTTGTTATTACGAAGCGGAAGCGAGGGACCATTTTCTGTGGCGACATAGTAGGTATTCGCTTCTCGCTCGCTTTCCCAAAATTTTACTTGAATGGATTTTTCGGAAACAGAGTCGATGACCCCTTTCATTTTCTGATCTTGCAAGATCACTATATAATTTGAGTTATAGTTTGTTTTAAGCCAGCTTCCGCTCACTAAAGTCAGTGTTCTTTGTTGCTCGCCTTCAATACGATAGCTCCAATCCGGGTGTTCCTCGCCATGCAATATCCCTTTCCCCGGTTGGATGAGGTTGACTAAAAGTATCCCTAAAATAACCGCAATGAGTGTTGTACTCAAAAAATAAACAGCCGTGCGTTTTCCAATTGCTCCCATATGACGTACATCGCCCAAAGACGTGATTCCAACAATCATCGAGAAGATCACCAGCGGAACCACCACCATTTTCAAGGCATTCATAAAAATATCACCCAAAAGGATCGTTTTTGCTCCAATGGTCGGAAACCATCCTCCAAGCGCACTTCCAAGCAAAATAGCAAGGATAAGCGCCATTAAAAAGCGAAAATGCGATTTTTTTTGAGATTCTGGAGTTTTAGGAATTTGTTCTTGAGACATAAGGAGGAGCTCCACTGCTAAAAATTTATTTTTCGCGTTTGAAGGTTTTGATATGTTCCTTAAACTCGTCTTCCATTTGTTGTAAATCTTGATCCGATTGAATTTTCAAGAATGTTTTAAAGGTTTTCCAATCGGATTTTCCAGCAATAAAAGAACGAATATAGTCATAAAACGGCTTTCGGTACTTCCCATTTTGAGCATGCATAAAAAAGTGAACCATTCCCCAGCCTTGCTCGTAGAGATCGCCTTCAAGTTCTTTATCCGATTGTTGTCGAAGATATTTTTCCACCACAGAAATCGGCAGGATCTCTTTAAAAGAGCGATGTTTTCCACGAACTACCTTGCTCCAGAGATTTCCAAAGCGCTCCTTGTTGAGTTGTTCTAAAACAAGTTTTCCCGTTTCTGGATCCCGTTTCCAACTCCCAAAAAACTCCGCAATTCCTTCTTGAAACCAGAAGAGTTCTTGCTGTTGCTTGGGATCACGAAATCCACAAAAGTAGTGCATAATCATATGCGTTCCTTCATGAATAATGGTACTCTCTAGGGTCGTATCTCCAGGCGGCTGGCGATAGGTAAACATTTGCTGACAAGAAGGTCGATAAAACCCTGCTGTACCTGGCCCGACCTTGGGTTCGAATTGAATATATTCTTTGCGATTTTTAAAAATGAACAACGACATCAAGTGGTCATATTCCCGCAAGTTCCATTCCTCACGATAACGCGTATAAATCCAATCATAGGTTTGTTCTAGAAGATCCACAAATTGAATAATCGCCATTTTACTTAGATAAGAATCGGAATTTTGCATGGCGACATAATAATGATTCGTAAGAATTGCGTAGTATTGATCTCCAAGATAGGTACGGGCAAATAGGTTCATTTTAGGGATCACCACGGCCTCTTTCGAGGATTCCAGATATCCCGCATAGAGAATGGCGGTATTCAATAATTCCCCGGGGTTTCCCTTGACTTGCGCTTCTCCACACTTCATAAAAATGTTGAGAGTGCTCACCAAGAGACGTTTTTCGGGAAAAAAAAGGCCGGCTTCGTTTGCCGCGCGAGGTTGCCCTACTTCACGACAATAACTCTGATATTGAGTTAAAGAGCTAAAAACCGCCAGAAAAAAAGGTGGAAATTTTTTTCCATACAACGGGTCTAGATCCGATTCATATTCTTTAAAAAAAGCCTGAAGGATTTTTTCGCCAGAATTTAAAATGTTCTGAAATTCTTGCGTACTAAGATGGGAAGAAGCGACAACAAGTTTTTCTTTTTGCTTTTGTTGATAGCTTTCTTTCTTAAAGAATTCCTGCAAGGGCGAGGCGTCTTGTGTTGGATCTGTTTTCGAGATTTGAGTGGCGGTGGCGATAGGGGACGATTCTTTTATTTCTGGAACCGGCTCTTTTTCAAGCACTGGCGAAAAATTTATCGGATCTTTTGTAGAAGATTTCGAGATTGGCTGATCCGAAGGCCCCGAAAATTTCCAAATCCCTAACCCAAGAACCAGAAGGATCAGAGGAATTCCAATCCAGAAGAAAAGAGGAATCGATTTCTTTTCCGGAGTCTTCCTCCGTTTTTTTAGATGTGCCACTTTATCTAAAATGATTTTTTGAGAGTCCCGAATTCTTTCGTGAAGTTTCTTTTTTTTGGGAACCACAGGTTGTGGAGGGGATTGGCTCTCTTCTGGAACCGTAATGACTTGATGACACTTATTACAAATGAACTGCTTTCCTATTTTTTCGGAAGCAACATCAAAACGGGCAGTACATTTTTCGCAAAAAAACGTAATTGTTGCGTTATCCATAACTCCCCTCCCTACCTAATCAATTAGCACTTATCGGTCATCGCCTTCATATGTTCTTCCATTTCTTCGGGGGTCACATCTTTAATATGGGTCGATATATACCAAACGTGACCAAAAGGATCTTCCACAGTTCCGCTTCGATCTCCATAGAATTGATCTTTGAGTTCTCGAGTGATTTTAGCGCCCGCTTTGACCGCTTTACGTACTACCGCGTCTACATCTTCCACATAAAGGCAAATCGAGACCGGAGTACCTACAAGCGTTTGTGGACTTTTAAATCCCATTTCAAGGGACTCGTCGGAAAGCATAATCATAGAATCTCCGATTTTGATCTCGGCATGCCCTATTTTTCCGCTTGTTGGATCGTCCATCTGCATTAACACGATCGCTCCAAATGCTTTTTTATAAAAATCTAAAGCTTTTCTCGCGTCTCGAATACACATATAAGGAGTGACGGTATGATAACCCTCTGGAATTGGGTTGACCTTGCTTTTTTTAGCCGGAGCACTTTTTTTAGCTGGAGCACTTTTTTTAGCTGGAGCACTTTTTTTAGCTGGAGCACTTTTTTTTGCGACTTCTTTATCAGATTTTTTCATCAGATCCCCGTTTTGTAGGGGCGATTCACGAATCGCCCTTTTTATATATACACAAAAATAGGGCAATTCGTGAATTGCCCGTACGGAATACAAAATAGTGAGTTTAGGTTTTGCTTAACAAGTCAGCAATAATGACTTTTTCTTCTATTAGTTCATCGACGGACGCTTTTACTTTTTTCTGGCTAAAATCGTCTAGTTTGAAATGTTTTGCAATCGTCCATTTTCCTTTACCGTCTGATTGAAGCGGGAACGAAGAAATAAGTCCTGCGGGAACGTTGTAGGCTCCATCGGAAATAACCCCGGCGCTAAAATATTGATTGTCTGGAGTTTTTGTTTCAAAGGCCTGAATATGATCCATGACAGCATTTGCCGCAGAAGCGGCAGACGACAACCCTCTGGCATCAATAATTGCGGCACCGCGTTTCTGTACAATCGGGATAAATGTATTTTCTAGCCAGTTCCGATCGGTGATGACATCGGTTGCTTTTTTCCCATCCATCATCGTATTTGTAAAGTCAGGGTATTGGGTCGCGCTATGATTTCCCCAAATCACCATATTTGTAATCTTGCTTACGGGAAGGCCGGCTTTCAAGGCAAGCTGAGACACTGCGCGATTCTGATCAAGTCGGGTCATTGCCGTAAAGCGATCCTTAGGAAGGTTTGAATTGTTCATCGCGATCAAACAATTTGTATTACAAGGGTTTCCGACCACGATCACACGACAATCTTTATCCGCTTTATTCAAAGCTTTTCCTTGTCCTGTAAAAATAGGACCATTTTCTCGAATCAAGTCTTTTCGCTCCATCCCTTTTCCACGAGGTTTAGAACCCAAGAGAATCGCCCAATGAATTCCTTCAAATCCTTGATCTGGATTATCATGCATATCTATTTTAGCTAAAGTTGGAAACGCACAATCTTCTAGTTCCATCGCGACTCCTTGTAATGCTTTCATTGCAGGCGGAATCTCGATCATTTTCAAATGAACCGGGCGATTTTTTCCAAACAATTCTCCAGAGGCAATTCGAAACAACAAACTATAGCCAATTTGTCCGGCCGCCCCTGTAATCGCTACGCGAATAGGATTGCTCATAAAAAATTTCCTTTCAAAAGGAGGAGAGGAGGTGAAAACAACAAAAGCCCGCAAATGGGCTTTTTAAGACTGAATTTCTTCAAATGGGAAGAAGCCTTTAGTATTTACGTATTAATTTTTCAACAAACGATTAATGTCATAAATTTTTTCTTGTCGGGAAGTGGCCACTTGAGTAAATGTTTCGGTGAGTTCGATGGCGTCACAAGGACAGGCTTCTTCACACATTCCACAATAAATACATTTAAGCATATCAATGTCAAAGCGTTTCGGTGCTTTTTCGCGATCAGGGGCATCGCTCCAGGAAACTTCTTGCGCTTCAATCGTGATACAATGAGCTGGACAAGCGGTCGCGCACATAAAGCAGGAGGTGCATTTAGCATGTCCGTGTTCATCCTTTTTTAATCGATGTTCGCCTCGATATCCTTTACGGGGAATGTGCCGTTTTTCGGGATATTCCAAGGTGACGCTGGGTTTGATCATCTGTTGAAAGGTAATCTTTAGCCCTTTAATTAGCGTCACGAGATAGCTTCTTTTTAAAAAGCTCCACATAACGGATTCTCCTTAGGATAATAGATAGGGTTTAGCAATAATAATAACGGCGGTGAGTACGAGATTCAGCAGCGAAATAGGAATTAAAGTTTTCCAACCCAAATGCATAATTTGTTGCCATTTAAAGCGAGGCAAAGTCCATCTTACCCAGATATAGAAAAATAGAATAACTCCTGTTTTCGCGGCAAAAACCATAAAGGAAAGGATTCCATTTTTGATCGATAAATCTGTAGGATCAATCACTCCGGGTAGGCTCCAACCTCCGAGAAATAAGGTCACAATGAGACAAGACATCACCAGCATCGCCACATATTCTCCGAGGAAAAAAAGAGCAAATTTCATACTGCTATATTCGGTATGATAACCCGCTACTAGTTCTGCTTCACATTCTGGCATATCAAAGGGGAGCCGATTATTTTCAGCAAAGGCGGCGACCATAAAAATCACAAACGCGATGGGTTGGTAAAACACGTTCCAATGGAGCAAATGATCACTCTGCAAAAGAACAATTTGTTGCATATTTACGGTATTCGCGGTCATAATCACGGCAATGATCGAAAGTCCCAAACTGATTTCGTAAGCAATCATTTGCGCTGAGGCACGAAGACCTCCAAGAAGAGCATATTTATTGTTTGAGGACCATCCCGCTAAAGCGACTCCATAAACGCCTAAAGAGAGAACGGACATCACAAACAAAATTCCGATATTCAGGTTCGCCACTTGAAGTGAGAGGGTTCCTTTTAAGTGCCAGGTTCCGATCTGATAATCAAGCGCGATCTGGTTTCCAAAGGGAATCAAAGCTAAAGCAATGGAGGGAGGAAGAAAAACAAGAACTGGCGCAAGGACAAACAAAAATTTATCTGCATTCGCGGGAATAAGATCTTCTTTAAAAATAAATTTGATCCCATCGGCTAACGGCTGAAGGAGTCCAAACGGACCCACGCGGTTGGGGCCAACACGCCACTGAATCCAGGCGCTAATCTTGCGTTCTAGATAAACCAATACGGGGACAATGGTAAAAATCAGGACTACGACAAACAGAATTTTAAGAAGTTCGAGTACGATCATGGAACAGCGACTCCTGATTCTCCGACTTTAGCATAACTTAAATCTTTAAAAGTAGGTATTTCTTTGGCGATCTGCTTAAAAACGCCTTCAGTTGAAAGGATTTGTGGGCGGAAACCCAAGATTTGAAGGAGTTCTTGCAAGAGATCCAATTCATTGTGACAACCCGAAGGAAGTTCTAAGGCGCGTCGATTTTTTTGAATGCGTCCTTGATAATTCACGAAGGTTCCCTCTTTTTCAAAAACGGTCGCCCCGGCCAAGCGGAGGGAGGCTTTTTCGCTTAAGGGAGAGTTTTGAATATCGCAAACAGCCAAAAAATCAAGTAAATCAAGCGCTTTTTCCAATTTTTCGGGTGGAGTAAAATTCGGAATTCCCTGAAGTAACAACACGCCTTTAATGGTTTTCTTGTGGATCGCATCAATAACTTGTTTCAAGCCGTTTTTAACGATCTCTTCACCAAAGATCGTCTCGGCACCTTTAGTATTCGGGGTTTGATCGGCATGAATCACGAATTTTTTAAAGTGTTGATCTTTTCCTTGAACTTCGGTCAAAAAGCCGATATCTTTTACTTCCAAAGCCTCTTTCAATTTTTTGAGCAAAAACAATTCTTCGCAGGTGGCATAGGTGGAAGCAATGAGGCCTAACCCTGAAACCGCTTTCAAGGATCGTGCGAGTTCAGCAAGCGTTCCTGTACTAGAGCGGAGGCGATTTTCGTCATTGACATATTTGTAATTTAAGCGTCCACGATCACAGATCCAATGCCCATTTACTTCTTCATTAAAACGTGGCTCAAGTCGTTTAATTTCTTGATCCAAAGCGCTTGTTTTAATGTTACATCCGGTGCTACAGGACGCACAGACAGAATCCTTGGTATCTACAAACCAAACACGTGCTTGATAGAGGAAATCACGGCTATGCAAGGCACCCACTGGACACAAATCGACGGTATTTAAAGACAATGGATTATCGAGTGGAACTCCCGGAAAAATATCAATTGTGGAGTGATCACTACGATTGATAAGACTGAGCTCTCCGGTTCCCGAAATTTCATTACAAAAACGTTCACATCGTGAACAAGCAATACAACGGTTTTGCCAAATTTTAACCGTAGGCCCCAAAATTTTCGTTTCTTTAATGACTTTATCTTCTTTGAAGCGAGAGAGTCCTTTGCGATATTGATAGGTATAATCTTGAAGATCACATTCTCCGGCTTTGTCACAAATGGTACAATCCACTGGATGATTAATAAGCATAAATTCTAAGACGGATTTACGAGCGTCTTGAACTTCTTTGCACTGCGTATCAACGTCCATATCTCCCTGCACTTTTAAAGCACAGGACGGCTCTAATTTGCGACTCGTGGAGGTTTTTACCAAGCACATACGGCAATTAGCGGCAACGGATAATCCGGGATGATAGCAATAATAAGGGACTTCAACATCGTGATCCATGCAGAATTGTAAAACATTCTGCCCAACCGGGGCCTCATATTCTTTGCCATTAATTTTCAATTTAGGCATGAGTTAGTTCCCCTTTCTTTTTAAATGGACAGCCTTGAAGTTTAACATGTTCTTCAAATTCCTGAAAAAATTTCTTGCTGTAGCTTTTGGCGGGCATCGCGGCCGCATCGGCTAGCACACAAATGGTTTTTCCGACCATATTATCTGAAAGTTCCTGAATCATCGCGAGATCGGAGTGGGTGCCTCCTCCTTTTTCAATTCGGCCCACGAGCTTGGCAAGCCAGCCGGTTCCTTCACGACAAGGGGTACATTGGCCGCAAGATTCATGCGCATAAAAACGCAACAGGTTCCAAAGCGCATTCACCATACAAGTATCTTCATTCAATACGACAATTCCTGCGGTTCCAAGCATCGACCCAACATCGGCAAGCGATTTGAAATCCATTTTTAGGTCAATTTCATCCGCTTTTAGAATCGGAGAGCTAGAGCCTCCGGGAATAACGGCTTTTAATTTTTTATCGCTGATTAAGCCGCCTGCATGTTGAAAAATAATATCACGCAAGGAGGTTCCGAAGGGAAGTTCATAGAGACCCGGTTTTTTCACATGGCCAGAGACTCCAAAAATTTTGGTTCCCGGCGTATTTTCGGTTCCTACAGATTTGAACCATTCAGCGCCATGAAGGAAGATATGTGGGACATTCGAAAGGGTTTCGACATTGTTCACGACGGTCGGACAGCGAAACAATCCTTCGACTGCGGGAAAGGGAGGTTTAATTTTTGGATATCCTCGGCCCCCTTCAAGAGAACTGAGGAGTGCCGTTTCTTCTCCACAAATATAGGCTCCGGCTCCACGATGAACAGTGACATCTAGGCTATAGGAGGTTCCAAAAATATTGGTGCCGAAGAAATTTTTCTCGTAAGCTTCATCAATCGCCTGTTGTAAGACGTTCGCGCCCTTATGATTTTCGCCCCGAATGTAAATATAAGCAGTTTTGGAGCCAATCGCGTACGCGGCAATAATAATCCCTTCCAACATTTGGTGTGGGAAGCGGTCAATGAGAAGACGATCTTTGAAAGATCCGGGTTCACTTTCGTCCGCATTAATGACCAGATATTTCGGTTTTTTGTTATCTTTAGGAACAAAGGACCATTTACTTCCGCAAGGGAACCCAGCGCCTCCTTGACCACGAAGCCCTGATTTTTTGACTTCATCAATCACTTCGTCCGGTTTTTTTGTTTTCAAGACTTTTTCAGCGGCTTTATAGCCGTCGTGAGCCAGGTAAAACTTCAGGGTCGGAGCATCGGGTTCATTGATGTATTTGAGTAACCGAGGTTCAGACATTACAAATCCTTTTTCTTCTTTTTCTTGTGGTCCTCTGTAAGGGAACTTAAAATTTTATCCATTTTTTCTGGGGTGACATCGGCGTAATCGTCCTCGTTGATCTGGAGGAATGGAGCGTGGTCACAAGCGGCCAAACATTCGACTTTTTGTAAGCTAAATTTCCCATCGCTCGAAGTTTCTCCGTTATCGATTCCTAATTTTTCGGAAATAGAATCAAAGAGTGCTTCCGAATTCCGAAGGGCACAAGGGAGGGTGCTACAAACTTGAATGTGATATTTTCCCTGTCCGGGTCTGCGGTAATGGGTATAAAATGTAAAAACGCCATAAACCTTGGCCGGAGGGATCCCTAATAATTGAGCCACATATTTCATTCCGTCTTCGCTGACTTCTCCGAACTCACGTTCCAAGAGTCGCAATGCAGGAAGAAGAGCCGCTTCTTTTTGAGGATATCGACTGATAATCCAATCGAGTTCTTCTAAAACTTCTTTTGAAAACTCCATCTTGTTACCTATCCAATTCACCAGCAATGATATTTAAACTACTTAAAATTGCAACCACATCAGAAATCACCAAACCTTCGGCCATTTTTGGCATCGCTTGATAATTGTAAAAAGACGGTGGCCGTACACGCATCCGGAAAGGTTTGTCGGTTCCATCACTGATCAAATAAAAACCGAGTTCTCCGTTTGGAGCTTCGGTCGACGAATACACTTCTCCTTTTTTCGGTCGAATCCCGTGGCCAAACATAAAATTTTTGAAGTGATAAATCAACCCTTCGATGGTGTTGTACACTTCTTGTTTTTCTGGAATGACCAATTCTGGATCATAGTAATTTAAAGGCCCACCCGGAAGACCCTCAAGCGCTTGTTCTACAATTCGAATACTTTGACGCATTTCAAACATTCGTATTTTGTAGCGGGCGAACACATCTCCCGTGTATTCGACAGGGACCTCAAAGGTAAATTTTTCGTAAGAACAATACGGGTGCGCTTTACGAACATCATAGTTCACTCCAGAGGCCCGAAGTAGGGGGCCACTTAATCCGTAACGAATCGCGTCTTCTTTGGAGATGACCCCTACCCCCTTGGTTCGATCTAAGAAAATACGATTCTCTTCCAGAATATCTTCAACTTGCTTGAGGGTTGCGGTACAGTCCTTAATAAATTTTTTCACCATATCGGCAAAATCTGGAGGAATATCACGCGCTAGCCCTCCCACGCGAGTGTAGCTAGTGGTCAGACGTGCTCCGGTGACGGCTTCAAAAATATCGTAAAGTTTTTCGCGTTCGGCAAAGGTCCAGAGCATGACTGAAAAGGCTCCGAGATCCATCGCCTGCAATCCTACGGAAACGATATGATCCCCGATTCGAGAGAGTTCGCACATCATCACGCGAATATAATGACAACGAGGTGTGGTTTCAATCCCAAGCAATTCTTCGCAAGCGAGAGAAAATCCAACATTATTACAGAGAGGGGAGAGATAATTCATGCGATCGGTGGTCGTGACGGTCTGATTATAGGAATGGTATTCCGCCTGTTTTTCAAAACCACTATGAAGAAAACCGATTTCAGGAATAATTTTGGTGATCTTTTCGCCGTCGAGTTCCACAATATTGCGAAGCGTTCCGTGGGTTGCGGGATGTTGGGGACCGAAGTTCACCGTGAGTTTCTTTGAACCCAAATCGCCGAGTTCTTCGGATTCTACAATATAAGAAGGTGGTGGAGAAGATTTCTGCATAGAAGTTCTTTTCTAAAGGGTATCTTTGGGGAAATTGGCTCGTTCCCCGCGTCCTCGTAAGGGATAGTCTTTGCGAAGGGGATATCCTTGATACAACTCTGGAAGAAGAATACGAATTAAGTTGGGATGATTTTTAAAGAGGATTCCATACATATCAAAGGTTTCCCGTTCTGCCCAATCCGCCGCCGCCCACAGGGAAGCGACTGAATCGATTTCAGGTTCTTCTTCTGGAACAAACGCTTTAATCCGAAAATGGGAACTATTTTTATAGGAATATAAATTGTAGACCACTGCAAATCGTTCTGGCATCCCTTGATTCATATAATCGAGGCCACAAATATCTTGAAGATAATCATACGATAATTCGGAATCATCCCGAAGCAATTTCAAAATAGCCACAATTTTTTGGGGCTTCACTGAAACAAAAGTTTGCTTAGAGTATTCTTCAATATTCAGAATTTCTTCCGCAAAATTTGCTTTGATTTTTTCAATCGTTTTCTTAACAACTTCTGATTTGACAGAACGCATAACCCTTCCTTAATTGGGCTTATCGAAGCTCTAGACTTTTTCTAATAACTGGGCCTGTTTTTGGTAAACCGTTAATTCTTTGTTTTCCAAATTCACTAATTTTTTTTCACGTTTCCCTTTGAGATGTTCTTGTTGCACTAATTCTTGAATTTTCATAATGCCGTCAATCAAGGTTTCCGGACGAGGCGGACACCCGGGAAGATACACATCAACAGGAATGAACTGATCCACGCCTTGAATCATCGCATAGTTATCAAACACCCCACCACAGGACGCGCAAGCACCCATCGAGATACACCATTTTGGATCGGGCATCTGTTTCCAAATCGTTTGCAGTACGGGCATCATTTTTAAAGAAATGCGCCCAGAGACAATCATTAAATCCGATTGTCGTGGCGAAAAACGAATGACTTCGGCTCCAAAACGAGCCATATCAAAACGACTAGAGAAAGTGGCCATCATTTCAATCGCACAACAGGCGGTTCCAAAGGGCATAGGCCATAAACTGTTTTTACGGGCCCAGTTGACTACTTTTTCAACACAAGTGGTTAATATTCCATCGGGTAAATTGGTTTCTAGTCCCATTATTTTCTCCTTTTTGCTTCTGAACAAGGGGAAACGAGGTTTCTCAGAAGAAAAGACGATCCTTCAATCCCAATCAAAAATTCCGCGTTTCCAGATATACACAAGACCAAAAGCCAAGACAAGAATAAAAGTCAACACTTCCAGCAATCCGGGCCATCCTAACGAACGAAACACGACTGCCCAAGGAACCAGAAAAACGGTTTCAATATCAAACAAAATAAAAAGAATAGCAATCAAATAAAATTTAACGCTAAAGCGCCCACGTGAGTCATCTAACAAGGGAACTCCGCATTCATACGGAGCCATTTTTTCTGCTCGCTTATCGTCTTGTGGGCCGAATAGATAGGAAATCAGAATCACCGCAAAAGCAATGAAGACTAAAATTCCAGAATACAATATAAGATTAAACCAAGGACTTGTGAGCATAATAGTGTTATTCCTTAGACGATTATATTCCCAATGACCATCGAGCAATCAAATCCAAAAAACGATCTGGCGCGAGCCCCAATAGAAGCGTAAAAACAAGTGCAATTCCCAAAGCCACTCTTAATCCAATATCGGGTTCGTCTTCGTCTTCGGGGGTGGCTGTGGGTTCATACATATACATCATCACAATCACTTTTAAATAATAATATAAAGAAATCATCGTCGCCACGATTCCCAGAATGACGAGTGGATAAAAATGATATTGAATCGCTTTTTGAAATACATAAAATTTGCTGAAGAATCCTCCGGTGGGGGGAATTCCAGCCAAAGAAAGCATGAAAACACTCATGGTAAACGCCGCTATCGGATGTTTTCGCGCGAGTCCTGAAAAGTGTTCAAAGGTTTCTGCTTCTTGAGAACCTCGAGTTAAATAGATGAGGAACAAGAATGCACCCAAAGTCATAAAAGAATAAGTTAACAGATAGTAAAGGGTCGCAGAAATCGCGCCAGGATCTCGGCTTGCCGTAAAAACAGTCAACCCTATCAACGCGTATCCGGTATGGGCGATACTCGAGTAAGCGAGCATTCGTTTCACACTGCTTTGAGTGACCGCATAAAGGTTTCCTACCAGCATCGTCAAAATCGAAATACCCATCAATAAATCCGTCATCAGGGAAAAGTCGACAAAAAGCATTTTGCTAAAACGAATAAAAACTCCAAATCCAGCCGCTTTTACGGTCACTGACATAAACGCAGTCACCGCCGTCGGAGCTCCTTCATAGACATCCGGAACCCACATATGGAAGGGAACCGCACCAATCTTGAAACAGAGTCCTATCAGCACCAGAACCATCCCCATCAGCGCCAATTCCTTATTTTTGGTAATCGCTCCGCTGAGTTGGTCGAGGTAGAGGGTCCCAGAAAGTCCGTACAAAAGCGTTAGCCCATAGAGGATAAAACTTGTTGCAAATGCCCCCATAATGAAGTATTTCATGGCCGCTTCAGTGGTTCTGGATTCGTTTCTCGTAATTCCAGTTAAAATATAGATGGCAATGGAAAAAATTTCGAGTGAAAGGAAAAGAGTCACAAATTCATTGCTTGCCACGACTAACATCATTCCTGAAACTGAAAACATCAGCAATGCATAGTATTCACCTACACTAACGCGAATACGTTTGAGATATCGAGGCGCAAAGAAAATCAGCATTGAGAGTGCGATTAAAAAAAACAAAGACAAGATTCGATAGAGCGAATCCAGAACCAGCGAACGAGAAAAGACATAAACGACAAGTTGATCGGGTGGAGAGTGAAGATAGGCGTTCCATAAAGTCCCCCCAGCAAGTCCAATTGCTAGATAACAGAGATACGGATACGTGGAAACAATCCGCAAATTCTGTTTTGCAAACAGATCTAGGGAGAGGACCACAAATCCTCCAAAAATAAGATAAAGTACGGGACTAATCAAGCCAAGTTGTTGAATAAGAGTCATTTGAGAAATCCAATTAATTCTTGAGCAAACGGATTCAAGTTCTCTAAAAAGAGATTTGGGAGCAATCCCATCACAAAAATAAGCACGATTAACGGAACAAAATAACTTAACTCCAAAGCCTTAGTGTCCTGAAGATCTTGATATTCAGGTCGTATGGGACCAAACATCATCTGACGATAAAGTTTTAACATATAAACGGCACCCAGTACAACCCCCATTCCAGCAAAAACGGCAGACATTTTACAAGATTGGAAGGTACCAGAGAGAATCAAAAATTCACCGACAAAGCCATTTAATCCCGGAAGAGCAATAGAAGAAAGGGTCACAATCATAAAAATGGTGGCATAGATGGGAGTAATCTGTGCTAATCCACCAAAATCTTCAATCCCACGTTTATGAGTGCGCTCATAAATGGCTCCAACCAGAAGGAATAACGCGCCGGTCGATATTCCATGATTAATCATTTGATAAGCGCCCCCGATGATTCCTGCGGGGGTAAACGAAAAAATTCCCAAAATGACAAAACCAAGGTGGCTCACGCTGGAATAAGCAATGAGTTTTTTAATATCGGTCTGATTTAGTGCCATCAAAGCGCCATACAAAATACCAATCACCGCAAGTGTCATAAATAACGGAGTAAACGCAATCGCAGCCTGAGGAAATAGCGGAATTGCAAATCTTAAAAAACCGTAAACCCCTAATTTCAGGAGAACCCCGGCTAAAATCACGCTGCCTGCAGTAGGCGCTTCTACGTGCGCATCCGGGAGCCAAGTATGCATTGGGAAAAGGGGGGTCTTGATAGCAAAAGACAAGGCAAACGCTAAAAACAGCCAGCGTTGCGTAGAAAATGGAAGTTTCGCGGCTTCCACACACAATTGTCCGATGTCAAATGTTTCAAAGTTCACATAAAGATACAAAATGGCCAAGAGCATAAACAGACTGCCGACCATCGTATAAATGATAAACTTAACGGTTGCGTAGATACGATTTTTACCGCCCCACACTCCGATGATCAAATACATCGGAATCAACATCGCTTCCCAAAATAAATAAAACAAGAAGAGATCACGGGCGGCAAAAGCACCCAGTATACCCGTTTCCAAAAACAACAAGGAAATATAGAATCCTTTAGCCTGAATACTTGTCCAAGAGCATAGGATCGAAATAGGAAAGAGAAAGGTGGTCAGCAAAATCAAAAGTAAACTGAGCCAATCAATTCCTAAATGGTAAAAAATCTTGAATTGCGGAATCCAGCGAACGCTTTCTTCAAACTGAAAGGTTTGCGCGGGATCAAATTTTTGGTAGAGGAACAAGGAATATCCAAAGAGAAAGAGCGAAATCCCAAGCGCCAATTTTTTAATGAAATGAATACGCGTAGAGGGAATCAGGCTGATAGCGATTCCGGTGAGCGCGGGAAGAAAAGTAATAAGCGATAGAGCTTCGATTTTCATATTAGTACAACTTTACCAAAATGTATCCGAACAAGAAAAGCGAACCCGCCACCATCGTTAGGGTCGCAAGGTTAACCACTCCTGTACTAAATCGTTTAAGTCCCAAGCTAATTTGATAGAAACATTTAGCGACTCCATTCACAAGGAGCGTATCAATCAAAAGGCGATCAATCAAGTACCAGAGCAAGGCAGATGTTAAATACAGGGGCCAAACAAAAAGATAATAATAAATCTCGTCCACATAAAATTTGTTCTGAATCACTTGATGAAGCAGTTTTCCCACAGGATTCGCGGTTAAGCGACTTACTGGAGAAACCGCAGGACGATAGAGCAAAAAGCCACAGAGAATTCCGGTGAGGGCCACTCCGACCGAAATTCCAACAATCAAGAGATGAGATTCATGAAGCGTATGCGTCATTGCTTTCGAGAGTGGATGAATGGGTAAAAGATAAGATTCTACAGAACCGCCAATGACAGAAAGGATCGCGAGTACAATAAGCGCAAAGTGCATCGACCAATCTGGCGCATGAAGATGTTCAAGGGTTTCTTTGTCGGTACGGGAGGTTCCAAAAAAGACCAGTGTTACCAAGCGGAACATATAAAAAGCGGTGAGCAGAGCCGTAAAAACGGCCACCAAAAAGAGGATTTTCCAGAATAGAATTCCGGTTCCAGATTGATGATAAAGGTGGGCCAAAATTTGATCTTTACTGTAAAAACCGGACAAAAAGGGAAATCCGGAGATGGCGAGAGCAGCAATCACAAAAACAAACCCGGTAACCTTCAGTTCTTTGTGTTTTAAAAGTGCGCCCATTTTACGAATATCTTGTTCTCCGTGAAGGGCATGAATGATAGCCCCTGCGGCGAGGAAGAGGAGCGCTTTAAAAAAGGCGTGTGTCGTTAAGTGAAAAATACCGGTCGCAAAAGCCCCGACAGAGAGGGCCATAAACATAAAACCAAGTTGGCTAATCGTCGAATACGCAAGTACTTTTTTAATATCGGTTTGAGCGGTCGCGATGATTGCGGCAAAGAGCGCGGTGAATCCGGCAACGGCACCTATAATCATCATCACACAGGGAGAAGCGAGCAAATAAAGAAACTTCAACCGACAAATCATATAAATTCCCGCGGTCACCATCGTCGCGGCATGAATTAAAGCACTCACCGCAGTGGGGCCAGCCATCGCATCCGGGAGCCAGACATAAAGTGGAAACTGAGCCGATTTCCCGCAAGCTCCGAGGAACAACAATAGACAAACAATAGTTACCACCTGACGAGTTTCTGCCGAAATTTCAGGTTTTGCGTCAAATTGTGCTTGAAGTTGCGGGATATCAAGGGTTCCAAAATTAGCAATTAAAAAAAAGAGTCCCAACAAAAAGGCTAAATCCCCGATGCGGTTGACAATAAAGGCTTTTTCACCGGCTTTGGAATTTTTTAAATCATGGAACCAAAACCCAATCAGGAGATAGGAGCACAGGCCTACTCCTTCCCAGCCTAAAAAGAGGAGAACGAGATTTTTTCCCATCACTAAGAAGAGCATCGAACAAGTAAAGAGGTTGAGGTAGGAAAAAAAACGTCCATAACCGGGATCCTCGTGCATATAGCCTATCGAGTAGACATGAATAATGAAGCCTACTCCGGTGACGACAAGAAGCATAACGGCGCTAAGTCGATCGACTTGTAAGGAAAAGTCGAGAGAAAAATTACCTGCATGAATCCAGTCAAAGAGGACCTCTGTAATGATATTGTCGTCGACGGTGTGGGAAAAGGCATTGAGTGAAAGTAGAAAAGACATAAAAACGGTGAAACATCCGATCAAACTAACAAAACTTCGAGGAAGTTTTCGGCATCCAAGTCCGTTGATCAAAAAGCCCAAGAAGGGAAGCAATGGGATAAGAAATAGCCACATGATACGTTAGCCCTTTAATTCAACAAAATCCCGGGTATCTACACTCTGTTTATTGCGGAAGAGAGCAATCAAAATTGCCAGACCAATGGCGACTTCTGCGGCGGCAACGCCCATCACCATCAGAACAAAAACTTGTCCGTTGGTGTCGCCAAGTTGTCGAGCGAATGCCATGAGAGCAATATTAGCTCCATTCAGCATTAGCTCAATGGACATCAAGATAATTAAAAGATTCTTGCGTGCCATTACGCCGTAGGCTCCGATAGCAAAAATGGCGGCACTCAGAAAAAGATAATGGGTAGTCATGGTTCCACTTCCTTTTTTGCGAGAAGAACCGCACCAATAATCGCCACAATAATGAGCAAAGATAAGAGTTCAAAAGGAAGAATAAAATCGTTAAACATTTTGTGACCAATCACTTCCACGCTTCCAAAGTTTTCTTCAATGGGCTTTGGAGAAGGAAAGGAGGTACCCGCAAGGACCAATCCAAAAATTAAAAACAAGGTAAAACTGAATAATCCCGCAATGTTTTTGGTTCCGGTATCCAATTCTTGAGCCAAGTCTTCTTGACGAAGGTTGAGCAACATTATCACAAAAAGGAATAGCACCATAATGGCTCCAGCATAAACCATTATATACATTGCGGCGATAAAAGGGGCGCTGAGTTGTAAAAAAAGTGCCGCAATCGCGCCAAACGCGACCAGCATAAATAATGCGCTATAAATGGGATTTTTTCGTGTAACAACTAAGAGGGAGGCTAACACAGCAATGGTAGCAAACACCCAGAAAATAATTGGTTCCATAGTGAAAAGAATTTCTCAGAAGAATGGAGTTTCGAAAAGTGGAGAGAATTTTTACAGCTCCACGAAGAAAAATTTTTCTCTCCGACGAAATCTTGGCCGGAATTATAACAGGAAAAAAGAACTTTTCTAGTATTTTACAAGGATTTTTTTCTTTTTCAGATTAAAAAATTTTTTGTTGAAGAAAAATTCAATCTTGACTTTTTTGTATAGAATAATAAAATGAATAAGTCCTTTCTCGAAAAAAAGAGCTCTCGCCCCTAAAAGATTTCGTTTTTTTTATTTCAATCTTGACTTTTTTGTATAGAATTATATTTTATCAAACTTCGTCTTTTTTAGCATACCTCACCAAAAAACTGGCTTTTCATCTTAGGAGATTTTGGGCTATGGAAGAAAATAACCCTGTTCAAGAAGAAGCAAATAATTCTTTGAATACCCTTGAACAAATTACTAGCCAGAAATATAAATACGGATTTGTCACCGATATCGAAGCCGATGAATTTCCCTTTGGGCTCAGCGAAGAAATTGTCTGTTTGATTTCCGAAAAGAAAAACGAACCTGCTTTTCTTCGAGACTGGAGACTTCGCTCTTACCGTCATTGGCTCACTATGAAAGAACCCACTTGGCCCAAAGTACACTACAACAAAATTGATTATCAAAACCTTCGATATTATTCCGCGCCCAAACAAAAAAAGAAAATTAATAGTTTAGAAGAAGTGGATCCAGAGCTCCTGAAAACGTTTTCAAAGTTGGGAATTTCTTTAGATGAACAAAAACGACTAAGCGGAATCGCGGTCGATGCGGTTTTTGATAGTGTCTCTGTCGCCACTACCTTCAAAGGAAAACTCAATGACCTCGGGGTGATTTTCTGTTCTTTTTCTGAAGCGGTTCAAAACCATCCAGAGTTGATCAAAAAATATTTAGGAACAGTGGTTCCTTACACCGATAATTATTTCGCCACACTCAACTCTGCCGTTTTTAGTGATGGTTCCTTTTGCTATATTCCCAAAGGCACCCGCTGTCCAATGGAACTCTCGACCTACTTCCGAATTAATGCGGCTCTAACAGGGCAATTTGAAAGAACCCTTATTATTGCGGATGAAGGATCTTATGTCTCCTATTTGGAAGGATGTCTTCCTGCGGGAGAACAAGTGCTTACCTCTACTGGATGGAAAAATATTGAAGGATTTAAGCCGGGAGATCTCGTTTACGATCATGAAGGAAATCTACGAAAAGTTCGCGCAACAATGGCTCGAAGACATAAAGGGGAAATGATCACCATTCGCCCGGTTTCTCGATATAACGAATTTCAATTAACTCCAGAACATCCTGTACTGGCAATCAAGCGTTCCGAAGTATTAACGAATCGCAAGCCTAAAGAGGGTTGGTTGCCCGAGGCTAGTTCCAAAAAACTACTTAAAGCAAAACCGACTTGGATTCCTGCCGGTGAACTCGAAAAAGGCGACTTTATTCTTGTTCCCAAATTAAAATCGTCAGAAAAAGAATCGCTCACCAACGAGGAAGCAGAATTTTTAGGATATTATCTTGCTGAAGGTAGCACTTATTACAACAAAGCGAATAAGCAATATACCAATCAGTTTTCTTTGGGGATTCATGAAGACGATTTAATTGAACGCATACAAACCTTAGTGAAACAAATCACTGAAAAAAAACCTTATCTCACAAAACAAGAAGACCGCCATGGAGCAGGCATTTCTTTTTATTCACAAAAATATTCAGATTGGTTCACTGAGCATTGTGGAAAAGGAGCTTGTTCAAAAAAATTAAGCGAAACGGTAATGACACTTCCAGAGCCGCAAACGAGAGCTCTTTTAGACGCTTATCTTGAAGGAGACGGGAATGTTTCCCTTAGAAAAAATTCTGAGATGGTTCGCTTTTGTACTGCCTCCGAAACAGTAGCGCAACAAGTCCAACTGTTGCTTAATCGTTTGGGTATCTATTCTTGGATTCAAGTTCGTGAGGGAGGCGAAGCCAAATTTTCTAATAATTCTAATCGTATCATCAACCGCCAACCTTTGTATCAGGTTGGTTATTCTCGTAACAAAAAATGGGATATGGTTCGAGAAACAGAAACCCATTTCCTTGTGCCTATTCGAGAGGTCTCTCGATCCCCTTATGACAATTTCGTTTTCAATATTGATGTGGAAGAAACCCACAGTTATCTTGTCCGGGGGGTTGCTGTTCATAACTGCACCGCTCCCCAGCGCGATGAAAATCAACTTCATGCCGCAGTGGTGGAACTGGTCGCCTTGAAAAACGCGCAAATCAAATATTCAACAGTACAAAATTGGTATCCCGGAGATGAAACCGGAAAGGGCGGAATCTATAACTTTGTGACCAAACGCGGAACTTGCTCCGGAGAACGATCCAAAATTTCTTGGACCCAAGTGGAAACAGGGTCCGCGATTACCTGGAAATATCCGAGTGTCCTTTTAAAAGGAGATCATTCCGTCGGAGAATTTTACTCAGTGGCGGTAACCGCAAATTACCAACAAGCGGATACGGGAACCAAAATGATTCATCTGGGCAAAAACACCCGAAGCAAGATTATTTCTAAAGGAATTTCCGCAGGTCATGGAGAAAATACCTATCGAGGATTAGTGAAGATCCTTAAAGGGGCCGATCAGGCGCGAAATTATACTCAATGCGATTCTATGTTAATGGGAGATCAATGTGGAGCGAATACGATTCCTTATATTGAGGTCAAAAATCTGACTGCCCAAGTGGAACATGAGGCGACCACCTCAAAAATTGGCGAGGACCAGATTTTTTATTGTAATCAGCGAGGAATCTCCACCGAAGACGCGATCAGCCTTATCGTGAACGGATTTTGTAAAGAAGTGCTTCGTGAACTTCCGATGGAGTTTGCGGTAGAAGCCCAAAAATTACTTAATGTCAGTTTAGAAGGCAGCGTTGGCTAACCTACAGGAAAACAACTATGTTAAAAATTGAGAATTTACGAGTGGCTGTCGATGGCAAAGAAATTTTAAAAGGGATCTCGCTCCAGGTTCGACCCGGAGAAGTTCACGCGATTATGGGACCCAATGGGTCTGGTAAAAGTACGCTTGCGTATGTCTTAGCCGGACGTGAAGGCTATGATGTTTTAGGAGGTTCGGTTCAGTATCAAGAAAAAAACCTCCTAGAGATGGCCCCAGAAGAACGAGCGCAAGCAGGCATTTTTCTAGCTTTTCAATATCCCGTGGAGATTCCCGGGGTCAATAACACCTATTTTTTGAAAGCCGCGTTAAATGCGATTCGAAAAGCGCGTCATGAAGAAGAATTAGATGCAATCGATTTTCTGGAACTGGTCCGCGCTAAAGTGAAAATTCTGGAGCTCAACGAAAGCTTGTTGAGTCGTCCTGTAAACGAAGGATTTTCCGGCGGAGAAAAAAAGAAAAACGAAATCTTCCAGATGGCTGTTTTAGAGCCACGGTTAGCCATTTTAGACGAAACGGATTCGGGACTCGATATTGACGCTTTACGCGTTGTCGCTTCTGGAGTCAATAAATTACGCTCGAAAGACAATGCGATGATTGTCGTGACCCATTATCAGCGATTGCTGGATTATATTATTCCCGATTATGTTCACGTCCTAGCAAACGGACGTCTCATTAAATCCGGTGGAAAAGAATTAGCGCTTACTTTGGAAGAAAAGGGATACGATTGGATACTCAAAGAAGATTCTACTACAGCGATTCTGAGTTCATAAGCGTTTTTATTTTAGGAGATTAAAAAAATGAACCAGAAGACAGAAGAAACTCAATGGTATCTTCACTGCTTTAAGCAGTTTGAAGAGACCTTAAATGGAGAAAAGGCTTCTCCTTTACATCGTCTTCGTCAAGCCGCCGTTTCTCGCTTTGAAACCATCGGCTTTCCGAACACTCATCAAGAAGAATGGAAATATACCAGTGTCAAGCCAATTGCCAGCCAGCAATTTGACCCTGTAACTGGGACAAAAGCGAAGGCTTATCGTCTCAGAAAACAGGAGTTGGAAGCATTCTCATTTCCTCAAATGAAATGTTTCCAACTGGTTTTTTTTAATGGCCATTTTTCTCCGGAGCTTTCTTCTTTAGAAAATCTTCCCTCTGGCCTTCAACTTGAAAATTTAGCCAATCCTTCTCTTGAAACAAAAGAGCGGTTTGTTCAACACTTAACGCAACAGAGTTCGCTTTCAAAAGATGCTTTTGTTGCATTGAATACCGCTTTTCTTCAAGAAGGGGCACTGATTTCAATCGCCTCTGAAATGGCGATTGATCGTCCTATTCATTGTCTCTTTCTGAGTACACCCGACGCGGAAAAATTAGCAATTCAGCCGTATAACTTGATTCGATTAGCGCCAGGAAGTCGCGCCACCTTCATTGAATCCTATGTCAGTCTCGGAGCGTCTCACCATTTTACGAATACCGTTACCGAAATTCTTTTGCAAGAAAACGCTCGTCTCGATTATTATAAACTTCAGCACGAAAGTCTAAACGCTTTTCATATCGGAACCACGCAAGTTCAACAAGGTCGAGGCAGTCAGTTTTATTCCACCTCGATTTCTACTGGCGCCGAAATTGGACGACATAATCTTAATGTGCTTTTAAATGGAGAAGAGGCTTTTTGTCAATTGAACGGACTCTATTTGGCGCAAGGGTCACAGCTTTTGGATCAGCATACCTTTATTGATCATCTCAAACCCCATGGCACTAGTCACGAATTTTATAAGGGGATCATCGATGATCAAGCACACGGCGTTTTTAATGGAATTATTCTGGTACGCAAGGATTCTCAAAAAACAGACTCAAAACAAACCAATAAAAATCTTCTGCTCTCCGAAACAGCGACGATCGATACCAAACCCCAGCTAGAAATTTTAGCGAATGATGTGAAATGCGCTCACGGAGCCACTGTTGGACAACTCGACGACTCTTCCTTATTTTACCTTCGATCTCGCGGAATTAATCTTGCCGACGCTCGAAAACTGCTGACCTATGCCTTCGCGCTCGAAATTTTACAAAAAATTCCTCAGGATTCCATTCGCAAAAATCTCGAACAACTGTTTCAGAATCGCTTACAAAAAAAGAATATCGCCCGTCTTACCGCTGTTCCATCCACCCTAAAGAAGCCTTCCACAGCACTCCTTCCCTTTCGCAAAGATTTTCCGATATTGCAACAAGAAATTTACGGAAAACCCCTAGTCTATTTAGATAACGCGGCAAGTACCCAAAAACCGAAAGAAGTAATTCAGACGATTCAAGAATATTACGAACGATATAATGCGAATATTCACCGTGGAGTTCACTATTTAAGCCAAAAAGCGACCGATCTTTATGAAGGAGCTCGCGAAGAAGTTCGGCATTTTATCAATGCCTCCAAAATACAGGAAATCATTTATACGAGGGGTACCACCGAAAGTATTAATTTGGTAGCTCATAGCTTTGTCCGTAATCGCCTTCGGCCCAATGACGAAATCTTGATTTCCGCGATGGAACATCATTCCAATATTGTTCCGTGGCAAATTCTTTGTGAAGAAACAGGTGCCAAGCTCCGCATTATCCCAATGAATGAGCAGGGAGAACTGCGGCTCGATTCTTATGCAACCCTTCTATCCGAAAAAACAAAATTCCTCTCCTTAGTCCACGTTTCCAATGCGTTAGGAACAATCAATCCGATACGAAAAATGATTCAAATGGCCCATCAACACCAAGTTCCCGTCTTGATTGATGGAGCGCAAGCCGTTTCTCATTTACCTGTCGATGTCCAACAACTCGATTGTGATTTTTATGCCTTTTCTGGCCATAAACTTTTTGCGCCCACCGGCATTGGAATTCTTTATGGGAAATCCACTCTCTTGGAAAAAATGAAACCCTACCAAAGCGGAGGGGATATGATCCGCTCTGTCAGCTTTGAAAAAACCACTTATAATGATCTGCCCTATCGTTTTGAAGCAGGAACCCCCCATATTGAAGGCGGGATTGGCTTAGGCGCGGCAATTCGATATATTCAAAAAATAGGACTCTCTACAATTCAAGCGTATGAACAAGAATTACTCGAGTATGCAACCAGAGCGTTGAATGGGGTTCCAGGAATTCGTTTTGTGGGAACGGCTCAGGAAAAAGCGAGTGTCCTTTCCTTTACCTTAAACGAGATTCACCCACACGATATTGGAACTATTTTAGATCAGGAAGGAATTGCGATTCGAACCGGACATCATTGTGCCCAACCGGTGATGCATTTTTTCAGAATTCCAGCCACCGCTCGAGCCTCCCTTGCATTTTATAATACACCCGATGATATTGATGCGTTAGTTCAAGGACTTCACAAGGTATTAGAGGTATTTGCGTAAATGTCGGATCTACGAGAACTTTATCAACAAGTCATTATGGACCATAATAAAAGTCCAAGAAACTTTAAAAAGATAGAACAGGCCAAGCACCAAGCAGAAGGCCACAACCCGTTATGCGGAGATCAATGCGCTATTTATTTACAAATAGAGAATGACCGGATTCAAGATATCGGTTTTCAAGGATCGGGATGCGCGATATCTAAAGCCTCTGCGTCCATTATGACGGCCGTTTTAAAAGGAAGCACCCTTCAGGAAGCGGAAACATTTTTTAATTCTTTTCACAAGATTGTAACCGGAGAAATAACCCCCGGAACAGAAGAAACGGAAGGAAAAAATCGAAAATTGGCGGCTTTTTATGGAGTTCGTGATTTTCCGGCGCGGGTTAAATGTGCCACCTTGGCTTGGCACACCTTTAAAGCCGCTCTAAAAAGCGAAAGCGAAAATCAAAAAGTCACTACAGAATAAACTGGAATTTTTAGGTTTAACTATTCTTTATTCCCTTGGAAAGGGCGTTGGTTATGTCTACTTCGTTTTCCAATTCACCGTCAACTCTCTCTAACCCAATGGCCACACCCCCAAACGCAACACCTCCTTTGCTCAATAAAACAACTTCAAACGCAACACCCCCTTTATCCAACAAAACGACCCCAAACGCAACATCTCCTTTACCCAACAAAACGACCCCAAACGCAACGCTTCCTGTCTCTAAAGCACCCCCGATCCTAGAAGAGAAAAAAAAATCTGTTACTGAACCTAAAAATGAAGGACCGCTCGCACCTAATGTACTGAAAGAAGACGTCGTTCGTATTTTGAAAACATGTTTTGATCCTGAAATTCCGGTCAATATCTACGAACTTGGCCTGATTTATGAAGTTCAGGCCGATGAAAATCACTTTGTAAATATTCGGATGACTTTAACTTCGCCCAATTGCCCAGCCGCAGAATCTCTTCCACAAGAAGTCACGAATAAAGTTAAGAATCTCTATGGGGTTTCAGGGGTAAAAGTGGATATTGTTTGGGAACCCGTTTGGACAAAAGATATGATGTCAGAAGCCGCTCAACTTCAGTTGGGTCTCCTCTAATTGAATAGAGAGGAAACCAAAATCTGAACTCTCTTGCCATCATTGAAACAGGATAATTTTTATGAAATTTAGTGCTCAGGAAGAATATGGTTTGCGTTGTTTGCTTCAAATCGGACGCGCCGGAATCGAAAAAAGTGTGACGATTTCTGAAATCAGCCGCGCAGAAGGGATTACTACACACAATGTCGCCAAAATTCTGCGAATCTTGCGACGCGGGGGATTTATCGAAAGTGTTCGTGGTCATACCGGCGGATATACCATCGCACGACCTCCAGAACAAACGAATGTCGGTGAAGTATTGGCGCTATTGGGTGGACGATTGTTTGATCCTAATTTTTGCAAACGTTATGCGGGAATCGCTCCCCTATGTATGCATTCTATTGATTGTTCCATTCGCTCGCTCTGGCAAAATATCCAGAGTGTTGTTGATTATGTCCTCAGTCAAACCACCCTCAAAGATCTTTTGGGAAATGAAGAATCCCAAAATTTTCGGTTGAACCTCTTGACCACTTCACTTCAGGGCGGAAATTCTCCTCAAGAATCCTCTGCGTGTGCCATTCACCTTTTGAAACTGGGTTCCAATAAAGTTTCTTCTTCTTAATTCTTCATAAAAAACTTGCTTTAATTATTCCCCCTCTAGAAAAGGAGAAGTCGTCTTCTCCTTTTTTTTTGTGCTTGATCTTCTTCCTTTATTTAAATTTCTTTAGAATGGATCGCTCTTTCTTCGATCCTCTTTTCTTCATCAAGCAAAGGATTTGTATGCGAGAAGTTCTCTTCGTCATCAGTTTGTGCTTTTTCTCTTGGACCTTCGCTCAAGAAGATGCTTACAACCTTGGAGATCTTGGGGCTGAAGGCCTTCCCTTAGAAAAAATAGAATTTGAAAAATTTAATCTTCAAAAAGAAATGCACGGAATACGAATTACTGCGCTTGATCCAGAAGGACCCGCACAAAAAGCCGGACTCTCGGTTGGAATGGTCATTATTGGAGCCGGAAAAGCGATGTTTACTAAGAAATCCAATCCTTTGCACTTACTCTTGTTAGCTATGGAAGCGACTACCGCAAAAAAAGCTCCAGAGCCTTTAACGTTAATCGTCACCGATGGAACAAAACCTCAAAAAATAAAAGTAGAACTTTCTTTTTCAGGGGGCCACAGCGCCACTTGTCCTAAAAAATGTGACCGCTGTAGCCTCCTCATTAAAACGGGACTAGACTTTTTGCAAAGCCAGCAAGACGGAAATGGCGGGATTCCCTCGAAAATGATGAATATGCAATCTCGCATTGTGATTACCTCATTAACAGGATTGGCATTTTTAGGGACAGGAAGTACCTATGATTCCGGAGACTATGCCGAACCCATCCAAAAGTGTGTCACCTTTATCGAAGCCAATATTTTTAGTACGAATCGGATTCCCGGTCTTAATCCCACCGGAGAAGGCTCTCAAGTCTTACAAGCCTCTAGTTCTATGGGTAGAGATAATTGGAACCAAGAAAATTGGGCACTTTCTTATGCACCTATTTTTCTCTGTGAACTGTATAAACGCTCTCCACGGCCAGAAATTTTAGCGCTCTTAAAACAAATTGGCGTGAAACTCTTGCAAAATCAGGAAACTTCAGGGGGATGGGGACATGGCCCGGGAGGCCCAAATGCGCTAGGATATGTAGAACTAGAAGTGATGAGTAATTGGGCCTTAGCAAGCTTGGGAATGATGAAATCCGTAGGCGTTTCACTCGAAGATGAAAAAATTAACAAAGCCGTGCAGTATGTGGTTGAGTGCGGAACCGCAGATGGAGGAATGGCCTACTCAAAAAGGCCCGGTCAAAGCGGTTATGGCGAAGTCGGACGTACCGGTGGCGCCACGTTTGGATTTCAAATGTTAAAACTCTTTCGCCATCCGTATTATGGTCCCCTCACGAAATATTTAAAACGCAACATGGAAAAAACGGCCTCTGGACACGTTTCGCCTGTGATGCATTATTTAGCCGTCGGAATCGCTTGCGCCAACGTAAGTCCTGCGTACTGGAAAGAATTTTATGAACTGTTTCGTAATGAATTTATGCTCTGTCGTGGAAGCGATGGCTCCTTTCATGCTGTTCCAACAGAGGAAACACAACAACTTAAAAACAACTGCGATCGCGGATTAGGACCCAATTGGGCCACCGCTAGTTATCTTATTCTTTTGCAAATTCCTCTAGGAAACTATAAAGTACTCACTCCGAAATAATAAAACAATGAAGTGGGAAGAACGGAAGTATTTTTGGAAACGAGGAGGTCTTGTGAAACAAAGGATTTGGGGTCTGGTTTTCGTTTTTATCGTGTCGCTCTTTTCTGTCTTTGCGCAGGAAGGCGAACCCCTTGTTCAAGAAAAAGATAATTTTATTACCGTGATTCAGAACGCGAAACAGAAGGTTTTTCCAGTTATTGTCTGGATTAAAGCTATTCGTGAAGATTACAGCCGAGGCAAACGGGAAAAGCTTAAAATTACGGGAAGTGGAGTCATCATTAGCGAGGATGGTTATGTTGTCACCAATAATCATGTGGCTGAAAAAACAACACAAATTACTTGTGTCTTAGCCAATGAATACGAACTTCCCGCGACCGTGATCGGAACCGATACGGATGTGGATGTGGCTCTCTTAAAACTGGATTTAAGCAAATTTTCTGGAACGTTACACTTTGCCCAATTCGGAGATTCGGATACCTTGCGAGAAGGCGATTTTGTTATGACGATGGGCTGTCCCTTTGGATTGACCCGATCCGTTTCTTTTGGAATCGTGAGTAATATTAAACGCTATCTCGAAGGCGTTTCCAAATATAACCTCTGGATTCAAACCGATGCCTCCATTAATCCCGGTAATAGCGGTGGCCCCTTGGTGAATACCGATGGAAAAATTGTTGGAATCAATACGCTCGCAATGCGTACCGCTCAAATAGGATTTGCGATTCCTTCCAATATTGTTCAAGAAGTGATCCTCGCCTTGAAAGAAAAAGGGCAAGTGGATCGCGCCTGGACCGGAATTCAATTTCAAGCGTTAAAAGATTTTGAAAATTCTACTTTTTACCTAGGAAACACAGGCGTTCTCGTGGCATCGGTTGATCCATCTTCGCCGGCTGAAATCGCGGGAATCCAACCCGGAGATCTGTTGCTAAGCCTCGGAGAGAAAGATATTAATGGCGTTTTAATCGAGAATCTTCCAGAGGTACGCCGTTTATTTTCAAGGCTCCCGATAGACGCTCATACCCTCATTCATTTAAAACGAAGCGAACAACTCCTGTCCATTGAGTTAATACCACGTCTTAAAGGAAAAGTAGAAGGCGATGAAAAAGAACTCGAAGAATGGCAAATGACGTTAAAAAGTATTAATCAATTTAATGATCCTCAATTTTACTATTTTTGTAAAAAAGGATGTTATGTTTTCAATGTGAATTATCGCGGAAATGGCTCTAGTAGTGGTTTAATTTCAGGCGATATCCTTTTGGAAATAGATAAAACTCCAGTCGATTCTCTAGAAACCTGCTTGAAAATTTACGAAACCCTGAATCAGAGACCCCGTGGCGAACGCAAGGTTCTCATTAAGGTTCTTCGTGAAGGACTAGGGCATTTGACGGTTTTGGATTATGAAAAACGCAAGGCAGAATTTGAGGAGGAAGAATAATGCAACAGATAACAAGGCTCTTTTTGTTATTAAGTATTTTTCAAGTGTGGGCGCAAGACGAAAAAAAGACACTGGATTCCTATGTGATATCTCAAGAGATTGCGAAGCTTAGCGCACCTCTCCTCGTTCTTGTAGAAATTCAATTAGTTCCTTTTAATCGTTCGGAAGACGAGATCTTAAAAGATTTTTATTATCTGGGTCGTAATAATTCCTTCCTAGACGAAACCCTTCTTGAAAATGTCGCAAACGACCGGCCCTTCATTCTCCCGGGCTATATTGTTGCCCCTGAAAAAATACTAATTGCGGACCCTTATTTAAAATGGGAACGTGTGAAATCCATCCAAGTTATTGATCTGGCTGGTGTCTCTTACCCTGCAGAATTTGGGGGGTTTCTGAAAAAGATGGATGGAGTCCTTCTCGAATGCGGTGCCTTGGATTTTCCAGTAAAAGTATCCGAACAAACCGAGCTTACTCTCGAAAATACCTACTATCACGTTAGTTTAAAAGGAAAAGATTATCAACGCAACATCGCCGTACAACCTGCCCCCATTTCCCAATATATGGACTGGAGCGAAGCGTCTCCTCAATATGGCTTTTCGCTCCCTCTCGGACTCATTTTTAATGAATTTCTGGAATTTGTTGGCTTTACCTTGCCCGGTTTTTCTGCGCTCCAATCGTTGAGTTCTTTTTACGAAGGAATTCTCAAGGAAAATCAGTTTATGGATCCGCTTCAATGGAGTATGCTCAAAAAGGATCTGCAAAGTGTGAGTTCCACCTATCAAGGAAATATCAAGATTTCCTTTCGTAAAAGACCTTCAAGAAGTTATGGCGATTCTGTACGAGGACTCGAGTCTGAAGGCTATGGATATTTGGTAAAACCCGGCTTCTTTTTTCTTCCTCAAAATTTGACACTAGAGGATGTGGAGTCGATTAAATCAATTGAAATTTGTTTCCAAGAAAAAATCTACGAGGGCCAATTTGCTGGACTGTTTAAGGAGTGGGGTGGATTTTTAATTCAAGTGGCGATGGAACCGATGACTTCATTTCTCTTTTCCGAAGAGACCTTCGCTAATCCAAACACTTTTTTACTCTCTCTCCATTCGATCCAGCGTTTTGGAAATTGCGAAAATAAAATTTATTTTACCCACCAAACTCCATTGAAATATCGAGGATATAAAGGGATTCTCTGTTCTGAAATCACTCACCAAGTACAACCCGGAAATCTCTACTTTGCTTGGGATGAGGCTCTTGAAAAATTCCATTTTGTAGGAATGGGGCTTACAGAAAAAAAATATGAAAACTCCGTAGAGTATACCGATGATCGTCGTTTCCAGACGATGACCTCCATTTTTTTGGATGCCGCTCTTTTACAAAAACGATTAACGCAACACGAATCTTATTTAGATCCACTTGCTAAAATAAAAACCATTCTGGAATCCAAAGAACTCGCATGGCTTGGCGTCGAATTTCAATTCATGAATAAAGCGCTTGCAGAAATGTTGAAAGTACAGGATATGACTAAAAATGGAAATGTGGGCTTTCTCATTAAATCCATTTATGAACAATCTCCCGCAGAACGTATGGGATTACAACTTGGAGACATTTTACTAGAAGTTCAAGAAGAAGGAAAACCCTTAGAAATACTTCTGACACGAAGCGATCGATCGTATTACTCCTCTTCCAGCGGACGCCCCGGGTTTCCTGATGTGGCTTGGTTTAGAACGAACAATCCTTTAAATCAAATACTAACGCGAATGTCGATAGGATCCAAAGTTCGCTTACAGTACTGTTCTCAAGGGCAGGTTCAAAATAAAGAATTTATTCTGGAAAAAGCACCCAAAGATTTTTCCAGTTCAGAAAAATATAAAGAAGAGGTCACCGGCCTCACGGTTAAAGATATTACTTATGAAGTGCGGCATCGCGTCAAATTAAACAAGGATTTCCAAGGCGTGATTGTCTATCGCGTTGAACCGGGAAGTAGCGCGGATGTAGCCAAAATTCGGTTTATGGATTTTATTGAAACCATTGAAGGCAAAAATATCGGTTCGATTCGGGATTTTCAGCAAGCCATTGAATCCTTGATTGCCGAAAAAAAAGAGATCGCAAAATTTCGTATTCGTACGTTCGATGAAACCCGCTTTGTCGACATCCGATTAAAAAAAGGCAACTAAAACGTATGGAAAAACCTGTCTCCAAAAACAAACAGTTACAACCCATTTCAGAGACCTTGTTTGGTTCGTCGGATACACTTAAAAAAAAAGAGCTGTTGACGCCAATTTCGGAGGACGAAACAGGAACGCGATTTCAAAACGATCTTTTAAAAGAATTGGAAAAGAGTTCCCTCAAAGCTTCAGGAAAGACGCAAATCAATCCATCGAATAAAACGCAGGCGGATGGGCAGTTAATGCAACAAAATCAAACCGAGGGATCCCACTCTCCGGAAATGCTTGAACAAACGAATGACGAAATGACTCCAATTTTGGATGAAGAAGAACGTTATGAAATTGTAAAAACGCTCGGAGAAGGAGGGATGGGGATTGTCGAGCTTGTAAAGGATCATCTTCTGGGACGAGAGGTGGCCCGCAAAACGATTAAGGTTAACAAAAAAAATCTCCAGAATTTAGATGCCAAGCAAAAGATCTTGTTGTTGCGATTAAAACGAGAAGCCACAATTACTGCGATTCTCGAGCATCCGAACATTATTCCTTTGTATGAAATGCAACAAAAACCTTCGGGTGAAATTCAATTTACAATGCGGAAAGTAGAAGGGGAAACCTTACGAAATCTGATGTATAAAAAAAGGACAGGCAAAAGCAATGACGACGAAACCCGATTTTTAAATATTTTTTTGAAGGTCTGTGACGCGATGGGATACGCACATTCTAAAAAGGTGATCCATCGCGATCTGAAGCCGGATAATGTGATGCTCGGAGCCTTTGGAGAAGTCTATGTAATGGATTGGGGGATTGCGAAACAACTTGGCGATGAAACTTCAGAAGAATCCTCTCTAGAAGAACCCGATGACTCTAAAACGACTCCGCCCAAAACCGCCCGAAACAATGCGTTAAAGGATACCAAAGTAGATCTCAGAACGATTGGCGGAATGGGAACTCAGGGGTATATGCCTCCAGAGCAAGCGGACGATGCTTCTCAAGTCACTCCGGCTTCGGATATTTTCGCATTGGGAAAAATTTTGCGAGAATGTTTTACGTTGATGTCTCCACAAGAAGAATTTAAAAGGGTTCTGGCACGTTTTCAAGAGGAAGAAAAGCTAGAAAAATCAAAAAGAAGCAACCCCTCGAATCTCGTGAAAGACCTAGATCAGAAAATTCCATCTGAAGTGTTAGCAATCATTCAGAAAGCGACAGAAGAGGAGCCAGAGAACCGCTATCAATCGCTTTCGGAGTTGATTGAAGATTTAGAGCACTATCAAAAAAATTTAAAAGTGTCTGCCAAAGAGTACGGACTTCTGGAAACCTTGCTTAAATGGGCCAAGCGCAACCGCCAGCTTTTAAGCGTTGTGTTTGTTTTGCTTTTTGTGAGCGGATCGATTGTCGGATTCTTTCAATGGAAGGAATGGTCGAAAATAAAAGCGGATCTCGCGCAAAAAGAAATCGAATTTACAAAAGCGCAACAGCGTTGGGAAGAACAGAAAAAACGGGCGATAGGAATTTCCGAGGGAAATCAACAAGAATTACAAGACGAAATTGATACCTTATTAAAAGCAATGACGGCTTTGAATGAAGCGCTGTTGCTTAAACCAAATCATCCAGAAACAGAAAAGAACAAATGGAACCTCGGAGACAAAATTATACAACTTTGTTTCCAAACGAAAGATTATTCGCTAGCAAGTTTCGTTGCAGGAGAAATCGATAAATTAGCAAAACCGCCAGAAGATCAAAGGGCAAATCAAGCCGAACGAGTTGAAACGGAACGAAAAAAAACGTTAAAGCAACATTTAAAAACGCTTAAAGACTGGGAAAATCAATTTAAAGCGCAAGATTCGACTTTAAAGATTGGAGAAAATGATACCACTGATTTTATAAATCAAATTGCAAAAATGCCAGAAAAGGAGATTTTAAAGGATCTATTAAAACTTCTACAAGAAGGAGCTGCCGAAATTCAGAAACTTCCTTTAGAACGAAATATTGCTCTTGAGAGTTTTTATCTTTCTATTGTCATCATTTTAGGGCGATTGGAAAATCATAATGCAATACCTGCTCTACGAAAAATATTGCAAGAAAGCTATCAAAAAATTCAGGAAAAGAAAATTTTAGATACTGCCCATAACCAATATATTTGCGAACTTATAATTTCCTTATTCTATCTTCAGGATATTGAAAGTCTAGAATTGGTAGAAAAAATGAAATCCAACGCAAAATTTGGAGATCTTCTTTCTCAACGAATCAAAAATGCGTATCTTCGCAATATAGCACCTATATTACTTCAAAAAATTTCAGAGAATATCCAACAAGAAAAAGGTAAAGAAACACATTATTACGACCGTGGATTAATTCAGTTAGAAAAAGAAAATTTTAAAGAAGCGATTGAAGATTTTTCTCAAGCGATCCGTTTGGATCCTACAATGCTTGATGCTTATATTAATCGCGCTAAAGCTAAACATAGCCTTCAAAATTATTCTGGAGCGTTAGAAGATTGTACTCACGCCATCCAACTTCAGCCAAAATACCTTCCATCCTATATCGCTCGAGGAAATGTTAAGTTAGAGACGCAAGATTTTGTTGGTGCTATCGAAGATTATAATAAAGTTCTTCTCTTAAATCCGAACTACTCAAATGCCTACCAAAATCGCTCAAATGCGAAACAAAAAATAGGAGATTTAGCGGGAGCCCTTGAAGATTGTAACCACGTTATCCAGCTTAATCGCAATTCACCTGCAATATATTATACACGAGCCAACATAAAGCAAGATATGAATGATTTAAATGGAGCTTTAGAGGATTGCGAATGTACATTATCATTGAACCCTTACTATACAGAAGCGTATTTTTTAAGAGGTTCCATAAAAATAAAGAAATTTGATTTTGATGGAGCCTTAGTAGATATCTCAAGAGCCATTCAACAAAATCCGCGATTTGCAATATATTATCATCAGCGCAGTATCGTCAAGAATCTAAAAAAAGATATTGACGGAGCCATCGCTGACAGTTCTCAAGCGATTCACTTGAATTCAAAAGAACCAAAATTCTACGAATTACGTGGCGATTTTAAAATGCAAAAGAACGATTTTAAGGGAGCGATTCAAGATTTTTCTGAAGCAATTTTTCTAGACCCAAACGAGAGTGATTCCTATCTTAAACGAAGCCAAGCTAAATTATCGTTTGGAGATACTCAAGGAGCCGAGCAAGATATCTTGGAAGTTGAAACGAAGGGTTCTGAATCTTTAAATTTTTACTATATTCGTGGAAGTTTTTATTTAAGAACGAACAATTTTGATCTCGCCATTGCTGATTTTTCTCAAGTCATTCAACTTAATTCTTCAAGCTATAATGCCTATTACGAACGAGCAAAAGCAAGGGGCGAAAAAGGAGATATTTCTGGTGCGATTCAAGATTTTTCTGAGGCGATTCGCTTAAACCCTAATTATGCTGAGGCTTATACTTTACGAGGTTTCCTCAAAGAAAAAGAAGGACATCTAGAGGAAGCGCTTGCAGATTATTTGAAAGCAATTGAGATTAATACTGATTGGGCAGATGCTTACTATAATCTAGGATTTCTTTCTGAAAGGAACGGAAACCTAGAAAAAGCCCTTGAATACTATTCTCAAGCGATCCAGAAATACCCTCAAGGAGCTAATTATTACTATAGCCGAGGGTTACTTAGAAAACGCAACAATGACTTTGAAGGAGCAGAAAAAGATCTGTTACAAGCGATTTCAATCAATGACCAACAACCCCATTTTTACGATGAACTAGGGACTCTAAAAGCAGAATGTCATGATTTTGAAAGAGCGCGTCTTTATCTAGAAAAAAGTTTATCTTTAAATAGGAATCAAAAAACGCTACAACGCTTTTTTATGGCAATTGCCTATGATGCTTACCAAAAGGAAAAAGATCAGGATTACCGTTCTGCCATAAAACTCTATCAATATGCACAGAAATATATTGATTCTTCTAATCTCAAACATTTAAAGATCCAAGAAGAATTTCAAAAAAAAGTTCTAGAATTAGAAAAACTACTTTCTGAGAAAAAATAATCAAGATGCGTGACCATAAGTCCAAAAATACCGCCGGTGTGGCTAATTCTAAGAGATATATTATTCAAAGAAGGGTCAATCATCAATGATATCAGCGCGAGAAGCACTTGAACGCTTACGAGAAGGGAACCTTCGTTTTGTTTCGGAGATTCGAAATCACAACGGACTGACGAGCCAAGCGCGTCGTAGGGAATTAACTACGGGACAAGAACCCTTCGCGACTATTCTCGGTTGTTCCGATTCCCGAGTACCAGTAGAAATCGTTTTTGATCAAGGATTAGGAGATCTTTTTGTCATTCGTGTTGCTGGAAATATCGTCGCTCCTTCCCAAATCGACAGCATTGAGTTTGCAAGTGCGCGTTTCGGTACAAGGTTGGTAGTAGTTCTAGGGCACTCTCGATGTGGGGCTATTTTAGCGACGATCGAAGAACTTCTCCTCCCGAAGGAACAGCAATCTAAAAATTTGCGGTCAATTGTTGACCGCGTCCGACCCTCAGTAGAAGGCTTACTAGCGACAGAACTCAGACAGGACTCAAATGCTCTAATAAGACAAGCAGTTCGTGCTAATATACGAGCCTCGGCAAACCATCTACGACATGGCTCGCAAGTGATCGAAAAATTTATTCAGAAAGATGAACTTTTAGTGGTAGGCGCGGAGTATTCGTTGGAGACTGGTTTCGTTGATTTTTTCGATGGAATAGCAGATATAGGGACAGAACTGAATCGATTTCCAGAGTTAAAAAATCAAGAGGAAAAATAATCGAGATGTGTGACCATGAGTCCGAAGATACCGCCAGTGTGCATAAAGAGTACACGCTTGTTTTCGGGAAGATCTTTCACTAAATCTTCCATTCCTAAAAATGCTTTTGAGGTATACGCCGGATCTAAAAACAAACCCGATTGACTCGCCACTCGACGGATACACTCTTTTTCTTTAGGCCCAATTTGCGCGTATCCGGGTCCCACAAAGCGATCCCGAATATCGAGATCCTTCGGAGATTCTGGCGAGGGAGTTTGATATTTCTCTGCTATCTCTTGCAAGAGTTGAAAACAACGGTTCTGGAAATAAACGGTATCGAGGTAAACATTGATCCCGATCACTTGCGTTTCAGGGGAAAACAATTTTGCTCCGGCGTAAAGACCCGCGAATGTGCCTCCGGAACCGACAGCGGTAACAATATAATCGAAGGGTTCAGCCTGTTGCATTAATTCTTCCATCACAAGAACATACCCCAAAGAACCCAAAGCACTTGAACCTCCTTCGGCGACGATATAAGGGTAACGTCCTTGTTGCGTTAATTGTTGAGAGAGTTGCGTTAATCGTTGAGGGTGATTTTTATACTCTTTTTTGGAAATCCAGTGAATTTCAGAACCGAGAAGGCGATCTAGAAGATAGTTTCCTTCGGGTTTGTTTTGGTTTTCTCCTTCACGCAACAGTAAAACACTTTTCATTCCAAGCATGGCGGCGACTGCGGCAGTACAACGAGCGTGGTTAGACTGGATTCCGCCAACCGTGAGCAAAGTATCAGCTTTTTGTTCGAGGGCTTCATGAAGGCAAAACTCTAGCTTACGAACTTTATTTCCGCTGAGCAGAGTTCCGGTCAGGTCTTCCCGTTTACAATAGACTTGGTGATTGGGAAACAATCGATCAAGTCGTTCGATCGGAGTAGGAAGATTCGGACGAAGCGCAATACGCGGAGGAATGTTGATTTTATTCACAAGCTCCGCCGAATTTTTCCGCCAGTATGAATGAGTCCGGCTTTTGCTTCTGTGTAAAGAATATAAACATTTCCTGCTTGAAGATGCAGAGTGTTGCATAACGTAGTGGCAATCGTTTCCATAATTTTTTCAATTAATGCAACGGATCGACCTTCAAACATAATAAGCTGAACGATGGGCGGATGTGTCGATTCGGGCTGAATCGACACAGAACGATCGCCTTCGACGTAATTTTGAAGGGTTTCCCAGTTGGCCCAGATATGATGAACAGGAATTTGCATCACGTTCGCAACCTCTACGCATGAGGTTTGCAAGACATGAGGAATATCGATTCCTGATTTTTGAGGAAGCGCGCGAATTTGAATGATGGGCATAAAAAAAACTCACAAAAATGATATTTTACTTGGTTACTTGAGCTGTCCTTCTTTGATTTTTTTTTGGATTTTCGGAACCATTTTATCGAAATTCTTTTCTGACAACCGTTTCAATTCTTGTTCGTAGTAGCCTAATTTTCCACTCTGAACTAATTCGTCAGACGGGATGACTTGTCGTGACCTGCGATGTTGGTCCCCTTTTTCCTTCCACCATTCCGGATGACGGACTCGGGTGCCAAATCGTTTAGCATAGTTGGAAAAATTGTAATAAATATCACTTCCCGGAAAATAAGAATAATGCTCTTCCATAAAAGCCATAAAGGTTTCGTTCTTTTGATCCAGGAAATTTTCTAGCCAAAGAATAGATTCCTGAATTGTCTGAGAAGTTTCGCCGGGATGATTATAAAGGACATAAATATTGTGACGAATTTCCCGTTCATCCATTTTTTGACTATAATAGCTGAGGAGTTCTAAATATTTTTTTGGATTTTTGGTTTTATTCATGATGCTGAGCATTTGTTCCGAAAAGGTTTCAATTCCGAAATCTAGTTGAAAATCCAGTTCTGCAAGGGACTCCAGAGATTCTTCATCAATACAATCAATACGGGTTTCAGCCCAATACTGGATATCATAATCTCGATTAACCAACTCCTTGAAGAATTTTTTGCGCCAAATTGGATTGACTCCGAAACAGGCATCATTGAAAAGTATTTTCTTAGGATTCCATTTGTGGACCACATCTTCCAGAAAATCCATGGAATCTTCAATGGAAAAATATTTCCAGGAGCGTCCCTTGCAACCTTCCATACAATACCCGCATTCATAGGGACATCCACGACTCAGATACATCCCGAACATTTTGTTATTATAGATGGTGAAGTCTGTTGTGAGTCGTATTTTCGGATTTAGAAGGGAGTTTTGTTCATTCAGCACTTGCGTTTTCCTTGTTTTGGAAATCTCTCCTCGACAAATTTTTTCGAGATAATGTTCGCCTTCATTCATCACTACAAAATCAAATGGGCTGAAAAGATAGGTAAAGTCTGAAGGAACTGCCGTAGGATGATATCCTCCAACCACCACTGTACAGGCGGGATTGATTTTCTTGCATGTTTTCGCGGTCCATACCGAAGAAATATAATTAAAACTGCTCCAACAAGAAATTCCGACCACATCAAAAGAAGTCTTTTCCAGAAGCGATTGCGCCTTTTCTTTGAAGAGTTCAACTTCAGTATCACAAGTCGGGAATCCTAACATATTGTCGAATTCATAGGTGGTTACTTCCGCATTTGGAACTGTTGCAGAAACATGAGATTGCAACACATGAAGATGAATCTTGTCGTTTGCACCCCCCCAGCAGGAACCATATAAATTTCCGGGAGAGATGAGTAAAAGTTTCATGATTTTCCCCCCTGCGATGAACTTTTTAAAGTTTAAATACAACGCTTTTATTTTAAGTGAAAAGAGTATCGGAATCCAGAGTATTGAGTTTTTATATAGGGCCGTTAAAAATTCCTTTTGCTTTTCTTGCTTTTATGAGCAATGTCTGAAACAATACAAATTTCTTGTTTTGCTTCAGGGAGTGTTGCAATGGACGTGCTGATTATTGTTCCGACTTATAATGAAATTGATAATCTTGAGCCTTTAATTCAGGCTATTTTCCAGCATGTTCCGCAATCTCATATTTTGGTGGTTGACGATAATTCTCCGGATGGTACCGGGAAAAGAGCGGATCTACTTGCTCAACAAGAATCTCGAATACAAGTGTTGCATCGCTCTCAAAAAGAAGGTCTAGGACAGGCGTATTTAGCAGGTTTTCGCTATGCACTCCAGAAAAATTATCGCATTATTGTTCAGATGGACGCGGATTTTTCGCACCCTCCTGAGCTTTTACCCAAGCTGATTGCGCCTTGCCGTGAGGGATCGGCCGATTTATGTCTGGGTTCGCGTTATGTTAAAGGGGGCCACATCGAAGGGTGGAGCTTTTTCCGGCGAACTATTTCTTCGTTTGGCTCTATATATGCTCGTTTTTGGCTCAGAGTCTCTGTGCGAGATTTGACCGGCGGTTTTAAATGCTGGAAACGAGAGGTCCTTGAATCCATTGAATTTGAGAATCTCCAATCTTCAGGATATTGTTTTCAAATTGAATTGACCTATCGAGCGCATCTTCATCACTTCAAGATTGTTGAAATTCCGATTCACTTTCCAGAGCGAATTTATGGCAAATCCAAAATGTCCATGAAAATCGCACTCGAAGCCGCGTATCGCGTTCCATTGATGCCTCATACTATAAAATTTAGCACTGAAATATCGAATAAAATCTAAGTAGTGCAATTCTTTTTTATTTTAAGTTCATTTGATAAGATGCTTTTGAACGGTACTCTATATTTTTTGGAATTGGTTTTAGGAGATTGCCATGAAAAAAGTGGTTTTTTTATGTTTGACGGTGATGTTCTTGGGCGCGGGTTTATGGATTGGTTATAAAAATGGCATCCTAAAAAAACCGTTAGATCAGTTTTTTCAACAGACAGCAAGCCAAGATCCTTCTGTTTCTTTTGAACCGGATAAAGCGGAAACGATTGTAAAAACGCCTCCGCAAAAAACTGAGACGAAAAAAGAGATGAATCCTTCTAAAGAAATTAAGCCACAACCGTTGACAAAAGAACCCGTTTCTCTGTCTACTGCGATGGTTTCTGCCCATCTCATTGAAGCGCAAAATATTCTTAAATCCGCAAAGGAACTCTCCGATAAGGGCGACTATCAAAAAGCCCGTGAATTGTTGAAAAAAACGCGTGATTTGAAAATTTCGTCTGAACTTTTAGCCAATTCCGAAGACCTCTACAATAAATATCGTGATTTTGATCGACTCACTCGCTTCATTGAACCACTCCCCCGAAAAGAAGATGGCGGAATTGATATTATTGAATATGTGAATGGAAATACCGCAGAAGGAATCATTCTTAGTAAAAATAATAATCAGGTGCAATTTCAGCAACTCCATAACGGCATTAAAGGAGCAATTCCAGCCGATCAGATTGAAAAAATACAGACTCTCTCTAACGGACAAGCTCAAGAATATTTTTTGAAACAGTTTGAAAAAATAAAAAATAAATCAGCAAATGATAAGCAAAAGCTTTACGAAATAGTGGAATACGCGTGTGAACATCAACTCCAAAACGAACTTCATTCCCTGTTGGACCTCGCTTACGAGAAGGATAAAAGTTTTTACGTTCCCGCAACAGAAACCTTGGCCAAGAAACAATATCGTCAATATGTCTGGTCCAAAATGAAAGGCGACTCTGACAAAGCTGAAAAATACCTGAAACGAGTGTTGACCGTTTTCAATGATACAGAAACGGCGAATCTCGCACGTGAAGACGAAGAAGAAGAAAAAAATCCTCAACAGAAAAAAGAAAAGTTGAAAGCGCTTGTTCAAGAAACAAAAGCGAAAGAGAGCGAAGTAAAACCCGTGGTTTCCGGCGGATCTTCAGTGACCCAACAAGCCGATCAATATCATCAAAAAGGGATGGAGTTTGTCAGAAAAGCTCAACCCGGAATGCCAGAAGCCGATCAGCATCTAGCAAAGGCCAAGGCTGAATTTGAAAAAGCGGTTCGCCTCTATGATATGGCTCTGGGACAAGCTGAAAAAAAAGGCGAAAAAACAAGTGAGATTGAATCCAAGATGGTCGCCACCACTGAAATGTTGTATTTTTGCAACAAACAGACCCGTCTTGGACATCAATAAGGAAAAAGCAAAACGATGCAGGACAATAATTCGCCAACCCTACACAATTGTCCACTATGTTCTTCGACTCTGGAAGCGAGACACTGCAAGCTGATTTGTCTGAATTGCGGTTACCGCGAAGACTGAAGCGATCTCTAAAACGCACGGGTGCGTTTAAAAAGCTTAAACAGTTTTGGGAAGCATAGGTTGGGTGGGAATCCAGAAAATAAACTCGGCGCCTTGTCCCGGAATCGAAGCGACTTCAATTTCTCCGCGACAGGCCTCAATCGCTTTTTTGCAGATCGCCAAGCCGAGGCCGGTTCCATCGGTTTTGGTGGAAAAATTGGGTTGGAATAGTTTAGACAGATATTCTGTCGGAATTCCCGGACCGGTATCCTTGATGTGAAATTCGATAAATTCGCCTCTCACGCGGTGAACGACCTTCGCAGAAATATGAATTTCTCCGCCGTTGGGCATTGCTTGAATCGCATTACGAATCAAATTGATAAAGACCCGATGAATTTCATCTTCGTCGGCAATCATCTTGGGTAAATCTTGTTCGGCCTGAAAAAAAATTCGGATATTTTCGGTTTGTTGATAGAGATCTTCGCAATGTTTGAGAATTTTCAAAGGGTCAATCGCACTCAATCGACGAGTCGGAAATTTGGCAAAATTGGAAAACTCTGTCGCAATTTTGCTCAAGGTGTCCACTTGCTGAATGATCGCCGATGTCCCTTTTTCCAAAATACTTTCAAAATCCTCGGCTTTATCTTGATAAGCGTAATAAATGTGTTGAGCCGAGAGTTTCATCGGAGTCAGCGGGTTTTTGATTTCATGAGCAATTTGTTTAGCCATTTCGCGCCAGGCGGCATTTTTTTCGGCGAGGACCAGCTTTTCCTGACTTTCCTGTAACGCTTGAGTCATCTGATTAAACGAAATAATCAGCTCCCCGAATTCTCCTTTTAACTGATGTGGAATTTTATAATTCAAATCGCCTTCAGAAAGACGGCGGGTTCCTTTTAAGAGAAGCCGAATTGGCTCTGTTAAATGCCGAGCTAAAAACATAGCGATAAAGGTTAAGAGAAGTAAGAGTCCGGCGTAAATGTAAATGAGTCTCCAGTAAAGAGCGACTTGAGATTGAAGAAAAGCTTGTTTTTCGAGGATTAATGGAATCGATAAAATACCGTGGGCTTTTTCCTGCGAATCTAACAGCGGACGATAACCAACAATATAGGAAGCTTCGCCTAAAAATTCTTCCGCAAAAAAGAAGGGTTTTTTCTGGAGCACTAACGCAAAATACGCTTGAGGATTAATGATTTTGGAAAAAAATTGCATTTCAAAGTATTCGGGTCGGTTACTAGCGATTAAATGACCCTCTTGATAAATATTTAAACCATAGCCAGTAATATGATGAAAATCTCGACAAACTTCTGTAGAAAGGAAGCTTTGAGGTTGAAGGGATTGATAGGGATTCAACGGATCGAGTCGCGTCAGATTTTCGATATAGCCTTCTTTTTGCATTTTTTTTAGCGCAATACGTGTCATTCGATCCACTTGATCTTCTAATGAGGCGCGACGAGCGCGTAAGGCCGCGGAGCGTTGATAATGAGACAAAAAAAGTAAAGGAACCAAGGAAAGACCGATAAACGAAAACAGAACCCGATGCGTAAAATCAAATTGGATTCCTGTGATTGGGTACGGAGTATAAATATACCAAACGAGAGAAACAATTCCGAGCAATCCCAGATAGATCCATGCAAGTCGAAGGTGTTGAACCAATTCTTTTTCGAAGGTAGGCTGGAGTAAAGAAATGGAATAAATTTCTTTTTTTCCAGAGGAATTGATAGAGGTCCAATAATATTTACGAAATTCTCCCCAAAACGAAGCGACCTGACTCCATTGTGATTTTTTTTGAATTTGCTCCCATAAAGCGGTTGCAGATTCTTTAGAAAGATCTGCTCGTTGTAGAAAAAAATCTTGGAAAGTGGAGCATTTGTGAAGATCCATTTCTGGAAAACCAGATTCTTCAAAAAGATCTTTTAAGGAAAAACTGGGGACGCTGATCGTGAGCCAGCCTAGAGGTTCATTTTTGGTATCAAAAAAACGTTTGGTGAGCGTTAAAAACTTAATCTCTTTTTTCCCAGCGCGAATCTCTACATTTTTTAAGGGTTTTTCCAGAAGTACCGGAGCAGGAAACCAATCATTAGGAAATTGTGAAATTAACACAGGGTTTCCTAACAGAGTTTCCCAGTTTGTATAAAGGCTGAGTTGATATTCGGCATTTAATTGTTTTAACTGCCAGAGCAATTCTTCTAACGGAATCGCTTCCCAGCTCAATTCTGGTATTAGAGTAGGTAGTTCTTGAAATTCCGATTCTAGAAGAAGTTGAACGCGTTGAGAGAATGATTCTTTGAGATCCTTCACTTGTTGTTCGATACGAGAGCACCATTTTTCTTGAATATGATGAGATAAGAGTTGATAAGAAAAACAGAGTCCGCTGAGAGCTCCCAGAATCCAAAATACACGGGAATATTTTTTATAAGGAATGAGAAGTAAGAAGTTTGCGAGTCCAAGAAAACTGATAAAAAAAATCCATAAGGAGCTTTCCCAAGGCGAGTGAAACAAAAAGAGGATTCCCCAACATCCAACAAGTGCGGCAAAATCAACGAAGAAAAGCGCGCTACGGTATCGACAAGAAATAGAACCTTGAATTGTTTTACAAGCAATCCGCATTCCCGTGAGCGTGATCGTAAAAAGTAAAACGGTGGCTAATCCTAGATTGATTTTGGCAATTAAGACGGGCCAAGACGGAATAAACTCAAGTGGATGAAAGAAATAGAGGGTCGAATCATAAACTAGGGAACGAACCAACCAAGCATAACTACAATAAGAAGCTGAAATTCCCAGAATACCTAAGAAGAAACCGTCCTTTTTTTTAAGAGAAGAAACGGCTAAAAATCGAATTTCATACCAACTCCAGCATAATGCGAGTAGGGTTAGAGAGAGTTCTCCTAGAGAGTCCGCTAGAGAAAGAAACGGAAAGAAAAGCATAGGATGTGCATAGTAACGTGGATCAAAAAAGCTCGTCCCTTGAAGAAGCTCGACCCCGATCCAGCGTAAGCTCCAGAGTAAAACCAGAATAAACCAACCCAAGTATCGAGATTGATTTTCCTTGCGTCGAATCAAGAGAATCAAGAGCAATAATGAACCTCCTAATGCGAACCAAATCAAATAGCATCGAAAAAAAGAATGACGAATCATTTTTTCTTCTTGGTGTTGAAATTGGCTCCAGTCTTCTGCATTTTTTGGAGGAAAAAATTCAACGTAAAGGAGAGGTTCTTTAAATTGATTTAAAATGGGATATCCGGTGATGTCTTTCCAATGAAATACACAATTTAGAGTCGATCGATCTTGCAAGTCTTTGAGTAGAGAATGTGAGGTTAAAAAATTTGTACGAATCGGATATCGTGTTTCGAGCAAATAAGAAGCAACCACATAAATTTTCTGATTCGAATGGACCACAGGGAGAATCAGAACAAGGCTTGTTTGGTTGAGTTCTGTAAACAAAAAACTTTGAGGATTTTCAACTGCAAGTTGAATGATGTTTAAAGGAACTCCCCATCCTTTCCAAGCGATTAAATTTGCTTGGGAATCAAAAATTTGAATACTTTCATCAGAAGAAAGTGGAAAAGTCTCTAAAAATTGAAATAAAGTGTTTTTGAGATCGAACGGAGAGGCGGAAGGAACACTTGGGAAACCTTTCTGGAGAATGGCTTCTAATTTTTGAAAGAGCGATGCTTCCATTTGTTGAAAGGTCTGTTGAAAAACCTGGTACGCGGTCGTTAGGTTCTTTTGGAAATGAGCAGAGATATCGTGTTGGAGTGTCCGAAGTTGAATCTGTTCCCAGAAGAATAAGACGAATACCGGAAAAAGCCCTACAAGAAAGCCGGTGAGAAAAAAATGGGAGCAAAAAGGGTTATTCTTTTTCCACACGAGTGATTTTTAGAACCTCATTGAAAGGTTGATATCCAAGAAAAATATGACAAGTTTCCGGTTTTCCATTCCTAAATGAAGTCTGTCTAAACAGAAGGTATTTTGGATGTACTTTTTCCAGAACCATTTCTTGAATACGGATGTGATCGAAATATTTTTGAAGTAAAGCAATTGTTTGATATTGTGAAAAATTCTGATGTTCGTCAGTTAATGCAAGATAAACCTCATTGCTAAACAAGGGGAAAAGTTGATGAATTTGTTCATTTTTCCATCTTTGAGAAAAAGAGTGAGCCCATTCTTCGGGAATTCGAGGTAAAGATAAATTTTCTGACGAAGGAGGAATCAAAAAAACGTTTCCTAGCGCGAAAACACTTCCAAATAAGAGAAAGACTTTTTTGAAGGAGTTCCAGATCATCAGTACTTTTCCAATCAGATTTTAAAGTTTTCGGAGAAATCTTCGATATAAGGCTATACTAATCGAGTTTAATTGAACAGATTCTCAGCTTTTTACAGGAAACCTGTTTTCTCCTTTTATTTTACTTTTTTTTAAAAAAATAAAAATCCATAGCGATTGAGAGAGAGTCCTATGACTAATAATAAAAAAGCGGTTCCATCTCGTGAAGTTCCAGTGGATTCTCATTTGGAACTCAAAAAGCAATCTCTTCTGCCCACGGAACAACTTCAACGAAATGAGCCTAAATTTATGAATAAGATCCAATCGCTTTCAACCAATTATTCTCCTAGGACTCCTCTCGCAAGTGAGGGTGTTGTTCCTAATTTGGCGGGGAGTTCTCCACTTCAACCTCCCTATTTAAATAAAGGTCTCAGTCCCGCTGTGAATTCGAATACAAATGTGCTTCTACCAAATCCTCCTGAGGTGTTAGCTACTAATGGGACTGTGGCGATAAATCAGCCCAATAGTTCTGTACGACACTATACGAGCCGTACTCCGTTACCGCTGTTACAACCGGCTCCGATGCATCAATCTTCTCCAGGACAGACGGTTCCAAGTTCGCCCTCGATCCCGAATGGATCTTCTTCCTTAATCAATACCCCTCGCCCGCTTCGTGATACGTCTTCAATAAATGTGGGATTTAGACCGAATGAACCGGCTCCTTCTGCTTTAAATATGAATATTTTTCAACTTTTTTTAATTGCATTGATGTTGATTGTTTCGATTTTGCTTTCTTTCTTTTTAGGCCGTTGGACTTTTTCTTCGTCTCCGACGATTCTTTCTTCTGGGAATGATCTCTTAAAAAAAAACCAGTTGGGACTGGATGAAAAAGATAAATCATATACAATAAGAGTCTCTTCCATGCCGAGAGTGCCTTATGAAGTCGGGCGACTCAATTTGAAAAGAGCCATTCAAATTAAACAAAAGATGATTGAGGCTGGCTATAAAGAAGTCGAAATTAATCGGAATGGAAAGGATCTTGTTATTGATGTTGGAAGATTTACGGATCCACATGAAGAAGTTCTCCTTTTAACGCTGAAAAAGCTAAAAGATTTTAAAATGTGGGATCGGAAAGCTTTCACCAATGTTTATGCAACAAAAATTGATAGCTAAAAGAAAAGAAGGTATTTTATGTCCATCCATAAAAGCCTTAAGTCAAAAAGCACTCTAATTCGTTCTCGCAATGTTTTATCTCGCGGAGAACGACTGGCGAGCCTTTTGAAAGAAGGTCGGATTCAAGAAGAAACTTCCGTCTTCGGACTTCCTAAAGTTCGAGTACGTGTTCTGAAAAAAGTAAAGAAGAAAAAGAAAAAGGAAGAAGACGCTAAAACCGCTGGCGCAGAAACGGCTACTACAGCCACTACTACTGCTGCTGTGGCAGGCGGAGAAAAGAAGAAAGAGGAAAAGAAAAAAACATAAGGTTCCAGAACAGCGAACCCCCTTTTTCAGTTCCACCAATAGGAATTCTCCTTTTTTTATAACCTCGATTGCGATCGAGGTTATTTTTTTGAACAATTTCTTAAAATTTTCTAAAAAATTATTTCTATCTTCTTTTAGAATAAAAAGTTATGAAAATTAGGTTGATTTTTTTAAAAAATATGCTAAAGTTTGGTGCTGTAGCCTTATTCTTTTGATACGGGGGAGACTATGGCACTGAGATCCAAACAGCCAATCGAAAAACAAAAAGCTAATCCAGTACACTCTCAGAAAGAAACTGCTAAAAACAGTTGCAATCTCCAGATAAAAAAACTAAGGCATTCTGAAAAATCTACAGAATCGCTAACGCCTCCAGAAACAAGTCCAATTCCTTCCAAAAAAAAGCCTTCTCATTCGATGGCTCGCTCCCAAACAAAAAAAACTAAGGTGAATTCTGCTCGTATGATAAAATCCACTTCCGAAGTTTCTAAAAAAAATTCGCTTTTAGAAGAATCCTCTCCTCCAAAAAAACACGATCCTAAATTGAAATCGTCGGATTCTCTACCGCTTTCTCAAAAAGAATCCTTAAAAACGAAAGTATCGCGTCCAAAGAAGCCTGACCGTTCTTCAACAACTGTTCTTCCAAAAACGACTGAATCGGCCACTCCTCATAGCAAGGAAAAAGAAAGCGAAAAAGAACAGGAGCCACGGACAGAAAAACGGAAAAAGAATTCGGCCCCACTAAATCGGATAGAAAAACAGACTCTAGCGCAAGCAAATCCTGAGGACTCCCCGAAAAAGAGTGAAAAAGTGGTAACTCTTTCCGAAAAAAAATCTCTCCTACAAGAATTAAAAGAGTCTAAAAAAAAGAAAAAAATTTCTGAAACAGGAGGCAAACCTGCAAGAGTGGCCTCCGAAGCTGAAAGTAAAAAATCAAAAAAAACCTCTTTTACCACTTTTACGAATTCACATTATAATAGTTCTGAGCCGTTATATCGAAAACCTAAACGTTCGATCACTGATTTTAAAAGCTTTCCGACAGAAGAATTATTTAAAGCCTATCAAAAACGTATTCAAGATCAGCTTCAAGAGCAACAAAAAAAACAGGCCATTTTTGAAGAAGCGATTGATTCAAAGATGCCTATTCTGAAAAAAAATGAAACGATTCCTAATTTCTTGCTCTCCGATCTGTCGCTAGGGATTCATAATCTTAAAGAATTACAGAGTAAAAAAGTCGTCCTCTTTCATTGGAGTTCTTGGGATCGTAAATGTCGTGAATCGCTTCTGAATTGGTATAAATTCTGGACCCAAAGAAAAGGCGAATTTACGTTTGTGACGATTGCGCAAGATCAAAATCCTTTAATGGTTCAAGCCTTCCGCGATTATTACCAACTTTATGGACAAGAATGTTATTTCCTGATTGATCGAGACGCCTCCATTGAAGATTATTTTCCCATTTTTGATTTGCCCAAAGTTCATTTGGTCAATGAATTCGGGATTATTTGTGGGATGTTGGCCGATCCGCTTCAACCGCTTGATTATTTGGAAAGCTTTCTTCGCACACGCCCCTTAGAAGACCTTCCGAAATCGATTGCGAATATTCCCACCATCCGAGATATGAAACGCAAGATGGAAGAAGCGCAAGAAGAAACGATTGAAAATAAATTTGATTTAGCCCATGGCTATTTTTTGAATGGAAAAGGAAAAGTCTCTGCGGCTATTTTAGAAGAAATTATTGAGCTCCAGCCCGATAATCCTAAAGCACATTTCCGTCGTGGGGTCATTTTGTGGGATCTGGGTATGCAGGAAAAAGCGATGGAACATCTAGTCTTTGCCAGAGATATCGCCAAAAACAATGAACTTTATAAAAAACGAATTCAAGTTTTGGAAAAACCCGAACTCTTTTATAGTAAAGAACAAATTAATTACAAGCCTCCTTCCGTCTCTAGTGGAAGCGAATAACAATCTCGATCCTGTTCCGCCAGATATCCTTTTTATTCAACCGCCCTATTTTCGAGAAACAAGAGGCCTTAATTCTGTTGTTCCTTCCTTAGGCTTAAGTTATTTAACCTCGGCTCTTTCTCAGAGCGGTTTTTCCTCGAAAATTCTTGATTTAGAAGCGAGCCGAATTCAATTTTATCAAGGAATCGGAAAATGCTCGCGACAACGCGCTTTTCTTCGAACAGTAGCGCGGTCGTATCCTCGCTCGCACCTCATCGGTATTGGGCCCGTACTGACCCTTTATTTCCGTCAGGTTCAATCGATCGCTACCCTTTTAAAACAGCACTTTCCTGATTGCAAAATCATCATGGGTGGCCCCCATTTTCCACGCTCTCCTGCAGAAGGCTATCCTTGCACTCTTTTAGAACAATGTCCAGAAATTGATTTTATTCTCTCCGGGTACGGAGAGTTGTCCTTACCGTTAATGCTTCAACATTTTTATCAAAATCGTCCACTGAATGAGGTTCCGGGTCTCCATTTTCGAGAATCGACGCAGTGGAACTGTGGCCCACCACCGAAACCTCTTCCGTCGTTAGATCTTCTGCCGTCTCCTTCCCGAAGTTGGTATCTGGAGTCCCCCAAAACGGAACATTCTTATTTTATGGTGCCTAAACGTTCTTTAGGGGCTAGAAGTGTTCCGATGCTTGCGAGTCGTGGGTGTCCGTATGGATGTGTTTTCTGTTCTTCTGCCCGTACGACTCGCTCTATTCGATCCCCTCAGCCTATTGTGGCTGAAATGGAAATGCTCTATCGAACCTATGGAATTTCTCGTTTTATTTTTTTTGATGATTTGTTTGTGGGTCGAACTCGTGCTGAAAAAGAGCGTATGGTAGAATTCTGCCAACGCCTTCAGGAAAAAGCGCTCCCCTTTAGTTGGGAAATTGATCTGCGCGCGGATGTCGCTCACTATCTCGGCGTTGATGTCCTTCGCCAGATGATTCACGCGGGATTAAAAATTGTTAATCTTGGACTAGAAAGCCCAGATTCCGAGACATTGGAAGCGTTTGATAAACATCTTAAACAAGACGATATTTTGAAAGCGATCCAAACATTACGGGACTCCGGAGAAATAACGATCTGCGGAACGTTTATTCTCGGCGGAGAACAGCAAACTCCTCAAGAAATATACCAACTCATCGATTTTGCGATTCGTCTCGGACTCGATTATGCTTCGTTTAATCCACTGGTAATCCACACGAATCGCCTGTTTCAACAAACGTCTCCACAAAATCAGTATCGTTTAGGCTCTCGCATTGGGGTACGCTCTCCGCATCTTTCGGTTCGGCAGATTCAATATTATTTACGCTTGGCCTATCAGCGATTTTATTTTCGGAGCGATCGAATACGACACAAACTGAAAAGGATAAAAAACCTGCGCGATGCGCTGGCTTTCGTACGTGAATATGTTTATTATTTTCGGCACGCCTATCTCTAGACCCTGAAAGCGTTAGTTACAATTTTTCGGCTCATTTAGTTGATTTTGAATTTGTTGCATTAATTGAGTCGCCGTCTGAAATTGGGAGTGGGATTCTGGCGCGTAATAAAGAAAGGATCGCAAATCTTCTAAAGCCCCTAGAAAATCTCCTTTAGCGTGGCGAGCATTTCCGCGATTTAAATAAGCATAAACATCTTCTTTATTCAAAAGAAGGGCCTGTGTATAGTCTTCGATCGCTTCGTCCCAGAATTCTTGCTCGTTTTTGGCTAAACCACGACGATTGTAGACTACCGCTAACTGAGGATTGAGTGCCAAAGCTTTCGAATAGTCTAAAATGGCTCCTTCCAAATCTCCGAGTTCCTTCTTGGCGTTTCCTCGATAGTAATAAGCATAAACATCTTCCGCGTTTAGTTCGATGGCCCAAGTACAGTCCTGAATCGCGACCTGAAAATCTCTTTCATACATCCGCGTTTCGGCGCGTTGCGTATAAGACTGGCTTTCTTTTGGATTCAGCAGAATCGCTTGCGTGTAGTCTTCGATAGCCCCTGAAAGTTCATGTTTTGCTTTTTTCGCCGTTCCGCGCTTCCGATAAGCTTCATCATTTCGAGGATCGAGAAGAATTGCTTGATCGTAATCCTGAATCGCTCCCTCCAGATCGCGTTGTCGATATTTTCGCCATCCCCGTTCAATAAAATCTTCTGCGGTTTCCGGATCGGACTCCATTCCTTCCAATAAGGCCAGTTTGTCATAAATGGAGCGGGTCTGCGTGCGAAATAATCCATGTCCTACTTTCTGGCGAATGGCTTGTAAGGCTTGCGCGGTTCCTTGTACTTTGGTGTACCCTAACGCGCGTGCCAAAGTAATCATATATTGAATGGCGTGCAGAGACTGTTGCGTTGAATCTTTATTGGATAATTTTTCGCACATTTCCGTTAAGGCAGATAAGAATGGTGCCACCGCTTGTGGATTTTCCAAACGTCCAAGAATAGTCACCATCACCTTATAAAATTCGCACTCTTTTACCAAGTAACGATCTTCTCTTAAGAAATAACGAAGGCCTTCTTCAAGAATTTGCAACAATTTCTGAAAAATCTCGTCTTCCGGCATTTTAGAAATTTCGAAAATTGCGTCCTCTCGTTCATGCTCGGTTTGCTTTTGCGTGCGGAATTTTTTTTCCCAAAACTCAAAGGTTTTTAAATGCTCGCGCATTTGTTGGGTACGCTGATTCTCTACTTGTTGATGAATCTGTTGCTTTTCTTCTAGCGTGAGTACTGAAAGCAGTTGTAATTCTTTCACTAGATATTGAGCGAATGAAAAATCCTGGTTCTGACAAAAGATTTGAATGAGCTCAAGGCTAGTTTGATGTTTGAGTTCTTCTAAAGTTTTATTCTTTTTCAGGATCAAGGCGGAATCAAGATAATTAAGGGCCCTGAGTAGGTGTTGCGTTTTTTCGGCTCGCTCCAGTTTTGTGGATAGGCTCTTTTTTTCGGAAGCTTCTAGCGCGTCCTTTGCCTTTTGATAAGCTTCTTCCCATCGATTTTGTTTTTGTTGATATTGCTCTAAATCCGTCATCATTGCAGAAATAGTTGGATAGCGATGTTCCTTTTTTTCCTGAATCGCGTTTTGAATCACGTGTTGAATTTCTTGGGGAATCTGTGGATTGAAGTAGGTTTTAGGATCTAGATTTGGATCGAAGGCCAAAAATTTTCGTTTTTTGGTATCGTCTTCAATTTGTTTTTTTAATTCTTCTTGTGGGGAAAGCCCCGTAAAATAATCCTTGAGAATGCGCCCCAAAGAAAAAATGTCTGACTGAAAACTCGCTAGTGACGCATTTTCCTGTTGTTCCGGTGGCATATATCCCGGAGTTCCGAGTCCGCCAATGGTTTGATTCATCAGCGTATTGATTTTTTCGGGGTCTTCCGTTGAAGGACTTCGTGGGTCTGATTCGCGTTTGGCGATACCCCAATCCATCACATAGACCTGCCCGAAGGTTCCCACCATAATATTTTCGGGTTTTAAGTCGCGGTGAATGACGCCACGAGCATGAGCGTACGCAATGGCCTCACAAATTTTCAGAAAGATCAACAAAAAATCATTTTCTTCTAACTCGATTTTTTCTTGGTTTTTTTCTTGAAAGAGTTGCCTGAGCGTTTTCCCATCCACTTTTCTCATCGTAAATTGAATTTCTCCAGAAGCTGTTTTCTGAAGGTCATACAAGGGAACAATATTCGGATGCTCTAGAAAAGAGGTAATACAAGCTTCTTGATGAAGTCTCCAGAGCATCGTTTGTTTTTTAGAGAAGCGTTGCGTTTGTTTCTCGAAGGCTGGAATACGTTTTAACGCTACTTCACGTCCGAGCCAGCAATCATAAGCAAGCTGGACGACTCCCATTCCACCAGATCCTAAGGTTTGAAGAATCTTGTAGCGCTCAGGTGTATTTTCAGGAGAAAAAATAGGAGCGCCGTTTAGCGAAAATAATTGAGTTTTTTCTTCAGGACCAAACTCTACTGTTGTCGGAATTTCTTCCAGCTTCGTTTCTTTGAGGGTATGCGCCTGAGGGGTAGCTTTCACCACATGCTCCAGCTTTTCAATTAACTCCGCTTCTTCCGGGGTGTATCCTTTTTCAAGAGAAATTGCGCTTGGATCAGATGGTGGAGCCATGAGGGATCGAAATAAAAAATCTCGGAGTTTTTTGAACATGGAACGATAATATTATTGACTACTGGTTTTTCACTTCGCTCCAGATATTGTTATAGAGCTCTAACGAATCACCTAAATCTTTAAAAAATTCACATTGAGAAACAACCTCTTGAGGCGGGTTCACTCCGGGATCATTAGTAATATCCGGGTTAATCATCGAGCGCGAGGCTTTATTTGGAGTTCCATAGCGAACCACATTCGTAATCTTTGCGCTCACGTCGGGTCTCAACAGAAAATTCAGAAAGGCTTCCGCATTTTTCTTATGAGGCGCGGATTTAGGGATACACATCGTATCCACAAAAATATTGGCTCCTTCCTTGGGAATCACATATTGAATATGCGGAGCTTCCACTTTTAATTGACAGATGTCGCCACTATAAGCATAGGCAATCCAGATTTCTCCAGATTTCAACAAATCTTTCGGCGTAGAGGCGGTATAGGTTTTAATTAGTGCTTTTTGTTGGAGCAGGAGCTTTTTGGCTTCGCCCAATTCCTTGGGATCGATAGTGTTTACAGAATAGCCTAATTTTTTCAAAGCGGGATAAAAAACGCCTCGCACGTCATCCATCATGGATATTTTGCCTTTATATTTTTCGTTCCAGAAAATATCCCAACTCTCAATCGGTTCTGTGATTTTTTTGGTATTGACCGCAATTCCATTCGTTCCCCATTGATAAGGAATACTATATTCATTTTTGGGATCATACGGAAGATTCTTAAAACGATCATCAATATTTTGATAGTTTGGAATATTTTTAAAATTCAGTTTTAGTAATAAATTTTCTTTGATCATTGCGGCTACAATGTAATCACTGGGAAAAATCACGTCATATTCGCTCGTGACTGAATCCACTTTGGCAAACAAAGCTTCATTGTCCGCGAAAATTTCATAATTGACTTTGATTCCGAATTCTTCTGTAAAATCTTCAATAATTTTTTCATCAATATAGTTTTCCCAATTATAAACATTCAACACCTTTTCGGTGTTCTCCTCGGAATTATTGGGCTTTGGAGTTTGATCGCAACTAAATAAAAACAAGAAGCTCACTAAAAATATTCTGCTCCATAAAGGGTTCATAGGTTTTCTTTCTGAGGGTTAAGTGTGTTTTTGAAAACGGGTGGAAATAAAAGCCAAAGTTAACGTAAAAAACAACATTAAGGTAGAAATCGCGTTAATTTCAGGAGAAACTCCATGTCTTATCATGGCAAATACAGTAATTGGAAGTGTGGTAGAACCAATTCCATGGGTCATGGCGGCAATCATATAATCATCCCAAGATAAAGTAAAGGCGAGCAAAGCGCCGGCAATAATTCCGGGAATGCTTAAAGGAAGCGACACATACCAGAACGTTTTTAAAGGAGTTGCGCCCAGATCCATCGCCGCTTTCTCAAGATTATAATTAAATCCTACCAGCCGAGCTCGAACGACAACCGCTACAAAGGTAATATTAAAAGAAATATGAGCGATAACGATTGAAACCATTCCCAAAGAGATGTTAATGAAGGTATAAAAAGCAAGCATCGCGACAGCCATAACAATATCAGGGATAATCATTGGTAACGTCAGAACGGCTTCAAAAAGCTTTTTCCCCGGAAAAGAATATCGCTCGAGTCCAAACGCAACCAAAGTTCCCAGAATGGTGGCAACAATGGTAGAGCAAATACCAACCACAAGACTGTTTTTTACTGCATTTAAAAGATCTTTATTATGATAAAGTTCTTGGTACCATTTCAGAGTAAAGCCGCTCCAACTGGTACTAATTTTGTCCTGATTAAAGGAAAACGCAATCACCACCGCAATCGGCATATATAAAAAGAGATAAACGAGAATCACATGAAAATATAAACAAAATTTTCCAAAGGAGAATGATTTCATTTTTTGCTCCCTTGTGTCTGCGAGTTAAAATGAACATAAAACATCAACAAACTCAAGACAAGGGCCATAATCAATAAGGAAAGGGCCGCGCCAAAGGGACGGTTTTTGTAAAATTGTTCTTGAATCACGGTTCCCAGCATCGGCGCTTTTGAACCTCCAAGTAAACAGGCATCAATATAAGAGCCAAAAGAAAAAACGCCTACTAAAATACTTCCGGAAATAATTCCCGGTTTGGTCAAGGGGAGCAATATAGTGCGAGTGACCTGAAACATCGATGCCCCCAAATCTTTCGCGGCATTAATTAAGGTACGATCCATTTTTTCAATGGAGGCATACAGGGGAAGAATCATAAACGGAAGCTGATTATAGAACAAACCAATCAAAATCGCTTTTTCATTATATAACAAATCAAGAGGCTGATTAATAATATTCAGGGATATCAGAACGGAATTTAAAATTCCTTCGGTTCGTAAAATCATCATCCATGAATAGGTACGGATCAGGAAACTCGTCCAAAAGGGAAGCATTACAAGCATCAGGAAGAAATTTTTATTACGACGACGTGTAGCAATAAAATAAGCAACCGGATATCCAATAATCAAACATAATAGGGTGTTGATAATCGCTATTTTTGAAGATCTCCAGAGTGGCTTTAAATGTAAATAGCTGGGTTCTGGTTGATGGGTTTCCGGATTCGTTATCTCGACACTTTCAAAAATTTTGACATAATTTTGTAGGGTAAAGTTGTAGCGAATTCCGCCAAAGGCGTTCTTTTTCTCACAAAAACTATAAATGAGTACGATTCCCAAAGGAAATAAAAAGAAAACGGTTAACCATAATCCAGCAGGAAGCAAGGTTACCCACTTTTGAAGATTGCTTGGAGGCATAAATTTCCTTTTCTTTATTCAGCTAGAACCATGGTTTCTTCTACGGGCCAAGAAATAAAAACGGTTTGTCCGGGATTAAAAGGAACTTGACTTAAATAGTTTTGCTCCACTACCTTCAAAACCATTTCAGGAGCCACGGTCACAAAATACAAGCAGGATCCGCCACGATACACTCTATCTTGAATCACTCCCTTGAGACTATTTTGGGACGTGTTGTTTTGCGCTTGCTCGGAAATTCGCACTTTTTCGGGTCGAATGGCGAGTGTTATTTTTCCGCTTGTGGATTTTAAAGAGTTGGGAACGATTCCTCTGAGTAGGGTTTCGTTTATCGGAAGAGTCGCTTGATTTCCGTTGAGCGTGGCGCCGGTAAAAAAATTTGCATCCCCAAGAAACTCAGCGGCAAAGCGCGTTTTGGGATGATTGTAGATTTCATCCGGAGAATCGATCTGCTCAAAAATACCATGGTTCATCAAAGCAATACGATCCCCCATTGTTAAGGCTTCTTCCTGATCATGGGTCACGTAGATGAAGGTCGTTCCCAATTTTTTTTGCAATGCTTTGAGTTCCAGTTGCATTTGCTTCTTGAGCTTCACATCGAGTGCTCCGAGAGATTCGTCTAACAAGAGTACTGGAGGTTGGTTTACTAAGGCGCGAGCTAACGCAACACGTTGTTGTTGCCCCCCACTCATTTGATGAGGAAAACGATTCACGAATGTTTCGAGCCGAACTAAATCAAGCATTTTTGTGACACGCTCTTTAATTTGATCGGGAGGCACTTTTTTCATTCGGGGTCCAAAAGCCACATTATCAAAAACATTGAGATGGGGAAACAAAGCATAATTTTGAAAAACCATATTCACGTTCCGACGGTACGGCGGATCATTGGTTACGTTTTTTCCGTTGAGGTAGATGTCGCCTTCATCTGGAGAGAGTAATCCAGCCATAATTTGAAGAAGCGTAGATTTCCCGCATCCGCTGGGTCCAAGAATAAAAAAAAATTCGCCGGGGAGAATCTCTAAATTGAGATGCTCGCAAACTTGGTTTCCTTCAAAAATTTTGGAGATATTTTTTATTTCTAAACTGTTTTGTACCATTTATTTCTATCCAATTTTAGAGAATCGTAGCAATCCCTCTGGAATCTTTTACAATAACTCAATCAGAGAATTTTCCATTTTTTTTGAATGGGCTCTCTTCAAATTATAGCGCTAAAAATACAAAAGATAAGTTTTTCTTGAAAATCCTTTATGATCCGCTTAAATATTATTGAAAACGATAAAAAAAGATTTTTTGAAACGGATAAAAAGGAGATTTCCCTCGGACGCTCCATTAATAATGATATTATGCTCCGAAACTCTCTTTCGTCCCGAAATCATTGTATTATTGAAGAACAGGACAAAAACTTCTTTATTCGAGATTTGCAGTCGCGTAACGGAATTCGTGTGAATGGGAAATGGATTGAACAAACTCCGCTTTATATCGGAGATCTGATTCAAATCGGAAAGGTGACGTCGATTACGGTGCTCGCAGAAAAACCGTCGCTGGAAGAAACCGATCTCCTACTTCAACCGGAAGAACCTCAAATTATTCCTATTTTGCAGGAGGTTCCTACGCGAGAAGAATTGAAAAAAGTGCCAAAAGAAGACACTCTCACCTCAAAATTTAGCTTGGTTCTGAATGAACGGGAAAAGTTAGTCCGACTCTATGAAATCACCAAAGCCATCAATTCTGAACTTCATAAAGAAAAACTGCTTGAAATGATTATGGACGCAGCGATTGAACTCACTAAAGCCGAACGAGGTTGTATCTTTATTATAGAAGAGAATAAGCCGAACAAACTTGAAATCGCTCGAAATTTGGACCGATCCGATATTAAAGCAGAAGATTTTAAATTGAGCCAATCTGTAATTCAAACCGTTTTAACAAAAGGAAAAGCGGTGATTACTACGAACGCTCAGGAAGATAAACGCTTTGCAGGGTCGATTTCCGTACGCGATCAACAACTCCGTTCTGTTCTCTGTATTCCATTTCTCGTTAAATCCAAAGTGCTGGGGGTCGTTTATCTCGATCACCGTTTTGTGGAAGTCCAATTTAGCCAACCCGATGTTCATTTACTCGAAGTCTTTGCGGAACAAGCGGCGATTGCAATTGAAAACGCGCGGCTCTATGAAGAATTACAACAAAAAGAACGGATCTCTTTTGAAATTGAAACGGCCGCGTTGATCCAACAACAGTTGCTTCCCACTCAGGCTCCAGAAATCAAGGGTCTGAAAATCGCCGGAAACACGATTCCCGCGCATAAAGTCGGAGGGGATTATTATGATTTTATTCCGCTTGAAACCGATCCGAATTTTCTTTATATTTGTATCGGAGATGTTTCTGGCCACGGAATCGCGGCGGGCCTCATTATGGTGATGATCCGCTCTATCTTTCATGCCCTGATCCCTCATAAACTGAGCACTAAAGAAATTCTCGTCGAAGCCAATAAAATCCTCTTTACCAGTATTCCTAAAAATATGTTTCTTTCCCTGAACCTCTTACGCTGGAATGCTTTTGCTCAAAAACTTACTTATACCAGTGCGGGCCATGAATTTTTGATTCATTATCAAGCAAAAACTCAAAAATCGTATACTATCATGGCCGGAGGGGTCGTTTTAGGACCCAAAAAAGAGATAGCAACGCATGTTCAGGAAAAAGAACTTCAAATGAGTCCCGGAGATATGTTGCTCCTTTATACGGATGGAGTGACGGAAGCCTTGTCTGAAGACGGAAAACTGTTTACCCTAAAACGACTTCAATCCCTCGTAGAAAAATATGGAGATCTCGATCCGCAAGAACTCATTGACAAAATTTTGGCCCGTCTCCGAAAATATTTGGGGACACAGGACCAAGAAGATGATATTACTCTGGTCGCTCTCAAACGCGTTGAAAACTAATTAGAGGAGTGCTTCATGATTCAGGCAGAAAACCTCTGCAAAACTTTTTATGATGTGAAACGTGGCCCCATTCAAGCGGTTCATGAAGTTTCTTTTCATTGTAAGGCGGGACAAATTTATGGGTTGCTTGGACCCAATGGTGCGGGGAAAACCACTATTTTGCGAATGCTCTCGACCGTCTTAAAACCGACTTCTGGAAAGGCAATGATCCTCGGTTATGACGTAGCACTCGAACCCCAAAAAGTCCGAAAACGCATTGGCTTTCTTTCCGGAAACACAGGAATTTATGACCGAATGACTCCGTATGAAATGGTGCGTTATTTTGGAAGACTCTACGGAATGGAAGAAGAGGCGCTGAGTCAACGGATCGAAGAAATTTTTGAATTGCTCCAGATGAATGATTTTCGCAACAAAATGAACGCCAAACTTTCCTCAGGGATGAAACAAAAAGTTTCTATTGCCCGGACCATTGTCCATAATCCGCAAATTATGATTTTTGATGAACCTACGGTGGCGCTTGATATTATGGTGGCTCGCTCGGTGATCGATTTTATCGAACAAATCCGGAGTCAGGATCGTTGCATTATTTTTTCCACCCATATTATGTCTGAAGCCGAGCGCCTCTGTGACGAATGTTGCATTATTGATCAAGGACGTTTATTGGTAAACGGCACTCTGGAACAGTTACGAAACGAATCCCAACAAACTCGAATGGAAGATGTCTTTTTTTACTATGTCCGAAATGCACAGAAAGTGCCCTATGAACATTAAAACTATTTTACTCGTTTTCAAAAAGGAACTCTTAGATACCATTCGGGATCGTCGTACCCTTTTTGTCATGACCATTTTGCCGATTTTGATGAACCTTTTTTTGGTGATTGTGATGTCCCAAATTACGGCAATGCAGGTCAAAAAAATTCGTAGCCAGAAAATGAAAGTGGTTCTCAAAGAACCGCAAATCCCCGGAGAGTTACGTCAAGCTATCCTCGCCCATGAAAAATTGACCATTATGGATACGGAGTGGAACAGTTTCGATATTTTGTCAGAAGCCCCAACGACAAAGTTTATTTTGGGCTACCAAAATACACAGTTAAAAACCCTTGAATTTAAAGAAGTTCAAGGCGATTTTCAAGATTACATTCAAAAAAATGAATATGGAAAACAAGAAGAACATGACGGCGCTGTTTTAATTGTCCGAAAAACAAAAGAGGGATTACTCACTTTTGATGATGAAGGCGGAATGTATTATTGGAAAGAGGGCCAACTCCTTCAGAAAACCTCCCTCGGCGGGAAAGTTCAAGATTTTTCCTTTACTCCGAATTCCTCTGATTTTGTGATTTGTGGATATAACCAAAAAGTACAGAAATTCACCTGGAAAGCGGGCCTTCCAGTTCAAACCCACGAATTTTATTATGAAACCGCGAGACTCTGCAGTCTTGCCATCCATCAGGAAACCCTCTTTGTGGGAACCGACAAGGGCGAAGTGTTAACACTGGTTCCTCAAGGCGATCAATTGAAACTCCTTCGACAAATGAAGGTGGAACCCTCTTCTGAAGAGGATATGGCCAACAGCGTCGGCCCGAATAAACGGTACAAGAAAATATTTCCAATCCTTGATTTAGCGGTTCATCAACAACAATTGATTTTAATCTACAAAAATCAGGTGATTGGCTTTTCTGGAAATCATTGGGATGAAAAACAGTTTTCCTATACCTTTCCCAATAATGTTTGCAAGCTCCTTCCGATTCACGATCAACTCTTTGTCGCCCTCACATCCGGGAAAATTTTTTGGATTTCTCTCCCTCCAGAGCAACCGATTCAATTTTCGGTGGCCGATCTGAAAAATATCGTCGTTGATTTTCATCAACAAGGAGAGCGTTTGTATGTACTGACTTGGGGCGGAAAACTACACAGTCTCCTGATTACGCCACGGTCGCTTCTCCCGATTACGGAACCGATTTTTCCAAGTTATCCAAGAATGACTTTTCCGGATCAACTTCAATGGCTCCGAGAGAACGAAATTCAGTTGATTTTGGAGCTTCCAAAAAATTTTGAAAAAGAACTCTTTGAGGCGAGAGAAACCACTCGTCTCCTGATTCATTATTATGGAGCGAATGATCAACATCAAACCGCGTTTAGCTATTTTGAAGAAGTCGTTGAAGCGTATTCCCAGAATATTTTGACGGATCGCCTTCTCTACCGCATGAACCAAGACCCGAATTTTGCGAATCCCCTCAAGCTTTATACTCAAAATCAGGCGAATTCTGAAGAACGTGGTGCGTTTCATATTGGTAAAATTATTGCGATGCTGATTATTATGATGACCATCACCTCGCCTTTTTATACGGCGATTGATTTGGGAGCCGGAGAAAAAGAACGTGGAACGATGGAAACTTTGCTCGTTTCCCCGCTGAACCGCAAAGAAATTGTCGTCGGAAAATATTTGACGATTGTCACTATCAGTCTTGTGGCGGCTCTCTTTAATCTGGGATCAGTTGCATTAAGTTTTACCTATTTCGCCAAAACGTTTAATAGCCTCTCTTCGGCGCAGGCCAACGAAAAATATTTGCCAGATGAAGAACAAATGGATCTAAACTGGCAGAGAGAAAATCGTCGTATGGAGTTCCAAATCACCTGGAAACAAATCGGAGTCATTCTCTGTATTCTCCTTCCCTTGATCGGCTTTTTTTCAGCGATGTCGTTGGCACTCTCTATTTTTGCGAAATCTTACAAGGAGGGCCAAAATTATCTCTCCCCGTTAATCGCGATTTCAATGGTTCCGGCGATGGCGGGAATGATTCCGAATTTTGAACTTTCTCCCTCATTATGTTTTATTCCGGTTCTGAATGCGGTACTTTTGTTTAAAGAGCTTTTTTTAGGAAATTTTATTCTGTCGCATATCCTGATTTCTTTGGGTTCTACGATTGTTTATTGTGTGATTGCGATTTACTGGACTGTGGGTCTCTTTGATAAAGAGGAAGTGCTTTTCCGGCAAACGGACGATGTCAATATTAAATTTTGGGTTCCTGTCGGCCCACCGCGTAAAACACCGATGCGCCTGCAAGCGGTCTTTCTTTTTGTATTGGTGATGATTCTGGCGTTTTATGTGGGCGCAAAACTACAAGATCCGACCAAGAGTTTTTCTGGAAAACCTTTAACCACGACAGACGAAATCGTCAAAAAACTTATGCTCGGACTTTTTTTAACGCAAGTGCTTCTAATTGCCGCGCCTTCCCTCTGGTTGATCCGATCTGCGAAAATGAACTTTCGGGAAACCTTAAGTTTGAAACCCTTCAAATTTTCTGCGATCCCGATTTCATTGCTTTTCATTATGGCCTGTTTCTTCATCAATCTCTGGATTGGCGGAATGACTCAAAAAGTGATGCCAGAGTCGGGAATGGATATGAAGCGCCTAGAAAAAGTCCTAGAGCCTGTTCTAACCAATATGTCTTGGATTTGGATTTTGATTGTGTTTGGTTTAGCTCCGGGAATCTGCGAAGAAATTCTCTTCAGAGGCTTTCTCTTATCCGGGTTTATGGAAAACAAGAAAAAATGGCAAGCGGTTTTAATGGTTGGAATTTGTTTTGGACTCTTTCACCTCTATCCCGCCAAATATTTTACGACTGGATTTATGGGGATTGTTTTAGCGCTAATTGTCTTAAAAACAGGCTCCATTTATCCGGCGATGATTGCCCATGCCTTTAATAACTCGTTTCTGATGCTCCTCAGTCAAGTCATTAATCCCGAATCTAGCGTCGGGAAAGTGACGTTTGATTTTCTTCAGAAATATGGCCAAGGGGATGTGCTATTGCCTCTTTACTACGTCGTTCCTGCGGTTATTGTGGCGCTACTGTGTTATAAATGGCTTCCGCATGCCGTAGCGGAACCTTCGCTACCCAAAACGACACTTCCTAAAGAAAATTTAGAAAAAAATGTATAAATTCCTTGAAATGAAAGAGAAACTGATTATAATTGCAGTCCTTCTTCATTAAAACGGAGATAAATAAAAACGTTGAACCTTTTTTATCGAAACGTTTTTTATTCTATCTTGCGGGCTTGTAGCTCAGTTGGTTTAGAGTACTACACTGATAATGTAGGGGTCGATGGTTCAACTCCATCCAAGCCCACCATTAGAAAAAGAAAAAAGCGTCGAAATTTCGACGCTTTTTTCTTTCTTTCCCTTAAATCCTTAATTTGAGAAATATTTTTAGATTTTTCTTGACAAAGTCTAAAAGTAGATATAGTCTAATATTATGTTTGATCCAGTTGATATACTTCGTAAATATGGGATTCCAATCACAGCTCAGCGATTATCTGTGCTAAGGGCGGTATCCAACCATCCTCACAACACTGCGGACACTATCGCCGAGGTCGTTCGCACCGATATTGGTGCTATCTCACGACAGGCAGTATATGATGCTCTCAAAATGCTGTCTGAGAAAGGTATCCTTCGGCGTGTTCATTCCGCCGGATCGTCTCTCCTTTACGAAGTTCGAATCAGTGATCACCACCACTTCATCTGCCGTACTTGCGGAAAAATGATCGATATTGCCTGTGCCATTGGTGAAACGCCCTGTTTAACTCCCAGCACCGAATTGGCTTACCAACTTGATGAGGTGGAGGTGATCTATTGGGGTATCTGTCCCAAGTGTCTCTCAGAAACATCGGAGTCGGGAGTTTAAACAACAATAACAGGATACAACGAAATCAGATCCCCTCAATAGGAATCAAATATAACTAGGAGAATATATATCACAGAAAATTTAGAAAACTTTGAATCAAATGCAGGAGAATATATATGACAGATCATTCACGTGTAACAAGACCCATTTGGCTTGTTACCTTGGTCCTTATCCTTTGGGTCGGATGCGGTATGCTGTGGGCCCAATCGTCTGAGGAAGACAAGGAAAAGAATGCTAAATGCCCAGTGATGGGCGAGCAGGCCAGCGCTAACCGACATACGGCCGCTGGAGCTATGTCCAGTCGAGACTGGTGGCCAAATCAATTAAATCTACAGATCCTTCATCAGAATTCGGCCAAAAGTAATCCAATGGGTGAGGCTTTTAATTATGCCGAGGAATTCAAGAAACTTGACCTGAATGCCTTGAAGAAGGATATCGAAGCACTGATGACGAAGTCCCAAGAGTGGTGGCCAGCCGACTATGGCCACTATGGTCCGCTTTTCATTCGTATGGCTTGGCACAGTGCCGGAACTTATCGCATCTCAGACGGCCGTGGTGGTGCCTCCTACGGTACCCAACGCTTTGCGCCCCTCAATAGTTGGCCTGATAATGCGAACCTCGACAAAGCGCGTCGTTTGCTCTGGCCGATTAAGCAAAAATACGGTCGCCAAATCTCATGGGCCGATCTGATGGTCTTTACTGGTAACTGCGCCCTAGAGTCGATGGGTTTCAAGACGTTTGGTTTTTCTGGAGGTCGAGAAGATGTTTGGGAACCCCAAGAGGATATTTATTGGGGCCCTGAAAGCGTGTGGTTAGGCGATAAGCGTTATGAGGGCGACAGAAAACTTGAGAATCCTCTTGCCGCCGTTCAAATGGGCTTGATCTATGTGAATCCGGAAGGACCAAACGGAAAACCAGATCCTCTTGCTGCGGCCAAGGATATTCGTGAAACTTTCTTTCGTATGGGGATGAATGATGAGGAAACCGTTGCTCTTATTGCAGGTGGACACACATTCGGAAAAGCTCATGGCGCTACCAGTCCGGAAAAACACGTTGGCCCCGAACCCGAAGGAGCCAGCATCGAAGAACAAGGATTTGGCTGGAAGAACACCTATGGAAAGGGCAATGCCGAAGACACTATCACCAGTGGCCTCGAAGGCGCTTGGACCTCTAACCCGATTCGATGGACACACGGATACTTATTGAATCTATACAGTTATGAATGGGAATTGGTGAAGAGTCCGGCTGGTGCTTGGCAGTGGGTTCCCAAGAACGGAGAGGCACAAGGACTCGTACCGAATGCTCACCTTCCGTCGAAACTTCATGCTCCTATTATGTTCACGACCGACCTCGCCTTAAAGTTAGACCCCGTCTATGGAAAGATTTCAAAGCGATTCTTCGATAACCCAGCCGAGTTTGCAGAGGCCTTTTCCAAGGCTTGGTACAAACTGACTCATCGCGATATGGGTCCCCAATCACGCGGTCTTGGTCCATGGGTCCCTGCGCCACAATTATGGCAAGATCCTGTTCCTACGCTTGATCATGAATTGATTGGAGAGAAAGACATCGCTGATCTGAAAGCGAAGCTCCTTGCCTCAGGACTGTCCATTTCGGAACTGGTCTCGACTGCTTGGGCATCGGCATCTACATTCCGTGGATCTGACAAACGAGGAGGAGCGAACGGGGCACGTATTCGTCTCGCGCCACAAAAAGAGTGGGAAGTCAATCAACCGACTCAACTTGCGAAAGTCTTACAGACACTTGAAAAAATCCAAAAGGATTTTAATAGTGCTCAGTCCGGAAAAAAGAAGGTCTCTCTTGCGGATTTGATTGTACTTGGTGGATGTGCGGGCATCGAAGCCGCTGCGAAGAAAGCCGGACACAACGTTCAGGTTCCCTTCTCTCCCGGACGCACAGATGCGTCGCAGGAAATGACTGACGTAAACTCATTTGCAGTACTTGAACCCACCACAGATGGATTCCGTAACTTCCTTGGTCACAAACTTGACAGACCTGCGGAAGAGACGCTAGTCGATCGAGCGCATCTACTCACGCTCACCGCTCCAGAGATGACCGTTCTCGTCGCTGGTATGCGAGTTTTGGGTACAAACGTTGGACACCCCCAACTTGGCGTTTTCACCAAGCGACCAGAGATCCTCTCCAATGATTTCTTTGTAAACCTCCTGGATATGGATACGGTTTGGCAGAAATCTCCTAAATGCGAGTTCTTCTTTGAAGGACGGGACCGCAAGACAGGCGATCTCAAATGGACCGCCACTTCCGTCGATCTCGTGTTTGGTTCAAACTCACAACTTCGAGCCATCGCAGAAGTTTATGCTAGCGCCGACGCACAGCAAAAGTTTGTGAATGACTTTGTAGCGGTATGGAACAAAGTGATGACCCTTGATCGTTTTGATCTTACGAAATAATCACGGTTCCTAAAAAAATTTTGTAAGGCGCAGTGCCACTCTTTAAGGACTGCGCTTTATTTTTTTCTTTCGCAAAATAGAAATCCTTTTAAAATTCTGTCGTACCCTCGCTTTATACTATGTTTGTCCTCAATTCTGGGAACTTCTTTAAAATCCACTTTAATTGATTCCACTAAAATTTATGCAAGATAAACTCATTATTCACCATGCCCGTGAGCATAATCTCAAAAATATTAGCTTAGAGATTCCACGGGATTCGTTTACTGTTTTTACGGGGGTTTCGGGTTCAGGGAAATCCTCTTTGGCCTTTGATACTATTTATCAAGAAGGTCAGCGTCGCTACATGGAATCGCTTTCGGCTTACGCTCGTCAATATCTAGGAAGTATGGAAAAACCTGATGTTGAATCGATTCAGGGGCTCTCTCCAACCGTGTGTATTGATCAAAAAACCGTTAATCGAAACCCGCGATCGACGGTGGGTACTGTTACTGAAATTTATGATCATTTTCGATTACTTTATGCGCGGTTGGGTCAGGTTCAGTGTCCTGTTTGTGGCAAAGAAATTCAGACTCAAACACCCGATCGTATCGCGGATCGTATTTTGACTCAAAAACGGGCCAAGATGTGTATGATCCTAGCTCCGATTGTGCAAGAGCGAAAAGGAGAATATCGAAAAGAATTAGAAACATTACGCGCAGAAGGGTTCACGAAGGTTCGTATTGATGGAAAAATTCAGGGTTTGGAAGAAGACATCCAACTCAAACGGTACGAAAAGCATACCCTTGAGGTTCTTATTGATCGTATTGTTTTGCTTCCGATCAATCGATCCCGCTTTATCGAGGCTTTGGAAAAGGCGATTGCGATGACCAAAGGGACCTTTTCTTCTCTGATTGAAAACGACTATACGTTAGAAAGTATTCAAAATGCGTGTGCCACCTGTGGTGTTTCTTTTCCAGAAATCGAACCCCGTTTATTTTCGTTCAATAATCCTGTAGGCGCTTGTGAACGTTGTGAAGGATTAGGACAAACCTATCAGTTTCTGCCGTCTTTGATTATCAAAGATGAAAATAAATCTGTTTTAGAGGGCGCTTTTTCTTGTATTAACGACAAAGGCGCGCTGCCCTATTCTCAATACGGATTACAAGAGCTTCGTATTTTAGCGAGCCATTATCAATTTGAAATCAATAAACCTTGGAAGGAACTAACCCAGAAACAGCAAGGAATCCTGCTCAATGGGAGCGGTGAAGAAAAAATTCGTTTTGTCCTTGATCGGGTTCAAGAGGGCAAATCGGTTCGCTTGCAAGAAAATCGTCCGATTCGTGGGATGATTCAAGCGTTAGAGCGCATTTATCATTTTACCAAGTCGAAAACGCTTCATAAGTATATGCTCATTCAATCGTGCCCGGAATGTGATGGAAAGCGCCTTCGAAAGATCAGCCTGAATATTAAATTTAGAAAGATCGATATTGGCGAAATGAGCCGTCTAACCGTGGCGGGCCTCAAAGATTTTTTTCAACAAACCCGTTTACCACTAGAACAGCAAGAAATCGGACGCGATCTGCTCAAAGAAATTCAATTACGCCTTTCGTTCCTCAGTAATGTTGGGCTGGATTACCTTACGATTGATCGTCCCATGAGAACACTTTCGGGTGGCGAAGCTCAACGCATTCGGCTTGCTCGGCAGGTCGGTTCTGGACTCACGGGCGTTCTCTATGTATTAGATGAGCCGTCGATTGGCCTCCATCCGCGGGATAATCAACAGCTTCTCTCGACATTAAAAAATCTTAAAGAAATGGGGAACACCGTATTTGTCATTGAACACGATGAAGAAACCCTCTTAGCCGCGGATCATATTGTAGATATTGGTCCCGGTGCGGGTCGCTTAGGGGGAGAAGTATTGGTGAATGGCTCATTAGCCGATCTGATGTCTTCTGAAAACTCGCTGACCGGACAATATTTATCCGGAAAAAAAACGATTCCTGTTCCTAAAGAACGTCGAACGTTTCAACATGAAATTTGTCTTAAAGGTGCGACTCTTCACAATTTGAAACAAGTTGATTGCTCAATTCCTTTGGGAATACTGGTTTGTATGACAGGCGTTTCCGGATCAGGGAAAAGCACCTTAATGCATCTTTTGCTCAAACAAGCCGTTCTCAAACATTTTGGACAAAACACGGATCCACTAGGATCCTACAAAAGTATTTCTGGCCTCGAACATCTCGATCAATTAATTGAGATCGATCAAAGCCCTATAGGCCGTACTCCGCGCTCGAATCCGGCCACCTACACCGGAGTCTTTGATGAGATTCGCAAATTATTTAGCTCACTTCCTGAATCCAAAGCGTGTGGGTATAAAGAGGGTCGATTTTCGTTTAATGTGAAGGGTGGACGCTGTGAAACCTGTCAGGGTGGTGGCTATATCACGATTGATATGCATTTCCTGCCCGATGTCGAAGTGCCCTGTTCTGAATGCGAAACAAAACGCTTCAATGAAGAGACCCTGCAGATTCGCTATAAAGGGAAAAATATCTACGATATCTTGGGAATGACGGTTTTAGAAGCATTAGAATTTTTTCAAAATTTTCCTAAAATCAAACGCTCGCTTCAAACCTTGAACGATGTTGGCCTTTCTTATATTCATCTTGGACAAAAAAGTACTACTCTTTCCGGAGGTGAAGCGCAACGAATCAAACTCGCTTACGAACTCCAAAAACGATCCACCGGAAAAACCCTGTATTTACTCGATGAACCCACCACCGGACTCCATTTCGATGATATTCAAAAATTGCTTCGTTGTCTGAATGATTTGGTAGAGCAAGGAAACACGGTTTTGGTGATTGAACATAATCTAGATGTGATTAAGACGGCGGATTATCTCATTGATCTGGGGCCAGAAGGAGGTGAAGGAGGCGGGAAAATCATCTTTAGTGGAACTCCAGAAGAGATGGCGAAAATTCAAAAAAACTATACCGCACAGGCCCTGATTCCTTATTTAAAGCCCAAAAAGAAAATCATTTCTTCTCTACCCACCTATCGACCCACTTGTCAAGCCGATCCGGAAAGTCGTCATTTCCTTTCCGTCAAAGGAGCGCGAAAGAATAACCTGAAAGAGGTCCATTTAAAAATTCCGAAACATAAGATTACAGTCTTTTCCGGGGTGTCTGGTTCTGGAAAAACAAGTCTCGCTTTTGATACCATTTTCGCGGAAGGGCAATCGCGTTTTGTAGAATCGCTCTCAACCTACGCGAGGCGTTTCCTCGGTCGCTTAGATAAAGCGGAAGTCGACTCTATCACCGGATTACAACCCGCAATCGCCATTGATCAACGCTCTTGCTCTAGAAATCCTCGTTCTACCGTAGCGACGCTCACAGAACTATACGATTATTTCCGAATCTTGTATGCGCAAGTGGGAACGCCGTTTTGTCCTCACTGCAACCTTCCGTTGATGGCGCATTCTCCTCAATTTATCTTTAAGAATTTAATAGAACGATTTTCAGGAGAAAAAGGATATATTTTGTATCCGATTTATCAAAAGGGGAAAAAACTTCTTCTCTCGACTCCGAATAAAATAGGCGAAGTGGCCGAAAGTTTTCAGGCAGAAGGATATCTAAGGATTTTGGTCAACCACGAAAAAGAATACTTGCTCACAGAGATTCCGAAACAACTCCGAGACGTTCAATTTCTGGACCTTGTGTTAGATCGAATTGTCGTTAAAAATGATCAGAGATCCAGAATTGTTGATTCTTTAGAACTTGGATATCGTATGGGAAAGAATCAATTAAAAGTGCAAATCCATGAGGAAGTGTTGCATTATCATCTTTTGCCCAACTGTACGCAGTGCGGGTTCCGACTTAAAGAGAAAATCACTCCCAAGATGTTTTCTTTTAATAGTTGGCAAGGCGGTTGTCCAGCCTGTCAAGGACTCGGATTCGAGATGAGCGACGTAGAGATAGACAGCGAAGAGGAAGAAAAAAAGCAAGATTTCCCGGAACAGAAAATTCCTTGTGTCGTCTGTCAAGGCGAGCGATTAAGCGAAATTCCGCGCCATGTCCGAATTCAAGAGTACAATATTTCCAAATTATGCGAAAAGACTCCCACAGAGTTATTGACGTTTTTCAAACAACTTTCGGTTCCGGCAGAACAACAACCCATTACCAAACCACTTTTAGAGGAAATAGAGGCCCGCTTACAGTTTTTAATGAGAGTCGGACTCGACTACTTGGGGCTCTCTCGTACGGGAGATACTCTTTCCGGCGGAGAGGCTCAACGAATTCGACTCGCAACCCAGATGGGAAACAAGCTGACCGGCGTGCTCTATGTGATGGACGAGCCCACTGTGGGTCTGCACCCAAGAGATATCCAACGTCTTCAGAAGACGATTGAATCTATCCGAGATTTGGGAAATACGGTTCTCCTCGTGGAACATGACGATAGTATCTTGCGTTCCGCAGATTACATTGTGGATTTCGGCCCACTTGCAGGCGCAGAAGGAGGGCGTATTATTGCGATGACGACCCCAGAAGAGCTAGAAAAAAATCCAGATTCTCTCACAGGACAATATTTAAGCGGAGCGCTGAAAATCGAAATTCCGAAAACGGAGTCGATTAACGGAAAATTTATCCGGTTGTATTCTGCCAGTACGAATAATTTGAAAGATGTTTCTGTTGAAATTCCCACACAGAGTTTAATCGTGGTGACAGGGGTTTCAGGATCCGGAAAAAGTTCACTGATTATGCAAACTATGGTTCCTCTGCTTCACCAATATCGCGCGAAAAAGAAGACGAGTTATCAAGGCGCGACTTTACAAGTTCCAGAAACAATTCAAGGATTTCAAGTCATTGATCAATCTCCGATTGGACGAACGCCAAAATCAACGCCAGCCACTTTTTGTCGAGTGATGGATGGGCTACGAGATTTTTTTGCTCAACTTCCAGAATCGAGACAACGAGGCTATACGAAAGCACGCTTTAGCTTCAATAACCGAAGCGGACGTTGTCAGCCGTGCGAAGGCATGGGACAAAAGAAAATCGAAATGCACTTTCTTTCAGATGTCTATGTTCTCTGCGAATTTTGTAAAGGTCAAAGATATAATCCAAATACATTGGAAGTTCGTTATAAAGGATTTAGTATCGCGGATATTTTGAATCAGACAGCCGATCAGTTATTAAGTGTTTTCGAGCACCATCCCAAGATTAGGAAACAACTCCAGATTCTTCATGAAGTTGGCCTCGGTTATATTCGTTTGGGACAATCCGCGACCACTTTATCCGGGGGTGAAGCGCAACGCTTGAAATTGGCGAAAGAACTGGCGAGTCGAAGCAAGCAAACCTTATATATTCTCGATGAACCCACCGTTGGATTACATCCTTATGATATTCAAAAATTGATGAATATCTTTCATCGGTTGGTCACCCAAGGACATACGATTCTCGTGATCGAACACAATCTGGAAGTGATTCGTTTAGCAGATCATGTGATAGACTTAGGCCCAGAAGGCGGAGATGGCGGTGGAAAAGTGTTATTTGAAGGGACTCCTGAAGCCTTAGCCAAATGTAGTACCAGCTCTACCGGAAAATTCTTGAGCCAGAATCTGAAACAGCGAAAGAAACGTAACTATTCAGGTACAAGCTGTTGATTTTAATAGCTATTTTTTGAGAGTTTTTTTATAATAACTTTTTTATTTTATAAGACGAAAGGATTTTTATGCAACGATCTCTATTTCTTTTCATTGGATTGACGATTCTCTTTACTTCTGCTTTGTTTGCTCAGGATTGTACCGCCGCTTGTAAAGCGTCCTACAAAGAAATCGAAAAAGAACTGGCGCAACATAAAGCGATCATGGGAAAATTGTTTGCAGAACTGGATGAACTCAAAAAAACTTGTGTAGATTTGTCCGTAGATTTAGCCGCGTATAAAGCTTTGACTAAAGAATTGAGCCAGGATTTGCAAATCGCGAAAAAAGAAGCTGCGCGATGTGAAATCATCTGCCAAAAACTTTCAAAGGCAATCAGTGCAAAGGAAGGCGCTTCTTCTGAAAAAATCTGTGGTACCGCGAAAGCCGCCTCTGAATGTAAAGCGGAAAAAGGTTGTGATAAAAAAGAAGGTTGTTCGGAAGGACAATGTAAAGAAGGCGCAAAAAAAGACGCTTGTAAAGAAGGCTCTTGTACAGAAGGTGCTTGCGATAAGAGTTCTTGTACCGGAGACGCAAAAACTTGTCCAAAAGGAGATAAATGTTGTAAAGCGAAAGTCGCTGAAACAGCGAAAGCCGCTGAAACCACACCCGATCTACCAATTCAAATTACGATTAATAAACCCGCTCCCTATTTTTCCTTAACTGATATTTATGGAAAAACTCATCAACTTACTGATTATAAAGGGAAATATGTGGTTCTGGAATGGGTCAATTTTGGTTGCCCCTTTGTGAAAAAACATTATGTTTGCAACAATATGCAAGAACTCCAGAAAAAATGTACGGATAAAGGCGTTGTATGGCTCTCGATTTGTTCCTCCTCTCCTAAAACCCAAGGGAACATGAGCGCCGAAGAGATTCAAGAGATGCTCAAAAAATTGCAAGCGGTTCCCAGTGCGTATTTGATTGATGAAACTGGAAGCGTCGGACGAGTCTATCAAGCAAAAGTGACTCCGCATATGTATGTCATCAATCCCGATCAAGTGTTGATTTATCAAGGAGCGATTGACGATAATCCTAAAGATTTTGAACCTCAAAAAGTCAAAGAAGCCAAGAATTATGTCATTCAGGCTCTGGAATCGGCCATGAATGGGAAATTGCCGGAAGTGCAATCCACACAAGCCTATGGCTGTTCCGTTAAATATGCGAAATAAAAAAACTCTGTCTGTCATTGCAGGAGCCTCAAGTCGGTTGTCATTGCGAGGAGCCTCAAGGCGACGAAGCAATCTCCGAAAGGCTCAAGCATACAGGAGATTGCTTCGCTTCGCTCGCAATGACAATACCGGAGAGCGTAACAACCGCTTCAGTTCCTTCGCAATGACAAAAGGGATTTATTTTTTCTTTTTAAAAGGCAACTGAAACGTTGCCTTTTTTTGTAAAATTACAGTAAAATAAGATTTCTTTTAGGAAAGAAAACCTCTATTCGTAAGGTGATGCTGTATGACAGAACCCTCTCGCGCTCTGCAAGTTACCGCTTGCGCCAATCAAGTTCTGGAAGAGCGAAAAATCTTTCAGAATCCGTATTTTGAGGCTCTGCAAAAAGGCGCTCTCACTCTAGACGACTTTCGAAAAACGCAAGAACAATTTTATTTTGCTGTTTCTTTTTTTCCGCGTCCGATGGCGGCGCTTGTCGCTCGTATTCCAGACCCCAAGGCTCGACTCGATATTTTACATAACCTTTTAGAAGAACACGGAGAATTTCACCCAGAAGCGTTTCATGAAACGACCTTCCGCAAATTTTTGAAACGGATCGGGAGCCAAGTCGAGAATTTCGATCAACTGGCTTTATGGCCGGAAGTTCGAGCATTTAATAGCATTTTAACAGCTTCTTGCGTTTTAGATGAATTGGAAGTCGGGATTAGTTGTATGGGAATTATCGAATATTCTTTTTCGCGCATCTCCGCACTGATTGGAAAGGGATTACTTCAACGAGGCTGGCTCAAGAAATCGGATCTGTCGCATTATACCGTACACGAAAATATAGATACTCGCCATGCCGAAGAATTTTTTGTTGTAGTTGAACCCCTCTGGAACCGTCCAGAACGACGGTATTTTATTGAGCAGGGGCTAAAATTAGGGGCTTATGCCTTTAATAGACTTTATGAAGACTTGTATTCTGCAATCCAGAAGAAATAAAGGAGAATATCCCCCTTGACTCATTCATCCGAAGATTTAATGGAAACCCTTCAAGGTTATTTGCTAGAGGCCAAAATGTTTA
>CAZHAR010000013.1:0-110919 GCA_964530615.1 uncultured Planctomycetota bacterium | reverse complement strand
CGGGTGGTTTTGTTTCTTCGGGTGGTTTTGTTTCTTCGGGTGGTTTTGTTTCTTCGGGTGGTTTTGTTTCTTCAATGACAGGTTTTTTTGAAGATTCTGATACAGGGGAAGTTATCTGTTCAGAAGTACGTTCGGGAAGTGCTTTAAATTCTTCTTCAGTAATGGCTTTTGAGGTGAGTGTTTGAGTATAAGACGTTAAATCTAGAAGCTCCTCAAGGATGATTTTATCAGTTTTCCCATCTGTATAAGAACGAGTTTTGCGATGTAACGCTCGTAAATTTAGTTCTGGCACTTTTCCTTCCGAATAAGCTTTTAGGAGTTGAGAAAATGCGGTTTTCGCATCCGTTTTTTGTTTTTCAATTTTTTTCCATTCCTCCCGCTCTTTAGATTCGGCATCCGTTTTATTTTGAGTTGCGAGTGTTTCGAGTTGAGATTGGATCTTCGGATCCATTTCTGTGGTATTAATAACGCTATGCGCGTAGGTTTGTAGGGTATAGAACGCCAACCATTCCTTTTTTTTCCAATAAGAAAGGCCCAAAATAAGAGCAAAAGCGAAAAGGGTAAGGAGGTAGAAGGTAAAACAATTTTGCATGAAGGTTTTTGGGATTTTGATGTCCTGAGGATTTTTTTTTGCCATAAAACACTCCTATTTTTTTTCAGTCACTACAAAAGCAATTGCATGTGAGCGAGAATGGGAAATAGAGAGAAAAAATTGTATATCATTTCCTAAAAGTTGAGTCCAAACCAATGTTTGGCCTAAGAGATGGACAACAGGTTGTCCAGTAGACATTCGAAAAATAGAGACCTCTTGCAAAGTAGTTTCTTCTTGAAAATCAAGTCCTAACGCTTTTCGAACCGCTTGTTTTGCGGCATATCGTCCCGCGTAATGAGGTGCCGAGAAGCGATAAGTATCGCAATAATGGATTTCTTCAGGATGAAAAAGCGATTTAAAAAGTTCGGCTTGTTGTTGGAAACGACTTTGGATCCAATCTATATTAATGATAACAATCCCCATATTCAGAATCAAGTCTTGAGGTCCTTAAAAGGAGGAAAGAAAAAAGAAAGGAACCAAGAGAGGTTCTAGGTTCCTTTGCACAGTGTAAAAAAGAGATTGAATTTTTCTCAACTAACTGGTGGGGTTCCAAATTAGGGATAGAGCGTTTGGAACACCGATGAGAAGAGCGCCATCAATATCTAGCGTTGAGGTTGTAGTAAAAATAGCGTTAGCGCCAGGAGTGGTAGTTGTTCCTGTGTAGAAGAGCGAAGAAACGCCTGTGGGCAAGTTGGAAGTAGCAATCACTTCGCCACCTTGATTGACGAAGAAAGATTTATTTCCAGAGTTTCCTGCGGAAGTAGGCCACGCATAAGTGGCCCAACGAGTTTCCTGCGCATTAACTAGAGCAGCAGCAGTAGGGACGGCGGTAACCACAATAGTGGCGACGACAGTCCCATCTTCTCCAGTGGGTGCAGCAGCGGCTCCGGTGGGGAGGTACATTTTGAAGTTAAAACCAGATTTATTGGCAGTACCCACATTTGCAGAAGAAGTGGTTCCAAATACAGAATTCATAAAGGAGGGTCTTGCGGGTGTTCCAGTGCTAGCTCCTACGGGAAGTGCAGCAACACCGGATAATTCGGTGAAGAATCCGTATTCACCCACACCATCCAAATCGCGATCTTTTACGGTCGCATTTTGGAATTGACTTTGAGAAGTAGAACAAGTTCGTAGAGAACCAATTGCAGAAGTCTCGTTTGAAGAAATACGAGCGCGGAGGAGACCAGGAATTGCGATAGCGGCAATAATTGCGATAATTGCAACCACAATCATAAGTTCAATGAGTGTAAAAGTTCTTCTTTGCATTTGAAGCCTTTCAAAAAAATAAACAACTATTCTGTACAGCGACTTCTATCGATTAGCAATTGGAGAACCATTTTTATTTTTTATTGTTATTATTGTATACAGATATAGTTACAAACTAAAATAGTTTTATTTCTTCAGAAGTACTTACAAAAAATTGTCAGTTTTTTTTTAAAACTGACAATTTTAGTCACCTAATTTTATAAGCGTTCAAATCGGAACGCTGAAATCAGAATCTACAAGACAAAAAAAAAGGAACCAAGAGAAATTCTCGGTTCCTTTGCACAGTGTAAAAAAGAGATTGAATTTTTCTCAACTAACTGGTGGGGTTCCAAATTAGGGATAGAGCGTTTGGAACACCGATGAGAAGAGCGCCATCAATATCTAGCGTTGAGGTTGTAGTAAAAATAGCGTTAGCGCCAGGAGTGGTAGTTGTTCCTGTGTAGAAGAGCGAAGAAACGCCTGTGGGCAAGTTGGAAGTAGCAATCACTTCGCCACCTTGATTGACGAAGAAAGATTTATTTCCAGAGTTTCCTGCGGAAGTAGGCCACGCATAAGTGGCCCAACGAGTTTCCTGCGCATTAACTAGAGCAGCAGCAGTAGGGACGGCGGTAACCACAATAGTGGCGACGACAGTCCCATCTTCTCCAGTGGGTGCAGCAGCGGCTCCGGTGGGGAGGTACATTTTGAAGTTAAAACCAGATTTATTGGCAGTACCCACATTTGCAGAAGAAGTGGTTCCAAATACAGAATTCATAAAGGAGGGTCTTGCGGGTGTTCCAGTGCTAGCTCCTACGGGAAGTGCAGCAACACCGGATAATTCGGTGAAGAATCCGTATTCACCCACACCATCCAAATCGCGATCTTTTACGGTCGCATTTTGGAATTGACTTTGAGAAGTAGAACAAGTTCGTAGAGAACCAATTGCAGAAGTCTCGTTTGAAGAAATACGAGCGCGGAGGAGACCAGGAATTGCGATAGCGGCAATAATTGCGATAATTGCAACCACAATCATAAGTTCAATGAGTGTAAAAGTTCTTCTTTGCATTTGAAGCCTTTCAAAAAAATAAATAACTACTTTATGCACTAACTTCTATCGATTAGCAATTAGAGAACCATTTTTGTTTTTTATTGTTATTATTGTATATAGAGATAGTTACAAACTAAAATAGTTTCATCTTTTTGAAAGCACTTACAAAAAATTGTCAACTTTTTTGAAAAACTGACAATTTTAGTCACTTAAGATTTATTAAATTGGCTCCAAATAACACCAAAAGGAGGAGTAGGAACCTCCAATAAAAAAGGGCCCGCTAAATCAGGTAGCCCGACGCTAGGATCATAAATATCTCCTATGGAAGGTCTAAGGATACCTGAGTAACCAAATACTCCGGAAGAAATTTGATTAGAGGCGCTTAGAAGCTCATCACGAAAGCTAATAAAAAAGGCCTTGTTGCCAGATTTTCCAGCGTCGTTGGGCCATGAGTAACAGGCCCAACGAAATTCTTGGGTATCGACTTCATTTTGTGAAGCGGTAAGCGCTACGGGTCCACCTGCTTCAGGCAGAGCCGCGAGTCCATCTCCAACAGGGAGCCACATTTGAAACATATATCCTGCTTTAGAGGCAGTTCCCAAATCAATAGAAGAACTCGATCCGAGAGCAATATTAATAAATCCTGGTTGGGCGGGTGGATTTAAAACCCCTGCACTTGGAATTCCAAAAGATCCAGAGAGTTCTGTATAAAAGCCATATTCTCCGATTCCATCGGAATCTCTGTCTTTAAGGCCTGCTTTTGAAAATTGAAGTTGAGATGTGGCCGTAGCACGAAGTGTACTGACCGCAGAAACTTCGTTTGCCGAAATTCGAGCCCGTACTAACCCTGGAATAGCAATTACCGCAATGGTCGCAATGATCGCAATCACGATCATCAGCTCGATTAACGTAAATAATTTATTTGAATTCATCCGACCCCTCTCTTAAAAAAGATTTATGGATACTTTAAGCAAATTTAAAGCCAATAAATTGAAACCCGAACTTCCTTTGATTATTTTTAATTTTTGACCACCTCGGAGGATTCTAACTTATATTTTTTTATTTTATATCGAATCGCCCGAAAGGAAACTCCAAGAAGTTTTGCGGCTTTAGTGAGGTTTCCTTGAGATTGATTAAGAGCTTGAGATAGGAGTTTTTGTTCGTATTTAGCCAAATGTTCTTCCATATTAAAACCGTCAGGAAAGATTTCTTCGGAAACGAATCCGAGAGGAAGAATGGATCGTTTTTCGGGGGGTTCATTGATTAAAAACTGAAAATGTTTTGGTAATAAAATGCGATCTTCTTCTTTGATTTCTGTGAGCGCACGTTGGATCATATTTTCAAGTTGCCGAATATTTCCGGGCCATTGAAAAGAGAGTAATAAATCAATGACAGCATTTGAAATCGTTTCTACTTTTGAAACGGGATGATTTTTAGAATATTTATTTTGGTAGACCTTCAGAAAATGACCTGCAAGTAACGGGATATCTTCTTTGCGTTCTCGTAGTGGCGGGAGGGTGAGATGAAGGACATTCAGTCGATAGAATAAATCTTCTCGAAAACGCCCTTTTTTAACTTCTTCTTCCAGATTGCGGTTGGTTGCTGCGACAAAGCGGACATTCGTTCGAACCGTTTGATTTGAACCCAGAGGAAAAAATTCCCCGTTCTCTAACACTCTCAAAAGTTTGGCTTGTGTTTGTTGAGAAAGTTCCAAGACCTCATCTAAAAAGAAAGTTCCACCATCCGCCATTTTCAGCAATCCTTGTTTATCGGCAATTGCGCCAGTAAATGCACCTTTGCTATGTCCAAATAATTCGGATTCTAATAAGGCATCTTGAAAAGTTCCACAATTGGTTTTGATTAAGTTTTTTAGAGAGCGGTGAGAATAGTGATGGATCGCTTGACAAGCAAGTTCTTTGCCCGTTCCGCTTTCTCCTGAAATTAAAACGGTAGAATCGGTAATGGCAATTCGTCGGATCTGTTCAAAAACAAGACGAAATTTGGGAGAATTTCCAACCAAAAAGCGAGCCAACTGTGTTCGTTGCGTTTCTGATCCCATCGTTTGCAAGAGAGCGATTTGCCGAAAGGCGCGAGAGACAAGCTCTTTAAGCATTGTATGATCAAAAGGTTTATCGATATAGCAAAAAGCTCCTTCCCGCATGGCTTCGACTGGAAGGGATTGAGTCGAATAGGCGGTCATGATAATAATGAAAATTTCTGGGTATAGTTGCTTAATAATTTTTAATAGTTCTAATCCACCTAATTTAGGCATTTTTAAATCTTGTAGGACAAGATGATATTTCTTTAAAGACAACTTTTTTAACGCGTCCATACCATCTTCTGCGGTTTCGACCAGATATTCGCCCCCCTTGCTTAATACTTTTTGCAACAAAAGACGAAGCGATTCTTCATCATCGACAACCAAAATTCTTTTTTCTTCAGCGATTTCGCCCATACTTTATTTCTAATATGTAGTGTTCAACGAGGAAGCCAAATAATGATAGTCGTTCCTCTTCCTGAATTACTTTTAACTTTAATATTACCTTCATGCGCTTTGACAATTCGATAGACAATCCCTAATCCTAATCCGGTTCCTCCTTTTTTTGTAGTATAAAAAGGAATAAAAAGATGTTTTTGTTCGTCCTCGGTAAGTCCGTGACCATTATCTTCAATTTCGATTTGGATTCCTTCGTGGGGAGTAATATGAAGAAATTCTTCAGAAGGGGAGTGGAAGGCTCGAATCGAAATTTTTCCAGAAAAATCGACGGCTTCAATGGCATTTAAAAGAAGATTCAAAAACATCTGGCGGAGTTGAGGCTCATCTCCAGAAACATAGATCAATGGATCACAAGCTAAATTCCATTCAATGGAAGCATTTTTATATTGAAAATTCAAAAGATTTTGGATCTCTTTGAAGAGAGAATAGAGCGATATAGAAACGGTTTGCATGCGTTTTGTGACATGAGCAAACTGGACGAAATCTGTAATAATTTGATTCAATCGGTCCGATTCTTTCAGCGCAATTAGAATCAATTCATGTTTTTTAGGAAGTTCATCTTCTAGTTCTTGAACCGCGCCTCGAATAGACGCAAGGGGATTGCGAATTTCATGAGCGAGTCCCGCGGCGAGTTCTTCGATCCCTTTTAGTTTGATAGCGAGCGTCATCGCTCGCCCCATTTGTTTTTCAAAAGTGAGATCATTCAAAACAGCAACAAGCCCCCGAATTTTATTCTTGGCTCCAAAAATCAAAGAAATATTGATTTTAATCCAAATTTCTTGAGAAGATTCTTTATGTAAAACGATTTCTCGTGTTAATCGTTCTCGTCGCTCAAATAAGCTCCAGAAGAGTTCATTGATTTCGTTCGTTTTTTTTAACATTTTTAAGGCGGTTCCTAAAATTTTGGATTCTGACGAAAAACCAAGAATGGAGCGAGCCTTTTGATTAATAAAAACAAGTTGATCAAATTTGTCAAACGTAATAATTCCATCGGCCATACTATCAAGAATTTCTTCAGAAACGATTTTAACCTGAGTCAAAGAAAACATCAGATAACTTCCGAGCCACGCCACCAAAACAAACGAAATGATCTGGGCCAGAAGATAGGCGACAATAAAATTGAGATTGCCTCCGAAGGAAGAAATCCAGAACGGATGGACACCAAATAAACGAAATTGAAAATGCTCCGCAAAAAAATACGCGAGTGAAACGGAGCAAATACCTGTGATAGAGAGAGAGGTGATTAACATTGGGACGTGAACACGAACAATAATGAGGCTTGTTAAGATGGCAAAAAAATAAAAAGAGACAAAATTGGAAAGAACTCCTCCGGTAAGATAGATGAGTCCTGTAACCCAAAAAGTATCAATGATAGCTTGAATTAAGACGAATCGTTCAAGAAAAACGATTCGATTCAAGATCAAGATATAAACTAAATTGAGAATGCCAATCGAAACCAATAAGATATAAGAGGGATTAAAGGGAGAATTTTTGGATTGTTCGGCCCCACGAATGAGAATCACAAAAATAGAAAGAACAACCAGTAACAAACGGATCAAAATTTGGATATGAATCCGGTTTAGAATTTCTGATTGTTCTGGAGTTTGCTTCATAAGAAAAAGCCTCTTTTTAGAGGCTTCATATTGAGAAAATAAAGAAGAAGTTTAGACGAAAAATAGTTATCCACCGCCAGAGAGTTTGTCTTGGAGCTTAAAGATTGGCAAGAATACCGCCAACACAATTCCCCCAACGAGAAATCCCATAATTCCAATCATCACGGGTTCGATTAAAGAGGTGAGTCCTTCGACAGCCACGTGAACTTCATCATCATAAAATTCTGCAATTTTTTCAAAGAGTGTTTCTAAGGCACCCGATTTTTCTCCAATACTAATCATACGAGTCACCATTGCAGGGAAGACCCAATGTTCTGAAAGCGGTTCACCTAAGGTATCTCCTTGGCGAACACTGTCCCGAGCCGTGAGTACCGCTTCTTCCACAATCGTATTACCTGAGGTTGCGGCCACGATTTCGAGTGCTCCGAGAATTGGCACACCGGATTGAATTAACGTTGCAAAGGTACGAGCGAAACGAGAAATGGCCACTTTGGTAAAGAGAGGGCCAAAAATGGGCATTGTCAGGGATAAATAATCTTTTTGGCGTGCGCCTACTGGAGTTTTAACATAAATTCGTAACAAAAAGAAAAAGACAATAATAACCGCAAGTCCTTCCCAAAAGTGATCTTTCAGTAAAAAGGCAATCGTCATCAACGTTTCGGTGATCCAAGGTAAATCCACTTCCATCGACGAAAAAATTTCTTTGAATTTGGGAATAATTCCAATCATCAAAAAAAGCGTAATTCCGACGACCATACATAAGGAAATCACGGGATACGTCATCGCGGACTTGATTTCGGCTTTCAATTTTTGGGCCGCTTCCATAAATTCCGCCAAACGAGTACAAATATCGTCTAACTGACCGGACGCTTCTCCCGCGCGAATCATCGCTACGAAGATGTTTGAAAAACATCTAGGGTGATAAGAAAGAGCTTGAGAAAAATCGGTTCCCGCACGAACATCTTGAACCACACGCCCGAGTACCTTTGAAAAACCGACGTTTTCTTGTTGTTCTTGAAGAATTTCTAAGCATTCTAATAGAGGAATACCCGCAGAAATCATCGTAGAGAGTTGTCGCGTAAAAACCACGAGGTCTTTGGGTTTTATTGAGGCTTTGATTTGTCCTCGGCCCGAGGCGACTTTTGCTTCTGAAGCACTTACTTCTTCAATATTAACGATAGTAAGGTCTTGTTTTCGTAGTTGAGCGATAACTTCGTTCTGAGAAGCACCAGGAAGAGTCCCTTTGAAGACTTTTCCTGCCGAATTTTGAGCTGAATAAGAAAAATTGGGCATGGATCATCACTCCCATTAAAAAAAAATTATATCACCCAGAGAATCTATATTTTTTTAGGACTAACTAACACCACCACCTTGATCGAAAATTCGTCGAAGATCTGCTGGATCCGAAGAGCGTCCCATAGCCATATCATAAGTAATATGGCCGTCTTTGTAGAGGCGATACAGACATTGATTCATCGTACACATCCCGTATTTGCCTCCGGTTTGAATCATCGAGTAAACTTGGTGTGCTTTATCATCTCGAATAAGCGCTCGAATTGCACTGGTCGCTATCATAATCTCTGAACAAAGAACACGACCCCGATCATTTCCTTTAGGGACAAGTTGCTGACAAAATACTGCATTGAGCACAAAGGAAATCACGGTACGAATTTGAGATTGTTGATAGGCAGGAAAAGAGTCAATAATTCGGGACATCGTTTGGACCGCATCGGAGGTATGCAAGGTTCCAAATGTTAAGTGTCCTGTTTCAGAAATTTGTAGAGCGGCTTCCATTGTTTCTACATCGCGCATTTCTCCGATCAGCACCACATCGGGATCTTCTCGAAGAGCAGAACGTAAAGCCCCTTTAAACGATTTTGTATCGGAGCCGACTTCTCTTTGATTAAAAAGACATTTTTTGTTTCGGTGAACAAATTCAATGGGGTCCTCGATCGTGATCACATGGTCTTGTCTCGTATCATTAATAAAATCTAACATCGCGGCAAGGGTCGTTGACTTTCCTGATCCGGTAGCCCCAGTGACCAGTACCATCCCTCGAGGATAACTACATAACCGTTCGCACAATTCCTGTGGAAGGCTCAATTGCTTAAAATTTTTAATTTCGAAAGGAATTACTCGTAGAACCGATCCAACGGCGCCTCGCTGTTGAAAAACATTGGTTCTAAACCGGCCACAACCTTGAATTCCAAAAGAAAGGTCCAGTTCAAGATCTCGTTCAAATTTTGCAATTTGATCTCCATCCAAGATGGAATAGACTAATTTTTGAGTCGTTTCTGGATCCAAGACATCATGTTCTGTATTTACTAAATGTCCATCAATTCGAAGACGCGGTGGTGATCCGGCTGTAATATGAAGATCCGATCCACCCCGTTGTACCAATATTTGAACGAGTTCTTCAATAGAGACCACCCGCAATTCTCCCAAAAAATGATAGGATAATCTGAACCTATCCCCATAAACAAGTTTAAAGAATACGAAAAATTTATTGTAGAGAATCCTGATTTCTTTTGCAAGAGTTTTTAACAAAGCATCCTTTTTTATATTCATTCTTTATGACAAAAGACTTTTCTTCTATTTCAATCCCTCTTTCTTCAGATATCCCGCTCCTCAACATCTTTCAAGATTATGTGCAAAAAGGGTGGCTCTCGTCTTCGATTCGAGACAACCTTATTCTCTTCACTTATACCCAAAAGTGTGTTTTTGAAAGGAATTGGGACCCCATTACTCGTATGGCTCGTGGCCTTATTTTAGACCAAAATACCGGAGCTATTGTCGCTAGGCCTTTTCAAAAATTCTTTAACCTCAACGAAGTTCCGGAAACCGCCCTTGAAAAACTTCCACTAGAATCTCCTGAAATCACCGAAAAAATGGATGGAAGCTTAGGGATCCTCTACTGGCTTAACGGAAATCCCCGAATTGCGACCAAAGGATCGTTTACGTCCGAGCAAGCGTCTTGGGCCTCCCATTTTTTAGAACAAAAGGGCATTCACCTGCTGATCCCTCAAGGGGTCACCTTACTTTTTGAAATCATTTATCCAGAAAATCGAGTGGTTGTGAATTATGGGACTCGCCAAAGTCTGGTTCTCTTGGGTGCTATTGAAATACAAAGTGGTCGAGAATGGCCCTATTCTCAACTCGTTCCACTTGCAAAAACGCTCTCTCTTGAAGTCGTTCCCTCTCACACGATTTCCCTGTCTACTCTTCTAGAAATCCTGAAAACCCTCCCCTCCGATCGGGAAGGGTTTGTGCTACGCTATTCTTCTGGGTTACGTGTTAAATTTAAAGGAGATGAATATCTCCGGATCCACAAATTGATTTCGCATTTGAATCCGAAAACATTTTGGGAGCAAATGTCTGACGGAAAAGTTTCTCCTGTATTTTTAGAAGGGATTCCCGAAGAGTTTCGAGTGTGGGCTCTTTCGGTTGTTCAAGAACTGGAACTCGCTTACCAAGAAGAAAATCGTCGTTTGCAACAACTCTATCAACAAATTCCCTCGTTTCCCGAACGAAAAGACTTTGCGGCTTATGTGATCAAACAATATCCTCTTGAGTCTAAAGCTTTATTTTCGCTTCTCGATCAGAGAGAAAAAAATCTAGACGCGATGATCCATCAACGAATTAAACCTAAACCCGCTCCTATTCGAGGGGAAGAGCTTTAAACGGGCCCTTATTGAAACAAGAGGGATTGACACCGAAGGACCGCTTTTTGGTACTCTTGAATTTCTGGAGACAAGCGAAGCGCTTGTTGATACGCTTTTAACGCTTCTGAAATTTTTTCTTGGGATTCATAGGTCACTCCCAAATTAAAGAAAAATTCAGCATCCCGTTCTTCTGCCGGAATTTGCTTGAAAAAACTTAAAGCGGCGTCGAGTTGTTGCGCCATCAAAAAATAAATTCCGCGCTCATACTTATTTTGAATCCCTTTCATCACCGGGATCTCAAGGGTCCAGATCTGAGGCTCCAAGCATTCACTGACTTGAATTAAACTTTGTTCTATCAGTCGCTCTAATACTTGTTGAGGAGAGCTTTCTTTTTGCTTTTGCTTGATTTCCGCGGAGACATTCAGATCTTTTAATCGTTTCTGTTTATCGAGGGTGCAGAACACCATCTGAAGCTGAAGTTCTCCGAGCCAATAAAGTTCTCCATCCAAGGTTCTCGAAGAAACTTTGGGCCGAAAAATTTGAGGCAAAACACAAAATTCGGCTTTTTCTAAAGGCGCTAGGGGATAAAGCGAAGACTGCTGAAAAAATAGAGCCATTTTTTCGCTCAGAATCAATTCGAGTTCTTTAGAGGATTTCAAGAGCGATAAATCAAGATAGAGCGGCGTGGATAAAGGAGGAAGTCCCGAAATTTTACGATGCTGAATCGAAACCTGCAATATTTCTTTTTGATGAAGATGTCGATAAAGCAAAGTTTTTAAATCCGGGTTTGCTTCTTTTTGTAAATCTTCCAGCAAAATCGCTTGAGGTTTTTTTAGGGCCTCCCATAACGAAGCATAAGCTGGATCAGACCCCACCCGTTTTTCCATCTCCTCTAAAAACTCTGTTCGGCAAGCCAGTAATGCACGAAGCGCTCCACGCTTTAAGATCGGATCGTCTTTTTGATAGAGTTCTAGCCAAAAATAAAGAGCCGCTTTCTGTTCAGGAGACAAAATGGACTGAGTCCTTGAAACTCCCCAGAATACGCTCATAAAAATGATTATATATTTAAGCATCGTTTTTCCTTTTTTCCTTAAAGGGGAAAGAATCTGTTTTCGGCTCCTGAATCATTCGCTCGCAGTCGAAAAATCTCAGAAATGCTTTATTTTATCAGAAAAACCTAGACTCGCAAATCGTGGATCTATAAAATTTTTCTGGACTCATTTGAAAAATCGTGGAATTAAAACTTGCAAAGAAGTCGAGAAAAGCTTATGTTGAAGAGCCATTTTAGATTTTTCCCCTCCGTATTTTTGGGAGAATTTATGGTCGTGTTTCACGCGATTATTCTCTTTTTAGGATGCTTTTGGGTGCTTGGAGTATCCGCCCAAGAAGAATTATTTTTAGAAATTCGTCAGCAAGAAGATTTGCGTCAATTCTCAGAAGCCACCTTCCAAAAATACTTCCTTCATTCCTCCCCTTGGATTCGAGAGCGAGCCGCTGTTGCTCTGGGTCGAATTCAAGACGCCAACTCTAAAAAACTTTTAAAAGTGGCCCTTGAGAATGAAGAAGATGTTCGCGTCCGCGAAGCCCTGATTTTTGCCACCGGACAACTCAATGAGGCCGAATTCATTCCACTTTTGTTGACCCAACTCCAAAAAGATCCGCTTTCCTTGCGTATTCTGGCCTGTGAAGCCTTAGGAAAAATTAAAACTGAAAAAACGCCAGAATCTGCTTATCTCGTCGTCGAAACGGCGCTTCGAGAATCTTTGCGCGATTTGAATCCGGAAATTCGTGCCACCGCCACACTCGCACTGTTTCGCCAAAAAGCCACCGAAGCTTTATCAGACCTCATTCAAGCGTATTCTGATCCTTCTCCAGAGGTGCGCTGGAAAATTGTGTATACCCTGATGCAATTAAAATCACCCCAAACCCACGCTTTTTTTTTACGGGCCATTCGGGACGACAATGAATATGCTCGTTTATTTGCGGCGCGGGGTTTAAAAATTTTTCTGGATCAAGAAGGGACCGCAGATGCTCTTATTTCCTTGTTTCAAGACCGCTCATTTTCCGTAGTTGTTCAAGCGATTAGCTCTTTTCAAGATCAGTCTCAGAAAATTCCAGAGTCCGTGTTATTATCGCTTTTAAAACATCCTTATTATCAAGTTCGCGTACAAGCCTTAAAACGATTAGAAGAAAAACCTATCGCTCAAGCGATGCCTACGATTATGGAGCTTTTTTCTGAAAACTATTTTTCGGTACGAGAGCAGGCTCTCTTGACGCTAACTGCAACTGCACCTGTTCTTGGCGCGACCTATTTTGAAGAATTTTTAGATTCTCCCGATCCTCGAGATCGGATCGCTTTACTGAAAGCGTTGCGTTATGTTCCTCCTGAGCGCCAGGAACGTTGGCGACCGCTGTTGCGTGAAAACAAAGAAGCTTGTGTACGAACCGCTTTTTTTGAACAACTCTTTGAAGCTGAAAAATACGATCCCCTTCTTTTAACCGGGTTAGTAGATAAAGATTTAGCGGTTCGAGGTTCTGTGGTGGGGTTCTTTCAAGAATTTTTTCCTAAAGCAAATTTTTCACCCGAGCAAAAGAAAGAAATTTTGGAAGCCTTGGAAAAAACCTATCACCAGAGCCAAAATCGAGAATATTATGAAATTCGAGAACTCCTACTGAAAATTTTTCGGGAACAACAATATTGGTCGGAATCTTGTTTTCAAGCGGGTTTTACGGATGAATTTTTCTCGGTTCGTCAAGAAGCGTACCTCGGATTAAAATCGTTTCAAAAAGAGGTCTCTGCCCCCCTGTCACCTCCAACGCCGCTCTCCCCTTTCTTACAAATCTCCCTGCCTCTGGCACCCAAAATTTTGATGAAAACAAATCGTGGAGAAATTAAAATAAAATTGTTCCCGTCAGAGGCGCCTATCCATACCGCCAATATGCTTCAGTTAATTCAGAAGAATTTTTATCAGGGATTGACGATCCATCGTGTCGTCCCTACCTTTGTCGTTCAAGGAGGCGATCCGTTGGGGAACGGATGGGGCGATCCGGGGTATACCTTACGCGATGAAATTAACCGTGTTCCTTATCTTCGTGGCACCTTGGGAATGCCCAAAGCGGGAAAAGATACCGGCGGGTGCCAGTTTTTTATCACCCATATTCCTACCCCTCATTTGGATGGAAACTATACTGTGTTCGGACAAGTGATTGAAGGATTTGAGGTGGTTGACGCTTTGGAAGTGGGTGACTCCCTTCTTGAGGTCTGTATTGTTCCTTAATTTTATGCAGAAAGGCTCATTATGAAAAAAGTTATTCTTGGTCTGTTTATATTTCTAATGTTGGGGGTTCTTCAGGCCCAATCAAAACGACCTTTTTTAGGCGTGGATCTCGAAGAAACCTCGGATTCAAATCGTTTTTCAATTTCCCTCGTTTTACCCAACAGTCCCGCTGAAAAGGCAGGCTTAAAACAAGGAGATATTGTAATTGCGGTCAATGGAAAAAAATGTAAAAACTTAAAAGATTTTTCGGAAACAATTTATGTTTTGGCTCCAGGGATCTCTATAGAGTTGGCCCTAATTCGAGAAGGGAAGATGATTTCAACGATACTTGTTCTTGGAGAAATTCCCGCAGAACTAGAATCCCCTCAAAAAAAGAAAAAAGAAAATAAGGTCCGAAAAGAATCTAAAAAAGGAAAAGGGATTTATACCCCCATTCAATTGACGGCCAAAGACACAACATTGGAAGAAATTTTGGATCAGATTTTTGAAGAATCGGCCGGTCACATTCAATATATTTCCCTTTCTGAAAGCGTTCTTAAAAGAAGAATTGGCTTATCGATACAAAATTTGGGAGCGATCTACGCCGCCCAATATGCTTGCTTGGTTTCAGATGTTCCTTTCCGTGCTCAAATGCTTGGAAAAGATATCGCACTCTTTATTATTTATCCCTTCTGGAACGAATCCTCAACTACAGACAAATCCGAGACTCAACCTTCAAAACAAAAAGAATTTTCGATGTCATCCCACGCTCCCTACTTAGGAGTCGATTTAGCAGAATCCTTAAGTGAAGAAGAAGCGAAAAAATTGGGCAAATCGGGAGTCCTCATTTTACAAGTCATACGCTTTTCACCTGCAGAAAGCGCAGGTTTAAAAAAAGGAGACTTAATCACAGCGATAGGAGAAACGGCCGTTTCTTCGCCAAAAGACGTTGCAGAAAAAGTAGCTCAATCGGCTGTGAAAGATACGCTTCTTTTTCAAGTATTGCGGGAACAACAAACTCTTTCCATTTCCGTTATTTTGGGACCCAATCCACAAAGTCATGGGGTGCTCCACCAAGAAATAAAAGCGAACTATGACTCTGTCACACTTCGGGATATTCTTGAAGATCTTCATACTCGTACCAAAGGAGATTTTCAGTATGTCGCCACGAATGAAATTCTTTCCCGCTATCGTTTCAGTATGCGTGTTCAAGGTCTTCATCTTCAATTATTTTTGTCCTATCTTCTTTCTCTCATTGAATGGGAGTATCAACTGATTCAAACTTCTCCTCAATCTCATTTAATGTTGATCTTGAGACCTCATAACGAGCAGAAAAAAAAATAACAATATAGAGTTCTCTTTTTATTGTTGAAAAAATTGTGAATGCCCTGTATAGAATCCCATTAAAATATCCAAAACAAATCTTGTTTTTCTATGGGATGGCGACTCTGTTTTTCGCCATCCCAACCTTATGGATTCCCTTTCCACCTTTTCCTCATTTAACCACGAAAACAGGCACGACTCATCTTCTCTCGGATCATCATTATTCGGGAAAAGCCTTCAAAGACTATGTGCATCATTTCGGAACTCCTGAGGTATTAGTGGTTGTTTTGGAGGCCGATGAAAGCCACCTTTCCACACTAAAGCCTTATCTGAAAACTTTAGTAGAGCGTCTCGAACAAAATAAAACCTACGTAAAAGGAATTCGATATCGCCTTCCCGTAGAATTTTTAAAAAAACGGGGGCTCTTTTTTCTCTCGAAAAAAGAATGGCTTAAATTTTCCCTTGAGATGGATGAGCTAAGGACGCTGATCAGTACGCTCAACCAATCTCCGAATTTATTGGGCATTTTTCAATATCTTACCAATCAACGAGAACGGCTCGGAGAATCTGAAGTCACTGAACAGGATATCGAGAGCTTAGCCAAATTTCGTCAATTTTTAAGCGACGCTGTTCATGGACGGTCGCCCTCTTTATTTAAAATAGATCCCCTGATTGTCCGTTCTCAAAAACGCTTTTCGTTTGTCGATGAAGAAGGGTATTTTACACTTCAGCGATCCCTGAAATCTTATTTGCTATTTTTTATTGAACCCACCAATCAAACCAATGATTTCACCTTTAACCAACAATTTTTACGCTATGTTCAAGAAACGGTGGCCCAAATTCCTCGCCCCTCGGTCGATTTTGAAATAGGTTATACGGGAAGTCCCGCATTAAATGTTGCAGAAATGCGAGATTCTCGAAAAGGTCTTTTTTGGGGAAGTATTTTTAGCTTCACCTTGGTTTTTATTTTATTTATAGGGCTTTACTATAAATTTCCTTCGAGACCCCTTTTTGCTTTGGTTTGCCTAATCTTTGGGATTATTTGGACCTTCATCTTTACCTCCTTTTATCCGGGGTATCTGAATTTACTTTCGATGGCATTTGCCCTCCTTGTGATCGGATTAGGAGTCGATTTTGGAATTCATTTTATCTCTCGTTTTAATGAAGAAATAGAACATCAACCCACAGAAGAGGCCTTATTTCAGACGCTCGTTCGTCTGACTCCTCCACTCTTCATTAGCGCCTTAACGACCAGCGGAACTTTTTTCCTCACAATGACGACCGATTTTAAAGGATTTGCAGAATTAGGACTCATTGCCGGAGTCGGAGTGATGATCTGTCTCTTGATCACGCTCACGTTACTTCCAGCCTTATTACTTTTGTTTCCCTCCGCCTCAGAAGCTTCTCGACCCCATCGGCGATGGTTTTCTGTATTATTCTGGCCCTTTCAAAAAATTGGATACTGTTGCGTTTTTCTGGTTTCACCGTTCACGTTTCTTTTCCAAAAAATTACTTCTTGGCTCCTGCCCCTTATTCTTTATCAATACCATTGGATTGTGGTTCTCATTACATTCATTCTGACTGGTTTTTTTGCTTATAGCGCGACGTTTCTGGAATATGATCGAAACATTTTAAATCTACAAAGCAAAAATTCTTTGGAAGTGGATTATATGCGAAAAATTCTCGCCATTGGGGAATTTGGAGTCCTCTTCTATCCGACCTCTGAAGAAAACTACGTTTTGCAAGAATATCTTGATAAATTGCGGTATCAAGGATATCAAAATTATACCTTTTCGATTCAAGATATGGTGCCTCCCGAGCAGATAACACGAAAAAAAGAAATGGAAGCTTTGTTTTTACTTCCGATCTTTCTGAAAAAAAATCATAAAAACTTTAGTGCTGACGACTTCCAAGTTCAGCTAGAAACCCTCATCGACAATTTCAGTGAAATTCATAATCTATTGGTAACAAAAGAACAAGCGGGTCCTTTACGTCTGAATTTAGCCCAAATCATTGACGATGGAAAGCCTGATGAAGGCGAAGATCTGGTTGAACTATTGTCGGTGTTAGAAGAAAAAAATGAAGAAAAGCCTTTTTTGGAGGCCATCCAACAATTTTCTCAACAATCTCTTACACAAATTCGGGATCTTTTAGAATTTTTGGAATCAGTCTCAAAAGCCTCTCCCTTTACCGTAGAGGATCTTCCTGAAGAACTGAAAATGATTTTTATCAGTCACGATGGAAAGTTTCGATTGATTCAAATTTATCCAAAGGGCGATATTTTTGAAGGAGAAACTCTGGGAAAATTCGTTGAACATTTACAATTAGTTTCTCCGTTAGCGACAGGTCATCCCGTTATGGTCTACGAGATGGTCAAGTCTATCCGCGAAAGTTATGAAGATGTGGGGTGGATGGCGCTAGCCCTCATCTTTTGTATCACCTTTCTTTTGTTTCGTAATCTCGCAGAGACGATTTTAGGAGTCTTTGTTCTGATCTTGGGAATTATCTGGATGTTTGGAATTTTGGTTTTCCTTCCCCATGGAAATTTAAACCCTGCGAATATGATAGCGATTCCTCTAATTTTAGGTATTGGGATTGATAATATTGTTCACATTATTCATCGATTTCGGGAAGAAAAAAATCTGGAGAAGACGATGCGACAGACTGGAAAAGCCATTGTCGCAAGTTCAGTTACTACCATTTTTGGTTTTTTGGGAATGTGTATTGGCACCCATCAAGGACTCATTAGCCTCGGAAACACCTTAATCTTGGGAATGGCGTGTTGTCTTTTTATGTCGCTTATCGTGTTGCCCGCATTTTTAATGATGTTTTCAGATTGGCGAAACTGGCTCCTCCCGCCCCGAAATTCTTCGGAAGTCCTTCGAAAAGACAAGGAACTCCCGAAAAAATCTTGATCTCTCGTTTAGTCCACCGGAAGCGGAAGGAATTGGCTCTTCTGACAATGTGGGCAAATCAGTTTTTGTTCTACCGCTTTACATCCAGCCACTTTTTCAAGCCCCAGAAGATCCGGTTTATCGAGTTGATCGGGCGGTACAATGCGGTGGAACACTTCGGTTACAAATCCGCAACCTTGACACTGGACGGAGATCATTTCAAATTTCGACATTGTTTTATTTTTTGATATGCTCTAATAACAATTTGGCTTGAGCATTTCCACCTTTCTGCGATTGTTCTAAAAGAGATAAAGCGGTTTCAGAATTTTGAGGAAGAATTTTCCCTTCCCAATACTCTTTGCCCAATTCATACTGGGCCTCTGCATGACCCCGTTTGGAAGCTGTTTCTAGCCAGAGTATCCCTTGAGTCTTTTCTCCTAGTCCCTTATAAAGAGCCAAAAATCCTAGAAAGTAGTAGCCATCCATTTGTTCCTGAGCGACTGCTTTTTGAAACCAAACTTTTGCAACAAGAGGTTGTTCAGAAACTCCTTTTCCATAGAGAAAACACTCTCCTAGTTTCGCTTGTGCTGGAGAATAGCCATCCTCCGCAAGTGGAGTCAAGATTTCAATTGCTTCGTGATAGCGATGATCTTTAAAAAGTTTTAGACCTTCCGAATATTGAGATTGAGATTGAGAAACAAGAAATGTTTGAAGTTTGGGAATAGGAACTTGATAATTCAATTGAAGGAAAAAATGCTTGTATTGAGTCTCTAGGGGTTTCGTCAACTCCTGAAGACAAACACTTTTAAGAGTGACCGAATCTAAAAGATCATCTTTAAAAAGATCTTTGTCCCAAATTTCAAAACGAATCGTATCTCCTGTCTTAAAAGAAAAAGAAATTTCGTCTTCAACCTGAATCGAATATTTATTCTTGGTATTCCTAGTTTGGAAAACGACTTGTTCGTTCACAAAGCCTTTTAAATAGAGATCCGGTTTAGGCAGTCCTTTTTTTTGCGGGAGCTGAAGAGTAAATCCCTTAAATGTGACTGTTGTAGAGCGATTCCAGGTTTGCCAGGACTCTTGAATCACCTTCAACGGAGTAGCAAAAGAACCTTGAGGAAAAAGTTCTAACGAGATCTCTATCTTGGCAAGATATCGTTTTAATAGCGCTAATCGTTCCTCAACGGATTTTTCTAAATTGTAAACATGTTGTTCTAACACTAAAATTTCGTCATAAAGTTCGATCTCCGCTTGAGATTGTGCCGAAACAAGAGCCATCACTCCCAAAAAGAAGAACAGAAAAAATTCATTTCGAAACATAAAAAACTCCTTCAGTTTATAAACAAAGAAACAATGGTCTTTTGTTTATCTTTTGCCTTCGAGTTCCTTGCGAATTTCTTTTTCGATCGCTTGAAGTGCTTTTTCCGTCTTTATTTTTTCGAGGCGACTTTTATATTTCTCTTCTAACTCAGGCGCCATCCATTCCAGCACTTTCAACAATTCTTCAATTTTTCCTTCAATTTTTCCTTTTTCGATTCCTTTTTCGATTCCTTTTTCGATTCCTTTTTCGATTCCTTTTTCAAAACCTATTTTTTTATAATGTTCGGCTAAAGTCATTCCAACCTCCTGATTGATCTGTTCCATCATTTTTTGAATCGCGTTGATATTCTTCAACTCTTGATTATACAAATTGTCCCATATTTCTTGTTGTTTTTCTTGCTCTCCTTCAAGCACTTGTAATAATGCTAGCCCTTCTCCTCCCTTGATTTTTCTCGTTCCTTTTTGGATCAATACATAAATCTCTAAATCTTCTATCCAATCGCTTTTATATTTCCACGGGGTAATCTCTTTAAATTGGTAGGCTCCCTTTTTGATCAATTGTTCCGGTTTTCTGGTCGTCAATATCGTCAACGTCATCTGTCCCTGTTTTGTTTCTTTTTCGCTATTTTCCACATACAACGCTCTTGCCACATATTTTCGGAATGTCCCTTCATTCACCACTTCGTGAATGCTTTTATATTCGATGAGATTATGTTCCTTTAAATGCTCAAATGGCTTTATTTTTGGTAATTCTTCTTCGCTCTCTTTTTCTAACTCTCCTTCGGTTGTGCAATAATAATCCACCTGAAAATATTGCGAATATTCTCGCTCTCCTTTTTTGATCCTTTTCCCTGACATCATCGGCAAATTTTCATCCAACATTTCTTGCACAATCTGATGCCAGTCAATTTGTTCCAGTTTTTCGTTTTTAATTATTAGCCTCCTTAAAGCACTCCCCGATCAAGGGCAAAAAGACAACCCTTCGATAAACTCAGGGGAACAAGGATCAAGGGTACGGCCTACAGAGACGAAACCCCAGATTGTCACCCGGTCCGAAGTCCCGCAAAACTCCATTTAGACGAAAATCCAGATAATTGACCCGAGTACTCTCCGGTTCGTTATTGCAACGAAACACAGAAGAACAATAAGATGGGCTATCGCTCCAACATCCACCACGAATCACACGATCAGAACCGGAAACTGGTCCTTTTGGATCTGTCAGCTTTTTCAATGGATACTCTCCATACCAATCTTCACACCATTCCCAAACATTCCCATGCATCTCATATAAACCCCACGCATTTGCGGGGAGGCTTCCTACTTCTACCGTTTCGCCCCTATTATAATTGACTTGTTCCGGAGTAATATTTTCCCCAAAACTATAGGCCGTAGTTGTTCCTGCTCGGCATACGTATTCCCATTGCGCTTCTGTCAATAAGTTCATCCCTGTCTGGTCACAAAAAGTTTTGCTTGAGGTCCAAGTCACGCTTTCTACAGGATTATTACTACTGTTTGTAAAACTGGAGGGGTTACTTCCCATAACACTTTCCCATTGCGCTTGTGTCACCTCCGTTTTTCCGCACCAAAATGGCTTGCTTATCAATACCAATTTTCCTTCTCGTAAATACTTTCCGGGGGGAATGAGCATCATTACGATCTTTGTTTTACCGAGATCAAACGATTTCGTTATCTCTTGGTTACATTTTTTCGCATACCAAGCCTGATAAGTTTTAGAGTACCGATTTTGCTCTTCCACTGCTTCACTTGCCCATGCTTCTGTAAAGTCCATATACTGATACTGTACGTTCCAGCAGGCTTTCCATAATTCTGGTGGCCATCCTGTCGGAATACACTTTTCGCAAGCTCCATTTTTATCGAAATGTGCCTTACACTCTGGACAAACCTGTTTACACTCGCCATTTTCTAATGCAGATTTTGGATGAATGTCACAAAACACTATTTTCGGCTTGCTTTCTTCTTCCCAATATTTCTCACGGCTTTCCGCTTTCACTCTAAAATCATCATCTTCTGTGCTGAATGGATTATCTTCTAAATAGTCATCTTGGAACGTCTGCCACTTCTTTATTTTTTCTTCTGGTGAGGCCATTTTCTTTTTTTCAAAGGTTTGAGCTTCTTTATATTTCACCTTCATTTCTTCCAGTTTTTTTTCCCATTCTGCTTTTTGAAGTGCCACTAACTTTTCTTTTTCTGTGCATCCTCCACATTCTCCGTTGGATTTTAGATGTTTTGTGCAGATTGGACATTTCCTTGTGCAGGACTGGGGATCTTCGTTTTTCAACTTAATTTCTGGATGTTCCTTACAGTGACTGCATTTGTCGCACTTCCCATTTATATCCAACATTTCTGTACACTTTGGACATTGTTTCAAACACAAAAATTCGGCTTCTCTTTTGTCCGATGAATAGCTTGTATTTTTTATAAACTTAAGTGTTTTTAATTGTTCGATGACTTCTTTGCTTTTATCTTCCGTCATCTTAATCGAATACGATCCGTTATAACTGGAGTTTTCTAATTTAAGGTCCTCCACTTTATAGCCCGTTACTTCTTGAATTTGCTTCAGTTTTTCTAATTCGCTTTCAATCGTTCTTTCTGTTCCTTCGGGAATTTGCAAACATCGAATTTTCAGCACTACTTCTTTTTTTTGTGGTTCTGGTCCTGGTCTAATGTCTTTTGTTTTCTTGGAATCCAGATATAGCAAAACGCAAACCACGGACAACATCACGCAGATCGCAATCAATAAGCCTTTAGTAAAATCTTTTCTTTTATCGTCGGAATGATTTTGAGAACCTCCCGTTCTCACTGAAATGATATGGCCAAACGTATCCGCGATTTGGATCAAGTCATCAATTAACTTTTGCAATTCATGGATTCGCTGTTCATAGGCTTCTGTTTTAATCTTCTCTATGGGGGGTTGAATAGCTCGTTTAAATCGATGCGAAAGTTCTCCTTCAATTCTGGAGATTCGCTCTTGAAGAGTTCCTGTTTTTTCTAATGTTTTTGTCGTTAATCTTTCAAAGCTTTCTTCAAGATGCTCTAACAATCCTTCAATCATTCCTGATCGTTCCGGTTTTTCATTTTCATGCGAATCCATATTTTTGCTTTCTTATTTAAACGGATTTCTGCTTATCTCTTTTTTTCGAGTTCCTTGCGAATTTCTTTTTCGAAGCGTCAAGATTTGTTAGGCGGTTTTTTGATTGCTTGCTGGATCGCGTTTTGAATCGCTTGCATGAAAAAATAGCTGACATTTTCTGCGTCCGTAATGGGTGCCACTTCAACCGATTGTTCGCGTAATATTTCTTCCGCTAACTCTCTCATTATTTGGTCTTTTTCGGGACCTCGAAGCGGACAATAGGGAAGTAATTCAACTCGGATTCGTTGCATTTTTCCAGAAAGAATTTTCAGATGAATGCGAGACACAAAAGGATACAGAGAGTATTCTCCAGTATACGTTCCGTCGTTTAACGAAAGCTGCGCCAGTTCTGGAGCCGAAAACAAGCCTGAAGAAGACGCACAGCCCATCAAAAGGCAACCTAAAAAAAAGAGAGCATACCGTATCATTCGTCTCTCGCACCGATTAAGGTTTTCCGGTCAATTTCTGAGTCATAATTCGCTGAGTTTTACGAGCCGGATCATTGAGATCCAACTCTTTACGAATGGTTTTAGGGGGAGCGATTTTCATAGGATCGATAGAGTTTATTTTCAGAACGACTAGCGTAATATCATCACTCTGTTCGGCTCCATTCGTAAAGGATTGGATATTACGATAAATTTCATCAATCATTTTTCGAGGCGAAAGGAGTTGAGTTCCTAATCCTTCGAAAACATCTCGTAAATTTTCTAGTCCGAACATTCCCATTTCTGGATCACGCGCTTCCGTAACGCCATCGGTGAACAGCAAAATCATATCTTCAATTCCCAGAGCAATGGGAAATTCTTTAATAAAGGGAGCCATTAGTTTGTAAGGAGTTCCCAGAACAATCCCTCCAGATTTCATGATTTCCAATTTTTTTTCTTTGGCTTTCCAATGTAGGATATGTTCGTGTCCAGCGCTACAACATAAAAGTTGACGGGAATCTGGAATATATTGAAGGAGTAACATACTCATAAATTTCTTAGCGCGACGCATATCTTCTTCAAGTAGCCGAGCGGCACCAAGGATAATTTCTTTTGGAGACGCGGAGGTATCACAGAGTGCTTTGACCAGCGAATGAGTATTGCTCATGATCATTCCTGCGGCTAATCCTTTTCCGGAAACGTCTCCAATCCCGATATAGATGCCGTTAAAATCGGGAGGTTTGATAAAATCGTAATAATCGCCACCGACTTCTTTCGCCGGGATCATCATTCCTGCGAGTTCTAATCCGGGAATAATAGGGATTTTTTTCGGGAGCAAACTCGTTTGGATCTCTGCCGCATAGCTCATTTCATTTTCAAGCGCTTTTTTGCGTTCGATTTCTTGATGAAGTTTAACGTTTTCAATTGCAAAAGCGGCCTGAGAGGCAAACAAATCTAGGATTTCGATTTCAATAATTTTATGGGTATGATGCGCGATAAAGAGGACCCCGACTTGAGCGTTTCGGACTCTTAAAGGAATAATCGCTCCATAGGTTTGCATCGTAATTTTAGATTCGCTGAGAACTTGTTGAAAAAAATAAAGATTTTCCGCGTAACCGGATTCATCAAAGACTTCTTTAGAAATAAATTTTCCGCTTCCAGAAACGTATTCTAGTTCATTTTTGGGACTCAGGATCGCGAGAAAAGCATGTTCAGAACCGGTGAGTTCGAGGCAATGATCCAAAATAATATGATAGAGTTCCTCAAGAGGGCGAATTTTGAGTAAATCAGGGCTTGAATCAAGAATACGACGCATCCCTTCTTTGGATTCTTTAAGACTTTTTATGGCCGCATAGCGATCATCTCTTCCTTTGTAAACGGTGAGCAAGTTGCGAATGGTTTGTTTCATTTCTCCTTGAGTCATTGGATGTGAGAAATAGAGCCATTCTTCAGAGGAACGAAAGAGACTTGAAATGGAGAGATAGTTTTCACGCGTATATTTCGCAGAAATACAGGAGATCATTTCTGGAAAAATGCGCCGAATTTGAGAAATGGCCTGGAGATTAGGAACTTCCTTGGAAGACATATCAAAAAAGCCAACGGTCAAAGATCCGCCTTCCGCTTTAAGTTCATAGGCAATTTGAATGGCTTCTATTTCGGAAAAAACAATAATAAATTCATATTCGATGTTAAATTGTTGAGTCCGTTGGGTTGGACTCTCGCGATCCCATTCTTCTTGATTCGAGGGAGAATCCATATCCATACAGAAGATCACGTTATAGGGGGTCTCTTTTTTTCTTTTTAAATTCATAGTCCCAAAGAAATTTTTCGAAAGAGTAGAACCGGAAGGTGTAAACCTTTCTAATGATAACGTCTTCTCAAGGAAGACTCAAATATTCTCAACCATTTTCCCAAATATTGAAAGAAAAAGAATCGAATCGTGTGGGCGCGGTGGAAAATCCGTCAAAAATTCATTTAGGAGAAGGTTAGATTTTTTGGCTATCGGCTTGTTTTTTCTCTAAAATGTGGAGCACTTTTTCGAGATAGAGGGTTAATTTTTCGGGTTCTCGGATTCTTTTTTGAGGATCTTTATCAATCATTTTCAAAATGAGATTCGCAATAGGATCAGGAATTTTCGGATTATAAACACGAGGAGAAATGGGCTCTTCGGATTGTAATTTGGCAAGGTATTCGGTTGGATTTTTAGCGACAAACGGAAATCGTTTTGTAAGGGCATAATAAAACGTGACTCCGAGACCGTAAATATCCGCAGTAAAGTCAACATTTTGGGCATCAAATACTTGTTCTGGAGCCATATAGTAAGCGGATCCGACTCCAAGGTTTTCTTGCGTGGGCTGAACAACGGTGGACTCATTTAGCGATTTTGCGACTCCCAAATCGGCTAGCTTCGCTTCTCCGGTTTTCGTAATCAAAATATTTTCGGGTTTAATATCTCGATGAACAATTTGTTTTTGAAGGGTGAGTTCAAAAACACGCGCAATCTGAAGAATGGTCTTGACAATAGAGGCGAATCCCATTTGGCCCTGTTCAATCAATTCTTTAAGGGTTTGTCCTTCTACAAACTCCATCACCAGAAAATAGGTATCATCTAATTCACCAGAATCATAGAACTGAACCACATTAGGGTGTATTAATTTAGAGCCAAGTTTAGCTTCTCGCAAGAACCGTTTAATGGCTTTACGATCAAAGGTAAGATGTTTATGAAGAATTTTAACGGCCACAATGGATTGGGTGGTTTCATCAATGCTCTTATAAACGGAGCCCATTCCACCCGATCCCACATGTTCGAGAATTTTATAATGGGAGATCACACGATCAATGTAGGGGTCTAGACAGTTGGAGCAAATCGTCTTTCCTTGGATTTTTTTTGCCTGCCCTAAAATAAAATCCATACTGGGAATGTTTTTTTTGCAGTGGTGGCACTGCTCTTCTTTATATAGTTTTTTGACGGTTTCTTCGACCTGAAGAAAGATTTCCTTGGGAATACATTTTTTTATATTTTTCTGTTGTAAAGAGCTATCCACAATTTCAAAAATGATGTGGGTATCCCCCAACTGAATTTCGTCTCCGGGCTTGAGAGGAAGAGCAATGACTCGCTCCGAATTCACATACGTTCCATTTCGAGAATCGAGGTCAAAAAGAATAAATTGATTGCCTTGATGCTCAATTTTGCAATGTTCTTTGGAAAGTTTTAGATCGGGCAAAATAATATTATTCTCTTTGGCTCGACCTAAAGAGAGGATACCTTCTTGTTCTACTTTGAAGGTCTGGCCCGCAAGTTCACCGTCAATGAGCAGTAAATGGGCAATCATCAAATATCCGGATTGTGGAAACGAAATGCTCGAAGTGCAGAAATATCAACAATTCTAAGATTATAAAAAAAAAGCGTCACAAATCAAATAGCGAAGCCCTGCTTTTTTCGCCGATAGAATCAAAACAGAAAAAGGGCAATCCCGAATAAAAGTGAAAAAATGGATGTTAAAATCCAGGGAAAAAGTGGATTTTGTGAGAAATCAGTCGTTTGGGACGAACTCACTGCGGAAGGACGGGATTCTTTTTCTTCATCCATCGGATCCAAAATTTTTTCAATCAATTCAATCAGAATTTCACAATTCGGAAAACGTTCTTCAGGATCTTTTGCCAAACATTTCATGATAATATCTGAAACTTCTTTAGAAATAGATGGAATCAGTTCCGAGACATTTTTTGGCACCGTGGATAAATGATGTTTTTTTATTTCGTCTAGATCTTCAGATTCAAACGGAAGGGAGCCTATCACCATTTGATAAAGAACAACGCCAAGCGAATAAATATCGCTACGAGGATCTAATTCGCCGTTTTCGCATTGTTCTGGAGAATAATATTCGATCAGCCCGGGATAAGATCCGGTAATTTCCATAATAAATTTGGCGACTCCAAAATCAGAAATTACCGCGTTTTCGTTATTGGTAACAATAATTCCTTTTGGGTTGAGATCTCGATGGAGAATTCGTCGAGTGTGGGCATGGGACAATCCTCTAGCGATTTGCAAGGCAATTTTAAGGGCCTGTTGATGTCCAATCTTCCCCAACGTATGAATTTTTTCGTCGAGAGTGACGCCTTCGACCCAAGCCATCGTGTAATAAATGTACTTATTGACAAAGCCAAAATCGAGAAACATTGAAATATTTTCGTGGCAAAGCGAGGCCATCCGTTGTGCCACTTCTTGAAATTTCTGCTCGGCTTCAGAATCGTGGACAATATTCGGAGGGATAATACGAAGAACGACAGTGCGATCGAGGGAAAGCTCTTTGACTTTACAAACATTTCCGAGTCCTCCGCGATCAATTCCTTCAATAATTTCATAATACTGAAGGATGGCGAGAATATTAACGGCTGAGTTGGCACCACTGCCTTCTTCGATAAATTGAAACCACGTTAATCCGATACGAACCTTATTTCCTGAAAGTACTGGAAGGCGAGTGGTTACAATCGTTCCGTTGACAGAAACTCCGGTTTGTCCTTCAAGCATTTCTATAAAAAAACGGCCCTTTTTTTGATAAATGCGAGCATGGCGCGGAGCCATTTGTTTATCATCAATTTGAATCGGAACGCCTGGCCCTTGCCCTATAATGGCTTCCTGGTCAAAGGCAAAAATCTGTCCTTTATTGGTTCCTCGTTCAACAATGAGTTTTGGCATAGGGCGTTTTAATCCTTTGATTCACTGTTTTTGAAATAGGCAGACAGGAGAAGAATATCAGTATTTTCTGGAAAGAGTTTGACGAGGAGTTGAAAGAATTCCATCGCTTCTTCTTTTTTTCCGATGCGTAAGAGTTGTTTAATATAGTCTGAGGTGGCTCCAATAAAGAGTTTTTCTTCTAATTGATCCGTTTTTTGTTTCCAGATTTGGGGCGGAGGGGTATTTTGGTGATGTTCTCGAATCTGAAATAAAGCGTCTTGAAATCGTTCCTGAAATTCTAATTGTTTAATGGTTTGAGCAAGATCGGGGGGTTTAGCGTAAATGACTAAAACCATTTTTATAGATAACATCAATCCAATAAAAATCACATTGAAAAAAATAGGGAGATTCCACGAAGAGTTATTTTTCTGAATGGGTTTATAGATCCCAGAAAGTTTTAGTGTTGGATTGAGTATTTTTCGCTGAATACCACGTTTGCAACGTTCTAATTGCTCTAATAGTTCCTCTGCAGTTTGAAATCGTTGTTCGCGTTTCCCGGAGAGACATTTCATCACGATCCGATCGAGTGAACTAGGAATATCGGATTTGATTTCTTTCATGGATGGGGGTTGATTGAGTTTCTGGCGTTGTTGCACAATTTCACGGATCTCCATTTTGGTTCGGTGAAAAGGATTTACGCCCGTTAACAGCAAAAACATAATGACCCCAAAAGAGAAAATATCAGAACGTTGATCGACTTCTTCTCCGCGAGCTTGTTCTGGAGACATGAAGTCAGGCGAACCCATAATCGAGCCTTCTTTTGTGAGACTTTCACTGTCGTTAGAGGCTTTAGCGATTCCAAAATCGAGGATTTTTACTAATCCTTCATTGGAATAAATGATATTGGTCGCTTTCAAATCGCGATGGACTACTTCCACAGAATGAATCGCAGTCAGGGCCTTGGCGATTTTGATATAAATCTCAATTTGTTCCAAATAAGTCCATTTATAATCTCGGCAGGCATCATCGAGGGTTTTTCCCACGATATATTCCATGACAATATAGTGGAATCCTGCTTCGTAGCCCACATCAAAAATGGGAACTAAATAAGGATGAATAATTTTAGCAGCTACAATCGCTTCATTACGAAAGCGTTTCACCAAAAGCGGGTGACTCTTCTCCAACTCTTTCGGCAGGATTTTGATTGCGACTTTTCGATTCAAAAAATCCTGCTCAGCCATAAGAACAAGCCCCATAGAGCCTGCACCGATTTCGTTAATGATTTTGTATTTTCCGAAACGCTTTGGGACTTTCAACTTAGTTCTCCCAGCGTATTATTTTTCTTTCCCCGTTGATTTTTCCTATCGTAAATAACGCATCTCCTGTCGTGTTAAACAAAAGACTCGTGGTTTGGATGGTGGATTCTTTGTAATCGCGCTTAATCGGAAATTCGCAAAGAAATTGATCGGTCGCAATTTTTCCGTCTTTAGCGGTCTTCAATTGATAAATACGTACTGTCCCGATTTGGGTCGCAATCGCTAATAAATTTCCAGAAGGATTAAAGGCATGAGCCTCCACAATTTCGCCCACATTAATATCAATAATTTCGGGTTGGAAGGAAAGGAGTATAATTTTTACAGAGGTGCCTGTATCTCCGATAGTAAAAGAGGCCGCTTTAAGAAAATCTGAGGAAAAAAGGATTCTCTGTCGGGTGGCATTTTCCAAAGTGACGGCTTTATTTTTTTCGTGGAATTTTTGGTGATCACGGTAGAAAAAAAGTTTATCGCCTTTAGCAAAAATTCCTAACATCTTTTTCCCATCCAACTCCAAAATAAGCGGAAGCGCATCTCCTGGAGGTGTAATGAGTGTTGATTTAGGAGGATCAAAAGAAATTTCGTAGAGTTTTTTCTCTTGTTCGGCAAAAACGAGCGCTTGATTTTGGTCGACAAAATAAAGATGTTCGCCAAATTTTTCTTTTTCAAATTCTTTGGAAATATTTTTGGGACATTGTTTGAGAATTTGAAAAGATTGATTTCTTAATTGGATATCGCCGGGGGACCCTGTAAGAACAAAACCAAAGTTCCCATAAGATTTAATAGCAATGATTCCTTTTTTGAAAGCGGTGTCCTCTTGATAAAGAAGTTTATTTTTTAACGTATCGAGGACCAAGAGTTCTCCACGAATCGTTCCGACTGCTAGGTTTTCTTCGGAAATCCAGCAAGCGGTATTAAAATATTCTTTAGGGTTATTTGGAAAGTCGATTTCTGTGGAATTGGGAACTCGTTTCCAATAACGATCTTCCGTTTGCCAAGAATTATTTTTGAACAAATAGCCTTTCGTTTGAGCCTGAATCGTGTTATAGACTTGATTCTCTAGAAAAAGCAATTGGCCTTCTCGATGAGCCACTTTCGCTTCCACCCAACTTCCTTCAAAAAAATAATAGCCTAATTTATTGGCTTCGGAGGGGAAAATCCATGATTTCCCTTGATCAAAAATAAACCCTTTTTCTTTTGCTGCATAATAAGAAGGCCAATACTTTTTATCAAAAAAAGGAAAAAGAGAATGAATGGCGTTTAGGGTTTCACCCGATTGAGATTGAAGGATATCGGTCCCCTTTTCTGGATTTTCGGAATAGAGAAATAAAATCGCCAACGGGATTTCTTGTTTACTCGCAGTCATGATTTCGATGAGATTCGTGATAGAAAACTCTTCAATCCCATAAAGTTTGCTCTGATTTCCAATTTTAGCTTGGAAAGAATTTGATTCTGGAGCTAGTGAAAGCAGGGTAGCGAGTTTATCTCCCATTTTAATTTTAGTTTGAAGCTGTTTTTCCAACGCTTTCCAAAGAGCCGGGTTGAGTTGGGTAAGAAGTTGGAGTCCCTTTAATTTATTTTCACAGAGATTCGTGAGGCTTCGATTTTGTTTTTGGCTATTCAACCAATCGGTAATTCGAGAGAGTATTGCGGGTACTTTTGAATAAGATTGTCCGGTGTAGGCTCGATGGATTTCGTTCAAAGCATTTTGATATTGATATTCGACTTCATTCAACAAACTGTCTAAATTTTTTAACTCTTTTTGATATTTTTCTTGGAGCGCTTTGATGTTGTCTCCCTCTTCAAAAGCCCAAACCAAGCGAATTTTAGCATCAGAAATATTTTGAGTAAATTCAAGAGATTGATTTGTTTTTAATAAAACGGTGTTCCCGTTTTGCAGAAGTTCTGGAGTATTGGGTAATAAAATACGTTGAAAAAACGAAATTTTTTTCAACTCGCCGAGGAGGGTCGAAGGAAATTCGGTTTCATTATATTCTTTTGCAATCCATTCCCATTCTTCTTGAGTTGGAAGTTTTTTTCCGGACCAGGCCGCGAAATTTTGGGCTTCTTTAAGGGAAAGTCCAACAATTGCTTCTGAGCCTTTTTCCTCTAAGAAAGTAGAAGTAAGGGGTTCAGGAATCGTTTTTCCTTGAAGTTTCAAGTAGTTGTAATAATCTCTGTAAGTAACCCATTGGGAGGCCATTCCGAAAGACGGCAACACTTTATAATCTTGAAGACGATAAAATAAAAACCCAGAGGAAGGAAGTTTGTTTTCTTCGACCAGTTCCGTTTGAAGCGAGAGGGGTTCACTTTCTAGCTGAATTTTACAGAAAAGTGGCGCATATAAATCTTTTTCCATTAAAAGAGCGTAGGGTCCAGATTCAAGGTTTTCTAAAGATTCACCCGTTTGAATCGAAAAGGTATTTTGTAAAAGATTTTTCGGAATATGGAACAATTTATATTTGAGAGACAAATTACATTGAATCTGTAAATAATTTAAATCACCTCGGAGATCGATAGTGTTTTTAACCTCTTCAAAACTTTTAAAAGGTTGTTCTTGCCCAATTTTATAGAGATAAAAAGCCAGAATATAGGCTTCCGGAATTGCTTTTCGTTTCACAAGTACTTTTCCTCGCTGAGTGAGGTCTTTGAGTATTTTTCCCAGCATTCCCTGATACTCTTTATATAAATCAGCGTATTTTACGGTCGTTCCATAGGGATCAATCGTATCAATAATTTGAAAGCTTCGCCAAGCGTTTCTCATTTGCTGGGCGACCAGATCTAGGTTTTCCGGATTTTTTTCTATTTTTCTGAGATTTTCGCCAATAGTGTGGCTTAAATGAGTAAAAAGATCGCTTCGTTTTTGGTCAAAAACTTTCCAACGAGTCAAAGCTCCTACTCCTACACTAACAAGCCCAACAAAAACAAGGATCCCGAAGAAAATGAAGGGGGCGTATTTTTTGACATTAATAAGACTCTTATCGATAATCGTTACCGCTTTAGCGAGACATTTTTTTGGAGTTTGATAGTTGGCTAAATCATTGGCCATATCACTCCCGGATTCATAACGCTCTTCTTTTCGTCGTGCCATCGCTTTTAAGCAAATGGCTTCCAATTGTTTATTGACTTGCGGATTATAATAAGAAGGAAGTTCTTTTTCTCCCTGAATCACCTTCACAATCATCTGGCTATAGTTCTCTGCGGTAATGGGGGGCCTTCCCGTTAGCATTTCATAGAGGACGACTCCTAACGAATAAATATCGCTTCGGTGATCGACTTCTGTGTTATCGCCAGCGGCTTGTTCTGGAGACATATATTGAGGGGTTCCCAGAACTTCTTCTTCCGCAGTGAGTTGAGTCACTTTCACCAAATCTTTGGCGACTCCGAAATCCAGAATCTTGGGGAGCCAGGTTTTTTTATCAATAATAATATTAGAAGATTTGATATCTCGGTGAACAATATTCATTCCATGGCAATAGGCTAAGGCAGACGCTACTTCTTTGACAATATGAGAAGTATCATTTTCTTTGAGACCCCCTTTTTTAATCACTTCTTCGAGGGTTAGTCCTTCAATATAATTCATGGTATAGTAATGTCGCCCGTCTGTTTCCCCAATTTCTAAAACACGGACAATATTGGGGTGTTGGAGACGAGAGATCGCTTCTGCTTCTTTATAAAACCTTTGGATTGTTTTTTCAGGAGCTTCATCTCCAGCAATCAAAACTTTAAGCGCGATAACACCGGCTCGTTCGGGATCGATTGCTTTATAAACAATACCCATTCCCCCACGAGCGATTTCTTCAATAATTTCAAATTTCCCAAATCGTTCCATTAGTTTTTATTTGCTCCCTTAACTAAATTTCAGAGACACAACAAATGACCTTTTACGCTTCGAACGCTTTAGGTTTCTTTATTTCTGAATAGTCCAAAGAAAGATTTTTCCGTCTTCCCCACTAGTGACAAGCGATTCTGAATTGTTTCCAAACGAAATACTGGTCACCGGCGCTTGATGGGCCTTCAAAATTTTCCGTTTGGATCGTTTATCAATATTCCAAACTTCGACCTCATAAGGCTCTTCCGCAAAACTGATGGCCATATACTCTCGATTAATGGTTGCAATAGCACGGATCGTTCTCTCTTGTTGAGTCATTTTAAATTCATCCAACAAAATCAAAGTTCCGGTGACTTCGGCAGAGCTTCCCATATTTCCATCAAAATAAAAGATGAAAAATTCTTTATCCCGAGTCACAGCGACGAGAGATCTACCATCATCGGAGAGTGCAATATGAGAAAATTCAGATTTATTATAATTTTCAGGAAGTTTGCAGAGATAGCGGGCACTCGGTTTTCGGGCACGAATCTTCAAAATGACTGCTTCTTGAGGATGCATTAGCGCAAGGACCAAATCATTTTCGTTGTCGATGGCAGAACTTTCCACATTATTATATTTTAACGTGGTCGCCTTCATCACTTCCCCTTGTTCCTGATATCCGAAAATACCTGCAGGCGAAATCGTAATAATTTGAGAAGATTTGATGTCGTAGGTTAATGCTTGCACTTCTCTGGGAACATTAAAAACAGTACGAATTTCTTCAGGGATGGGTTTACTGGTATCCCAAATTTTTAATTGGCCAATTTTATCATAACCCACAAGCCACTTGTGAGTAGCCACATAATCGATGTGAAGAAATTGTTGTTTGGCTTGGTCATGGATCAGTGTTTTATCAATTCCACCCAACCATAATTCATCGCGATCTTTCCATTCTCCGAATTGACGATCCGTACGAACAAACGCAAATCCTTTTTGTTGTGCCTCTTCTCGAGTCAGCCATTGTCCTGCATGACGAAGTGCTAACCCCCGTTTTTGAGCCTCTTCTTTAAGATACCATTGATGCGTAAATTCATTATCATAAAAAATCCCTATTTTATTCGCTTGTTTTCGGGATAAATAGCGTTTTGTTTCTTCCTCAAAATAGAGGCATCCTTCATTCACCGCATCTTTTCCTGTCAGCCATTTTACTTGAGAGGCTACATAGAAATAGCCTTCATTTTCTGCCTCAGCAGGGGTCAACCAGCGATCATTGTGTTTGAACGCGAGTCCATATTTCTGAACCTCTTCTTCAATATAAAGTTTGTCCTTGAAAAAGAACTGATCGGGTTTATGGTACACACTGTTATCAATACGAACAATCAAATACCCGCGGTTTCTAGCCTCTTCTTCTGTCCACCATTTTCCGTAGCAAAAGTGAATTTTTCCTTCTTGGGCTAGAAAATCTTTATCGCCCACATAAATTTCAGCGAACTTTTCAGAGGTTTGATTGGAATTTAGGGGGCCTTTTTTTTGTTGAAGAAGATTTTTGTAATGAATCCGTTTCCCTTGCGAAATTTTCTGAAATTTCGCTTCCAACGGGTTTCCTTCACGAATAGGACCATACCAAGATTCTTCAAGAGCATTCCAACACATCGCTCTTTCCTCAGCAGAAGCATACTCGTCTTTTTGTAAAAATCCGTCCAATTCATTTTTGTAGGACTGTAACCGTTCTTGAATCGATTTTTCGGTGGTATCGCGGTCTTTATTGAGAAGCAAGGATCCTAATAATAAGATGACGGCGGAAAAAAAACATAAAAAGACGACTTTTTTATGAGTAACAATCGCGCCTAAAAATCGTTCAATGAGGCTACGTTCCGTCGCGATGACATCACGTCCACGAAACCAACGTTCGATATCGGTCGCAAAATCTTTCGCCGTTTTATAACGCTCTCGTTTGATTTTAGACATTGCTCGGTGGCAAATATTGACCACTTCTTGCGGAAGATCAGGGCGAATTTTAGATAAAGAAACGGGTTCTTCTTTAATGACTTTCATCAGAATCTGAGAACTATTCGCGCCATCAAACGGGGGATGACCCGCTAACATCGTGTAAAGAGTACTCCCGAGCGCATAAATATCCGCGAGATGATCAATTTCATGGGTTTTCCCTTCGGCTTGCTCCGGAGCCATAAACGCAGGCGTTCCTAAGAGAGAACCCGTTTTTGTCAAAGAATTATCTTCTTCATCAAGGCTTTTAGCAATTCCGAAGTCCATCACGTGAGGATTTCCAAAGCCATCGACAATTACATTTTGAGGCTTTAGATCCCGATGGATAATGCCACGAGAATGGGCATGCTCACAAGCCATAGCCACTCTTTGGATAATATAAAGCGCTTGTTCGCAATCCATTCCTTCTTTCGGAATAATCTTGGCGAGTTCCTTTCCCTTGGCGAGTTCCATTGAAAAAAAGGAGACTCCCTCGTTTTCGCCAATTTCAAACAATTTAATAATGTTCGGATGATCCAGAGATTGTAAAAGATGCGCTTCTCGTTGAAAACGAGCCAGCAATTTATCCGAGGATATTTTACCTCGATTTAACACTTTGAGCGCACAAACACGTTTTTCTGAATCGCGAGCGGCGTAAACACGCCCCATCGCCCCTCGCCCGAGTTCTCGAATAATTTCATATTGTCCAAGTTTTTTAATCATAAATCTAATGTCCGGGATAAAAGAAAAAGCGTGAGTATTAAGTATTAAATGGTTTCAAAGAATGGAGGACTATGAGAAAAATTATACCATCTCCGCTTTCTTCGTCAACTTCCGAATAAGAGAGTTTTTTGAGTGTTTTCTCTTAAGAAAGTCTCTTGAATTCCAAAAGTTCTTTCTTGACTTTTTTCAAAAATTTCATTCCAATAAAGAAGAATTTTCTTGAGAATTTAATCAGTCATTGCTGTTTTTTTGATGCTGCTCATTCGTCCTTTTAAAACATTCTCCTTTCCCATAAATCCTTTTTTTTAAAGCAAAGGATTTTTTTTGAAAAGATTTTTGAATGGATAAATTAACCGAACTTTATGCTAAAACGGTCGCGCAGTTTTTGTCTCCTATTTCGCATCTTTTGCAAGATCCGAGTGTTTCTGAAGTATTAATTAATGGGACAGAATCCATTTACTACGAGCAAAAAGGAAAACTTCATAAAGCGGATTTCGTTTTTAAAGATGCCTATGCCTTAGCGGCCGCGGCTCGAAATATTGCCCAATTTGTGGGCAAAACAGTTGATGAAATCAATCCACGGTGCGACGCTCGACTTCCCGATGGTTCCCGTGTTCATATTATTTATCCTCCTGTGGCCCGTACCGGAATCAGTATGGCCATCCGAAAATTTGCGAAAGAGACGCTCACCATAGACAAACTCATTGGGTATGGTGCGATGACGCTCAAATCTAAAGAATTCATGCAAATGTGTGTCACCTTATCTAAAAATATGATGGTTTCTGGAGGAACTAGCTCTGGAAAAACGTCTCTCCTTAATGCACTTTCCGCAATGATTGACAACGGAGAACGCATCATCACTGTCGAGGATATTGCAGAATTACAGCTCCAACAAGACCATATTTTACGTCTGGAATCTCGACCCGCAGATAAACACGGGAAAGGGGCCGTGACCATTCGCGATTTGCTCCATTCCTGTATGCGTCTCAGACCCGACCGAATCATCATTGGAGAAATTCGTGGCGCAGAAGCCATGGATCTTTTGATGGCCATGACTTCCGGTCATAGTGGTTCGATGTCAACCACCCATGCCAATACTCCAAAAGATTGTTGTAACCGCATCGAAACTATGGCCTTGATGGCGAACTTAGGATTGCCCTCCATCGCGATTCGATCTCAAATCGCTTCCGCGATTGATGTGGTCGTTCAAGCAGAACGTCTTCATGATGGTTCGCGTAAAGTGACATCGATCAGTGAAATGATGGGAATTGGAGACGATGGAGTCTACGATCTTCGCGATATCTTTAAATTCAAAATGGCCGGAATGGATAAAACGGGAAAAGTTTTTGGAATTCTCACTCCAACAGGCTATATTCCAAGTTTTATGGAGAATATTAAAGCGTTTGGATTTAAAATTGACGAAAGTTTTTTTAAACCCGAACCCCTTCCTAAAGTTCCGGATTAATTTCTCCTTTTGTTTTTGTTCTCGTTTTCTCTAAATTCATCCCTCGTAAAAGGAAGAATTTTTTTCAAGTCCATTTTTTTCGGTAAGGGGAGAAAATTTGGTTTTCTTCAACCTTTGTGCCTCTTTATTATAAAGGAGTCTTTCCCATGTGGAATAAACTTGCGATTCTGGTTGCGCTTGTTCTTGGTGTGTTATCCGTCATTATGGTAAGAAATTATATTGAAAATGAACGAAACAAAGTGAAGGGAACTCTGATTCTCGTCTGTGTAGCGCAAACCGATATTGCAGAAAACACTAAAATCAACACGGATCATATCGGCTACCGAGAAATGCCACTTCAATACAAACCCAGCAACGCGTTTTTCTGGAAAGATCGCGCTTCTGTTTTGGGTTTGATGACCACCGCCAAAATCAAGGCGCGTGACTATTTTATGGATAATATGTTCATTAAAGCGGAAGCGTCCACCACCCTTTCTCCGCTGAAAGTTCCTCAAGGACTTCGCGCAATGTCCCTTCAAATGAACGGCCTTAGCGGTGTTTCGGGTCTCTGTCGTCCAGGAGATCACGTCGATGTGATTGCGACTTTCGGTGTTCAAGATGTCGATCAAGATAATGTTTTGGCCAATCAAACGATGAAAACCATTACGATGACTATCTTACCCAACGTGCTGATTGCCGCTCTCGATCAAAATACTGGAAAATTTGGAGAAGAATTTAAAGGGAACTATGGAAGTGCGACCTTTTATTTTACGCCTTTTGAATGCGAAGTCTTAACATTCTTTATGGAGGCGAAGAGAGCCAAATTAAATTACGTTTTACGAGCCGCTAATGAACCCGATGTCTCGATTCCCGCAGAACCTAACCGTGTAACCGAAGAACGTTCTGAGCAACAACTCAAAGAAATGCTCCGCCAACATAATGCGGAATAATTTTTCCACCTTTTGCTCAGGATTGATAATGGTTGGATAGCATTGGATTTTGGGAAGAAATCTTTTAAGGTTTCTTCTTCCCTCATTCCACTTCAGATAAAGGTCTATCCCTTAAAAAGGAGTACAGCAAAAAATGGCAGTTCTTTCTGTTGTTGAAAAAGGTTCTTCAGAAGAAAAACGCTATTCATTAGCGAAAGGTGCTTTTACCATTGGGAAAGAAGAAGGAAATACCTTGGTCCTTCAGAGACCCAATCTCTCGCGAAAGCACTGCGAAATTGCCTATTATAATAACCAATATGTGGTTAAAGATCTAGGCTCTTCAAATGGGACGTACGTGAATGGACAAAAAATTACTTCTCCGGTAATTTTAAAAGATGGCGATGCCATTCAATTAGGCGATTATACGGTAAAATATATCGAACGAGATGCCCCACGTCGCGCCGTCGTAGCTCAATCTCAAGCCGATGTCCAAGCACGAGTTTATTTGCAGATCAAAGACGTCAAAGATGGAACTGATCGCGTTTTCCCTATTATCAAAAGTACCGTTACGATTGGAAAAGCAGACGATGTCGACGTCGTGATTCCTAAACAAAACGTCTCTCGCCGACATTGCGAAATTCTCTTTCAGGGCGGAGCTTATTTCATTAAAGATTTAGGTTCAGCAAACGGCACCTTTGTCAACGGAGTTAAACTCACTGTCCCCATTGAACTTTATAACTCAATGATGATCAACCTTGGTGAATTTGAAATTATGTTTGTCAACCAAGATGATAAACGCAAAGCACCCCAATTGATCCAAGAAGAAGACGACGAGAATAAAAAGAAAACCTGGAAACATCTTCCTCAATCGAATGAACTTCCTATTGATTTGAAACAATTGATTCATGGGAAACTCGTGGAAGATCGAGAACTCAAAACGGTTGACTTCTCTAAAATTTCTCCCGAAGAAGCCCAAAAAATCACCACTCGTGTCGTCTTAAATATCATGAACGACCTTGCGGCAGACTTACCACAATGGATCACAAGAGATTGGCTACTCAAAGAAATTATTGATGAATCCTTGGGTCTTGGACCTCTTGAAGATTTGATTCGGGATAAAAAAATAAACGAAATTATGGTGAACGGCTGGGATAAGATTTTTATTGAAAAAAATCGGGCCCTCGTTCTCTCCGAAAAGAAATTTATTAATGATGAGGCCCTTCTGAATGTGATTCGTCGCATTATGGCTCCTATTGGACGACGCATTGATGAATCGACTCCCTATGTCAATGCTCGTTTGCGAGATGGAAGTCGTGTGAACGCGATTATTAACCCTCTCGCTATTTCAGGACCGGCGCTCACGATTCGTAAGTTTCCCGATAATCCGTTTGGACTCGACGATATCGTTAAGTTTGGAACCCTGACGAAAGAAATGGGAACCTTCTTGAGAACTTGTGTTCAGGCACGACGTAATATTGTGATTGCGGGTGGAACTGGAAGCGGAAAAACCACCCTACTCAATATGATGGCGATGTTCATTCCAGACGCAGAACGTATTATTACGGTCGAAGACTCTGCGGAACTGAAAATTCGCAAACCGAATATGGTTAGCCTAGAAGCCAAACCGGCAAACCTTGAAGGGAAAGGAGCGATCCCCATTCGAACGCTCGTGATTAACTGTTTGCGTATGCGCCCCGATCGAATTGTAGTTGGAGAATGTCGCTCTGGAGAAGCCTTCGATATGCTTCAAGCCATGAATACCGGACACGACGGTTCACTCACCACGCTCCACGCCAATAGTCCAACCGAAGCCGTTGCGCGTTTGGAAAATCTGGTGTTAATGTCGGGAATGGAGCTTCCTGTAAAAACCATTCGCGAACAAATTGCTTCCGGAGTTCATATTTTCGTCCAACAAAGCCGTTTTTCGGATGGAACTCGTAAAATTACCCATATCTCAGAAGTTCAAGGAATTGTGGATGAAGTGATTAAACTTCAGGACATCTTTTTATACAAAAAGACCGGAATCGAAGAAGGCACCTTTAAAGTGCAAGGGCTTCATCGCGCTACAGGCGCCATCCCCCTTTTTTATAATGAACTTTTGGAAGCAGGTCTAGATACCGATATGAGCATTTTTTATTAACAGAATACAGGAGACCTTATGGAGCCAGAACTCCTTGCAATTTATGGGATTACATTTTCCAGTATGGTTGTTTTTGGATTTGCGGGTGCTTTACTTTTCAGTAAAGGATGGGGCGGGTACGAAGACGAATATCTGGAAGGAGTTGGAAAGACCTTCGACTCTATGTTTTTGACGATTCCCGCCCAGCATCTTGCGTATCTGTCTTTTTTAAGCTTTTTAGCTATTTTTCTCACCATTGCTTCTGTGTTTGATAGCCCGGGCGCTGGTTTTCTTTTTGGATTGACGGGCTTTATTGTGCCTACGATTCTGGTGAAAAAAATGAAAACGGCCAGAGATAAAAAATTTGTGGTGCAACTTATTGATGCCCTAGAAAACATGAAAAATGCCTTACACGCAGGTTTTTCATTACCTCAAGCCTTTGATATGGTGGTTCGGGAACAGCCCGCTCCTATCAAACAAGAGTTTCACATCCTTTCCCAAGAAATGCGTCTTGGCGTTCCCATGGAAGATGGTTTGAAAAATCTCTGGCGTCGAATGCCTTCTGAAGATATGCAGCTCTTTATGATTGCGGTTAATATCTCGAAAGAAGTCGGTGGCGATTTGATGTCTGTTTTTTCCAATATCGCGGTCACCATCCGCGAACGCTTCCGCATTGAAGGCAAAATTCAAGCGATGACAGGACAAGGTCGTATGCAAGGAATGGTTGTTAGTATGATGCCACCTGCAATGGGTGTCATCTTAAATATTATTGATCCGGTGATGACCTCCCTTCTTTGGACCACTATGGCCGGATGGATATTGATTATTACGGTGACCATTATGGAAGTCGTCGGATATCTTTGGATTCAATCTATTGTCAATATTGATATTTAATCTTTTAAGAAAAATTTTTCTGTCGCCACGGCACGGAAAGGTGACCCTACTATGGAAGAACTTTTAGCCCCCATCTTTGCAGGAACTTCGCTTGCATTAGGTTTGATTGGAATGGTGAGCGTTAATGCGGAAATACGTAAAGCTCAAGAAAATCCAGATGATAACTTTTATCTGTCGAATGCCAGTCCGTTTCTGATCATTTTACTCCCGTATTTTCGCTTTGCAGGAAAAATTGTGAATCTCTTTTTTCACATTTTCAAAGTGCTTCCAAGCGTTTTGCAATATCCTTGGAAAATCTATGAAGCCGCTGTTAAATTTACGACCCTCAAGATTATTGTCGCCGGAAAACGAAATAGTATTCAACCCGATGAAGTTTTTGGAATGATGCTTTTCCTCGGAGCCATGGGATTAGGATTCGGACTCTTTACCTATAAGACCTTAGAAATTCTTAGCTTTGCGGTCATTTTTCCAATGGTCGGTTTCTTTTTGCCCTATTTGTGGCTCATGGAGGCGGCTAGAAAACGCCAAAAAACCATTACTCGCCAACTCCCGTTTGCGATGGATCTGATGACTTTGACGGTTGAAGCTGGTCTTGACTTCTCGGTCGCGCTCCAACGCATTATTAACGAAATGGGACGCGGTCCTCTAGCAGACGAATTCACAGAACTGTTACGAGAAATTCGATTGGGAAGCTCTCGTAAAGAAGCGTTACGTTCTCTGGCAGAGCGTGTACAGGTCACGAGTCTCCGTTCCGTCTGTTCGGCCCTAATTCAAGCGGACGAAGTCGGTGCTAGTCTGGTTCCAATTCTGAAAATTCTTTCGGAAACCTTGCGACAACAACGATCTTCACGCGCCGAAGAAATGGCTGGGAAAGCCCCTGTAAAGATGTTGGCGCCCTTGATTCTCTGCATTTTCCCTTGCGTGTTTGTCGTCATTTTTGGGCCTATTTTCATTAAGACAGTCCTCAAAGGAGGATAATCTTTTTTGAAGGATTGCATTGTCTGAAAAAGAGGATAAACTGGATCAATCTAGATGATTTTTCAAAAAAAACTGGACGAGGGGAGTCGTTCCCCCAACTCTTCAGTTAAACTTTAATCAAACAAGTTTTTTTGGCTACCCTTAACTATCCAGGATTTTGGTTATGCCTCAACTCTATTTAAAATTTTTGAGTGATCCTCAAAAAAATAGTGTATTTACTCTTCCTGAAAACAAAAGCTTTATCATTGGAAGAGTCGATTCTTGTGATTTAAAAATTGACGAAGGCTCCGTTTCTCGAAATCACGCTGAAATCTCTTTGAAAGCCAGCCAATGGATTCTTCAGGATTCTTCCAAATCGGGTACCCGAGTGAATGGACAAAAAGTTACTGAATATCAACTACAAGAAGGCGACGTTATTACGATTGGAAAAAAAGATATGAAATTTACTTCGGATCCAAATAAGCCGGACAATAAACCCTCTACACCGCCCTCCGCACCTCCAGGAAAAAAATCGGCCGCTCCTAAAAAAAAGCATGAAGAACGATTTAAGCCTGCCAAAAGCGCTGAAGAAAACTCTGGAGGCACCGCATTTGTGGATATGGCGTCCATGTTTGGTTCTGAAGGTGGAGCCGCAGGAACCATGAGCGTTGATATGGAGGATTTCATCGGCGAAGATCCCGATGCCGGAAAAAAAGCGCTCCAAAAAATCGCTTTAATTTCCGGGGGATTGGTTTTTCTGCTTGCGTTAATTATCACCATCCTCTACATTCGTCGCGCGACCACCAAAGAAATTTTGGAAGCCCCGTTATCCGTGGGTGAAAAACGCACGATTACCGTAGTTCCTTATGGAAAACTTGATTTTGCTACTTTTGAAAGCAAGATTTCCGTGGAGGAAACGACTCTAAACGATGAACCCACCTTAAATATCGTCGCCTTAGAAGAAGGGGAAGTGCGAATAAAACTCATGGATTATCAGGGAAATTTCATCATTTATACTATCCCCATTGAAAAAGAACAAACCGATGTAATTAAATTGGAAGTTCAAGCCAAATACGATCACAAGAGCGAAAGCGAAAAAATGAAGTTGGCCAAAGATTGGATGGGGCAGGCAGAACCGCGCTTAAAACAAGAAGCGATCGATCCTAGCGCAAAATATGACGCGTTTGAACTTTATTATAAAACGGAACTCATTCTGATGAAATTACCCAATCCACCCCCCATTTATAAAGAAGCACGCGAAAAGAGAAAGGCGCTCATGGATGATTTGGATAACATTTACCGCATACGAAAACGTGAATTTGAAGCGGCCTTAAATGTTAGAGATAAGAAGAAAGCGTTAGAAATTATCAATTATCTTAAACAAGTCTTCCATCGAGAAGAATATTTCCATCTCGAAACCAAAAAAAATTATCGAAAAGAATTAATTTGGATGGAAAGCCAAGCGGAAAAAAGAAAATAATCTCTTTGAAAATAACAGTCTTAATTTCAGTTTTTCTGTTAAAAGATTTCCCTCTATTTACTTGTAAGGAGTGAGCTGTGAAACTCATTTACGAAGATAATGGTTCTCGACAAGTGCTTGAATTTTCAGAAGCGAAAAAAGTTACTGTCGGACGAGAAAAAGGTAATGTCTTACAACTTAACCATCGTAGTATTTCCAAACAACATTGCGAACTGACTTTAAATAAAGGACAAATCGAAATCAAAGATTTAGGAAGTTCAAACGGTACCTATATCAATGGAGATAAAGTGAACGGTTCTGGAAACGCCGGTGCCGGAGATTCTTTACGTATTGGACATGTGATGTGTTCTCTTGAAGGAGATGCCGATTTGGCTCAAGCCTCAGAAATGAATTCTGGCGGAACCATGATCGATGAAAATTTTGGCCAAATGATCGCTCAAGAAACCTCCTCTCCGAAACAAGAAGGATTTGGAAACTTTAGCGCCACTGGAAGTCCATCCAGTTCCCCTTCAGCCGCTTCTTCGCCTGTCGCCGTTGCCGCAATGCCGATGATTCCAGAAGATAAAATCTGTAAAATTAAAGTTATTTCGGGTGCTCCGGCTCAAACAATCCCTCTGCGCCAACCCATTGTGACCATCGGTACCGATCCTAACTGTATTGTCGTTTTAGACTCTCCGGGAATTTCCGCTAAACACGCAGAAATTGTTCAGGAAAACGGAAAATATATTATTCGCGATCTCAACTCTAAAAATGGAATTTATATTAACCGCGAAAAAGCCTTTGAAAAATCCTTAAATCACGGAGATAGCATTCAAATTTGTGGAGTTCGTCTTGCATTTGACTCTTCCGCCATTGGGGGACGAAAATCTAAACTCGTTCCTCTTCTCGCGGGCGTCATAGGTTTGATTCTTTTAGGATCGGTGATTATTAAAGTCGCTACCAAAGGGAATGAAGGTCAAAATGTTACTGATGCCGGATCGAATCCAATGGAAAAGTATAAAAACTTGATTAACAAATCCATTGAAAGTATTGAATATCGACGCTATACCGAAGCGCATACCTTTATCGATGAAGCAAAACGCAATGTCCCCCAAGGCTCTTCCGGCGCTTTGGCGAATACCTTAAAAAATATTAATACAAACTTTTTTAAAGAAAACGAAATTTCTCGCACTCAACTTGAAGAACTTCAAGAAGATCTGAAAAAAGTGATTTCTCTCGTTCAAAATGAAAAATGGGAACAACCGAAAAATTTCGCAAGTACCAAATTAATTTGGGTTCAAGAACAAATTAAATTTTCGGAACTCATTGGAGAAGCTCAATCTTCCTATGGAGAAGGAAAATTCAAACTGGCGATCGATACTTTGAAAAAGATTCCAAAAGAATCTATCCTCTATAACGCGGAACTAGAAAATAGACTCATTCAATGGATCGATGAGCATGAGGCTCGCTTGCTTAGAGAAGCAGAAACGCTTATGAAGGAAGGAAAGTTCCGTCAAGCGATTCCAATCTTGGATGAAGCACAACTTATTAAGAAAAAATATAATACCGAAGTGGTTCGTCTTCGTGAAGTCTGTCAAGCCAATATGGAGGCCGCAACCCTCCTAGAAGAAGCCAAAGATCGCTACAAAAAACAACGCTATCAAGATGCCGTCAGTAAATTAGCGAAAATCCCCAGTACGAGCCTCGTGTTTGAAGAAGCCTCAAAACTGAAAAAAGAAATTTATCTCATCCAAGTGAAGGACCAAATTCTTGATAACTATAAAAGTGGAAACGGAGAAGAAGCCCTTCGTCTCCTCAAAGAAGTCGATAATCCTGAAATGGAAAAATTAGCTAAGAAAATTGAAAGTATTTTGAGCTATTTTGAAAAAGTTCAGAACCAAATTAATTTAACAAACCCTGATCGCGGAATCATTCGTGATAATTGTAAAGCAATTATGACTCTCGAAGAAGATGTCGAAAATTATTACTATAAAGAAGCGAAATCGGCACTCGAGACCTATGATGATATTAATGCGATCGCCAATAAAATACTTGCCCGTGCACGAAAAAACTATGCGGAAAAAAATTACGCAGAAGCCAAAAAAGCAATTCAGGAACTGATAGAATTATCGGATCTTCCAGAATCCAGTGACGAAAAGAAAGAAGCCAAAGCACTCATTGATGAAATCGCGGGTCGTATCGCCGGAGAATACCTCCGAATCATCAACTCCAAAGACTCTGCCGCCGAAAAAACGAAAGAATTAAAAGAGCTGTTAAAAGGACTCGATAAAACGGACAAATACTATACAAAAATCCAAAAACAAATCGAAAAATATGACGCCGAAAAGGATGAGTAATCTCAACCTTTAAAATTCAAATCTGCCTTTTTTTCTTTTCAAAAGAAGCTTAAACTGTTCCCCAGTTAAGCTTCTTTTTTTGTCTTCTTTGCCGGAGGAATCTGTGCCACTACTTCATCAATCTTTGATTCTGGATGGCGCGTCATTGACCTTAGACGATTTATATGCGGTTCAATCTCCTAACATTCAGGTTCAAATCGCTGAACCCGCCCGGATACGAGTTCAACGTCATTGGAAAATGGTTTGCCAAACCGTAGAAACCGCTCTCCCCAAATGTATCGCGCTAAAAAAACAATGCCAAACCCTTCTCTCTCGCCCCCAGTTGACTCCAGAGGAGCAAGAACAACTTCGACAATTAGAACTTGAACTTACGTATCATAGTATTTATGGAGTCAATACCGGTTTTGGACAACTCAAAGTTCAAGGAGTTGAAACAAGGCAGGCGATGCAAGATCTCCAGAATAATATTATTCGTTCTCACGCGTGTGGTGTCGGAGAATTATTGCCAGATTCGATTGTCCGAATGATGATGGCGTTACGCGTAAATACTCTGGTGAGAGCACAATCCGGTATCCGACTTGAAACTCTGGAGCGATTTTTAACTCTACTCAATCATAATATTCTTCCAGAAGTCCCGGCGCAAGGTTCTGTCGGAGCCAGCGGCGATTTGGCTCCGCTCGCCCATATGACGCTTTTACTTTTAGGCGAGGGGCCAATCCGTGCGGAAGGAAAACGATGGGTCGTTTCTCGATTCGCACAACCCCCGGCCGATCTTCAAGCCCTTTTTCAATCCATTGGGATTCCTTTACGATATACTTTAGATTACAAAGAAGGACTCTCCTTAACTAATGGAACGACCTGTATGACGGCAATCGCTACGGTTGCGTGGATAGAAGCCGTACAAACGGTCAAAGCCTCTCTAGTCGCTTCGTCTCTTACTCTGGAAGCGCTTCTCGCTAGAACTCGTGCTTTTGATGCTGTTGTTCATCTCCAACGTCCGCATCCCGGCCAAAAACGGGTCGCAGAACTCTTTTATCAGTGGCTCAAAGGATCAGAACTTGTCAATCAATGGCCCCATGTTCATGATGCGTATTCAATTCGTTGTATCCCGCAAGTGCTGGGAGCTTCAATCGATCAACTCAACCACATTCGCTCGATCCTTGAAATTGAAATAAATTCCACCGTAGATGATCCCTTATTTTTTTTACCCGAAGATTTGGAAAACACTCAACCTTTGGATGGTTGGAACGAACGGATTCACTATGAACAGGGGCATTTTCACGGAGAACCGGTTGCGATGGCGATGGATCTTTTAAAGATTGCGGTCGCCGAAGTAGGAAGTATTGCCGAGCGTCGTATTCAACATTTATTAGATCATCACCATAATCGTGGGTTAAGCGGGTGTTTACTTTCTGCGAAAGCACTTCAAGAAGGATCTCATTCTGGATTATTGATTCCTCAATACACCGCGGCCGCGCTGGTCAGTGAAAATAAGGTTTTAGCGCATCCGGCTTCCGTCGATTCCATTCCAACGTCTGCCAACCATGAAGACCATGTGAGTATGGGAACTATTGCGGCGCGTCAAGCACTGGCAATGGTCCAAAATACTCGAAAAGTGATCGCCATCGAATTTCTATGCGCGATACAAGCACTTCGATTACGTTTTTTGGAACCCCGCTATGCTCAGAAAAAAATGGCTCCTGAAACGCGAAAATTTTGGGATCTCGTACAGGAACAATTTCCCTTTCTCGAAGAGGACCGCGTTCTAGCAGAAGATATGGAGCGGATGGAACATTTTATGAACGGCTCTCTGAGCGTTTCTCTGCGCGATTTGAACCTATTTTCGTTCCACAACAAAAGTTAAGACTCCAGAAATTTTTTTGAGCAAATCAAGGATGAACCCGTTTTATGAAATTTATTTTTAATTTGTGGAGCTTAAAATGAGTACTAATAGTCGTATTGAACCGGAACTCCCGCGTGGGTTCCGAGATTTTCTTCCAGAAGAAATGATTCCTCTAGAGGAATTTTTAGACAAAGTAAGGACCATTTATCGTAGTTATGGTTTTCGTCCGCAACAGACTCCCGCAATCGAATTTGAATCGGTGCTGACCGGCGAAGTGGGTGGCGAAACGGGTGGACAAATTTATCGGTTTCAGGATCAATCTGAAGATCGTCTCGGATTACGTTTTGATCTTACGGTTCCGCTCTCCCGTATTATTGCTAAAAATAATCGTCAATTGCGTTTCCCTTACAAGCGCTATCAATATTCACGTGTTTGGCGCTATGATAAACCGACCCCCGGACGTTTTCGAGAATTCGGGCAGTTTGATGTGGATATTGTGGGAAATCGCTCTATTGATGCCGATGCTGAAATTTGTATGATCATTTATGATGTGCTTCAGGCTCTAGGCGTTGAGAATTTTTTGATCCGAATCAATAACCGAAAAATTTTGAATGCGTTGGCGCAAAAAATTCAATTAAAGGATCCAGAGTGCTTCAAGCAACTCTTTCGAGAGTTGGATAAAATAGATAAACAGGGCTTTAGCCGTGTGAAACAATTTTTAGCAGAGAAACCAAAACCCTTAGAACTCTATCCCGAAGGTGTTCCGATGGGATTATCTCCAGAAGTGATTTCACAAATCGAATCCTTCTGCTGTCTTTCAGGAAAGGTTCAACTTCTTCCCGCGGATGAAGGGAGCCGAAAAATTCCAGAATTTTTGTCAAATGCGGACACGTTAAAGAATCTGGAAACTTTTTTTTCCGAAATTCCTTTAGGGTTAGAAGGAACCCGTGAACTCGCTAAAATTTTGGAAGTCACCGCGAGTGCCGGTATTGATTCCAAGCGATTACAACTGGATGTCAATATCGCGCGGGGTTTGGATTATTATACGGGACCTATTTTTGAAACGATTTTAACCGATTATCCTGAATTTGGCACTATCTTCGCCGGAGGTCGGTATGATTATCTGATTGGACGATTCGTGGATTATGAAAATTTTTTTAAAGAATTTCCAGAATATGTGGATCGTTGGAAGGATCAAAATCAAAAACCAATGATTCCGGCAACGGGCGCTTCTCTTGGCGTGGATCGTATTTTTGAAGTCTTAAAAAGTATTCAAAAAATCGCGGTGCGTCCAGCGCTCACCGAAGTATTAATTTCACGAATGGACGAAAAACTCACGGGCGAATACTATCAACTTGCCCGATTTCTCCGAAAAGAAGGTTTTATTGTGGAAGTCTATCTTGGAGAATCCTCAAAATTCAAACAACAAATGAAGTATGCGGATCGGCTCCTTATTCCAGTCGTATTAATTCTTGGTGAAGAGGAATATAAAAAAGGAGTGATTCGGGTTCGCTCGATGGTAGGAGATCGTGAAACCGACAAGGAAAAAGATGTTTCACGCGAACAACTTTCCGAAACCATTCGCGCCCTACTTCCTCAAAAATCGTAACGAATTCTGATGGATTATAATAATTTAATTTTATAAAATGCTTTCGATGCTTTTCCGGCAAAGAACACCTCTTTTTTTTCTAGGAAATCCGATGAATACCAAATTTTTTCTGCTTTTTTTGAGTCTCATTCTACTCAGTTGCCATTCGAACGAGCTTCAAGGGGATGCTTCTCAAAAGCCTCATAGTAAAGAAGATTGGATCAAATTTCGGAGCCAAGAGCTAAAAATTTCATTGGCAGAGGCCCAATCACAAGAAGAAAATTTGAGTGAATCAGAACCACCTGAAGAGATCTGGGATGCCTCCCTTCAAACAGAATCCGCGATCCTCTGGCGCAATTACTGCGCCACTTGTCATGGAGTCACGGGACAATTAGAAAATGTTCCTGAACAAGATCCAATGCCTCGAAAATTTGGAACCTTCGGAATGTCCATGGGATTCTTTTTCGGAGGCGATAAGATGCGCGCGGGCATTTATAAAGCCATTAAAACTGGAAAAAAGAGTGATGGAACAGTATTGAATAAAATGCCCGCGTGGGGTGAAAGCTTTTCTAAGGAACAACTGTGGGGTCTGGTCTTTTTTATCAAAGATCTCTAAAGGTCCTCTTTTTTTTGAATTCATTGAAACTTCTTGAGGAATTTCAGAATTTTTTATACAATTCGCTCTTTATGGAAAAATTGTCATTTTGTTTTATTCCACTCTTTTAGTTTATTGAAGATGGAGCAGTTTCATGCGATGGCTATTTTTTTTAGCGCTCACTTTGGCTTTATTGGCTCATCTGGTTGGCCATATACCTCTGGCAGAAGCAACGCCACGTCATAAAACGCGTCTCACAGGCATTAAACAAATCATTCAACCCAGTTCCTATAATTTTGAACTGGAATTGATTTTAGAATATAAAAAGCGAATCTTAAAATATGCGCCCCTGATCGGGAAAACGGTTTATTTTTACTTGGCAGAATCGAGTACGGATAGCACCAAACAACTTTTATGTACGGCAATTACCGATAAGGACGGGAGCGCAAAACTAGTGAAGTATATTCCTCCTTTGGGCGTTTTGGTGAAAATCACCGCTCACTTTGAAGGAGATCTTGATTTTGCGCCTTGTGAGTTTCTAATCAAACTAAAACGTCTTAATGTGCTTCCAACGGTTCAGATTTCTACAATTCAGATGAATAATCGGCAAGCTAAAATGATGTGGGAAGGGAACGATATCGATGGCAAAATCCAAGCGTATCGATATCAACTGGATCGGAGTTTTCAAATTGATCCTTGGAGTGATTGGACCCAAAACACTTCTTCTAGCTATTCGGATTTAAAACCTGGAAAATATACGTTTCGGGTTCAAGCAAAAGATGATTTCAACGGCCTCTCCGAATATACAAACCAGACGTTTCAAATCGAAGAAAAAATTATCCAAGTAGTGGTTACAGATGCCACCGGAAACAAGCCTCCTTTTACTCTTGCGAAAAATACTCCTCTGGCGCTACAATCGTTTTTGGAAGAAAATTCGATTCGAAAACCGCTCTCCGCAAATTGGCACTGCTATCAAGGAAAATATGAAGCGGGTTCCTATCTTTGCCCCGTAGGAGGAATTGAGGATCTTCTGATTGTAGAAGATTCGACGAGTGGAAAAATCACCTTTTTTAAAATCAAGGTTGAATCGGAATGAAAATTTGGACCCTTTTTTTGTTATTCTTTGCGATTTGTCTTCAAGCTCAAACCGAACTACCTCCATTTAAAGTTGTCGATGTTTTAGAATTTGAGGACATCAAATATTATCGATTAGAACTTTCGTCAGCGGCAAACACAACTGCTGAGGAATATAGTGGCTTAATTTCAAAGACAAGTCCTAACGAATATGAATCCCTCGTCGTGGAACAAATTTTAAGTGGCGATCTGGCTGAACTCCGTCGCTATCACCCCGTTTCTATGACCCAGCCCCTTTATACACAATGGGCGACCAAAATGCTTAAACTGCGTCTTGTCAATCCACTCCGAATTGAACTCAAGACCCTTTTTTCGCTGTTGCAATGGATAGGACAAGAGAAGAGCGACATCCTTTTTCGCTTTTTGGAGACTTTGAAAACCCATCATACTCACCTCAATGAAATTGAAAAAATTCTTGCGATGCAAAACCACGGAGATATTTTTTCTTATCAAAAAGCGCTAGAGAGCTTATGGCAAGAATTAGAAACGCTTACCGAACAGATTGAAAATCTTCTTAAGGACTCTCATTTAGAGATGCATCTTCTTTTAATGCAACAGTTTTCTGCCCAAATTCGAGAAAAGAGACAAGAGTACACACAAAGGCTCCATCAGGACTATTTAATTCAAGACGCCTCTGCCCGTCAGGAATTTTTAAAACCTTTCCAAGATCGAGGGAACGTACTGGTTATCTCGGAGTTAGAACAGTTAAAGCTCAAAAAAGAATCGATTACGAAAGAGTCCACTCCTCCAAACGATTTCTTTCAAAAGCAAAAACAATGGAGTCATCAATTTTTGCGGGCGGTGTTAACGTTTCACCAGTCCAAAAAACAAAAATCCTTTCAACAATTACAAGCGCGAGAAAAAGAACTCGGAGTTTCCCGTATTGAGCGAGATCAGTTGCTCCAAAAACAGGCTCAATGCGAGTCGGATAAAAAAGAATTTTTTGAACTTCAAAAAGAAGTCACTGCTACAGATACACTGCCTTCAGAACTTGTTACTATAGAAATCAAGCTCCAAACGATTGAAAAAACGAAAGAGTCTGTACAACAGATCCAGAAAGAATTGATTGCACTTGCCCCGGCTGAGGACCTTTTGCAAAAAGCGATTAATGAACTCACTCGTTGCGCTCAAACACAACAAGAGCTTACCGTTCTCGAGCAAGAACGAATACGCTTACAGAAAGAAACAGAACCCTTAAAGCTAACGCAGTCTGAAAAAATTCAAGAACTGGAAAGTGGCATCCGAGAGAAAACGGTCGCAAAAGAAGCCCTTGAAGCGGTGAAGGATAAACTGAAAGCTTCTGAAGACCTATGGAACGTTTGGAACCAGAAAATACAGTCTTGGGAAACCCAAAAAAAAATCATTTGGGACGACTCTCAGGAAAAGCAGAAACAACTGGAAATAGAGCGAGAATCTTTACCGCTGGCCTTGTATGAAGAGGTTCCAGCACAGTTAGAAAAATTGGCTCTCGCCAAAAATCGATGGCCGCTTCTCAACCAAGAAATCGCACAAGGCAACACATTCAAACAACATTTTCAAAAAATACAGCCTCAATTCGAACAAAATCGTGAAAAAATTTTAAAGTTCAACCACGATCAACAAGAACTTGAAAAAAATAAATTAGTATTGTCTGAAGAACTTCCTCAAGTCCAGAAAAGCCTAACTCTAAATCAGCAAAATCAACAAGAAACAGTCCACTTCTTTTCCGCTTATCTCAAAGAAATTGCTACCCTTCAAGATCAATATACTCAATACCTTCAACAGCACCCACTTACAGTTCCAAATAACCTTTCAGAATCAACACTTCCAGAAGCCATTCGAATTCAATTCACAGAAACTCAACGGCTGTTCTTTTGCGCGATGTGGTGCCGACTCTTGGAAATTTGCCATCATCGACTTTTTTTAATGCGACATCCGTGGCTCCAACAAGAGGATTTAAAAAGATTTGCGGAAGCCTATTCACAAGAACTTCAAAAAATTCAAGAAATCAAAGTGGGATTAGACCCCAGAATAAACAAAGCGGAGCCTCTTTTTATCGTTTCTTGGGATCTTCCTGAATTAACCGCTGAGTCTTGGAGCAAAGAATTCTTGGCGTATGCTCCCATTCGTGAAGCCATTAAAAAGACAGCTCAGGATTGGCTCACCCAATATCAAGAAAGTCAAAACACCCTCGCCAAAAACTCTCCAGAGGCTTCACTCATTCTGCTCCAAGAAATTCAGAAGTTTTTTCAACAGAGTTCCGCTTTTCCAAGCCTTGGCGAGGGAATTCATGAATGGGCCTCACTTCTAGATAACAATCTTGCTCAACTCCAAAAAGATATTGATCAAAAACAACAGGAACTCTTTCAAACCCTTCAAGAAGTGGCCAGTATTTTTCAAATGCAACAAGATCTCCAGCAAAAAATACTTCAAAAAAAATATCTGATCGCTTTAATTTCTGTACACGAAGAAGAAACTCAGCGAGATCTTCAAGAAATTCAAACACAACAAGAAAAATTACAAACAGAATACGAAACGCTCTCGCTTGCGATTCAAAAACTCCCTGCTTTAGAAGAGGAACAAGAACAGTTATCGCAACAGTTAAAAATTGAATCCGAATTACAAGAAAAAGAGCAACAGCGACAACTCACGCAACAAAAAGAAAAACAACTCACTCAACAAATAATCGATCTAAAAGCGATTCTTCAATCCCTTCAAGAAGCACATCAACAGTATTTACAAAACAAAGATCAGTCTCCTCAAATGGAAAAAACGGCTCAAGAAATTCAACAACTTCGACAACAAATCGAACAAATTCCTCAAATCGAAAGTGAAATAACTGGGGCCAAACATCAAATCGAAGATCTTCAGCAGGAAATAAAGATCTTGCAGATGGAGTGGCAAAAAAAATGCGAACAACTTCAACGGCTTGAAGAAAAACGACAATTATTGCAACAAATTCTCAATCAGGAACAATCTTGGAAAGAACAACGACAAAATTTAGAGAATCAAATTCAAAGAAAACGTCAGTTTCAACAAGAACTCCTCCTGCAACAAGATGTTCTTCAAGAAGAGCCTTCTGTACTCCTCCAAAAAGAACTCTTACAAAAAAAAATCCAAATTCGAGAAGATCAATTAAAAAAGCTCGATTCCTTGCAAATTTCGATTGCCCAAGAAAAAGAATTACTGGTTCGCTTAGATTCTTATCGTATGGTTGATTCCCTGATCGCAGAAATGGCCAAACAAATTCAGAGCGCTCAGCAGGAACTTGACATTATTTCTAACCAAATAGCCCAAATTCCCCAATAACTCGTAGGTTTTTTTCAGCTTTTATGGACCTAGAAGAGATCAAACGTTTATTCCAAATCAAAGTTTTACATACCGCTTATGGACAAAAAGTGGTAGAGGAAGGATACTGCTCAGCCAGTCTCCGAGAACAACATGCTCTAGATGAAAAAGATATCTTCTATCTAAAAATGAATATGATCAATCGAGGAAAAGAGTCTCACCTTTTTTCTTTTAAACATTTTCTTTTATCCGATAGCGATGGCTATTTTAACGAACCCCTCAAATCGAAAGACTACTTTCAATCTTACGTCAAACCCGGAGAATCTATCGAAGGGGGGTTACTCTTTTCTTTATATACCGATGTGAGTCCGATTGATCTGTGGTTCAACTCTGGACATCTGTATGAAGATTCGCTAGATGCCATTTTGATTAAAGTCCATATTGATATTGAGAGCGAAAGTAGCGCCGCCTTAAAAATTCATACTACTCATGTGGTCAATTACTCTCGAAATGCTGAAAACCTCTTAAAGAAAATTATCGAAGATCATCGAATTCCGTACAAGAGAAATAGCAAGGGCCAGTATTTACTTCGACTCCAATGCCCCGATTATCGGCGTCAGTTTGTTTATGTGTCTTTTGATGCGAAAGATGATCAAGGCGATGAACTCGTTAGCATTTATACGATTTGCGCTTCAGTTCCAGAAATTGGAAATGACCGTCTATTTTTACGATTAAATTCACGGTTCTATTATGGAATGATTGCAATTCAAGAGTTTAATGGAGAAGAATATTATACGGTTATTACGCGTCAACTCTCCTCGACTTGTGATGAAAAAGAACTCATTAAAGGGCTTCGTTCCGTCTCGCGCAGTGGAGACTGGCTGGAGGCAGAATTAAACGGTGGTACAGACATCCGCTAAAGTGAATCCACTCTTTCTAGCGATTGCACTCTTTTTTTCAGGCGTGACTTCACTTTCTTTTGAAGGACTCTGGTTCCGACAACTGGGATTACTCTTGGGTTCTTCTCATCTCGCGTCTGCATTTCTTCTTTCAGTCTTGATGTTCGGATTTGCTTCTGGCGCTTTTTGGGCTCCAAAATTTTGCAGGTATTCGCCTTACCCTTTGCGATGGTACGGCGGGTTGGAACTTTTTATTGGAATTTATACCTTACTTGCCTTTTTACTTCTGCAAATGCTTCCGCTTGACATTCGATATTCTTTGCGCTTCTGGCTAGGGCTCTTGATTTTACTGCCACCCACGATAGCGATGGGCGCGACCCTTCCTATTCTTTGTGATAGCCTGTTTGCAGAAACACCGCGTCAATCAAGCCGTCTCTATGCGATAAATACGTTTGGAGCCGTTTGTGGGATTACCCTCAGTGGCTTTGTTTTTCAACCCATTTGGGGAATGACCCTCAGTGTTTTTGTGACGTCTTTTGTCTGTATTGTCTTGGGACTTTTGATTTTCTTTCTTGGAAAATCCGTTTCTTGTCCCCCGTTGACCGCGCACTATTCTCCGTTTCCTTGGCGCTTTGGCGCTTTTTATTTTGGATTAGGTTTTGTTGCGTTAGCGTATCAAAATTTTTGGACAAGGGCCCTCATTCTTGTTTTGGGTTCTTCTGTGTATGCGTTCAGTATCGTTTTATTAACCTTTTTATTGGCAACAGCACTGGGATCTTTGGTCGCCAGTTTCTTTTCATTTCGTCAAAAAACAGTGCTGGGTTATTTACAGATTGCGGGCTCTTTTTTTGGATTCCTCTCTATTTTTTATTTAACTGCTCTCCCCGATTTGTTTTTTCGATACTTTGAGGTCTTTGGACCAAAATACCTTTATATCGGACAATTTGTTTTTTGTTTTCTGTTAATGGCTCCCACCTGTTTTATTTTAGGAGCCACCTTTCCTATGGTGTTATCCCTGACCCCTCCGGGGCGAAATGTTTCGCTCTTGTATATGGCGAATACTCTCGGAGGCGCTTTGGCTCCATTTCTGCTAGGGATTTTACTTTTATATTTTTTTACGATTCATCAAGCGCTCCTCTTTACGGTTTCACTCCAATTCCTCCTTGGGATCAGTTGGTTTTCTGGAAGAGTTCGTTTGATAAGTCTGCTTCTTCCTCTCCTTTTGGTAGTTCTTACCGGAATTCCTGAGTGGGACCCTCAAGCGATGACTAGTGCAAATTATCTTTATGTACAGGTCCGTCGTTCCAGAAGTGATTATTTAAAGCAATGGGAACAAATTGCCTATCAAGAAGGCGTTCGTGGAATTGTCACTGTCGATCAAAAAAGAAACCAAACTGATTTTACAAAAGTACTCCGAATTAATGGAAAAGACGCGTCTGGATATGCGGATCTCCCGACAGAAATTCTGTTGGCTCATCTTCCTTTTGCTTTTCATCCTAATCCCAAAACAGCTTTAGTGATTGGATTCGGCGGTGGAATTACCGTAGGATCGGTTTTATTACACCCGTTAGAAAAAGTGTATTGTGCCGAACTGATTCAAGAAGTCTTTCAAATGGAGCCTTTTTTTCAAGAGATTAATCACTCTCCACTCAAAAAAAATCTTCTTCACTGTATTGCGGAAGACGGAAGAACGGTTCTTGCGAGCCTTCAACACCCTCTTGATCTAATTATTTCACAACCCTCCAATCCCTGGATTTCCGGAGCCGCTTCTCTGTTCACTAAGGAATTTTATGAAGTGGGTTCTCAAAAATTGGCGGAAGACGGGGTCTTTTGTCAATGGCTACAAACCTATGAAATTTCATGGACTTCTTTAGGAACACTTCTCAAAGCGTTTCGAGAAGTGTTTCCAGTGATGTATATTTACCATCCTCATCAAAAAGCAGATATTCTCTTGATAGGTTTAAAAAAAACATCTCCTTTTCTTCCAGAGCGGTTGTTTCAAAAAGACGAGGTCAAAAAAGACCTGAAACGAGCTTCCATTCATACTGAAGCCGACTTGATTAATAGTTTTCTGTTAGTTCCTGGATTTCCCGCAAAGTATTTGGATGAGTTTCCCATCAATTCAGATGATAATGGGTATGTCGAATTTCATACTCCTTACGAATTATTCACTTCAAACTATCTGGACAATAACCGGAAATTACGTCGCTTGCGAACCCCACTCTCGCCATTAAAAAACGCTTCTATTTCTTATGAGAGTTTGTCCAATCAAGCGCTTCAAAATGGAGATATGGAACTTTCGACCTATTGGACCCTTCTCGCGATCCAAGAAAAAGAAGAACCTTGGATTGAGCCTCGCTTCTCTTATTTATTTTCCTCAGGCGTTTTTAAAACCTTCCCCCTTTATTGGAACGCTGAAGTGGGGCCCATTGCTCAGAGCTATCAGTTCCGTTTTGAAGCTGAAAAGCGTATTTCTCAAGGGCAATGGAAAGAAGCTCGACAGGAATTAGAAAAATCGATAGCGTGTTGGGAACTTCATCGAGAAGCGCATCTTCGCTTAGGGACATTATTAGATTATCAACGTCATATTTATCCTGAATTTCTAAAACCCGCTTTTCATCATTTCAAAAGGGTACGGGCTCTCGGAGGTGAAACACCCCAAATTCTGGAAAAAATTGAACAATTATGCCGCAATCTCCTCTTTGAAATGTACAATCAAAAAAATTGGATTGAAGTGTATTCGTATTCGAAAGAATATGAAGGAATTCAGCCCCGAGACGAAAGCCTTCAGAATTTTTTTTGTGAAGCGCTGGAACAGCTAGCGATTCAGGCCTTTGAAGAAAAACAATGGGAAAAAACAATCGCCTATTTGACACAACTCGAAGCCAATCGGAAAGAACTGTCTCTTCCCTTAAAAACTCTCTACCAAGAGGCTTGGAAGCAATGGCTCCAGTCCAAATAAAGACGCTATTTTTTGACAGGGACGTTATAGCGAAGGAAAAGAGTATTGAGTTCTTGAGCGAGTTGTTTCCAAGATTCTTGAAGTGTGGCGGAAAGTTTTGGATTCGTGGATTGAAGGAGTTCTTCAAAATGTTTGGAAAATAGAGATAAATCGTGAAAAATCGGTTGTTTGGTCTGGATCAAGAAATTCTCTTTAAAGAAATCAAGTTCTTGATTTAAATGTCCAAACATTCGTTCTTTGAGATCGTCCATCTGAATTTTTTCGCTAAAAGTACGTTCCAGATGGAAGAGGAAATTTAAAATTTTTTCGAGATCGTGAGCAATTTTAAAGTCTTCCCCTCGCTCCCGAGAAATCATCGTCGAAGAAAAATTTTTTGAGAGCGAGTCATAATCCGAGGACTCAAAATCACTATCATCCATTAATTTTTCTTTTACTTCTTCACTCATAAAGCCCCTCTTTCATCAGACTGAATGATATGAATGTACAGTTATTTATTATAAACGTTAAGAAGAGCAGCGTGCCAGTTTTTTCATTACAAAGATAGATATTCTCCTTGCCCTTGCTATAATGAAGACACTTAAGATCATATCTGATAAAGCTTTTAATATGTAACCGAGACCGAGTAGGAACACGAAAAAAATTCTTTTTTCTGAGGTTGAAATGAGAGACGAACCCTTATCTGAATCGTTAACGCCTATCTTTGAAGAAATCAAAAATTTAATACGTTCAGGGAATGCGGAGGAAGCGCACAATCATTTTTTAGCCTTACTCAATCAAACCGCTTCTTCCGAAATTGTTGAAGGTTATCTTTCCTTTGCTTGTGATTATTTTCCTAAATCTCAAGTGCTAGGAAATCTGGTAGATTCCTGTATTTCTCATTTTCAGGAAGGGAACTTGTCCCGTACCGCTATAAAAATGAGCTTAATTATTAAAGCGATCTCCGATATTATAGATATGCAGGCAGAAAATCTGCCTTCCTATCACTTGCTTTCCTCAGCCGTAACCTCCATGAAAAATCCGCCACAGTTTTTATCGATGCTCAAGGAATGTCTTAAAGAACAAGAGTTCCAAACCAATGGAGAGGAATTACAACAGTCGGTGAATCGTTTCCTTTCTCTCCTTGAAAATGCCGCTCCGGGAACGCCTCCCCCCTCTCAACCCTTTTCTTCTCCTGCCCCTAAACCGGCTACTACACCAAAGCCGAACACGGTTCCTAAACCTGCGGTGGCTCCAACTTCTGCGGTGCCTCCGAAAATCGAAAAGTTTTCTCCTTCTTCGGGTGCTGGAAAACCGGGAGGAGCGGGTCATGGATTTTTGGGTTCTCTTGATGAACCGATGTATCCTTCTGAATTTGAAGAACCGCCTCCTTCAAAAGCTCCAGTAACCAGTACGCCGAAGGAAAAATCGTTTGATTTGGATGCTCCGTTGTCCGGTCAAAACGATTTGCCCGCGATGCCAGATTCGTCCGCGCGCCCCAAAATATCTAAATCGATTAGTTTCGATACTCCTCTTGAAAGTGCGCAAGAAGAATCTCATTCCCAACAAGAAGGATTATCAGAGAAGCTGGAAAAAGATGTGGCCGTTTTGATTGCGAGCAATCAACTTCGCGAAGCGATTGCCTTTTGTGAAGAAATTTTGACACTGAATCCCGGACGCAACGATATTCAAAAGAAAATTCAATTTCTGCGGAATCAAATGCAATCACAACAATCGAAAAAAAGCGCTAAAAGTGCCGTAAAAACGATTGTTCTTGTCCTTTTAGCCGTATTCGTAGTGGTGGGTGGATATATGTTTTTAGGAATGAACTATACCCAACAACTTCGTACTGAATTTAAGGAAATTTTTAGTGCCAAAGAATCTCCTCAAGAGATTGCACAGGTTAAAACACAAATTGTCAATGAAGAAAACTTGGTCAAATCGTATCAATTGATGAAAGAATGGGATACTAAAAATCCTTATCAAAAATTAGAAGTACTGAAAAGCAAGTCCACTTCTTTCGGGTATTCTTATCATACCTATAAACTTAATTTAGAGTTGGATCGGATCCAAACGGACGCGAATGCCTATAAGGCTATTTCTGAAGAGATTACGACACTTCTTCAATCACGAATGGAAGATTTTTTTAACACCAAAAATCGGGAAATAGAAGAATATCGAAAAACGCTTACGATCGAATTTTATGAAAAGGCGGTCAAATCTCTTCAAGACGCGTTAAGCTTGGCCCAAGAAATCAATGATTCAAAAAATGAAGTTCGGCTACAAAAAAATTTCGATGAATGCAAGATCTTATTGGAGACGATGTACAAAAGAAAAAAACAAACGGAACGAGAACTGGAATCACGGACCATCGACGCTCAAAAATATATAGAAACTATTCAAGAAGCGATCGCACAGAAGGATTTTGCCACCGCGTTTGAGCAGAGCCAAAAACTTTTGAATGACAATAAATTATTATCGTTAGAGATTTGCGTAGATCTGAAAATTCCAATTGCGCTTAAATCGAATCCTGAGATGGTTGAGGTAACCCAAGACGGAAAAAATTTGGGGGTTCAGGATCATCTCTTATTTCCATATCAAGAAGATAAAATCGAACTCAAATTCAGCCAAAAAGGATTTGAATCCCAAACAAAGACTTTATTTAAAAGCGATATTCAGGCCACTTTTGAAGTTTCACTGCAACGAGGAACGTTTTGGACGTTTAAAACGGGGGGGCCCATTGAATCTCCGCTTCAACTTCAGGAGTCAACGCTCTATGTTGCTAATCGTAACGCCAAATTTTTTGCAATTGATGCAAAAAATGGCAAAGAACTTTGGTCCGTAAAAATAGCCGAAGGGCTATCGGATATCGTTTTACCGTTTCTGATCAAAAACGGTAAAGCGTATTGTCTCTCGACTGACCGTAAAATTTATTGTCTCGATTTGAAGACCCATGAACTTTTATGGGAAATGCCCCCTATTTTATCGAAGCCTAGTAAAAGCACTCTGGTGGTGCTAGACGAAGATCTCTTCTGTTTAGGGTTACTAAAATCACTGGTGTTTCTCTCCGTTAAATCAGGAAAAATTTTGGCCGAATGGGAAACAACAGGCGCAGTCGTCTTTACGCCAGTACTTTCTAAAGAGTCCCTTTATTTTGCAGATAATGAAAAAGGATATTACCGTGTACCTGTTTCTGTTCTAAAAGAAAAATTAAACCAAAAAGAAAAGCCCAAAATAAAACCTAAAACGAAGTTAGAGGGGCTGTTAACAACCGCTCCTGTCCTTGGTTCCGATAATCGACATTATCTCTGTCTCGATACCCGTAATTTGGTTTGTCTCAAAGAAGGAGACAAATCTTTTGAAATTCAATGGAAATTTCCGGTAGAAGATATTATCAATGCCCCCCCAGTCCTTCTAGAAAATACTCTGTATTTTACTTGTAATGACAAAAATATTTATGCGATTGATATCAATACTGGAAAAGCACTCTGGCAATTTAAGACCGAAAGCGCTTTAAAATATAGTCCCGGAGTAGATGAACACTCCGTCTATGTTTCCGGACAAGATAACGCTGTCTATTGTCTCGATAATACTTCTGGAAAACTCCTGTGGAAAAAAACATTCGAGAAACCCCTCGAAAATACTCCGTTTTTTTATCAGGGACTTCTCTATGTTTGTGACAATGACGGAGTGATCCATGCGTTAATTCGCGATTAAAGAAACTCTGACGTCGTGGCAGTTTTGATTTTCCAAGGATGGGAGTATTTTTTTATGAAGCAGGCTTTTACTTTTTTTGCTATTGTTTTTCTTTGTCTAACCCTCATTTTTGTTGCTTTAATTCGAAACGATCCCGCAAGTGTGATTGAACGTTTTAAAGAAGAAGAATCTCGAAAAACGGGATCCGATATTCGTTCGACGTTATTTCCTTCTCAAATTGATATTAACCTCAATATCAACATTCAAATGGATGGAAATACAGCCGCCGTTCTCCAAAATTTTTCGTGGCCCTCACGCAAAGAAACGACAGGACCCACCCCCCCTGTTTCAGAAAATAATAAAACAGTAAACAATTCAAAGACCGTAGCTCCAGAACCCTCTTCTCGTCATCGTCATCCCAATTATTTGGCCTTATTTAAATCGGTAAACCCTAAAGCTGAAAAAACCCTCACCATCGCCATTAACCAAGAACCCGACAGTCTGGACCCGCTCTTTCAAGAAATGTCGGCCTCAAAAGAATTTTATGGTCATATGTTCCGACAGTTAACTGAGTTGGACCATGAATGGAAAGTGTTTCCAGAACTTGCGTTAGAAATTCCCACCCTCGAAAATGGACTCTGGGAACTTTTAGAGGATGGACGGATGCGTACGACGTTCAATCTGCGCGAATCAAAATGGAGCGATGGGCACCCTTTAACGGCAGAAGATTTTTTGTTTGCGTATGAAGTGATGATGGACGAAATTCAACCTGTAGTCTCGCGTGATGTCTACGAAAAAATGGAAAAAATGGAATCCAAAAACGAGGGACGGACTTTGGTCATCACCTGGAAAAAAATTTATGCTTATGCCGTAGAAGATGATATTTATGTCCTTCCTAAACATGCTTTGGAAACGATTTACCGGAAAGATCCTGTTAATTATCATACGCATCCTAAAGTGGCGCGTGAGCCTGTTTGCAATGGCCCCTACCGTGTCAAAGCGTGGGCCTCTGGAAGCCACATCATTTTGGAAAAAAATCCGTATTGGTATGGACAAGAACCCCATTTCACAGAAATCATTTATCAGTTTGTGAAAGAAACGAGTTTGCTCGAAGATAAAATTATTCATAATGAAGTCCAAATGATCTCTCCCATTGGAATGACGATGGATCAATCTCTTCGATTAGAGCGTACTCATGGAAGTGAGGTGAATGTTTTTACGATCACAGGATTGGTGTGGGAACACATTGACTGTAATTTGGATAGTACCATTTTAAAAGACAAACGCGTTCGACAAGCCTTGATGTATGGAATGAATCGCGAATATCTCGTACAAACTCTTTTTGAAGGACGCCAAAAGGTATCCCATTCTTGGCTCCCGGAGCAACACTATGGATTCCATCCCAAAGTGAAACAATATGCTTTTGATCCAGAAAAAGCCGAAGCCCTTCTTGAATCCGCAGGATGGAAGCTCAAGGATTTGAATGGGAAAGAGTATTCTGATGAAATTCGACGAAACGAGGCCGGAGAAAAATTGGAAATTGTCTTTCAAACCACCACTGGAAATAAAGTTCGTGAAGAGGTCCAATTAATTCTTCAATCTCAATGGAAAAAAATTGGGGTCGACGTTGCGATCAAAAATCAAGAAGCAAAACTCTTTTTCGGAGAAACAACGAATAAACGTCAATTCCCACATCTCGCTATGTATGCCTGGACTATGAGTCCTTTTTCAGATGGGGAAGTCCTGTGGGCCATTAAAAATATTCCGAGCGAAGAAAATAGCTGGAAAGGCCAAAATTATCCGGGCTGGAAAAATGAACGCAGTAATGAACTCGATTTGAAAGTTTCTAGCATTTTAGATCGGGAAAAACGAGCGGAACTTTTACGTCAGGAACAAGAATTATGGGTAGAAGATGTTCCTGCTCTTCCCCTTTATTTTCGCACCGATGTGATGGCTTGCCATAAAAAATTAATGAATGTGTATATCACTGGAACCGATACCCCAGTCTCTTGGAATTCGGAATATTGGGGATTTAGCTCGAATTAACGCAACGACGAAATCCTATTGTAGGGGCGATTTCTGAATCGCCCCTTTTAAAGCATAGGCGAGGTTATCTAGGTATAAATCGCCTCTTTTAAAGCACAGGCGAGGTTGCTATGTTTCATTTTATTGTACGACGGTTACTGCAAATGGCCATTTTGCTTCCCATTCTTTCCGTTGTAATCTTTTATATCATTTCTCTGATGCCGAATCCATTAGATGAAAAAATGGCCAGTAACCCCAAAATGACCATTCGAGATAAGAAACGGTTGGCCAAACAGTTTAATCTGGATAAACCGGCAATCTTAAATCTGAGCGTTAAAGATTTGGAAAAAAATGTAGAAGCTCATCTAAAACATCTGATTCCCCCTTCTCCAGTCGACACCTTTCCTTATGCTAAAGAACTTCAAAATTTAGAAGAGAAAACAGATCTGTCATCCGCGGAAGCTAAACGATATCAAATACTTCAAGAGGAACAAGGTCAGCATAATCAACAACTTCAGAAATATGCGAACGAAAAAAATAACCACGATTTAGCTTTAGAAGAACTGCGAAATTGGGGCGGGGTTTGTGTGCCAGTTCTGATGAAAATAAAAAAAGACTGGCAGGAAAAAATCGATCACTATTCTTCCAGTAATCAAGAACCTTCTCCTTATATCGAACAAATGCTCGCATTGAACAAACTTCTACGAGAATTGGCGTCCACGACCCCAAATGGAGATTGGATCAGTTGGTACGAAACCTACAAAACCGAATACGACCCTATAACCCTCAGAACGACAACGGCACAACTGAAATTAGAAATTTCTCGTCCTCAAGCAGTGGAGCGAATACTTCGTGTTGGAACTCCTTATATTGAATTTTTAATTGTCGAATTGAAACGCAACACCTTAATTTCAAACCCTCATCTCTTTTTAATCCTGAACCTTTTAAGTATCTTGACCTCGGATATTAAAGAACGGGATTCCGTTGAAAAACGTCAAGAAAGTTTCGAGCGAGTCCAAAAAGGACAAACACTCCGAGGCAGTCGCTATTTTCGAGAAGAAGATCGAGAGGAAGCTTGTAAGTATTGGAAAGATTGGTGGAGACAAAATGATAGTGATTATCGATCCCTATCAAACTCCGATATCTTTATTCGCACATTTACTCAAACTCAATATGGTGTTTGGCTCGGACGGATCGTGAATTCTTTCTGGAAAAATTTATGGGATCTCAATTTTAATTTTTTAAGTCTAGATTTTGGGAACTCTCATGTCTATAAAGAACCCGTAGTGACTCGTCTAAAACATACCTTAATTAATACCCTCTGGTTAACACTAATGGCGTTTTCGCTTAGCATGATCATTGCGCTTCCACTCGGTATTATTTCAGCCGCTTATCAATATCGAAAGATCGATTACGCTATTAATGCTTTTGCATTTGTGGGGATGTCGGTTCCTACTTTTTTTTCGGGTCTCTTAAGTATTTATTTGTTCGCCTTTTATTTTGGCTGGTTCCCCTCTGGCGGAATGGTGTCTCCTAAAATTGCGTCTATGAATAGTTGGGTTGATTTTGCACGCCACCTTGTCCTGCCTGTTTGTATTTTAGCCTATTATGAAATTGCGATGCTCATCCGCTACACCAGAACCTCTCTATTAGAAGTGATTGGGCAAGATTATGTGAGGACCGCTCGCGCCAAAGGACTCGATGAAGATATGGTTATTTTTAAACATGCCTTACGTAATGCGCTGATTCCGGTCATTACGGTTCTTGCGACCTCTATGCCATTTCTCTTTTCTGGAGCTTTAGTCACAGAAACCATTTTTTCTTGGGAAGGAATGGGATCCCTTTTATATGAAGCGATTAAACAAAAAGATTCTAATGTCGTGATGCCCTCCTTTATGTTTCTGGCTTTTTTGACAATGTTGTTCAATCTCATCGCAGATGTTCTTTATGCGGTGGTTGATCCTCGTATTCAACATAGCTAGATTCGTAGGCGATTGTAGGGACGATTCATGAATCGCCCCTACAAATCAATGAGGTATTTATTTAAGGAATTCATATGCAAAAATTGTCTTTTTATTTTTTGATAATGTTCTTCAGTATACTCCTTTCTTCAATAGACGCACAAAAACTGAGTTATCGTCAGCGAGAAGCGTTGAAGCGTCAAGAATCCAATCTAAAAGAAATAGAACGGGATCGCCTAGGGCATTTACGATTCTTTACCGAAATTGTTAAGAATCCAGAAGCTTTTAAACAACAGCAAACGACTCCAGCACAACTTGAAGAATGGATTAGAAACTGGAAGCAACTCAATGAAAAATTGGAGAATATTGCTGACGATTTAGCCAAAAATCAGTGTCCAGATAGCGATGCCGATGTCGTGGCAATCAACACAAAACTGAACCCCATTCGGGAAAATTTGTATAATGCTTTAAAAATGATTGAAGCAAAAAAAAATCCATCGACGCAACTTCCTCCAGAAAACCCTACGCCAACGAATGAAACAAAAACAGAACCTGTTTCTGAGGAAAAGCAAAACAATACAGAAGACTTTGCGAGTTGTATTCGGGAAATAATCCAACTACAAAATAAATTAGATCAGATGATACAAACATTCAAGGACGCTCAGGACCCAAAATCTAAAGCACTTGTAGAACGCGTATATAGCGCAAACGAATCCCTCGCGAGAACCATCGATATTCTCGAAGGAAAGGCTACACTTACTGAAACTGAAGTTCCTGTCACTCCTAAAAACACAACAGAAAAACAACCTGAAACTAACATACAACTAGATTATCGTCAGAAAGAAGCCGTAAAACGACAAGAACGTAATATTTCTGAATTAGAAGGACAGCAACAGATGATCGACTATTGCCAGAATATCCTTCAAGATCCCGAAGCCTTTAAAAAAACAACTTCTCCGCTCAAGGATTTACAACAAAGTCTTCATAATATTAAAAGTCTTAATAATAAATTAGAAATTATTAGTAGCGACCTGAAAAAGAACAAATGCCCGGATCAACACCCTGCTGTTGCGACGATTAACGAAAAAATAACAAAATATAATTCACTCTTTTCAAGTACTATTAATATCCTTCAAGAACGAATCAATACAGAGATTGCCCAAGCGGAATCTCAAAATCCGAAACAACCAGAAGCCACCGTACAGCTGGGTTATCAACAGAAAGAAACGTTAAAACGACAAGAACGCAACATGGCAGAAGTAGAAGGAAATCAACAACTGATAGAATACTGTCAAAGTCTTTCGCAAAATTCTGAAGCCTTTAAAAAAAAGTCGTATCCGATTCAAGAACTACAACAAACCATTTACGCGCTCGATAGCCTGAATCGAAAACTGGAAAGTATTACTTCTGACCTCAAAAATAATAATTGTCCTAGTGAACATCCTGCCGTTGCGACGCTTCAGGAAAAATCTAAAAATTATAATTTGCTATTTTCAAATAGTCTTAATGTATTACAAGAAGTCTTAAAACAAGAGACAGACCAGCTTCAGGCTCAAGAAGAGATTGCGCAACAATTGCTTGAACGTCAAAAAACATTTATCAATGAATGCAGACCTTACTGGCCCTCTATAGAAAAATTTAATCCTTCCAAAAAAGAAGACTGGACCTATGGAACACTTCAAAATCGCACCGAAAAATTTCAACAATGTATAACCGATTTTGTAGCCTTGGAATCCTTAATCAAAACAAAATACGCAGACCTCAGTGATCCGGTAGGGGGCCATTTTACTAGCGAGTATGAAAAACCTAGTTTGTATCGCAAAGCTTTAGAACAGTATCGAGAAGACGGGAATAGGATTGCAGAAATAATTTTGAATAGTGCCTATGAACCCAAACTCAAGTTTATCAAAGAAAAGATGGCTACGGTCGAGAAACATTCTGCTGGAGGGACCGGTATTTATTGTTACCACGAATCCAATGAGGCGAACAGCGCAGATACGGTTGATATTGTATTTAATAAAGGTCAAAAAACTCTCGAACAATTGAAAAAAGCGATTCAGCAGTTGTATCAACCTCTAGGAAAATCACCAGAAACTTCTAAACTCCTCCCAGAAATGGACAAAGCGATTGAGGACGCTCGAAAAGCATTTCATGCCAATTTGCCTGTAGTCTCGGCGACTTTTCCTTATCACGAAGCTAAAATCGAGGCCTTTTGTAAATCCTATATCGAAAAAACGATTCCGGGCGCTATTGTGGTACAAACCGGAGTTCTTGAAGAGGGTTGGAAAATCTCCAAAAACGCGCTGGATATTCCTGAATGTCGCTTAAAATGGGCCGGAGTCGTATTCAAAGAGACTCAAACCGGACTCTATGCGTATTCTGGATTACAATATGCTGAAGATTATTCTGGAGGCGGTCAATACAATTCCTCTGGACGTATCTCTAGCCTTTATGGAGCCGTCTTTGGCTATTCTTATTGTAAAGGAGAATAATAATCGTGACTTCTGAACTGATGGCTCCTGCGGAAAGTTTTTTAGCACTTCTCTGGAAGCGCTTTCGCAAACATCGTCTTGCTGTGATCTCGCTGAAGTTTATTGTGGGATTGATTCTCTTTTGTTCTCCCCTGAGTTATTACGTATTCTCGCTCTGGACCGGCTTTGAATATGATAAACTCTTTGGATACCGTCTGCTACTCGACGACGAGACGGTTCTCTACGGAGATTTTAGCAAGAACGAAAACCAGTATGTTTTTACCCCAGTCCGTTACGGGAACGAATGGAAGATCCTTAAATCCGAGTTGGTCCAACCAGAATCATCCGATCCAGAAAAACAAACCCAATGGATCAAGAAAAATGGCGATATTCTGAAGGGAACACTACTCTCCCATCGCTCGGATTATTATTTAATCAAAGTAAAATCAGTCGTTTACGCTCGGAAACGTGTTATTGAAATCTCTAAAAGCAAGTATCTTGAACCCTCGTTTCCGTCATGGGAAGGAAACTTTTTTGGAACCGATAAAATCGGATTTGATGTATTTATTCGCATTATTTATGGGGGCCAAATTTCGCTGTCCGTTGGAATTATTTCCTCTGTTTTAGCCTCCATTTTGGGAGTTTTAATTGGAAGTTTGGCCGGATTCTATGGAAAAGGGATCGACGCCGCTTTGATGCGATTTACCGATGCGATGCTCGCGATTCCGGTATTACCCTTTATGATTGTTCTCTCCGCAGTAGATATGAAAAAAGTTCCCCTCTTGGGCTCAATCGTTCAATATTGGGAAATTTCTGAAAAATGGATTTCTATTGGAAAAATTAATCTGGTCATTATTTTCTTTTCTTGGATGGTTGTCGCTCGTCTGGTTCGTGGATCCATTCTCTCTTTGAAAGAAACTCAGTTTATTGAAGCCGCGAGAGCCTTGGGCCTTTCAAATGCCCGTATTATTATTCATCATTTGATTCCAAATTGTATGGCTCCTGTCATTGTTGCGACCACGTTAGCGATTGGAAGTAATATCGTTTATGAATCCGTACTTTCTTATTTGGGCTTAGGAATTCAACCCCCGACTCCCTCTTGGGGAAATATGCTAACCGATGCCAAAGACTATTTGAAAGATGCGCCTCATCTCTTCTTGATTCCGGGAACCTTTATTTCCCTGACCGTGTTTGCCTTTAACTTCCTCGGAGACGGATTACGGGATGCTCTGGATCCAAGATATAGCGCAGAATGACCTTTTTTCTGAGCCTGCGAAAAGGATAAAATTTTGAATAAAGAACAGCGTTTGCGGGACCCGATTCATGGCCTTATTCGATTTAGTTCCACGCCCAAGGATCAACTCCTCTGGGCCCTCATTAATACCCGCGAATTTCAAAGACTCCGACGTATTAAACAATTAGGACTCTCCGATCTCGTCTATCCCGGAGCGACTCATTCTCGATTCGCCCATAGTGTGGGAACGTTAGAATGTGCAAGACAAATTTTAAACGCGTTGGTCTTTACTCATCAAATTAAAAAACTGGATCCCCAACAAGAACTAGCCACCTTGTGTGCCGCCCTACTTCATGATATCGGACATGGCCCGTTCAGTCATACCTTCGAAACCATTGAGGATGAACAAACCATACAAAAATCGCATGAATACTGGACTAGCACCATTATTGAAAACCCGACAACGGAGGTTCATCGCTGTCTAGAGCAATACCGTAAAGGACTTTCCAAAGAAGTGATCGAGTTGATTCTTGCAGATCCTGGAACCGATATTTATTCCTGTATTATCTCCAGTCAATTCGATGCCGACCGTTTGGATTACTTAGTTCGAGATCGTTATATGTCCGGAATCGATTTTGGACATTTTGATGTGCATTGGCTCTTGGATAGTCTCACTGTGAAGGATATTATTGTCGAAACTCAAGGAGATATTTTAACCAAGAAAGGACTCGTTCTTTCCGAAAAAGGATACCGAGCGGCAGAAGTGTATTTGATGGCGAGATTTCTTCTCTATACTAGTGTTTATCTTCATAAAACCACCCGCTCTGCCGAAAAGATGTTAACCGCGTTACTCCGAAAAGCCGCTTTCTGGATACGCCAAAAAAAAACCTCTAAAACGGGCCTCCCGACACAACATCCTCTCGCTCAATACTTCAAGACAAAAACTCCTGAATTGGAAACGTACTTGGCTCTTGATGATAGTATTGTCTGGGGGGCGCTTTCTTTTTTTTCGCTCTCGGGGGATCCCTTTATTGCAACAATGGCGACAAGATTGCTCAATAGAAATCTTTATAAATGTGTCGATATTGGAAAACGGCTCAAAGATTCGGATACCCAACTGAAATTGAAATTTAAACAAATTTTAAAAAACCATCAATCTCATTTTCAAGAAGGCGACGAGGTGTGTTTATTTATCGATGAACCCAAAGCGTCTGGATATACTTGGTATGACTGGGATAGCCAAAATGCCTTAAAAAAAATCTTTATCTCCGATCCAGAAAAAGGGGAAAACATCGATATTGGAGATCACTCTAAACTGGTTCAATCCTTGAAACAAGAATCTTTTTACCGTATTTATGTTTCAAATTCAGAAAAAAAACAATTTGTCGAATCGCTCTGGACCGAACTCGCGTCTAAACAAACCCATGAAAATAAATAAGGATCGCGCATGAAGTTGGAAATTTTGGCACTATGTGATGCGGCTACCGACTCACAGGGAAAGTTAAATCTTTTGGGTGCGTTCGATCATATATGGTCACGTAAAATACCAATGATCCACCCCTTTTGCGCGATTGCGCTTCGTATTCGTTTGTCAAAAACAGAACAAGGAAAACATCGTATTCGAATTAATTTTATTGATGCAGATGGAAAAATCGTCATTCCGACTCTAGATGGAACCTTAAATATTAAATGCCCTGCAGATGAAAATTCTATAGCCGCAAATCTTATTCTACAGGTACAGCACTTGAAATTAGAGAGGTTTGGAGAATATAGTATTGATATTACAGTAGACGGAGAGCATCAAGGATCCTTACCTTTATTTGTTAAACAACTTCAAACCCCCTCCACGGATGAAGTCAAAGAATAAACACTACGGAGCACCATGAGCGAGTTTGTAATTAAGGCGACTTGTAGTTGCGGAAAAGCTTTTTGGGCCAAAAAAGAACAAGCGGGAAGAAAAGTAGCTTGCAAAGCCTGCCAAACACCTGTGCGGATTTCGTCTTCGCCTGAAGAGGTTAGGGTTCGTTTTAAATGTCAGTTTTGTGAAGGAACCATCACGAGTAAAGTCAAAAAACAAAAAGAGGTCGCTTGTCCGCATTGCCAGAAACAAACTCCGTTTCCGGGAGGTGCTAAAGAAGAAAAAACAGTCCAATTACGAAGAAAGGATATTGAAGAACGCTCGACAAAACGAGTAGAACTCGAAAGAAAAAACACTAAAAAAATTTCTAAAGAAACCCCCCCGCCCCAAGAAGACGCTCTTCGGACAAAAAAAACAAAAAAAGCCAAAATTGGAAACGATTCTACCGGAACACCTTCTGAATTTGGGAGCGAAACGGGTCGCGATCAGACCGTACAACTCAGGAAAAAAGGATCTGATGAAACGGAGACGCCCACTAGCAAACACAAACTAACTAAGAAAACTAAACTCACTAAAAAAACGGCGAGGCTTTCAGAAAACTTACAGAAAAGTAATTCGCTTGAAGAGAAAATGGAAAACGCTTATCAGGAAGGACTCTCCCCAAAAACCAGAAGTACGAAATTCACCAAAAAAACAGGTAAAGCCACAAAAAATACTCCAGAGAAGACAGATGTTTTTCCCGAATTGAAGGGAACTCCAGAAAAGACAGATGTTTTTCCCGAACTTCAAAAATCATCTCCCGCAGAAACGGATGTTTTTGCGTCTTTTGATTCTACGGATGTTTCTATGCCAGCGGTTCCCCTGCCCTCTCGGCCTTCTTCCAAAAAAAAATTTGCGGAAGCTAAACCGAACACTCGCTCTATTGTCTTTGTTCCGACGAATGTTCCAGCCGATGTCCATACCGCGCCAACCGTGTTTGATCCACGAATTGCGCGTCGTATGGAACCGACCAATAATACCGATATTTTTTTAATGCTAATCCCTCTGGTTGGAATGGGAGCGGCGCTGGTTTATCTTACGCAACATTATCAATTTCGGGCTCGTTTTATGTTGAGACGAAATTTGATGGTGACGCTCCTGTTTTTTATTGCGTTGTTGATTCCTGTGTGGAAGCAAACCAAGGAGTTAGAAAAGCTCCATCAATGTCAGATTCATCTGTATAAACTTGGAGCCGCAATGGAGCTTTATACTTCGTTTCATAAGAAGCTTCCACCACTCTCTGGAAAAGAACTTCTCTTATGTATCGTTCGAGAAGGCTTATTAGTAAAGGGAGAAGAACACATTCTTTATTGTCCCTATACTTCAGAATATGAAACGTTTCGTAAGTCGATTCCGAAAGATCCAAAAGAAATTCAAAAGGTCGGTTATTTAGCTCGACGAAACTCGGAAAACACGTTTCGGATTGAAAATGTAAAAAATTCTTCTTGGTTTGTGCCTATTCTCGCGGATAACAAGGCTCCACCTGATTTACATGGGAACGCGGTCAATATTCTTTTTTGGGATAAACATGTGGAATGTTTTGACTGGAAACATTCCGATTTGGGCGGAGCCTATAAAAAGGAAGATAATTTTTTAGAGCAGTTGAGCGTAGATTGATTCAATTACTTTAATCTGGAATCGCATCCAGATTTTTTAATGAGTTTTCCCAGGCCTTTTTGAAGGCATCCATCGGACCGAAATGTTTTTCGATGAGCGTCATCACTTCCTTGGAACTGTATTTTTTATACGGATCTGCCACGAGTAGTTCTTTAATATAAGCTCGTAATTTTGGCTCGTATTGATTACTACGCATCAAAAAATAAATAAAGCACCAACTCAAAGCATAGCCGGTATGCGTATCGACACCCCCACTAAAAAAGCCCTCCATTATGGTCAAGAACTTTTCAAGCGGAATGATCTTATTTGTCGCATACGATTTTTGAATAGTAGAAATATATTCTTTATTTTTTCGTCCGGGGCCTAACCACGCCCCTGAAGGCGTTCCTGTTTCGAAATAAACTGCGAGTCCTTCAACGAGCCAACTCGGAGCGGCATAATTCAAATTCAACACCCCCAAATTATAGCAAAGTTGGTGCGTGGCCTCATGAATCGTGATCGAGAGATTTTCGTCAACGATACGTTTCTCAAAATCGGTTTCAAATGCCTTCAGATCGCGCTTCATTTCCGTCAGTATTTTTTTATTATCGGGATGATTGTATTTCGGTTCTTTTAATTGTTCTTCGAATTCTTTAATACGTTTTTTTTGTTTTTCGATACTTTCTTCGACTCTGAGGACATCGGCACTTTTGCCGGTATTGAAGAAATAGGTCCAGTTCGTTTGACTGCTCCAGTAGCCTCCAGCTTGTGCGAGTCCACCCGTTCTTTGAGCATAGCTTTGAAAATCTTCTCTGGAGTTAAATAAAAGACAAATCATTCGTTCTGGAAGAGTTTTTAAGGTAAATTCTTTTTTTTCCCAATATTTATAAAATTCATCATAAAGTTTTTCAAACTGACCGAGGCGCTTTCGGGCAAATTCAGTATTAGAGTTATAAAAAACCATATAGTGATCGGATTTAAGGACTTTGAACCCTGCGCCCACATGAGTCAAAATCTCGGCTTCACGTCCTTTATCGTCTTCAAATTTACGATCTTCTTTTTCGTATTCATAAACCAGTTTTTGAACCCCGGGATGATTAGGATTGAGTTTCTGTAATTTTTGGAGAACTTGTTGATGTTGTTCTTTGAGTTTATTTTTTTGTGTCCATTGTCCTAACTCAACCAGTTTTTCAACGTTTTCAGCGGCATCTTTCCAACGAGTCTCAAATTCAGAATCTGCAGAAGCTGTTTTTTCAACATGATCGACCTTATCACGCGTAATTTTTTGACTTCCATATTTGAGTTTAATAATGAATAAATCGCCTTCTTCGCTCACTTCTCCTTCCAGCACCCGACCATCTTTTAGATAGAGTTTGTCTGCACTTAAAAAAGAAGTGATTGAGAGAACGCATAGAAGGAATGGCAGTATTTTTTTCATAAATCATTCTGTGTCCAAACTCCGATCTGCAGAGAAGGGATCTTCGTTATGCGACACAATCCTTTCCATTTTAAATTATAAGAGCTGTTGAAACGACTGATATGCAATTTGAACGGATTGCCCTGCGCAAAAAGCACAAATCAAAAGCTTAAAAAAATTGTTAATGCCTTCTTTTAAAAGAATCCACGTGATCAGAAAGCTTGACGCGTACCCTAAAATTCCTCCAAAAACCAAAGCTCCTATCCCCAGTAAATGAACCAGAAAGCCAAATATATTAGGATAAGTGGTCATAAGATATCCTAAAAATGCGGAAAACGCGAACATCCCGAAAAGGGAGAAGACAATACTGACAAAGTGTTGAAAGTTGTCGGATTCATCAAAGGCAAGTCCGAGAAATAGGGCCATCGCTCCACCTCCCAAAAAACCGAGAAATCCTCCGAACAGGACCGCTCCATAATTTCCTAAATCCGGAGCAAGCACATGAAGCCCAAAGACTACCCCTCCGGCGAGTCCATTCAAAAAAAGCGCACCCGCAAGAAGAGATCGAGGAAAGGCGTGGCTGATAAAGGGTAAATAAAGGCTCAACACGCACACAGAAAAAACGCTTCCTACGATCCCGGAAAATAGCGGAGAAGTGATTTGGAACCCATCTAAAAAATTTAGATAACAGGCCATAGTAAACCATCTTGAAGTGAGTTGAACAAAACAAAAAATAATAATAAGAAAGACCGAAAATTCAATAAAGGTCACTCTTGTTTTTGATTTTTCTTGGGAGGGTTCTGTCAGAGTCTCATTTGAAAGAGATTTTTCTGTTACGTTATTTTCTGTTGCATTGAAATCGTTCTGCATAAATTTCTCAAGAGGTAAAAATTAATCTCTATTGGGATTGAATTGGACTTATTTTTCTGTTGTGTTATTTTCTGTTGCATTATTTTCCTGAGGCGGTTTTTCTTGAAATTTTTGAAGAACCTGACGCGCATACAAACGTACGATAGGATCTGAATCTTCTAGCGCCTTAGTGATTTCTGGAAGTAGTTCACGGGCGGATTCTCCTTTCGCGTGAAGCATTTGAAGTGTTTGTTGTCGAACCGATTTGTTGGGATCTTGGATCGCTTTTTTTAAAGTGGAAATAATCTCTGGAGAAAAAATCGCTATATTTCCTAACGCAACGATTGCCACAGAGTGTATTTTTTCATCGGAATCTTGAACTCCGGTCAAAAGGATTGGCAATATCTTTTCGGCTTCCTCGGGAAAAGTACTTAAAACGCTTGCCGCCTTATATCGCCACATTTTATTTTCTTCGTTGAGTAAGTTCTTCAAAAATGGGATCGCGAGCGCGCTGTTGGCTTGTTGGCTTCTGATCTGATAGATAGAGTTTATGGCTTCTAGCCTCACTTTTTCAACGGGGTCCTTAAGAGCTTGAAAGAATCCTTCGATCACTTCTTTTTCAAGAAGCCCTGTTAGTGCGAAAATGCGAAGGATTGTGAAGCGAATTTCGGGATCAGGATCTTGAAGTTTTAGAGCGATTTTTGAGAACAGAAGTGAATCTTGTTTTCCAATTTCGATGAGGATTAATGAGCTTCCGTGGCGTATTTTCCATTGAGGATGGTAAAGTCCTTGAATCAAGACATCCCGTACGGATTCGTGTTGAAAGCCAAGTAAATAAAGAGAAATCCTTGCTTGTTTTTGGCTCAAAATGTCCTTATCTCCGAAAAAGGGAAGAATCGATTCCGCGACTCGCGGATCTCCGATTTGGCCCAAAGCAACGATCACTTCCCGACGAATAGAAACCTCTTGATCGTGAAGCATTGTTAAAAGATCGGTGAGTGCGGGTTGTGCGTTTTCGCCTAAATAGGCCAAGGCCCAGATCGCAGTTCTTCGCGTTAAAAGTTCTGGATTTTTGATGGCTTCAAGCAGACGCGGAAGATAAGGAAGTTTTAGTTCCAGAGAGAGTTTAGGCCATTGTTGTTTTGCTAGATGATATTCTCCTGAAGTTTCTGGAGAAAAGAGAAGCGATTGAAGGATATCTTGATTTTGGCCGAACGAAAAACAAACTAGACTATAACAGAAAAAGAACAAGAGAACGTTTAATTTTTTTTTCTCTGCGATAGCGGTAAATCGAAACAAGAAGTATTTCATAGAGTGTTCTCGCTTTCTTGATCTGGAGGCTCTAATCTATTGAATCAGGGAGAGCATTTTTAGTTTTCAGACAAGCCATTAAAGAAGGATAAAGTTCGGGAGAAGTCGCAACAATGCCAGCAACTAGGGGTGGATTTTGATTAAAAAGAATCGAGTTTTGGCTCAAATCAGTAAATCGTCCACCCGTTTCCAAGATAAAAAAACCTCCTGCACAAATATCCCATTCATAACGGGGATTTAAGGTTAAAGTCAGGTGCGCCTTTCCAGAAGCAACAAGGGTCAATTTGTTAGCGATACTTCCAACAGGCTGAAGGTGAAATTCTGAAAAATTTTGAAATTTCCCTTTTTGAGTTTCGCTACGACTTACTAACCAAGAAGAATCCGCTAAGGAAGTAGAGGTTTTTATTCGTTCTACAGGAGATTCGTTGCAATAAACGCCTGTTCCTTTTCGGCCCCAATAAAGTTGTTGCGTTACTGGATTATAAAAAACACCGAGTTGAGGAACTCCACGATAAACGAGCCCAATACTAACACCAAACTCTGGAATTTTAAGAACAAATTCACGGGTTCCATCGAGCGGATCGATAATCCAGACCCAGTCTTGCGCAAGTCGATCCGGATGATCTTGAGATTCTTCACTAAGCCAACCTGCTGGAAATGCTTTCCGTAGGCGATTTTCCAGAATTTGATTGGATTCAATATCCGCCTGAGTCAGTAAATTTTCGGGATCCTTATTTTTATGAGAAATTTTATAAGAAGTTGAATAATAGGAAAGAATACAAGCTCCAGCTTCCAGCGCGCCTTTTTTAGCTAGGTCCAGACAATGATCTAAATCCATAATTTCGTGATCCTCATGAAAAATTTATTGAAATGCGCTGATCATTTGTTTTGCTAAAGATGCGTTTGGGCTGGTATAAGAAACTAATTGTAAATATTTTTTTAAGAAAGGAATCGCTTGTCGGTCTTTAAAGCGAAAGAAAATACTTCCCACAAGAAAATTAGTTTCCGGTTCATGAGGAAAGGTATAAAGAATTTTTAAAAACTCTTCTAGCGCTTCTTCATACTGATGCTTATTATAAAAAAGTAACCCTTTATAATAAATAGTCACCGGATGTTGCGGATCGAGTTGACAAAGTTGGTCAATGGATTGCTGAATAAAATTCTGTGAGAGTCCTGAAAGGCCGTCTCGTAAGGCGAATCCTGTCTCAACAATATGACGATAAAACTCGAATCCTTTTGGAAATCGCGGGGATAATGCTCTCATTTTTTGGAGATAGCTTTCCGGATCTTTCTCTGCGAGCGGTTTTAAAGCTTTCCAGTTTAAATAATCCGGAAAAATTTCAGAGAACGTTTTACAATCATTGTTTGGGAAAAGAGAAGATTTTTTAAAAGAAGTCAGAAAACACAATTCAGGTTCACCTTCCTGAAGAATCGTTCCTTCAAAATCGTTTTTCTGAAACCGCTCAGAAAGAAGCGTTTCGAGTTTTTGAGTGAGATCGGAATTTTGATTCGCAAGATTTTCTGAACCCTCTACTCGATACAATTCGTTTTGCGAAGACTGAATAAATCGCCAGTATTGATTTTGTAATCCAAAGAAAGGGGTCGCTCCAAAATAGAAATGCGGAAAAAGGTTTTCAAAATAAATCCAGCGTTCCGTTGGAGAAAGTGAGGGTGCTTCTAAAAATGGTGTCAAATCTATTCCAGAAATACTCAGAGAAGAAGGCAATGGCTCACCCACAGAAAAATGATAGAGGGTCGGAAATAAATCGACAAAACTGATGGGAAACGAAAACGAATGAAACGGGAGTGTAGCACTATAAATTAAAGCCGAAGACTGAAAAGAAGAGAACGTTGAAGCGGAATCAGGGGCAGTAGGAGGAAAGACTCCAAAATCGTCTTCGGGAATTTGAAGAAGGGTAAGAAGGGTATTGGACGAATCGGAGTCGAGAAGTGATTGTAAAAAACGTTCAAACGCTTGCTCATTTTCAGATTTAGTTTGGGAATTTTCTGTGGAGAGTTGCGGATCTGAAGCGAAATCAGAAAGATGGAGCCAGAGAAAAATTTTAGAGGAAGAAGCTAAAAGTTCGGACGCTTGCTGAAGAATAAAGGAAATTGGTTTTTCTTGGAGTTGGTAAGACTGAAACCCTTGCTGGATTTGATAGCGTGTAGAGAGATGATCGGAGGAGACAATCGCATGAGTTTGGTATCCTTTTTGCCTCAAAAGCTCTGCAAGCGTCTCGTATTGAAATGCTAGGAAATGAGTCTGATTGAGACGAACTCCATGTTCATAAGGATAAAGGCCGGTCATCAACGAAGTTGTCGCTGGTAATAAGGCCGGAACTGGAGATATCGCAGAGGAAAATAAAACATGATGATTTTTTAATTTTTCTAGAGTGGCTCGGTTCGCATTCAAAAGGGAAGCGATCGGACTCCATGCGTTGGTCGTAATCAAAATGACTCGAGAATGTCGCGTTTGCATTCTCCAGAATTGAGCAAACGCGAATATTAGACAAAAACAGAGCCACCATTTTAAAAGGCGTTTTACTGGCATAATTTTAGGGATCAATGGGAAAATATTTTTTTGGGTTTCGCCAAACTCAAGGCGCAGATTTCGGCACCAATTAATAAGACTTCAATTGAAAAACAGATCCAAACAAGAAAGACGACAAGGGACCCGGCCGCTCCATAAGAGGAGGTCATTCCTGTATAACTAATATAAAGTCCCATCAAGTATTTACCAAGGTAAAAAAGAATCGTGCTTACAGAAGTTCCGAGCCATAAATTTCGTAAGGGAACAGGGCGAGAAGGAAGAACTTTCATGTAAAGCGCGATGAGAAGCGGAATACACAAAAACGAAATGGATTTTTCAGCAATCAATAAAAAATTAATGCTATATCCGAATTTGCTTTCTACCAATTCCCCTAGATACAACATAACAGTATCCAGAAACATCGATGTGGCTAATAATAACCCTAGCAAAATTACTAGTGACATAGAGATAATACGAGCTTTGATTCGTGTCAATAATTTTTTTGAGATACTTTCTTCCTGGATATCAAAAATATTATTCAGTGCGCAATGGAGTTCGGTAATGACTTTAGAAGCTCCAATCAGCAAAATGATAATACTTAGCGCAGAGGCCCAAACATGTCTTTGATCCCATTTCAATTCATTAAATCCGATATTTTTAGAAATCGTCTGCAGGGCTTGTTCGCTTTCGGCTCCAAGCGTTTTCTTTATATAAGTAAAGAGTTCTTTTTGAGCGTCTTCTGAGGAATATTTATAACTCGCTACCGTAATCCCAACCATCAACATTGGAGCCAAGGAAAAAAGCGTATAAAAAGCAATAGAAGACGAATAGCGACTATTGTCATGACGAATATAATTTTCAATTAAGGTTTTAATCCATTGAAATAGTTTGTGCATAAAGACTCCAAAAAAAAATTAATAAGAATGTTCTTTATAATATTGAATTAATCGACGCATTCCTTCCTCATAAGAAACTTTGGGTTCATATCCAAAATCCTGTCGTGCACGTTCAATGCTAAAATAGTGATGTTCTGCCAACTGAAATGCCAAAAATCTTGTCATTGGAGGTTCTCCGGGGAGAACTTTAAAACATTTTTCAAAAACAAAGCTCATCGCTAACGCAACACCCAAAGAAATTTTCTTTTCGATTGGGGGAACCCCAATCCCCCGTAAAATTTCGTTGATCCATTCCCAAGCGAGTACCGGTTCTTTTTGCGCGATAAAATAAGCTTTTCCACCCACATTTTTAGATTCAGAAGCTTGAATGTGCGCGAACGCCGCATTTTCGACATAAATATGACTGACTTTATTTTTTCCACTTCCAATCATTTTCAATTTTCCCGCTTTGGCGCGTTCAATAATTCTAGGGATGATATGATTATCGCGTGGGCCCCAAATCAAATGTGGACGCAACGCGGTGGTCATTAATCCTTCTTTCCCATTGGCAGAAAGAACCCGCCGTTCGGCTTCTGCTTTAGTTTTTTGATAGGCCGTCAAGGGATGTTTGGCATAAGGAATAGATTCGTCTACATTTTCTAAAGGGTTACCCTCAAATACAATACTAGGAGAACTGGTATAAACAAGCTTGCGTATTTGATGCTTTAAACAACCGTCTAACACATTTTGAGTGCCCACCACGTTGGTTTGATAATAGTCTGAATATCGCCCCCAAAAACCGGCTTTTGCACCCACATGGAACACGATTTCTTTTCCAGCACAAGCCGAAACAATTTTTTCTTTTTCGGCTAAATCTGCACGAAGGACCTCAACACCAGAAGCTCTAAGTTCTGGATAGTCTCCACGACCTAAAACACTCACCTGATCTCCGCGTTGTAGAAGCTGTTGTACCAAGTAGCTTCCTAAAAATCCGCCTCCCCCTGTCACTAAAACTTTCATCTGTATAACCCCTCACACCAACCCTGAATAGTTACGATTGAATTACCATTGAAGTCCCATCATACAACAGTTTAATCCGCTTCCGATTCCGAACATTGCAATTTTGTCCCCTGTTTTGGTCACTCCTTTTTCCGCGCCCATACTCATCGTGAGAGGAAGAGAAACAGAGCCGATGTTCCCTAAAAAATCAATAGTAGAAAAATCTTTGCTCCAGTCCAAACCCAGTTGTTTGTAAAGATAACGTTGATGAGGCAGTCCGATTTGATGAGAAAAAGTACGATCAACCGATTCATTGGTCCAGTGGAGTTCGCCTTTTAAATCGGCCCAAGTTTCTTGAGCTAGTTTGCATCCATTTTCGAGAATGGCTTGTCCATTCGTTAACAGTTGATGACGACGTGTTGACGGAAAACCAATATCGGGTTGCCATCGACACAAATCAACGTGTTCAGAGTGAATTCGTGCCGCGTACCCCAAGAGTTGGTGTGAGGTTTTTGATAAGGTTTCTGAGGTCAACACAAACGCAACACTTCCGGAACCTCCAGTCAAGCAGGTAAACCGCTCCATCCCGGCTTGTTTGGATTCACAAGCTAAAATATCCTCGATTGCATACTCTAAGATTTCGTTTACACTTTCGGTTGCGACTACAATTCCAGCATGGATTTGCTGAAGTTCAATCATATTCGCAAGTGTAATAATTCCATTGATAAATCCGATACAAGCGTTCGTGATATCGAAACAAAAGGAATCGGTGGGAAGGCCAAGTGCTTTATGAACCACAGAAGCAGAAGCATAATCGGTGGCATCACGGCAAACACTGCAATGAATGATTCCCCCAATATCCGATGGCCGTAAACCGCTTTTTTCTAAGGCTTTTCGTGCGGCTAGAATACTTTTTTCACTAGGAGCGACATTCGACTCCCAGACGCGACGTTCACGAATTCCTGTGAGTTGTTCAAGGCGACCCGCGGGAATTCGATTTTTCTCATAATAGGGAGAAAGTCGTTCTTCAATTTCTTGAGAAGAAATCACACGTTCCGGAATTTCATATCCAAAAGATTCTAGGTGAACTCGATGATATCTCATAATGCAACACTCCCTAAATTAAGATAACGCAACATTTTCTTGAGTAGTTTGAATTCTAGAAAGGGGTACACTTGCTCCCGTTTCTAGCCAGAGCTTCGCCCACAGAGCCAACTCTTCTCTTTCGATTTTAGCATTGTGACGACGATCGACAGGAAAAATTCCCGGATAGAAGAGAAAGGCAATAATGGGGAGTTGATGCGTATCGGCTATTTTTTTTAGTTCGACGCGACGTTTTTGAGGATCTCGGGGTTGATGTCGGGGCTGAAATTCAATACAAAGTACCAAATGAGTTGAGTTTTCTTGGAGGACGCCTACAAGTGCGGTCCTCCAAATATCGGGCTCCGCGTTAAAAATTTCTTCTACGGGAACCGAAAAATAGGTCTTTTCCGAAGTGATGACGCGATGTTTTTTACGTCCACAAAACCAGATTCTGCCTTGCTCGTCTTGGTATCCGACATCGCCCATTCGGTGCCAAATTTCTCTTCCGTCACGAATCTTGGATTCGAGCGTTTCTTGTTCTCGTTTATAATAAGTTTTGGTCACCATGGGCCCTTTTACGGCGATTTCACCGGTTTCACCTTGGGGAAGTTCAAGATCTTCGGACCACTCTGGGATAGGCGCTTCTGAAATACGAATAATTTTTAACGTTACTCCTGAAAACGGTTTTCCTACACAAGTTCCGGCGCCTTGTTTTGTTTTAGAAAGCGTTTGTTCACAAATTTCATGATGGCCAATTGAACAAACGGGGAGCGCTTCTGTGGCTCCATAAGGAGTAAAAACTTCGCCGTGCGGTAAAATAAACGAAAAGCGCTCAATGACCGATGTCGGAACCGGAGCTCCGGCAATCAGGACCCGCCGTACGGAAGGGAGCTGAATTTTTTGTTCTATACAATAGCGAGAAACACGGTTCCAGAGTGCTGGAGATCCAAAAGTATACGTCACTCCGTTCGCTTGAATCGCGCGAATAATTTTTTCTGGCTGGACTCTCGCCGGATGAGAAAAATCCATTTCTGGAATAATACAGGTGGCCCCAAAAGCAGGCGAAAAGAGGAGAAACAAGGGAAAGGTCGGCAGATCAATTTCGTCGGGTTGAATCTGATAATGATCTTGAATAAAACGAACTTGCGCGTGCATCTGGCTATGAAAAAACTCGACCCCTTTAGGAATGCCAGTACTTCCGCTTGTAAAAAAGATTCCTGCGAGATCTGCGCCTTTGGTTTCTGCGAGAGGAAATGGAGCCAGAGAAGAAGACAGCAACGATTCTAGGGGAACCCCTCCAAATCCTTTTCCAACACGAATCAAGGTTTTTACGGTACGAAAAGGTTTCGGAAAGAGTTTACGCAAAAGATGGGCCTTAGAAATGCCGATGAATACAGACGCTTCAACTTCTTCAATACAATGAAGCATTTTTTTTAGTCCCATTCCGGGATCGATTAAAATGGGGATGGCTCCGATGCGAAAAAGAGCGAAAGTTAACGCAACAAATTCTACACTGGGCGGAACCATTAATAATACTTTGGTATGCCTTTGAATTCCTGCGCTACTGAGTCCATAAGCGGTGCGATCACATTCTTGGGTTAATTGCTCATAAGTAAAATGAAGATAAGCGGTTCGTCCAAGACGATCGTGAGTATACGGGTACACAAGGGCCCGCTTAAAGGGGTATTGTTTCGCCATTTGATTGAGCGTAGACGCAATATTAAAAAATTCGGATGCCTCCGTCATATCTGCGGGTTCCTAGAGAGAGGATATTTTTGAAGAAATTTGTCAATGCGTGGAACAATCCGTTCATGAGCATCTTCGAGAAGATAATGATTCGCGTCCAAATAAATTTCGTATTCAGCCTCTGGATAAAAGTGTTTCCATGCTTGTAAAACAGAAGGATTAAAACAGAAATCGCGCCATCCCCAACAAAAAAGTTTAGGAGTCGCATTAAATTGAGGTAAAGCGTTCTCGATTGCTTCTACTACTGGATACGTAGGATGGCTAGAATCTAAAGGAATATCTTGTACAAAGCGGTGAACCGCGATTCGATTTTCATAAGAATTATAGGGCGCATGAAAACCGGCCCTAATTTTACGGTTCATTCGGCTTTTATGAGTCATTGCCATAAACGTCGCTGATTTAACAAAAGTGTTACAAACGCGAATACTAAATTCACCAAAACCGGGGATTCGATTCAACAAAATGGCTTTAGGAAAATGTTTCACATGCTGAAAACGAAAGGTCGCGGTGTTCATAAAAATTAGACGGCCAATTTTTTCTGGATATTTGGAAGCATATCCCATCCCAATACATCCGCCCCAATCGTGCATCACCAGTGTTATTTTTTGAGGGAACTTTAATGTTTCGAGGAGAGATTCAAGATTTTCAATATGGTTTTTTAGGCGGTAGGGATAATTTTGTGGCTTATCTGAAAGGCCACATCCTAAATGATCAGGAACAACCACACGATATTGGGATCGAAGTGCCAAGATAAGGTGTCGGAAGAAAAAAGACCATGTTGGATTTCCGTGCACCATCACTATCGGTTCTCCAGAACCTTCGTCCAGATAGTGTAATTGGTGATTTCCTACCACAGAGTGATACTGCGATGAAAAAGGATAGAGATCCGCAAAAGAGTCTAGCGAAATAGCTGGGTCCGTCATGAAATCGTCCGCCTGAAAACAAAAGAGTTCAATGGGGAAGAAACATTTCTAACGGAAAATATACTCTAGATTGGAAATTAATTCCAGACTGCGCCTAGCATCAAACAATCCAAATCAAATCCTAAGCCAAGGAGGGCAAAACAATCGCCTTTATCCAGACATTGTTGTTGTTCCAAGCCTTTGACTAATGCCATTGGAGCTCCGAGCGATCGAAGATTTCCTAATTGTTCGGTCACCGAGAAATTCTGAGACGTATTCAAATTCAATAATTGAAGGAATCGTCCTTTAGGATCGATGATTTGATGAAAAGTTTTTTGAATAATTTCCGGAGTCCAGTTAATTAAGGACATAAAATGTTGCCAGACCTCTTTTAACAGACGCAAGCGTTTCTGAAAAAATTGAGGGATTTGATTTCCGCGCAGATGAGAAAACAATGTTTGAGATCCTGAGCAATGAACGGTCCCGCCCACAAGTTGATGACCGGTTCTGGAAATTTTTCGATGAGTCAAGAGCATTGCTACTGAACCATCTCCGAAAGTTAAGGTCGGGAAGGTAGAATAATAGCGATCCATGGAAGGGTTTTTAATTAATCCTTCCACTTGAGATTCTACGGTTTCTCGGCAGGTTTCGGAACTCACGATTAAGGCGGCCTGAGTTTGTCCGAGTTCAATAAGATTTGCGGCCGTTAAAACGCCATTCATAAAGCCTAAATGCGCGTTAGAAATATCTAAAACCATCGCACGCGAAGAAAGTTTAAGACGTTGATGTACGGCAACTGCGGTGGCAGGTTCCAGAAAGTCACGAGAATTTCCGCAATGAAAAACGCATCCAATCAAATCCGGATTAATTCCCGTTTGTTGAAGAGCCTTTTCCGCGGCCCAAACACTTGCATGACTTGGGAATACCCCATTTTCCCAAAAACGGCGCTCTCGAATTCCAGTTAAATGTTCAAGACTTCCGACCGGAATCTTAAATTGTTCATAAACGGGTTTCAGTTGCTCTTCAATCGATTTGGAAGTCACTACTTGTTTCGGAATTTCTCCCGCAACGGCTTCAATACAAACATTGGAATATCGCATCGCTATCTTTCTTCAAGAAACAAAATTTCATTAAGGATAAGACAGGATGAGAATATATTTTTTTTTCTGTAAATACAAGAAAGCTTTCTTCTAAAAAATCAAGATTAATGCGGTTTTAGAAGGAATAATAACGCAAGAACCTTACTATAACGCGTTGCAAAACGATACTTCATTCAAAAATGACGCAATGCGAAGGAATATTGGTGAGTATTATATTCATTTTATGACGCAGAGCGAAAATTTGGAAAGAGCTCTTTTTTATAACGCGTCCCAAACAGAATGATTCTTAATTTTTTTTTTAAAAACCTTCCATTTTAGCGATAATTTGTTTCATGATTTCGTCCGTTCCACCCCCAATACTTAATAATTTAGCATCACGATAGGCCCGACAGATTTCGTATTCTTCCATATATCCATAGCCTCCGTGAAGCTGGACACATTGATCTACCGTACGAAGCAGAACGCGCGCTCCAAAGAGTTTTGCCATACTAATCGTTTGTGTTGCGTTTTCTTTTTTAAGCATCTGAGAAATACATAAAACCAATAAGCCTCGAAACGCAGAAATTTCGGTGAGAATGTCGGCCATTTTATGTTGAGTCACTTGCATCTTCGAGAGTGGTTTTCCAAAGGCTTGTCTTTGTTGAATATAGGTTTTTGTGATTTCATAGGCGCGTTCACATTGGCCCAAAATACCGACGGCTCCGACGAGGCGTTCCTCCTGAAATTGCTCCATTTGATAAGTAAAGCCCATCCCTTCGTTTCCGATGAGATGATCCGCGGGAATCCTCATATTCTCAAATGAAAGCTCGACGGTGTCTGAAGAGCGATATCCCATTTTACTGAATTTCCGACTGACCCGAAAACCTGCGAACGAAGTGGGCACGATAAAAAGTGAAAACGCATGGTGCCCCTCCGATTCATTTGTTCGTGCCAAAGTGCATAGCCAATCCGCTTGAGAGCCATTCGTAATAAATATTTTGCTTCCATTCAAACAATAAAAATCGCCCTCACGAACCGCGCGGGTCTGAATTCCGGCCACATCAGAACCCGCACAAGGCTCAGTGACGGCAATTCCACAAATCTGATCTCCTGAGATCGCGGGCGCAAGATAGCGTTCTTTCAACATCTTCGAGCCATAATTCGCAAGTGCAGGCGTCGCCATATCCGCTTGAACTTCCAGTCCAAGAACCGATCCAGCGCATCCAGAATGCCCTAATTCAAGGGAGCGAATTAACGTAAACGTAATATCGAGGGATAACCCGCCGTAGGTTTCTGGGTAACGTATTCCTAGAAGGCCAAGATCTCCGGCTTTTTTCCAAACGGTTCGCGGGGTGACTCCGTCTTCTTCCCACTGTTCAATATGCGGACGCAAATACTCTTGGACAAATTTAATAACGGTACGGCGGAAATTTTCATGTTCGGGTGTCCAGTCAAAAATACCGGCCCATTCGCGCATAGTGTCCTCATTTCTTTTCTGATAAAGCGTTTGTCAAAGCACAGAATCCATCACACAGCGAAAACCACCATGAGCGAATGGATAATCTTGGTGTCCCATTCCTCGATACGAAGTCCGACAGAGCGAGATTTGCGAGGACCATGAACCGCCTCGGATCGCAATCACTTGTTTTCCATAGTATTGGCTGGCATAAGTACTTCCTTCGTAGGCATCAAACCAGCAAGAGGTCCATTCCCAGACTTGTCCAGCCATATCTTTGACTCCATAAGGGCTATCTCCTTGCGGAGAATAACTTCCAACAGGCACTGTCTTTCCGAGTCCGCTTTCTAGACAATTTAACCGCGAAGAATCGAGATCCTCGCCCCAAGGGTATTTTCGGCCATCAGTTCCACGGGCCGCTTTTTCCCATTCAGCCTCTGTTGGAAGACGCTTGCCTGCCCATTCTGCATAGGCCTTAGCATCGTGAAAACTCACATGAACAACAGGATGCTCGGCTTCTCCTTCTGGAAAAGTGCCCTCTTTCCAGTTTTTGGGAGTCGCGCGTCGAGTCGCTTGAACAAACAGTTGGTACTCTTTATTTTGGACTGGATCTCGATCGATATAGTAAGCAGGGAGGGTCACTAAGCGTTTGGGGCCTTCTTCGGGGTTGACTTCAGAACCCATCCAGAAGGGCCCCTCTGGTATTCTCATCATATTTTCTGGGTGATAGGATTGAAGTGTTTTTTTTGTGTTGGGATTTTCAAGAGTCCTTAAATAACGCAACACTCTCCAACGAATTGATAAATAAGGATCTTGGAGGAGAGGCAAAATTTTTTCCAAAGCGGAGGACTCTTTTAAGAGGGTGAGTAAGTCAATTCCTTTTTCGCGGACACACACTTCAGAATGATTTAGTTGTTGAAGGATATAATTTCTTGCTTCAGAAGTTCCTAATTGATGGGCGACCTCTAGCGCGTAAAGAATGGATTCGTTTTGTTCTGGCAAAGAAAAAGAGAGCAATTGATCCCAAGTATAGAGATTTTTTTTTAGCACCCGATCCCACCAATAATCGAGAAATTTACGATGTTTGAGAGAACTACGTAAGATCAGTTCAAGCTCTGCTGGAGTCCATTTTAAGTGAGGATTTTCTTTCTGTAAATGAAAGACTTCTAGCTTATGAAGATCGGGAAGCCATCGGAAATTGTTCCAGTTGTTGAGTTCTTGACGCAAGATATCGGTCACTTCTTTGGCTTTAAATTCTTCTTCATCTAGCCAAGTCCGAATTTGAATGGCTAGAAAATCATGAGCTAACTCGCAGTAAGCTTTTCCTTCATGTTCAAAGGAGCGCAAGAGTCGTTGTTGAATCAATTGTTGAAGGATGATTTTGGCTTGCGCTTGAGTCTCTGGATCGAAGTGTCGTAGAATTTCTTCTATTGCTAAGAGTGATTTAGTTTGTAGTGAAGTGACCATACTCTTGAGGAGAAGTTCTGCAATTTTACGTTCGGAAACCTCCATTGATTCTAAAACGGAAGTCATGTATTCCGCCAGAAGTTTTTTTGCGCCCCCGTTATGGCGATATTGAGTTAAAGAAATTTTTTTTCCTTCGCGTTTATCATATAAGCGATCACAGACAATTTGTAAGTGCGGAGGTTCAATCGACCCCTCATCCAAATCTTGAAGCAGTTGGCGAACTAGTTCTGCTTCCCATTCGATTCCGTATAATTTGGCGGGTTCTATAATGGCTCGTTTGGCTTGCTCACGTTGTAGCCCTTTCAAACGATAACTTTGATAGAAGATTCCGGGAACTTGGGTTCGAAACAGTTCCATTTCGGGTAAAAAATCTTCTCGTAAAGAAAAAATAAATCGAGTTTGGCTCTCTCCTTTTTTTAAGCAACGCTCTAGTTCGTTCATAAAATGGCTCTGAGTCGCTTTTCCCAAACGAATAAAAAATTCTTCAAATTGATCTAAAAAGAGGACGATCGGTTTTCGCGCTTGTTTGCTTGCGTTGCGTAAAAAGGCGCTAAGCATGAGATCTTCAGGATTTTCGACGGGAAATTCTAACTGCAAGTTCACTACGTGTTTAATCGCATAAATCGGATCTTCAAAAACACGAATATAACAAGTGAAGTAGCCTTCTTTTTCGAGAATAGGTCGAAGGCCCGCATTGATAAGAGAGGTTTTTCCAGAGCCGGATTTCGCGTAAAGGGTCATCAAATTTTGTGCGTGAATAGACGCAAGAATTTTGGGCAGATCTTCTTCTCGTCCAAAAAAAATGGAATGATCCTCCATCTCAAAATAATCCAGGAATTTATAAGGCCTTTTGGTGGTTAGGGCTGTAATTGTCGCAAAAGTCTCTGGGGTTTGATCTGGATGAAGACGTTGTTGCAGTTCTTGAAAAAAAGTGTCTGAAGAAATCGAGAGGATATCGACTCCTTTGCTTTTCCACCATCGTTCTGCAGAAGAGGGTTTTTCCCACAGAAGAAAGCGTTTCTTTCCTGGAGAAAAGAGGATGAGATCGCTTAAGCGTCTATATAGATTTTTAAATCCGCGAGATTCAGGGGCACACCCTACAAAGACGAGTGTTCTAGTAGCAAGTGCTTCTTGAAGTTCTACCGGAAGATGGGAAAAAGAAGCCATAACTTGATCCAAATCATCCTCGGTAATCGAGAACGAGTCACGTTTCACACTGCCAAAGAAACTAAAATATTGTTGATTTTCGGATCTCCCTTGAAAGAACTGACGTTGCTCCAATTGATCCTGAAGCGGGCCCCCTAGTGTTGTGGTTAAAACCAGATCGAGCGGAAGTTGCAAAATTTTTTGGTCCACCGGCTGTAACAATTGTTTTCGGAAAAACTGGACTAAGGTTTCTTTTAAAGAATCACGAGAATGTTCGTCTTCATAAATTTGTGCGGCTTCATGGATATCTTGAGAATTGGGGGAAAGTAACGTTATTAATTTTTTTTCGCCATCATTCTCCGCAAGAGAAGGCCCAAGCACAAGCAAAAGGGATTGGTTTTGAAGTTCGTGAACCAAAAGAGGATAGAGCGTTTGTGAAAAATGATTTTCAATGGGATGTAAAAAAGCCTGAAAAATATGGACTTGTCCAACTCCTTTTAATGCGCACCAACCTAAATCTTGAAAATGAAGCGAAAGATCTTCAGGATGGAGATGCTGAAATACTTCTTGAGAAATACAGATTCCATCAACCTGACAAAAGCTTTCAAGTCGTTTGGCCACGCTGAGGGTGTGTCCTAAAACTTCTCCTTGTTGGTGAAGAACCTCGCCGAGATGAATGCCGATTCGTATTTTAAGAGAAGGTTCAGGATACTTGCGACGATACGCGATCAGATCTTTTTGAAAAATTTCGGCATAACAAACCGCTTGTTTGGCTGTAGGAAATTCGGCGACAATAGAATCGCCTTCTCTGCGGATCAATTGCCCTTGAAAGCTTAGAATGAGTTGATCCGCGAGTGGATAATAAACGGTTTGAAGAAACTGTAAAAGCGTTTCTTCTTGTTGACGCAAGAGGGAAGAAAATTCCTGAATATCGGTAAACAAAATAGCGGCAAGTTTTCGCTGCTCTATCATAATAAAGCCTCAAAAAAGAAATTAGGGGCCTTTATTTGACTTGAGATTATTTTTTATTTTTACCCAATATTGGCTCCAGAGCATTTTAATCCGAAGGAGGGGTTTATTTTTAAAAGCGTAATTAACGATCAGAAAAAGGACAATCAAGAAAAAGAAAAAGAAGAGTTTCCAGGAAAAGAATTCAAAGGCGACTTCTTTTAATTTTTGGGTGGTGGAGCCTAAGGGTAAAGTGATCGATTGAACTCCGCGAACATCGCCAGTTTTCCAGTCTTTTTTGGGACTATCGGGATGGGTATTATGACACTCTACACAACTTTCGGTTAAGGGGACCGCTTTTGCAAATCGCATCGACGGGACTCCATCAACGTTTTCAAATTGAACATAGGGTTTTTCTGGATTCGCTCTGACAAATTTTAAGGCTTCTCGTTCGAATTCGTCTTTAATTCCACCGTCTTCAACGCGCCAAGGGAAAGGATAATCACTATACAGACGCGCTTTTAAGCCATCTTTTCCTTCACTGATTTTTTGGGAAAGTTCGATACTAAAGGTGGCTGGAAAAGGAACTTCGTTGTCTTTCTTATAATCATGAGAAACAATAATTCCGTGATTTTTAACGCGACTCACGATCTTGGACGAATACAGCCCTCGAAATTCGCTGAGCGATTTGGTATAGAGAGAAGCATATTGCAATGCGGTTTGTCGTTGTTCGTTTTGAATCCAGAGAATAAAACCGATGAGTCCGAATAAAATAAGCACTACTGCGGCACCTAAGCCAAGACGTAAGCGTTTCATCACTTTTTGGGAACGCGCCTTTTGTTGTTTCGCGTTTTTAATTTTTTCCAAAATGAGTTGTATTTCAGGGATCTGGGAATCTAATTCAAGCGCTTGGGCTTCCGCTAGCCCTAAATCGTCATTTTGCAAGGAAACTTTGGCATAGTCGAGATGTGCTTCTTGTTCAAGTTTTCGAGCCAAATTGTTCCCTGTCCAGAGGACAAGCGCTTGTCTGAAACCAGAGATCGCTTGATTAAAGTCTTCATAGAGACGATTTCGATCAGGAGGTGTTTCTGTTGGAGAAGGCGACAAGTGTTTTTTCGTGTGTTGCAATATTTTTTTAGACTCCGTGGTGATATGAAGACTTTCGCGATGTTCCAGAAAATCCTGAAGGGATTGTTGAAACGCTAAAACGCTGGGATGTCGTTTTTTAGGATTTTTGGAAAGAGCCTGAAGACAAATTTCCGCGAGTTCTTCCGGAACGTCTTCCGGGAGTGGGGAAATCTTATTTTCAATGGCAATCGCTAAGGATTCTTGGATATTGGGCGCTTTATGGGGAGGTTTATTCGTAATCAGTTCATAGAGAATCGCACCTAAAAGATAGACATCCGTCCAAGGGCCAATCGAAAAACCTTTTCCCAAAGCAAGTTCTGGAGCCAGATAATTTGGGGTTCCCATGGGCCTTCGAACCGATTTCTTTTTAGGTACGGGCAGATCGCGTGGCGGATCGTCTTGAATATCGATCGCAATTCCCCAGTCCATGACTAAAATAGCGCCGAATTCACCAATGATGATATTTTCGGGTTTCAGATCGTTATGCACAATATTTTTACTATGAGCAAAGGCGATGGCGTTACACACTGTAATTAATATCTCGAGATGATTTTTTAAGGAGTATTTTTGTGCTTTTTGTTTTTCTTCTTGGGTTTTTGGGCGGAGAAGTGCTTTCCAGGTCAGTCCCTTAACTAGTTTCATCGATATCATCATTTCCCCAAATTCGTCTTTTCCTAAATCATAAATTGGAACAATATTGGGGTGGTCGAGAAAGGCGGTAGCTACCGCTTCAGCGATAAAGCGTTCTTGCTTGCGTTTGGAAAAATGGGTGGAGAAGCGGATTTTTTTTAAAGCGACATCTCGGTAGAGATTTTTTTGGAACGCGTAGTAAATAACCCCCATTCCACCGCGAGCGATTTCCTGGTTCGTCTCATAATGCTCCAAGAGCGGATACGCTTCTTTTTTGGGGGAAGACGGGTCTTCTTCTTGTGGAAAAGACTGTTGGCTCTGTTCTTCGGTTCCACTAAAGGTGCTATCCGCATTTGAACTGGGAGAAGAAAGAAGCGCTTTTTCCCAAATATTCAAAGCAACATTTTTATCTTGATTTTCTGTCGTCATCTGTGTGCTCCAACGGAGGAAAAAGAAGCCATTTTGGATATCTCTATTTTAAAAGATTCTTGTTGCAAGAAAAGGATGCCCTTCGATAAAGATCAAAAAGAAGTTAAAATAAGCGGAATTTAGAAGGCATTGATCGCAAAAAAAGGAAATGAGCACGGATTTTCGTCAGAAAAGGAGAACGCTATGTCTGAGGAAAGTATTCCTGTTAAAGATCCAAACGTTGAGAAAATAGAAACAGATCCCACGGTTTTATTATTTTCCAAACGAATGGATCTGTCTGAAGACAAAGTTGATTCGCAGAATACTTTGTTACCTCAACTCTCGCTCCACTCTCTTTATTCTCCAACCCTCAAGACCCCAGAGACTTCTTCTCAAATAGATACCACCTATATTTGTAGTGCCCAGGACACTAAAAATTTAACCCCATCCGACTTTAAACCCGCGCATTCTCCAGCGCTTTATGAAATAAAACAAGAGATTGCACGAGGCGGAATGGGAATCATTTTTAAAGGTTATCAAGTCGTTTTGAAGCGAGAGATAGCGATCAAAAGTATTACTTCGCGATTATTGACACCTCGTCAACGAGAATCTTTTATTGAAGAATCTCAAATTACCGCTTATTTGGATCACCCCAATATTGTTCCCGTTTATGATTTAGGGGAAAACGAATCCGGGGAAACGATTTTGGTGATGAAACTGATCAAGGGAAAATCCTGGCGCGAAATGATTCAACAAGAGCCTCCAGAAAAACATCCGGAAAAACATCTGGAAAAACATCTGGAAATCTTGATTCAGGTGTGTAACGCCATTTCTTTCGCCCATAGCAAAAAGATCGTGCATAACGATCTGAAACCCGAAAATGTTATGATCGGCGAATTTGGAGAAGTCTTTGTGATGGATTGGGGACTCGCTACAAGTGTTGAGGACTCTCTGGAAAAGCGTGTTTTTCGGAGTCATAAAAATCAGATTACTTCTGCACGTGGAACTCCATTTTATATGGCTCCAGAGCTTGTAGAAGGTCAAGGGACGAAGATTGGTTTTTGGACGGATGTGTATCTGTTGGGCGGGATTCTCTATCATTTACTTGCGGGACACCCTCCGCATCAAGGCAATTCGTTGGGTTCGATTCTCAATTTTGCGCTTTCAAAACCTCCAGATGAACTTCCAGACTCGCTTCCAAGAGAATTACGACAGATTGCTTTTAAAGCGCTCGCTAAAGATTCTGCGGCGCGTTATCCAACAGTGTACGAATTTAAAGAGGCGATCCAGCAGTTTTTGAACCATCGTGAAAGTCTTGTGATTATGGAGGAGGCGCTACGATTATTACAAGTCTGCAAAACTATGCAACAGGTTCCTGTTCCAGAAGGGAAAAGTGATCTGGAGGTGTTACGCAACACGTTATATGATCGTTATGCCGAAGTGATTGCCGGTTTTCGGCAGTCGCTTAAACTATGGACGGAGAACGAAATCGCTAAAACAGGAGCCGTGGAAGCGCGTTTGGAATATGCGAAAACGGCTTTACAATATAACGATTTCGGGTTAGCGGAAACGCAATTAAAAGAGATTCCTTCGGACAACACAGCGTTTCATGAGTTAAAAAAAATAATGCAACGGGCCCAAGAAGCAAAGCTTTGTCAAACGTTAACGCAACGGATTTCACTCATCATTTTTTTAGCGATCTGTATTTTGCTTCCTGAAACGACTTTTGGTTTCTTGTATTGGCTTTCTGGAGGCACCGAATTATTGGGTTTCCATTATGGTCTATTTCAAGTGGTAACCTCTTTTTTCTTTTTAGGAATTTCTTTAGGACTCTATCGTTTATTGGATACGGCAGAATATACTTCGACCGCGCTCTTTCGAATCGCGGCACTGTATCAAATTTCAGGCGTTTTCTATCTAACATTGATATGCTTAACAACCGTGGAATCGAAAGAAGCTCGAATTGGATCGATTTATCTCGCCGGGTTTTGGCTATTGCAATTTCCGATCTTACTTCCGTATCCTCCTAAATTTTCGTTGATCACTGGGATTTTGTCGGCGTCCAGTCTTTCGTTAGTCGTTCTTGTGTTATCCGTTGTTTTGACTCAAAAACCGGATTGGGTCATCTACAGCTTTTTAGGAATCGGATATCTGATCTTTGCTCTCATCGGATGGCGAAGTAGTCTGAAAAAGCAACAAAGCTCCTCTCTTTTTAATAAGCATCTTCATTTTGATTAAAAAAATCAATATAAATTTAAAGGAGATTCGGTCCAGACGAAATAGAGGAAGACCGGAATCATTCCAAGAACAATCGACAAGAAGATTAGGACCGAGATAATTTCTGGGTGTCCAAAATGCAAGAGCGATAGAATCGTCGGCGCAATGGGAATATGTTGCGGATTTTTTACCAAAATGGAAGCATCTATTTCTCCGAATGCGAAGGCGTAGGAGAGAATCCAGAGGGCTCCAAAATCTTGAGCCAGCATTCTCCAGGAAAACTGCCGAAGCAGTTTGGGTCCGCCATAGAGAAGGGCCGCGTCTTGAGAGTTTTTGGACAGCCTTAAAAAGAGACGTTCTGCGATATGAATTCCAAAGGGGGCAAATCGGGCGATTGCCGCAAATATCAGAATCAGAACAGAAAGATAAACCGCGTCCCATCGTATCCAAAAACGAGTCATCCCTGTCGCGAGTAGAATTCCCGGGAAGACGAAGGAACTCAAACAGAGAAAATTCAGGGCAATCGGCAATTTTTTTTGTCCAGTGCGTTTGCGTTGAGCCAATCCATTCCCCAAGATCCAGGAAATTCCGGTAATTCCAGTAGCGGTCCAAAACGACATCACGAAAGTGGTCCAGAGTTCTGCACCTCCGGTTTCTAAGGCTTTTTGGAGCGGGAAATTTTGAGAGACTTGGAAGAGAAGCATTCCTAGGGGCAGAAAAAAAGAAACCCCAAGGACAAAAAAAATCCAGACGAGTCCCAGTAAAAAGTAATTTCCTTTTGAAAAGAGGAGAGCGGGTGTGGACTGTTTGCTATAAAGCATCGCGGTTTTTTCTGTTTTCAGGAGAATTCCCAACAAGAAAAAACACATTCCGATTAAGGGTAAGCTGACGAGGGTCGCGTTGGACGAATTAAGAAAGACGCTATATTGAGTAAAAATTTCTAGAGAGTAGACCTGCACGAGAAGCACTTGAGTAACGCCAAAATTCCCTGAAGCCAGAATAAACACCAAAAGTAAAGATCCCAAAAGCGCTGGACTTATTAAGGGAAGATAGCATTTAAAAAAAACTTGCCGGGGTCGGAAATGAAGAAAAAAGCTTTTTTCGATTTGTCCATCCAGATTTTGGAGCGCTTGTAGAGTGATCCAAAAAACATAAGGATAGTACGAAAGACCCAAAACCCATGCCGCACCGTCGGTATTAGGGCCAGTAATGATCCAAGGGGAATATCCAGCGCTTTCCAACCCTTGATTACAGATTCCTTTTCGTCCAAATAAATCAGTCCAGAGAATGGCGTGAATATAAGGAGGAATAAACAACGGGAGTGTGAGAAGTCCTGTAAAAAAAGTCCGTCCTGGAAAGGAATATTTGGCAAGGAACCAGGCGGGAATAGTTCCCAAAAGCAAGGTCCAAAAGACGGTTTGGAAAGAGAGTTCAATGGTTCTGAAAAACAATTCTTGTTGTCGGGAGGTCCAGTCCCAAGGATTGTGGATTGGGCTCCATTCACGAAAAGTCATTTCAAACAGAAAGAGCAGAGGAAGCAAAGCGATCAGAAAAAAGAGGAAGAGGGTTCCCCAAAAAAGTGTGGAAGAAAAAAAAGACGGATGTGGAAATTTTTTTTTAAAAAAAATCATTTTTAATATCTTTAATATGAATAAGTTATAAAAAATATTCTTAATTTTTTTTTTAGGGAATCAAAAAAATGGTATAAAAGTGTCGTTCCTGGGAAGTATAATTTTTTTCATCGGAATTGGAATTGGAATTGGAAGAAAATAGAACCAGGAATTGCTGAAGTAAATGTTTTTATTTTAAATTCAGTTTTGATCATTCAAAAAGTTAGGATTTTCCTCACACAAATTATCAAAACACCCACAAAAAACTTTCATTTTGAGGAAAGGGATTATTTATGAGCAGTTATAACAAAGTCATTTTAATGGGAAATGTAACTCGTGATGTTGTTGTTAAAACACTTCCTTCTGGACAAAAAGTAACGGATATCGGGTTAGCCGTTAATCGGACCTATACACAAAATAATGAAAAAAAAGAAGAGGTCACCTTTGTCGATATCACTTTTTGGGGAAAACAAGCCGAAGTTCTTGGGCAATATGTTACAAAAGGAAAACCCTTGTTTGTCGAAGGTCGCTTGAAATATGACACTTGGGAAGAACCTCAAGGAACCAAACATTCTAAACTTCGAGTATACGGAGAACATTTTCAATTTATTGGTTCACGAGAGAAAGACGGCGGGAGCATAGGAAATATGGCAACTCCCGAAACGACATCGGCCCCTACGCCGTCTAAAAATGTTTCCGCAGGTTCTCGATCAAATGCTTCTAAACCAACCAAAGCAAGCAAACAAGAAGAACCTTCTTATGATGATTTTGATAGCAATATTTCGGATGACGAAATTCCATTTTAAGACTAGGATTTGAAATTCCGTTTTAAAAAAAGGGCGAGAGCGCGTGAATGCACTCCTGCCCTTTTTTGTTTCGATCAAAGTTGCGCTTCCCTAATTTTATTTTTGGTCTTCTTTTCTTTTTTTGTCAATTAATTTTTCCAGATCTTCCAAGGTATTTAATTTTTCATCAGAATCGTCCTCTTTTTTAGGCGGTTCCTTAATTTTATCGTCTTTATTCGTTTTATCCTCTTTATCGGAAGGCGGCTCTTCTTTCTTTTCAGAGGTTTTTTCAGTATCTGGATTCACGGGTTCATTTTCCTGTTGTTTGGCCTTTTTGTATTTAGTGATGAGGTCCTCAATGCGGTTTTTTTGCTCAAACTGATTTATTTGTTGATAGATCAGAGCAATCGCTTCTAATTGACCAATCGCTTCGGTCATATTCGATCTCTGAAAATAAAATTCGGCGCGTTTTTCCAAAATGAGGGGAGCCTCTTTAACCACTTTCGAATTTTGGCGATTGTATTGACTTGCGGCGTTATCGTAAATTTCTTTCGCGCGTCGGGTGTCGCCGGTTCGAAAATAAGATTGAGCAATCATCACCATCACTTGGGTGGTCGGTTGTTTTTCTTCTATGAGTAACACATTCAGTCGTTTTCCATAAGAGATGACCAATTGATATCTTTTATTAAGTTCTTGCTCAGAGCCTGGGTTTTCTGAGGTGGCTAATTTTTCCGCGATTTGAAAATAAGTTTGCGTGATAAAGAATAAAAAATTCGCTTCGGCTTCTTTTGAAATTTTCGGTGCGGATAAGGCTTTCTCCAGTAATGGAAGCCCTTCTTCTGGACGATTAGAGAAAATAAAGGCGATTCCCAAATTTCCCTGGACTTCTGGATTGTCGGGTTCGATTTGAGCAGCTTGAGTAAAACACTCTACAATTGTATTCGGATCGGATTGTGAGAGATAACGCAAATACAAATTTCCAAGTTTTGTAAAAACGGTTGCGTCTTTAGGTTGTTGCGTTCTGAGGTTTTGATAAATCTGGATGGCTTGATCAAAATATTGTGAATTTCCTTGTTGCGCTAATTCTTCACAAACTTCCGCTTTCATTAAGAGGATTTGGAAGAGTCTTTCTGGAAAAATTTCTTGCATTTGTTCGAGGTGTTCAATCAAAGGAAAAAGATATTCATAAGAAGCTTGGGATTCTTTATTTTCTCGTAAACATTTAATTTTTAATTGATGGGCGTCCCAATCTTTGCGATAGGAAGTGAGGTATGTTTCTAAATAATTAAGAGTTTGTGGAATATAACGTTGTGCATAGAGAACCTCACAACGTCCCAAAAGAGCTCGCTGGTTTTTGGGATCTGCTAGCAACACTTCTTTATAAAAATTTCCCGCAGATTCCGGATCATGATTTTTAATGGTTTCTTCTGCTTGGGCTAAAAGATTCGTGATCCGAGTTTCTGGGTCAGTCTTTGGATCTTTTTTTGTGTTATTGGGGTTATTATTGAGAGTGGAGGTCATTGTTTCTGAAGTATCGGCGGGAGTATTTTTTTGCATTTCGGTATATAAAACTCCTCCACCAACACCGAGCAAAATAAAAAATAACGCCATCATCATTAACAACAGTTTATTATTCTTTTTCGGAGCGACTTCTGAGCGTTTTACTCCAGAGCGAGAGGAGCCAGAGCGAGCCGACGAAACACGAGAGCCCGACCTTGAGCCTTTTTGCAATCCACTATATTTCGAAGAGGTTTTTGAAGCAAATTTACTTCGATCGGGAACCATTGTTTTCAGATGGATCAGGGATTTTCCATCTAAAAAGGCTTGGATGAGGCTGGACATTTCGTCTGCAGTTTGGAATCGAGCTTCTGGATTTTTTTCGAGCACCGTTTCACAAATCCAAGCGATTTCTGCTGGAAAACTTCCATGATAAGAAAGGGGTCTCAAGGGTTGATGAACCACATTTTTCATTACATCGACCGCATTATTTCCTGTATAGGGACAATTTCCTGAAAGAAGTTCGTAGAGAATGGCTCCGAGAGAATAAAGATCGCAAGACGGGGTTAAATTTTTTCCTTGAGCTTGTTCTGGAGACATATAAGCAGGCGTTCCAACGGTGGTTCCTTTCGCAGTAATTTTTTTAGTTTCCTTTTCTCCCATCAATTTCACAATGCCAAAATCCATTAGCATAGGGATTCCATTAGGATCGACAATAATATTTTCCGGTTTAAGGTCACGATGCAAAATATTTTGTTGATGGGCATGAGAAAGCGCAGAAAGTAATGGAATAGCAAGTTTAACAGCATTTTGAGGCGAAAATTTCCCTCGTTTAGTGAGCCATTTATCTAAAGTCATCCCTTCTTGAAATTTCATGGCAATATAATGTCGTTTAGAGATGACTCCACTTTCACAAAATGGAATAATGTTCGGATGCTTCAGATTTTTTAAAACTTCTCCTTCCCGAATAAAACGATGGACATCGACGTCTTCGATATCTTCTGAATTAGGAAGAAGCTTTAGGGCTACACGTCCAAATTGAGGATGAATCGCTTCATAAATAAGGCCCATTCCTCCTTGAGCCATTAGACGCTTAATTTTATAAGGAGCCAAGCTCTCTGGAGAAAGCCCTCCTTCAAGTAGAGGGGGTTGAATTTGTGTAGCGCCCTGAACAAATTTTTGGGCTCCTTCCGTTTGTTCTTCCTCTGTAGAAGCAAGATCCTCAAAGAGGTCAGAAGCGGCTCCAGCGGTCTCAGGAGCTTCTAAAGAACCCAGTCCCAGATCCAAATCCATAAATTCATCAAACTCTGCATTTTTAGGAGATCCAAGATTTTTTGCTTTCTGGGCTAAGGGTTTGTTCGTGGAGGTACTCCCCGCAGATTGGTAAGGAGCATTTTCTGGCGAACCATATTTGTAGTAAAGGGAACCCGGGAAAACGGTCTTGCATCCCAGACAACGATATTTTTTTTCTTGTACAGGATAAATATCTAACATCACACGACAGGTTTTACAACGAACCATACTTGGGTTCCTCCCTTTACAAACCGTATCCACAAAGAAGAAAGAACAACATTCTCTTTTGTCGTTTTTAAAAAAAAAGAGTTCCGAATCTCCCCTTTATTTTACCCAAAAAATTGGAATAAAAAAGTGGTCCTCGTAAACAACAATCAAGTGAATCTTTTAATCAAGAAAATCAAGGTTTAGACAAATGGGAGATAAATGAGTTGGGGGAAATCTTCACTTTTCTAAATACAGCAAACAATTTGGCCTTTTTATCTGGGATATTCCTACTTGAATGGGCTTATTCAAGATCCAAACTTTTATGGAAATCATCGGATTGATTTTAATCTGGAATTTCGCAATCGAAAAACTATGGAATTTAGATAAAATGCTTCCAGAATGGCGATGTTCTAAGCAGAGATTGGAAGCGCATCCCCATTTTTAGTCTAAGTTTGAAGATTCTAGGCTCCCATGTAAAAAAATGATGCTTTTTTTATTTAAAATGTAAATAATTTTACGAATCATTTCGTCCGATCACGTTCTCTATAGAATAAACGCACCGTTTTCAAATAACTTTAAATTGGCACTAATCTTGCTTAACATTTAGGTTTCTCTTTGTTAAAAGATATTTTTTGTTTGATAAAAAAAAGCGATAAAAATTACCTTTCTTTTGAATCTTAGCTTTTCAGAACGGCGAATTATATGGATATGGGCGATATTATTTACTACTTTGTCAATATTCTTTATTGCACTTTGGTAATTATTCTGGCGATTTATGGGTTTCATCGGTACATGATTGTCTACCTCTACTATAAATATAAAAAAAATAAGCCGGTTCCTCTGCGACATTATGAGGAAAATGAGCTTCCATTCCTAACGATTCAATTGCCAATCTATAATGAAATGTATGTTTCGGAACGACTGATCGACTATACGGTACTCATTGATTATCCTCATGAAAAAATGGAAATTCAGGTCTTAGATGATTCTACCGATGACACTCAAGAACTCTTGAAAAATAAAGTCGCTTATTACCAAAAACGAGGACTCAATATCCAGTATATCCATCGAGATAACCGCGCAGGATTTAAAGCGGGTGCTCTGGATGAAGGAATGAAAAAATCTCAGGGTGAATTTATTCTGATTTTTGATGCCGACTTTCTCCCAAATCCCAATATCATTCGGAAATCGATCGATTTTTTCACTGATCCTAAAATTGGAATGGTTCAGTCACGCTGGGATCACATCAATCGAAATTATTCACTATTGACAGAACTTGAATCGATATTGCTTGATGGGCATTTTGTCATAGAACACACGGCAAGAAATCGATCGGGCCGATTTTTCAATTTTAATGGGACTGCTGGAATTTGGAGACGTTCTTGCATTGACAATTCCGGAGGGTGGCACCACGATACTTTGACGGAAGATTTAGATCTCAGTTATCGAGCACAACTCGAAGGATGGCGCTTTGTTTTCTTGCAAGATATGGTTTCTCCTGCTGAGGTTCCCGCAGAAATCCACGCCTTTAAATCCCAACAGCAACGCTGGGCAAAAGGCTCGGTTCAGGTCGGCCTCAAAATGCTCCCCAAGATCTTAAAAAGTTCGATTCCCTTAGCCACTAAAATCGAAGCGTCGTTCCATTTAACGAACAATATCTCCTATCTTTTAATGGTGATTGTTTGTTTATTGATGTTGCCGGCTCTCTTGTTAAGACCCGCTTCTGGTTTCTGGGGCGTTCTCTTCTTTGATTTGCCTATTTTTATGGCCGCTACGGTGTCGATTTCTTCTTTTTATATTTGCTCTCAAAAAGAAGTCTCCGATCAATGGGTCTCTCGCTTGAAGTATTTGCCACTCGTCTCTTCTCTCGGAATCGGGATCTGTATTAATAACGCGAAAGGCGTTTTGGAAGCCTTAATGGGCCATCAAACCTCTTTCGTTCGTACTCCAAAACAAGCGATTGTTGGAAAAGAAAGACAAGCGTTTCAGACCAATCGCCTCTATAACGAAAAGAATCACCTCAAAAATCTCGTTCCCTATCTCGAAATTTTTATGGGTTTTTATTTTTCTTATATTGTTTATTACGCTTATCATTGCCAGTATTATTTTCCAGTTCCGTTCTTGATGATCTTTCAATTTGGCTTCTTTTATGTCGGAATTTTATCGCTCTTCCAAGATCAACTAGAGACTCTTTTTCATTCAAAAGAATTGGTAACTCCGGCGTTGGAAGAAGAAGTCCAAGTTCAGAAAGTGCCTACAGTTTATCCAAATCCTCGTAATTCTGTTTCCATTCGATAATAGTGAGGATTAGGAGCGATAGCGAAGAAATAGGCCTCCCCAGAGTAATATTACAAAAATCGCTAAAAAGAGAGAAAAATAACGCGTCACCGTTTCCGAATAAAGGGGAGGCAACGGTTGATAGCTCCAGACTTCCGAAAATAGATCCGAAAGCGCAACCCGTTGTGGATTCTCTCCAGAACTGGATTTTCCAAAGTCTAAAGGTGGCACTAAAATTCCCTTCAGCGAAAAAAGATTTTCTTGCTGAGACGAATAGCCAGAAAAACGATAAAATCCAGTTCCTAGATAAGGAAATTCAAAGAGTAGGGTGCTTGGAGAATCAAATTCCGCTAAGATGGCTTCAGCAGGTCCCGAGGGCTTCAAAAAATACTGTAATGTCGTATCGAGAATCACGGGAAAAGAAATACGAATTCGCGTTTTTTCTGGCGTAGACTCTTGACTCCAGAGCAGTTCCGGTTGTTCTTTTTTTTCTAAAACGATATGCTTGAAGGCTTGTCCCCAAAAGGGAGCAATACGTTTCCATTGGAGCCAGTCGGGCGACCAATCTTCCTCAAATCGTCCAATAAAATGCATTATTTTCCCGGTCCCACAACGTTCGATCGCTAAAAGAGGTTGTCCCTGTACTTCCGCATAGACATAGGCTTTTTCTTGCGCAACCGCTTTTCGATATTTTAATACAGGTGGGGGGGATTCTGTTTTAAATAAAGGCCCTTTTCCTAAAACTGGAAACGCTTCTTTTTTTTCTGTAGGAGGAGTTGTTTTTTCTTGGTTTTCTGGAACAACTTTAGGCTTTTTTCGGAGGTGATCGGGGGGTTTAGGTTTCTCTGCGGGATCCCGAATTTCTTCGACCACTTTACGGGTATCTAATGTCACATACCTAGCGATATGAGTAAAATCAGTCGTAAAATAAAAACGTCCACAACCCCATTCGGAGAGATTGGCCATTAAACTGTGGTCAAAATCAGTTCCGATTCCGATCGTTGAGAGCGTAATTTGATCTTGAACCAGTTCTTCGACAATTTGTCGATAGTTTGCTCGCTGAGAGTATCCGTCCGAGAGCAAAATAATATGCTTCGCAGAGACTTTTTGTTTTCTAAGTTCGATTTTCGCTTCCACAAGAGCCGGATAAATAAAAGTGTCCCCCTCGGCTTGAATTCGGTGAACCGCTTGAATAATTTCGGATTGCTTTGAAACTGGCGTTGGATATAAAATCCAAGTAGGGAATTGATTAAACGTGATAATGCCGAGAAGATCCTCTTCTTTTAATTCTTTTAAACAGGCAATAGCCGATTGTTTAGCGAGTTCCAGTTTCTCGCCTTGCATACTTCCAGAGCGATCGAGAATGATTAATAAACAGAGAGACGATTCTTCTATTTTTTTCTTGCCCAACACTTCTCCTTCTTGCAGATCTTTTTCGTTGTTAATTTCGGGGGGCGTTGATTTTTCAGGGATCTCCTGAGGAGATTTTGCTATGGGCGAAACAAAAGTTTGAATTTTTTGTAAAGGGAGCCATTGGTTCCACGTACTGGTTAGAAAATCAGGTTCCCCTTGAAAAAAAGCCAACGCGCCTCCTTCTTTTTGGACAAAATGTTGGATGCGCGCACTACTTTCTATCGATAAATGGAAGGCGGTCGCTCCCCCTAATAAAAGGACGGAATACGGAGTCAATTTTTCTGGTAAATCTTTTTGACAAATGACCTCGATTCCCTGCGCTTTTAAAAGCGTTTCTAGATACCCATTTTCTTCCTGCGAATCAAGGCTCAAAACGCGTAAGGGGGCTGGCACATGAATGGATGTCTCTGTGAACTGAGAACCCGATTGTGCCCATAAAATATGAGTTCCCGGAGGAAGTTGAATCGAATATTGAAATCGCTGAATCTCTTGAGTGGCTTCGGGAAGGGTCCAAACGCAACAGGGTTGCTCTTCCCAAAAGAGATGAATCGGGTCGGTCAATCCCTTTTCTTCACATAAGACATCGACGCCATGATTGGTATGAATTGCGTTGATTTGAAATAGGGGTTGGGGTTTTGATTTGAGGATTTCCTCCGTTGAAAAATTTGAGAGCGGCTTGGGTCCAAAAGGAAAGAAGCGGATTTGATTTTCCTTGAATAACTGCGCAAGAAACGCGGATTGTTGAATTTCAGGAATAGTCGCTCGATGGAACAAAAACACATCTTGAGTATGAATTCGAAACGGGAGTTTAAAAATTTCTCGTGTCGTCTCTTCTGTAGGCCAGGAAATTTGAGAGAGTAGGGTCCAGTTTATTTCTTCCCAAATTTTGGGTGCGGTCTGAATCTGCCCCGAAGGCGAAGCAAATTCAAAGGTGGCTTTTTCGGGGAAAGAGAATGTGGACAGAGTTTTTTGAATGAACTCTAATTGGGAAGGATGCTCAAAGAAAATACGGTAAGGACGTGGTTTCTGAGTGGGAAAAATTCTTTGAGGATCGTCTAAGAGCCAGCCTAACCCGGCTAAAACCAATAATTGAAGCATCCAACTTAATCTGCGTTTCCACGCCGTCAATTGTTTTTCCAAAGGTGGAGATATCCATAATTTCGGATTTTGTCGTAACGTTTCTCCAGAAGTTCACTTTTGGATAGAGGTAATAAACTCTTAATTTCCTCAATCAAAGTCGCTTTAAAGGTAGTATACATTTCTTGATGATTTCGATGGGCTCCACCCGCGGGTTCAGGAACGATCCGATCAATGACCCCAAGTGCTTTTAAATCAGAAGATTTCAATTTTAACGCGTTTGCCGCCTGCATTTTATGTTCATCGGAATCACTCTTCCAGAGAATCGCGGCGCACCCTTCAGGAGAAATGACAGAATAGTAGGAATGCTCCATCATTAGTAATCTATCTCCAACCCCAATTCCTAAAGCACCTCCAGAACCACCTTCTCCAATAACGACACAAATAATGGGGACCCGTAATCGAGACATTTCAAAAAGATTTTGAGCAATCGCTTGAGATTGTCCGCGCTCTTCCGCTTCGATATCAGGATTAGCTCCGGGGGTATTAATGAGGGTGATAATAGGCAAATTTAATTTTTCCGCAAGTTTCATTTTGAGTAAAGCCTTGCGATAGCCTTCTGGGTGAGCCATTCCAAATTTGCACTCAATCCGTTCAGGGGTTGTTTTACCTTTATTATGGCCCACGACCAGAACATAATATCGTCCGATTCTCGCCAATCCGCAATCCATCGATTTATCCTCTTTAAAGCAACGATCTCCATAAAGAGGAATAAACTCTTCAAACATATAGGTTAAATAATCGCGCGTTCCAGGGCGATTTGGATGGCGAGCGATTAACACTTTTTGCCAAGCGGTGAGATGCGCGTATCGATCTCTGAGAAGATGCTCATACCGACTTTTCAATTGTTGAAGCCGTCCCATCAAGGGTTCGGCTTGTTTTTTTTCTACGATAGATGCGATCACCGAATCCAGTTCTTCCAGTTTTCCATTAATTTCGCTAAGGGGTTCATCAAATTCAATTCCAATCACTTTTGTATTTTGGCTCATAAGATCTCCTTGATCGTTCTTCTTGGTGTGGTTTTAGCCTAAGATTTAGGCTGGAAGAACTTACTTTTAGGCGATCCCTCCCGATATTTTAGCATCATAATCTCGTTGCCCATTTCATTAAAAGAAACTTCATCCATAATGGCTTGAATTAACATTAATCCTCTTCCATGCACTTTGAACATATTATCGGGAAGGCGTGGATCGGGAATACTATGATAATCAAATCCTTTACCTTCATCACGAATGATATATTTGACGAAGTCTTGAGTTAATTCTCGATGGACATAAGATTTTCTTTGATTATAGGAAGGATCTTTAAGCCTTTTTTGCTTTAATTTACTAAATTCGGAATCTTTTCCTTTTCCCTTTTTTTTCAATTCGGAAGAAAGCTCCAAATTTCCGTGTTCAATCGCGTTCGCAATGGCTTCCGTTAAAACAAGGGAAAGGTTTGGAATTTGATTTTCTTTACAAATTCCGACTCCAACAACATTTTCATTTAATATATCAATTAAGGGGTTCACATTATCCATTTCATTTGAAATAATGAAATTTTTGGTTTCTTGAACCAGAAAAGAAAAAACTTGTTGCTCTTTAACACGAGCTACAGCCATTGACAGGACTTTTTCAACTACATCAAGTACTTCACAGATTTCAAACGGTTTGCGAATAAAGTTGAACGCACCTCCTCGAAGTGCTTTCAGAACGACCTCAATATCGTTACTGCCAGTAATCATTACCGGAAGTGTTTTAGGACTCTTTTTTTTAATTTTTTGAACAAGTTCCAGCCCATCAAGCTCTTTCGACATTTTAAAATCCGTAAAGACCAAACAAAAATTTTCTTTACGCATTAAATGAAGTGCCTCTTCCCCACTGTAGGCAACTGACGTTTGACAATTCGTATGATTTTGCAAAATTTCTTGTAAAACTTCACAAACATCTGGATCATCATCTACGATAAGAATATGCTCCCGAATGGTTTTAGGGGTTAATTCCGCTGTCAAGATATCCTCAACTTGAAAAGAGTTTTGAATAAATTTGGATGGATGAATAGGAATCGGACTCGTTGTTCAAGAGCCATTGTAATGTCTTTTCTGAAAAAAGTCTATCAAATTGTCGGCCAGAGTTTTAAGGTTCATCTACTTTTGGAGTAAAAGAGCCTATTTCTTCTTTTTTTTGTTTCTTTTCTTCGTTCTCACTCCGTTTCTTTGCAGGTTCAGTTTTTCCGCTCATCTCTCCCAAAAAAAATTGCTTTAGTAGATCTTTAGAGCAAAACATCGAGGGCGTTTCTATCGGAAAAAAAATTTTCGTGGCTTGTCCTTGAGTCAGTTTTTCCAAAGATTCAAAATAGCGAAGCAAAATGACTTCCCAACTGGGTGGATGATGAAGCATCGCATCATGAATCATCACAATTCGATCCGCTTCGATTTGGATGTGAATTTTTTGAATTTCTGCTTCCGCTTTTGCTTTTATTAATCGAGATTCACTGTCTCCTTGTGCCCGAATAATCGAAGCTTGCTGTTCTCCTTCCGCTTTTAAAATTTCAGAAGCTTTAAGTCCTTCCGCTTCTAAAATCCAAGCTCGTTTGGAGCGTTCTGCCTCCATTTGTTTTTGCATTGCGCTTTGTACTTCAGAGCGAGCCACCAAATCTTTAATTTCCACCCGTAAAACCTTAATTCCCCATTTATCAGTTGCTTCTTCGAGTGTCTTTCGTAAGTCTTCATTGACTTTATCTTTGGAAATAAGCGTTTCATCGAGCGCCATATCTCCTAAAATGTTACGTAACGAAGAAAGAGTTAAAAACTGGATGGCTCTATCGAGATTATCAATTTCGTAAACCGCTTTTTGAGCATCGACAATTTTTAAATACAAAAGCGCATCTACCATCAGCGAAACATTATCTTTCGTGATAACGCTTTGTGCCGGTGTTTCCAGAATTCGTTCCCGAACATCCAGAAAATAACGCTCCATTCCAATTCGTTCTGGATAAATAACGCGCAAGGTGTCATAAATCGGATTGATAAAATTGACTCCGGGATGGCAGATTTTACGGAATTTTTTGTAGCGCTCTACAATCACGGCTTGAGATTCGCCAACAATAACGCGACCTTTGATATAAAAGGACATCAAGAGCATAAAGAATCCAATGGCTCCTAAGTAATAGGAAAAATAAGACCATAAAAAATTCAGAAAAACCATAAAATCTGCTCCTGTAAGAATCAATTTTGTTTTCGGGACTGTTTTTTTAAAACCTCGCGAAGGTGGGCAACCCCGTTATGAAGACGGCTTTTTACAGTCCCGATAGGAATTTGAAGAATTTCCGAGATTTCTTCATAAGCGAGCTCCTCCACTAAACGAAGGTGAAGGATTTGTTGATGTAAATCTGATAACTCAGAAATTCCTTGTCGAACACACACAAGTTCTTCTTCTTCAACGAATTGTTCTCCTACCGTTTTTTGAGAACTCACTTCAGTCAAAGTTGGAAAAAAATTCTCTTTTAATAATCGGAATCGTTTTCGTTTTTTGGAAACCCAATTGAGTGCCGTATGATAGGTTACGGTATAAAGAAACGTCGTAAATTTTGCCTTGGGTTCATACGTTGGGATTTTCTTAAACACATATTTAAACGTCTCTTGAAGAATATCTTGACATTCGTCCCTATCAGTGACAATACGCATGGCATAACGAAGAACAAGCTGGCGATGGCGCAAATAAAGGGTTTCAAGACACTGTCGATCCCCTTGTTGGCTTCTAAAAATAAGCTCTTCATCACTCCAGTTTTCCTGATTCAGAAGACACCGCTCTCCTTTATTCTGTTTCTTTCGTTTTTTCTTTAGGTTGATTCAGGTATTCATAATATTGAATCCCCATTTCGCCAACGACGTCCACTTCTTGAATTTCTTCCCAAGTATCTTGTTTTAATTCAACATAAAGAGTTGTTTTCTTCCCAGAAGCAAATATAAAAACTTCTGAGCCGCTTTTGATTTCTCCAAACCCTCGGAGAAAAACAATTTTATTATCTCGTAAAGTATTCAAAAGACGATTAGTATGCGCCTTTGCCATTTCATCGTCAAGAATTAAAACGATAAAACCAAAATTGTTTGGCTTCAAAATTTCTAACGTAAAAATCTGTTTAGATCCCTGAATTCTGATTAACTTGTCAGAGCTGATTTTTCCTTTGGCTTCGACAATATCTCCCAGTTTAGGCTGGTATCCTTCCGGTTTTTGGATCAGAGCCACTTCATTGGCCTTCATTTCGGCCCAGATTGAGTATCCATAAGCACCTGCTATGATTAAAATCAGTAACATCGAGAATATTTTAAATAACTTTAACCGTTTAGCCTTCTGAATTCTTTGCTGAGCCAAAATTCCGTCTAGCCCTCCATCATTTAGCTTTTTAGAGACGGCTTGATTCGCTAATTTAGTCATTTTGTCTTCGACGGATTTTCGAGAGGCCCTTACTAACTCCGCAGGTTGTTTTTTTTGAGTAATATTCGAAGACAGCGAAATGACCATCAAATCCTCTTCCATATGAATCGACGCGTCTTTGCCTCCAATGATTAAAACGTCTTTTGTGAGTTTGATAGGTACTTTACACCAAGAGCATTCTACGATACTGTTCAAATTAAAAGAGGTAATCTGGATATTGTTCTTGCAAGATTTGCAGTGAACTACAATTTTCTTCGATTCCGCAATTTCAGGGAGGGAAACATCGACTTTAAACATTCGATCAATCCCTGATTTTTTGAAGACATCTAAAACAACCCCTTGAGGAATCCTCAAAGTCACAACCTGATCGGGTTGCTTTTTAGCCATATGAATCAGAGCAATAAATTTTGCAATCGAAGGGGACATTTTTTTTAGTTTTGTGAAATCAACATAGGCCTGTTTCGGATTTTTTTGCAAAAGTTCATCGTAAAAAAGTTCAAAAGCGGTGTCATAATCCCCCATTTCTTCGCTGACACAGACAATCGTATCTGCATTTAGTTTGAATTGGGATTTATACTTCTCTCTGATATCATTTGGAGTATCTTCGACCTCTAGCTCCTCCTCCTCTTTTTTTGTAGAAGCTACAGTCGCTGTTTTTTTTAAGGAAGTTTCCTGAATTTGATCGACGTCAGAAACAAGTTGAGCAATCTCTAAATCTTCTTTTGATTTTACCTCAACGGGTACAGCAGTAGGTATTTGTGAAACACTTTTTTCTTCCTTGATATGATCGACGTCCGCAACCATTTGATCCAATTCTTCTATTTTTGAAGCGGGTGGTTTTGGAGCCTTTGGCTTTGAAAAGAGTGCTTGAATTTCTTCTGAAGATAACGGTTTTTCTTTGCCTTCTTCTTCTTTTGGTTCAGAAGCTTTTTTAGCGGCTTCCTCTTGAAGCTTGCGAGCGGTTTTTTTAGCGGCTTCTTGCTCAAGCATTTTGCGAAGCATTTCTTCTTCCTCAGCTTTTTGATCTGCTTCTTCTAATGCGGCTTTTTCTTCAGCAAGTTTCTTGGCGGCTTCCTCTTGAGTCTTGCGAACGGCGTCTTCTTCGGCAAGTTTCTTGGCGGCTTCCTCTTGAGCCTTGCGAGTGGCGTCTTCTTCGGCAAGTTTCTTGGCGGCTTCCTCTTGAGCCTTGCGAGTAGCTTCTTCTTCGGCAAGTTTTTTAGCGGTTTCTTCGGAAGCCTTGCGAGTAGCGTCTT
>CAZHAR010000012.1:33156-111936 GCA_964530615.1 uncultured Planctomycetota bacterium | reverse complement strand
CTCCCTCTGGCGGAGCTCCACGACCCGGCGGAGTTATGCCTCTTCCCTCTGGCGGAGCTCCACGACCCGGCGGAGTTATGCCTCCTCCCTCTGGCGGAGCTCCACGACCCGGCGGAGTTATGCCTCTTCCCTCTGGCGGAGCTCCACGACCCGGCGGAGTTATGCCTCCTCCCTCTGGCGGAGCTCCACGACCCGGCGGAGTTATGCCTCTTCCCTCTGGCGGGCCTCCACGACCCGGTGGAATTATGCCTCCTCCTAAAGTTGGAGCGCCTAGCCCCCAGCAACCTCTTCGTCCGGGAGGAACAATGCCTCCTATTAGTCCGATGAAAAAGAAAGAATAACTTGTCTGCTCCCTTTGCCTTTGATACCCTTCGACAGGCTCAGGGGGCCAATGGGCCCCCGCCATTACCCTTCGATAAACTCGGGGCATCGCTCAGGGAGAAGTTTTCTACCAATCCAAGGGAGAAACTTGTTTTAATCGATCTTTATGAGTGGAAGTAAATGTAATCGGAGAAATCGAAATATATCCTTTTTTTAAGGCAACCGCATCCGATTCTTTATCGATTTGTTTCATTTGAATCTCTGTATTCGAACCCAACCAAAAATAAGATCTTCCCCTCAAATCTTTTCGATGTTCATACCGATCTTGATAAAAAGCCTTGGATAACTGTGTAAAACGAATTCCTTGAATTTTTTTTGCTTCTATACAAGGAAAATTGACGTTCCAAACACAATCTATCCCTAAATCCAAGGTCAACAGCTTTTTTAAAAATTTCCCTAAAGCAGGAGCCATCAAAGCGAACTCTTGAGGATCGTTAGAATCAAAGGAAAGCGCAATGGAAGGAATTTCGTTTAAAATGCCTTCAAAGGCGGCGCCGACAGTTCCAGAATAAACGACATTAATTCCAATATTAGCCCCTTGATTAATTCCAGAGATTAAGAGATCCGGTTTTTCCTTTAAAATTTGACTTAGAGCTACTTTGACGCAATCCACAGGACTTCCCGAAATATAGTATTCTCTCATTTTTTTAGTTTGTTTATTTTCATAGAGGAAAATGGGCTCAAATAAGGTTAAAGCCGACGAAACCGCGCTCTTTTGCGTTTGGGGAGCCACCACAGTACACCTATGTCCCAATCGTTGGAGGCATTTTTTTAATAAGGTAATTCCTGAAGAAAAGTAACCATCATCATTTGTGAGTAAAATATGCATATCAATCCTCAATCATCAAAAATAGATCTTCGCTCCACCGAGAAGGAAAAAGCTTCCTCTCGGAGGTGGAAAATCGTATTTGTTTTTAATTAAATATTTTTAATTAGAGGTTAGAAGGGAAATCAGGAAAGGAATTCCATTTTAATTTTATCAAATTGAGATCTTAATCTGAATAAAAGACGGGTATGAATTTGAGAAATTCGGGATTCTGAAATGGAAAGAATTTTCCCGATTTCTTTCATAGGGAGCTCTTCAAAGTAGTATAGAATAAGGATTAAGCGCTCTTTTTCGCATAAACTGCGTGTTAAATACTCCAAAATCTCTTTTTTAAACAGGATCTCATGAGGCTCTTGTTGTGATTTATCCGCAAATTGTTCAAGAGAATGATATCCCTCTTCCTCTTCATACAAATGAGGACTTAAAGGCGTGACATTGGTAATGGAAGCTTGTTTAACAAATTTTTGGTATTCTTCCACACTGAGATGAAGCGATTGAGCAATCTCTATTTCAGTAGGTTCTCGTCCATTTTCGCTCAGCAGTTGTTGATAAGCTTTGTTGAGCTTTTGCGAGCGAGCACGCACGACACGAGGAACCCAATCTTGGGCTCGAAGTTCGTCCAAAATCGAACCCCGAATGCGGATGGTGCAGTAGGTTCCAAATTGAGTTCCTTTGGAAAAATCAAAGCCATTGATGGCATCCATTAATCCAAATAAACCTGCACTTCTGAGATCTTCCGATTCGACATTTTGGGGGAGACGGTTGCAAATTTGCTCTGAAATCGCATTAATGACTGGAAGATAAAGCAAGATTAACGAATTACGAGCTTCCAGATTTTTCGTCTGTTGATATTCTAGTAGTAATTGACAGGTTCGTATTTGAATAGGGTTGGACATAAACGGTCTACCTTTACTAGTTCACCGTTTTTACAAAATTTTGTATTCTTTTGGGAGGAGTTCATATAATAGCAACAATTATTCAGAGAAGCAACATTCTTTTTTTTTGATTTTCATTACTTTTTTTGAACTCTATTTTTTTCGGATAAAACAAAAGGATTTTTCATTAAAATTCGCCATCCCATTGATCGTTTAAATGGATTTTATGGAGCCGTCGATCTCATTCAAAGTCAGTCTTTCCTGCCATATCTTTCTGGAAAACGTATTTTAGAAGTGGGCTGTGGATTTGGCTCCTTGACGGCCTATTTAAAAAAACAACAGTTTGATTCGACGGGGATTGATATTAATTCTGAGGCTATTGTTCAGGGAAAAGCGCGATTTCCGGAAGCGGATTTACTTGTGATGGATATTCAGCAAACTTCCTTTGAATCTCAGTCATTTGATACCGTTATTTTTCGAGAATCGCTCCATCATTTGATTGCGGAATCCGATCGATTACGAGTTATTCGAGAAGTTTCTCGAATAACTCGACAGCGTCTTATGATCATCGATCCCAACCCAACCTTGTTGTTAAAATGTTGTCGAGCCTTGATTCGACACCGCGATCCAAACTGTACGCCCGTTCAGGCCTCTCAATTTCTTGAAGAAGCGGGATTCTTGCCACAGCGTCCTCTTTTTTTTGAAGGACCTTCTTTAGCTTTAAGTGGGGGCTATATCGGGATTGAATGGGTTCCAAGGTGGCCCTTTTTATACCCTTTTTTATTAACTTTAAACCAGAAAATCGTCTCGGGAATCAATGCGATTCACTTGGGCCCCTCACTCCTATGGCGCTACTTATTGATAGGAGATCGGAAAGAGTTACTGTTTTGATTGCTCACAAAAATGAATTCTTTGCTGGATTAACAGAGATTCTCTATCCCAGCGATTCACAGGAAAAACCACCTTTTCGTACCAAAAAATAGCAGAATTCCATTGTCTTTCTTGAGCCGCAAGATCCCCTAATGCCCAGCACGTGGGTCGATGATACGGTTCCAGTTCCAGCACTTGAGAAAAAAAAGAACGAGCCCTTTTTTTCTGGTTTAGTTGCAAGTAAAGATGCGCGAGATTATGCAACAGAAGAATTCGATTTTGTCGATTCGGATTCAAAGCACCGGCTCGGTGATAGCAATCAAAAGCCAGTGTCCAATTTTTTTTCAGCATCGCTTGCGTGCCAAAATAAATCCAAGCTCGATAACTACTAGGATACTGCTGTAACGTCTTTTCCCACAAACGATCCTCGGTTTTCCAATCTAAACAACGCGTCCAGAGAATTCCTAAATTTCCAAAGATTAAAAAGAAAAGAAAAAAAGACGACATACGTTTTGAAATTTTCTGAAATCCTAGCGCCAAGAGAATCATTCCCCCCAAGGCCGCCGGATAAAGCAATCGTTCTGCGAAAGGAATTTGAATAGGAATTCCATGAAGAGCCGGAAGCAAGTGGATTAAAAACCAGAAGCCCCCAAATCCCGCCTTCTTTCCCACGAAATTTCTACGGATTAAAAGAGTTCCAAAAAATAAGAATAAGAGTGGACAAACAAAAGCGGCCCCATGAAAAAAAACGGGTTGCAACGGATAGTCACAACTTAACGAAACAGGAAAAAAAAGGAGTTGTACATACTGAGTGAAAATCCAACACATATTGATATAGCGTGTCAGAATAGAAGCTTCCGCAGGAAGAAAAGAATCGACCTTTTGAAATCCAATCGCTCCAACGATTCGATAACGTAAATAAAGATAGGCGATACAAGCCATTCCCTGAAACAAGAATCCAAACCAAATCATTTTACGGCGATTGGGAGATGCGGGACAAACCCACGTCCACAGAAGGCAAATCAAGGGCGTAACAAAGGCATTTTCCTTTGCCAGACATCCTAGAAAGAGAGTTCCAGCGGACCCCAACATCCAAGCCCAAGAACAGGTATTTTTTTTGAGTGCATAGTGCCAGAAAATCACACTCAAGAAGAGTCCAAGGCTCCCTAAAATCTGGCTCCGATTATAAATCGAAAAAATGGCTTCGCTGGACGCAGGACACAGAGAAAATAAAAGCACCGAGAGAAATGCCTCTTTCAGCGATAAGAGAGATTGAAGTAAGACAAAAGCGGTCACGGCACTTAACGCGGCAAGACAGAGGTTCGTCACATGGAAACCAATCGGATTATCGCCCCAAAAGTAATGATCTGCGACAAAACTAAGAAAAGTGAGTGGACGATAATGCAACAGAAGTTGATGAGGAACGGGTTCAGAAAAAAGGTAAATGACGTCTGAGAAGGTTTGTGGATAAGGGGCTGTGAGAAGAATTGCATCATCTAGAGTAAAGTGATTGGCCAGCATAGGAGCATAGCCTACAAAAACGCTCAACAAAATCCAGAGGATATATCTAAACGATTGGTTTTTAGACAAAATTCCCTCTCCTTTAAAATTCCCTCTTGCGAGGGATCAGAGGGTTATTTAGCTTTTTGCTTTTTTTGCTTTTTTAAAATTTTTTGCTTGTTGATAAGCCTGCGCCAAATCTTCTAACAAATCTTCGCTATCTTCAATTCCAACCGAAAGCCGAATGAGTCCATCTTCCAAACCGCTAGCTGTCCGGACTTCTTTTGGAATCGACGCATGCGTCATCGATGCAGGATGTTCAATGAGGGATTCGACTCCGCCTAGCGATTCCGCAAGATAAAAATAATGCGTCGATTGGACAAATTGTACCGATTGTTGAAGGCTAAGATTTAAAACGAGGGAAATCATCCCTCCGAAGTCACGCATTTGTTTTTTCGCGACCTTATACTGAGAATTTTTAGGGTCTCCGGGATAATAGAGTGTTTTTACCCAAGACTGTTGCATTAAATAATCGACAATTTTTCGTGCGTTTTCGCAATGAGCCTTCATTCGTACCCCTAGTGTTTTTAAACCGCGCAGGACCAAAAAGCAATCCATCGGAGAAGGGTTCCCTCCGGCCGCGTTCAGAAAAAAAGCAAATCGTTGGTGGAGTTCCGTATTATTCGTGATCAGGGCACCACCCACCACATCCGAATGGCCACCGAGATATTTGGTTGTGGAATGAAGAACAACATCGGCCCCCAAATCCAGAGGATTTTGTAAATACGGAGAAGCGAAGGTATTGTCGACAAGAACTTGTGTTCCATGACGATGAGCCACTTCACAAATTTTCTGAATATCGACAATTTTCAAGAGCGGATTCGTTGGGGTTTCAAACCAGAGAAGGGAAGCCTTCTTTTCTGCGAGAACCGTATTCAGTTGTTCTGGAGAGGACAGATCCAATTGGGAAAAAGAAACTCCAAATTTTTCATACACTTTACTAAAGAGTCGATAAGTGCCTCCATAGAGATCATCGCCACAAACAATATGATCTCCTTGCTTTAACGTCTGAACCACTGCGTTTGCCGCTGCCATTCCAGAAGTGAACGCCAGAGCAAATTTTCCGTTTTCTAGTGAAGCGAGTGCTTTTTCCAGACGAACACGAGTCGGATTCGAGGTTCGAGAATACTCATATTCCGCTTTTCCGGGTTCTTTTTGTGCGTAGGTACTGGTGTAGAAAATCGGATACATAATCGCTCCGGTCATCGGTTCCGGAGACTGTCCACCATGAATGAGTTTTGTATTAAATTTCATGAAATATCGACTCCGTTATGTAATAAATCATAGGTGGTTAAAATGCCAATGACATTTGAAGGATTTCCCACCAGAACCGCAGGACGTACTCCTAACGCTTTTACCACTTCCCATAAATTTGCGGAGGGAAGGAGGACTTCCAGTGGGGGAGCCATTACGTCTCGCACATGAATTGTGGAGAGGTCTGTTTTTCGAATCAAATAAGGAATGAGTCGATTTTCTTCTAAGGTACCGACGACCATCCCTTCAATAAATACAGGAAATTGGGAAAATCCGGTGGCTTTGACGAGTTTGATTGCTTTGTCAAGTGTATCTTCGGGGTCAAGGGCATGCAAAGATTCTTCGGTTTTTTTTAATTTGACCAAATCTCCTGCGGTTCCCTCAATACGCGTTTCAAACATTTGATTTTTTTGCATCCAATCATCATTAAATACTTTGCTTAACGCGCGGTTTCCATGATCAGGAAGGAGAACCAGCATCACTTGATTTGCTTTCAAATGTTCCTTGGCCCATTTTAATCCTGCCGCCAAGGCACCACCTGAAGAACTCCCACAGAGGATTCCCTCTTCTCGTGCAAGTCTTCGGGTCATGAGCATCGCTTCTTGATCCGAAAATTGAAGTACATCATCAATATATTTAAAATCAATCGTCGAGGGCAAGAAGTCTTCGCCAACACCTTCCGTAAGATAGGTTTTTGCGCCATCGCCTAAGACTCCGGTTTTTTTGTATTGGTAATAGAGAGAGCCTTTTGGATCCGCGCCAATAACTTGAACTTTAGGATTTTGTTCTTTTAAGTAGTGGCCAATTCCCGTGATCGTTCCCCCTGTTCCTAATCCGGCGACAAACACATCAATTTTTCCTTCGAGCTGTCTCCAGATTTCTGGCCCTGTATCTTCGTAGTGAGAAAGAGGATTGTTGGGATTCGCGTATTGATTGGGTTTATAGGCATTTGGAATGGTTTTGACTAATCGATCCGAAACGCGATAATAGCTTCGAGGATCTTCTGGTTTAACGCCGGTAGGGCATAGAACGACTTCTGCGCCCAAAGCGCGAAGCATATCTTGCTTTTCTTTACTCTGTTTCTCTTGCATCGTAAAAATGGCTTTATAGCCTCGATGTAAGGCAAATAAAGCGAGTCCCATTCCAGTATTTCCAGAAGTCCCTTCGACAATGGTTCCACCGGGTTTGAGTTCGCCCGATTTTTCTGCCGCGTCCAGCATTTTTTTCGCGATTCGATCTTTAACGCTTCCGCCCGGATTAAAGTATTCGACCTTTACCAAAATCGTTCCAGGAATTCCCTTGGCAAGCGAATTAAGCTTAATAATCGGGGTATTTCCAATAGTTTCTAAAATAGAATTGTAGTACATAAAAAGAGATCCTCGCTTCGTTAAAAACGGCTATTATTATCAATTAAGGTGACATCTTGAAATTCCATGAGTGCGAGTTCTTGTGCCAAATTCCAGCCCACATCGCCTGCTCCTACAATAATGACTCGCATATAATTCCTTATTTTTTATTGAAAAGAGATATCCCGCAACAAAGTCTTTAAAAATTATTCTGGAAGTTGTTGCAAGAATAGTTTGCATTTGTAAAGAAGATAAGGATCCATGGATTGTGCGGAGGAGTCATTCAAATCTAGTTCTTTTTTTGCGCCTTCAATATCTTTTTGAAGGAAACGAATTCGGGCCCCTAAATAACGTCTCCACCAAAAAAATGGAGAAGCGGACGGAATTTCAGGCAAATTATTCAATCGACGCATCGCTTCATCGATATTTTTATTATTCAGGAGAATATCGATATATTCCAATTCGAGACTCAATTGTTCATCGGGGGGTGGTTTTAGGTTGAATACCTTGGAATAGGTTTGGAGATTATTGGCTTCCAAATAGTATTCGCATCGTGCTTTTAAGAGGAGGTGTTGAAGATCAATATCCGATTGAGATTGTTTTTGCTCATAGAGAAGCAGAATACGATTACATGAAATAAAAAAAATACGTTGCTTGAGTTCAAAAAGACGTTCATGTTTAAAGGCTTCTTGATAAAGATACTCTTCAATCGGTTTAAAAAACTTGGGATAGGACTGAAGAATATTCTCCAAAGAAATCCATACCGCTTCAGCAATAGAGGATTCCGGGTCTTTTAAAGCATTCAGAAGCGGAATAAAATCTTCACTTGTTTCTTTTCCAGAAATAAGTTGATAAAAGCTTCCAGCCGCTTTTTGGCGAATCAGCTTATCATAGTTTCCATTGAGAATTTGTTTAAAGAGGGAGAGGCTTTCATAATCACGAAGCAATCCCAAGCTCGACAAGATGACGGCTTGTACTAAAGGAACCGTCTCATTTTGAAATTGTTGTTTCAAAGGCGCAAGCGCTTGAGGATCCCCAATCCGTCCAAGCGCGTCAATGGAGTGCCATCGTAAACTATTTTCTTTATTGTTTAAGCCAATCTGGATAATCCAAGAAACGGCGTCTTTCGCTTTGAGGTTCCCTAAAGATTTAACGCAAGCCTCTTGAACTTCAGGAAGCAGATCCGTTTTAAAAATTTCGATGAGGTCAGGAATTGCAGACGATTCCCCTAAATTCCCCAATTCGAGTATAGCCGTTGAGCGAATCACGGATAGAGGCGATTTTAGGAATCCCAGAAGCACCTGAAGAATTTTAGAAGTGGTTTCTGTTGTTTTAAAAACTTTTAATCCTTCCAAAATGATTTGGGTATCGCTTACACTTAATTTAGGATCTTTCAGCAATTCGGTGAGCGGATCCAGCGCTTTCACTTCTTTTATTTTAATCAGGGCTTGAATGGATGCAGATCGAACCTCCGAAGAGGGATCGACAAGCAATCCAATCAAGGGATCTACCGCAATCACCGCACGAGTAGCGCCCAATTTTTCGACCGCAAATTTACGGATTCGAGGCGAAGAAAAGCTCAGTATTTTCAAAAACTGTTCTGGATAAGCTTTTAGGGTGAATAAGTCGATCAGAATGGTTTCAAACTGTTTCTCTTTTTCTTCGATTAAAAGGGTGACTTGCTGACTTTGATTTTCGCGGATCGTTTCCAGTTGATGGTTCTTCTGACGAATAATTTCTTCTTTTAAGGTTAAAATATCCATCGATTGTCGTTGATCCCACCATTCTTTCCATTCTCGAGGTTCTTGAAAAGTATATCCGGTCCAGTATTCCAGTAACAACATCAAAGATTTTCGAATTTCTTCTTCTGGAGATTTCAATAAAAATTCAATCAAAGTTTGTAAGGTTTCTTTGGACCACTGACTTTCACTTCGAAAAACATAGATTGCAGAAATACGTTCTTCAAGCGTAGGTTTTAAGCTTAAGATCAACCGAATAAGTTCCGAATGCAAAGCAATTTGTTTACGAATTTCTTGTAAAAACTGTTGCGATACTTTTCTTAACGGATGTTTTGAGGCATTCCCATTCAAAAAGACAAGAATTTGTGGAAATAGTTGTAAGGCGTCTTGAATCACTTCTTTGCGTTCTGGACGCTCGATGATGGCTCGAAAATAATCGATGACATTTTTTTGGATATCGAGCCGCTCTTTTTGATTGAGCAGTTGACGAAAATACTGGATGAATTCCGGATCTTTTTTGTAGGCTTCATAGAGTTTATGAATCGCCAAACTGATAGCGGTATCATCATTTTTCTTGCAAGCCAAAATATCTTCAAAGATTTTTTGAGTTGTTTGTGGCTGCGCAATACTTTTTTCAAGCCCTAAAAATCCGCAAATACAAACGATCCAAACGATCCAATATTTATACATAAAGATTAAAAATGCAGAATGTGCTTTGCTTTTTTAGTGAGGGACAATCCTACGCCTAGTCTATTTAATTCAAAATCCTATCACATCCTCAAATTCAGGTCAACTTAAACCTCACCCCCATTTTAAAGAAAAAAAAACGAACAAAAAGGCTGAAATAAACGTAAATTCTTTTACAAACGAACCCTCTTCTTCAGAAAAAATGATCCATCGCCTTGAATCTCTTCACAAATCTAGTTAGGTTAGAGAGAATTTGATGGACTATTTTTCGCGTCTATTTTCGTTTATTCAAGCCTGTTTTTGAGAGAAAGTCATGAAATTAGAAAAACGCCACGCGGCATTAATGATTAATTATGGAAAATATGTTCTTTTATTAATTATTTCTGCTTATTCTGTAAGCTCTTATCAAAAGAATGAATGGATACGAATCCCTTTAAAAAATACCCAAATGGAACCCAAGATCCGTGGAACTTCCTCTTCAGGAACCGCTGAGGATCTCTCTTATATTTGGATTAATCCTCTATCAGAAGCCACCAATAATCCCCAATTGAACCAGATTGTCCGGTACGAATGGAAACGAAGCGATACGCGGGAGCGCGATGTTCAGGAAGTCCTTCATCTTGGACGAGTCATCGCACTTGCGGGTCAACGTGTTGCGATTAAAGAAGGAAACGTTTATGTCGACGGAACACGTCTTACCCAAGATTATGTCGAAACCAAACGCATTGGCGATGATTATGAAGAAATCATTGTGCCTCAAGGATCTGTTTATTTAATGGTCGATAATCGAAACGCCGGAGAACTTCGTCCGGGACATTATCTCCGCGATTCTCGTCAACTCGGCCCCATTCCCATTTATCTCATCACCGGTGTTATGAAAGAATAAAGAGATTTCTTTGTTGTAAAAAAAAATTTGACCTTTTTCCTTTTCTGGAGGCTTCATGAAAAAAGTTGCTTTAAAATTGACTCCTTTAGCAACGGCTGAACTTTGTTTTGTGGTTCTTTTAGTGCCCATTATGCTTCTTTATTTTCAAGGAACTCTTGCACGGCGTGCACTGAAAGCAAACATGGCTGAGGCGCTTTACGCCTTTGATGGGGAAGATCTAGAAACCTGTCTGGAATATCTCGGCCGAGCCCAAAAAAAAGGAAATCCGTATTATCCCTATATTCACCAAATTCGCGGAAAAATTTCTGCCGATATAAAAGAAAACTGGGGACAGGCGACTGAAGATTATACCTTTTTGGAAGGAATTTCAGGGAGTGAGGCCCTTGCCACTCTAGGAAAGGGATTAACGGCCATCAACCAAACTCGCGATAAAACAGGAAAACCCACACAAAAAGGGGTTAAAGACGCAAAACAGCTTTTCAAAGATGCTGAAAATCAAGATCCCAATTTTATCGATGCTAAAATTTGCATCGCCGCGATAGAAATTACCGAAGGGAATTACGAACGTGGCCTCAGTACGCTCAAATCCCTTGAAAAGAAAGCTCTCGAAGCCAATTCAATCCCCTCAGTCGATGGACTTGTAGCCCTCTATTTTGCGAAAGGACTCGCTCATAACGCGCTAAAAGATTATGAACAAGCTTTAATTAATTTTAAAAAGGCTTGGCAATATCGAAAACTCTGGCCGGAAAGCTTTGCGCCCACTCCCTATATTAATTATGAACGTTGCCTCGCAAAACATTTGCTTAAAGAAGATCTCTCCGCAGAAGACATCACGAAATGGCTCGCTCACGCGAATAATTATCTTCAGATAGAACAGCAAGCCTATTACTTAACATTAAACGGTCGTGGTTCAAAACCCAGATTAGATTTGCGATTGGGAACTTATTCTCTCTACATGGCCATCAATAGCCGTCTCATTGAGCGCGCTGAAAAAAGCATCCTCGACAAAAGACTCGAAGACGCTAGTGCCGATATCTCAGTAGTATTCAAATATCTGATTCGTGTCCGCAGAAACTTCGGAGATTTTGAATTTGCGCATCGCTTCACCCGAATCACCGGAAACTGGACCCGTATGAAATACAGTAGCGATGGGAACACAATTGATGATATTCGCAAAGGAGTGAAAGAAGAATGTGTGGGACTCAGCAATCGCGATGTTTATCGTATGAATGATAAAGAATATTACAAACTGATGATTAACCACGCAACTGTCATTGCCGAGTTACAAGGGATGGGTAACAATATTGCGGAAGAAAAACTGAAAACGGCTATGGAAATTTTTCCTCTGGAACGGGCCGCTTACGAAAATATGGAAATCCTCATACGCAATCATGCGAATCAATTTTGGAACTCTGGACAATTTGATTTGTACGATCAATGGGTGCTCAAAGCCGATGCATACAAAGGCAACCTTCAAGGAACCACAAATAGTATTACTTCGGAAATAAATACCTATCGAGAAACTCAAGACGACTACTACACTCCACAGCAAGAAGCCCTAATAAAGAAACTTGGAAAACCGAAATAACCTATTTACCTGATTTTAAAAGGATTTTATTATGTTGTGTCAAAGTTGCGGAAAAGAGACTCCTCCGAATCTTTCCTACTGCACTCATTGCGGGAACCAATTGAATCTAAGCTTCGATGAAGTTCAAGAGTTGATGTCGGATCAAATTCAGGGAGAGCGCGAAGAAACCACAGAAAGCCAAATTCGACAAGTCTTGATGGCGACCGTATTTCTCATTCTCTGTATCTGGATTTGGAACGGACTCTATCAAGATCCGAAAACGTGTTGCGTAGTTCCTTTTTATGCGGAACCGATTGTGGTCGGAGAAAAACTAGTCATTCCGGGTTCAATTCGGTTAATGGAAAAAAAGGAGAGAAACCTATCCATTCAACGCCCCGGTGAGAAACCGAAATAATCAAATATTTAGTCTGCCAAAACTTCTAATATCCCGCCGAAAGGACTCCTCCGACCTCCGAGTTCTTCATGAAAGGCGGGATACGTTTTTATATGGCTGTCTAAAAACAATACATTGACCTGACTCCCGTGAACATCGGACGGATGCGTTTTATCCGCGCCAATCAAAATTTCAGCTTCGTTCTCTGGAATTTTAGGAATACGAAAGGCCTCTTCTGCATTCCGTCTTCCTAAATATCCGATTTCTTTGGGAGCAACTGTTTGATTCTCGCTCGCATAAGCATAGGCCGAAGTTCCCGGACAAAAAAAATATCGATGATCCGAGAGCAGTTGATATTTTTGGAGCGAAGTAAAAAAAGCGCTTCCTGACATTTTAGGATATTCATAATTTCCGAACATCGCCGAATATTGTGAGATTCCACAACCTAACGCACGAAGATTATTTTGACACTGATACAGGCTATTTAATCCTCGTAAATACCATAAAAGCGGCACTAAAAACAAAATTAAAGAAATCGTTGTAATCGTAAGACTTCGAACTAGAATAAAACGCCCTCGTTGTGCAAAACGTTGTACAACAAGAAGATAAACACCATAAAAGACCCCAAAGATAGGAACATAGGCCATGACAAAATCGGTAAACGTTAACATTTCTCCGCGTGCAGAATAAACAGGATTGCGATTCGTAGAAGGTTTCGGATATTTTTCAGGGATATCGGCAATTTTAATGGTTCTCGCGGTTGGAGGTTTTTTAGCCACTTTCTGTTCCGCAGATATCCGTAAATCGATCTTTTCCTCGAGCGGCAAATTAGAGGTTGGCACTTCGCTTAATTTTGTGGGTGGGAGAGAAGCACTGGTCAATCGATCTTTTTTGCTGGAAGAAAGTTTTTTCGGAGTTAATCCGGTGAACGTCTCTTCCATATCGATCGTTGTCTCTGGATTTTCTTCAAATTCGCTTGTTGTCTCTAGATCTTCTTCAAATTGGGTTTCTGGTTTTTCCCGCTCATTGCCCATATAGGTATCCAGAGGAGCCTTTAATTTTTTTGGAATTAAGCCCGTATAAGTGTCTTCCATCATATCCGTCGCGGGTGAAGGTTCATCCTTTTTTTGTGGCGACTCTGGCCCTGTATAAGTATCTGGAGCTTTAAGGGATGTTGAAATCGCAATCTTGGTTTCGGGTTCTTCTAGAATTACTTTTTTTTCCTCCTTCTCGCTCCCTTTTTTAGCAGCGTCTGGAGCATTTTTTTTGAGGGAAGGAGATTGTTTTAGAGGATTTTTTTTGAGTTTTGTAGACGGATCCAACCCACCAATATAAGTGCTATCTTGCGTAGAAGGAAGCTCGATCGATTTTTTGGAAAGAGGCTTTACATGAATTTGGGTCCCCTTTTCAAAACTCACTTCAGTATCATCTAATCCCAAGGGAGGAGGAGACGAAGGAGGAAGAGAGCCCGGCCTTTTTTGTTTCATTTTCAAGAGTTCTTCGGGTCGAATTAGATTTTCTTCGTTTCCAGCATTTTCTTTTTTAGCTTTGCCCGAAACGGAGATTCCAACCCTAGGAACGGTCACAGGCTTGGCGCATCCGGGGCATTTCACGGAGGCTCCTGCCCGAGTTATTTTTGCTCGAATTCCTCGACCACAGGATTCACATTGAAATTGAATAATATCACTCATGAATTTTCAGCAATCTGGATAAAATCAGGACGTTTTTTGTGTTTTTCTATTTTTTTGTCAACTCAAGCATTTTATCAATTTTTTAAAAAAATTTTAGATGTTTTTTTTTAAGGCTCGTCATAAACTGTTCTTCGCTACTTCGGGATTCTTGAAAAACGCTTTTCAACGATTTCTAAAGAGATTTTGTTAGATTGAAGCACCGTTTTAAGCAAAGGAGAAAGGACCGTGATTTCTTTTCAAGCGTCTATTCCTTTTAAAAATCCACGAGACACTTTGGATTTTTTTGCAATTTATAAAAATCCAAATATATTGATTGATAAGGAATTAAACGAAAATTTTGATACATTTGGTTCCTATTATCCGCTTTATCTTCAATTGGGCCCAATCTGTATGGAAATTCACCATACACAAGAATTTTTGATTGAAGTTCTTTTAGCTTTTTTTAAACATCAAAAAGGCCAAAAATCTGTCAAAATTCCTTATTTTGTTCAATTTGATATTCGCGATCCGATCAACCTTATTTTAGAGCTTCAATTTCAAGAAACATCTCAGATTTTACTCAAACATTCTTTAGGGTACCGAGACGGAGGATGGTGGAAAAATCGCCCGTTACGAAAAAAATATAACCATACTCTCCGGGTCGATGAAACAGAATTTCGAAACCTAATAGATCAATTTTGTCATCAATATTTTTTCCTACTCCTAAAGCTTTATGGAACAAAAAATTGTATTGTGGAACACTTTCGTTTTTTGAATATCCTGATGCTTTTGGATTCTCAGAAAACATCACGCCCTTTACCTTACCCTATTCAAGAACGAAAATATATGGAACTCTTTCAAGTCGTTGAATATTATACCCACCAGGCTCCTACAGATGATTCTCAATTGGGTCCGATTTTAGAAGAAATTGCCACTGCTTTGTACCAAGAAATCCTCACTCCTTGGTTGAAAGAAATCGGAGAAACAGGACTATTTCTCGAAAAATCGATTATTAGTAAAAAAGAAGAAATTGGAACCGCAATCGCCCAATATATTCTACTGACTTATCCAGATTCTGAAAAATTGACCCTCCTTTTAGGAAACTCTTTTTTAAAATTGTAACCTCTTTTCCGTTGAATTGTTTATTTAATGAGTTTTCAGAAAGAAGAAATATGTCGGATGATGAACTCATGAAAAAAGCCCAAGAGGGCGATACGGTATCTTTTGGACTGTTGGTTCAAAGGTATCAACATGAAGCTCTTCGTTTAGCGAATAGTATCGTAAGAAATCCGTCCGATGCCGAGGATATCATTCAAGATGCGTTTTTACGGATTTATCGCAATCGAGAAAGTTATGAGCCCCGTGGACAATTTTTCTTTTTTCTTCGGCGCGTCATTATTAATTTAAGTCTTAATTTATTAAAACGAAGGCAAATGGAAATGATTCCTGTGGTAGAAGATCCCTTCATCCCGTCTGAAGAAAAAAATTTGGAAAACCAAGAGTGTGTACTCAAAGCACTCGCGTCTTTAGACCCCGTCTCCCAACATCTCTTAATTTTAAGAGAGTGGGAAGGGATGAATTATCAGAGTATTTCCGAAGTGATGGAGATCTCACTGGCAAATACAAAAGTCTCTCTTCACAGGGCACGAGAAAAATTTCGTAAAGCATTGCTCGCTTATTTTCCAGATAAGGATATCTCATGATCTGCAATTTTATTCAGATTTCCGCTTATTTAGATAATGAATTGAATCGCCTCGAACAGGAAGCACTAGAAGCGCACTTATCCAGTTGTTCCAATTGCCAGCAAAAACTTTCTGAATATCAAAGAGATCGTTTTTGGCTCAAAAGGACTTATCAACAATGGCTCCAAGAATCCATCCCTTTTTCAAATTCTCTGGATCTAAGTTCCACGATTCTTTCTCGTCTTCATGAAGGAATGGTTTCGGATCTACAACTTTCTCAATATCTCGATCAAGAAGTGACTTCTGCAGAGCGAGCGCAAATCGAATTTCATCTTTCTTCTTGTTCCTCGTGTGGAGAAGAATATCGTTCTCTTCAAAAAATGAGAAATTTCTTTCGATCCGGACACGCCACGCTTACTTTTTTCGAGCAAGATTTATCGACCAAAATTTTACGACAGATTCAAAAAGAGCAACCACTCCAAAGTTCTACGCTCACGCTCAATCCTCTGGTTTCTGGACATCTTGGAGACAAACTCTCTGCTTATTTGGATCAAGATTTATCCGAATCCCTTCAGAACGCTTTTGATCAACATTGTGAGACTTGTATTTATTGTGCGAATCAGGTGAAACAAATGAAATCCGCACTAAAATTGTTACAATCGACCCATGCGTCCACGCAAAACTGGATCCCCAAAGAAGAGCCTACTTATCCAAAATTTATAGGGTTCAATATTCCTCAACAAGCTTACTCCTTCTGGGGCCAAAAATTTTTCTCTAAACAACTTTTCTGGCTACAGGCGGCAATGGTTTTGTTTGTTGGCGTATTATTCTGGAAAGCCCCGTGGTGGCAAGAAGCAGAGTCTTCTTCCGATTCAAATTTGAGTCAAAATCAATCCAACTCAACAACGGATCTCACTCCCCTTCGCGATCAACAACTAACGGAACGGATTGCGATGTTCAAAAAAAATCTCGAAATGGCGCTCGCTAGTTTTCCGAAAGAAGTGGAAGTCTCAAGCAGACCTGCTTTAAGCGAAGCTCTGAAGAAAGTGGAGAATTGTTTACAACAAAATCAAAATTTAGTAACACAAACCAAAATATCCTATAGCCCTTATGACGGCGATATCTATCTAACCAAAGCGATTCTCTTGGAGCTATGCTTGAAGACCGAACGCTCCTTTTTATCTCCTCAAGAGTTTTTACAAAAACGGAATGAAATAAAAACGTTTTATTTTTTGGCGATAAAAGCGTTTGAGCGACCGTTCGCTTTAACCCATTTTAGACTTCCACCCTACATTCTTCTGAGAAATTTGGAACCCCACTATGACCAAACGGAAACGGTTCTCGAAGATCTTAAAAAAATCTTTTTGCAATTAGAAGAAGAACTACACCAATAATCAGAGCTTTTCTTTTATTTTTTTCGCTAGAAAATCTGCAATCCATTCGCTCGTTTGAATTGAGAAATGTCCTTGAGGACACCATAATTCTGAAGGCGCATAGGCTTGCAAATTTTTTTGAACAAACGCTTCTCTTAAATCCCAATAAAGAAGCTTTAATCGAGAGATCTCTTGAATATATTCGTGAAATGCAGACGACTCTTCTTGAAGTTCGTGTTCTGTAGGAACAAGTAATACGGTTGCTTTCAAATTTTTACTTGCACTATATTCCGCAAATCGCTCTAAAATTTTAAACGTTAATTTTCTTGCCAGTTTGAAGGGGTTTTTTCCCAACGAAAGCGGAACTCGAAACTTACGAAACATCCGATTTATTTTGTTTTGATATTGGCTCCAATAAGGATGTGTCGGATAATAAAAATCATATTGTTTTAAAAAAGCTTGTGTCTCCGGTTTCAAATAGTTTTCTTGAAGTTGATGAAAATCGGCAAAAGGTGGATTGACTTTCTGGAGTCCGTTTTGGGTTAAAATAAAACGGGGTTTCATAAAAGGAATCGCAGTATTTTCAGAACGATGAATTCTGAGAATATTAATATTTCTGGTTTCATCACAGAGAGCCAATCCAAGAAAAACCCAGTCCAAGGGAACAGTACACTCTTCTAAACGCATTAAGGATTGATCGGTGCCATATCCCGGGACCCCTGCATTAAAAACTTGAATCGAAGGGAGTTTTTCTTGAAGTCGTGAAACCCAACAGTCCACATCATTTACTTCATCTCCATGAACCAAAGAATCTCCAAAAAACCCTAAACGGAGCGGGTGCGCTCCAGATTCAACGAAAGCGGGAACCACACGAAAACCGAATGAATTGGAATGATAGGGAAGCGAATAATGGCTACTATTGGGAGAAATAACCCATCCAAGAGAAGGTTCTGGAACCAGATATCGGGGATGTCCAGCCTTGAGATGTTTTTCGATTTCTTGCTGAATTTGTCCCAGTTGTTTAGCCACCGCTTTGACGGTTAACACCTCAAAATGTCCTTCTAGAAAAGAGGATAGCGATCTTCTGGAGGGGAACCCTCTTTTTCTTCGTCCTCAAAAATAAAGTTCTTAATGTCGTGAATAAGCTTCATAAACCAGTTTTGTTTTTTAGAAGAAGGAGCATCGTCCATAAAAAGTTTCTCTTAAATCAAGAAGAAGCATTCTTTTGAAAATAGCCAGAAACCCCAGAAGAAAAACAACCTACCCTTCCCGTGAGCTGATATATCACGAGGGCCAATCGATACAATAGAGAACTAATCCATTTTCCTACAGGACCACTTGAATCCAAATTAGGAGCGCTCACCACCGATTTTATTTCAGTGAATCCTTGAGATTCAGCCTGAAGTTTTAGTGTGTCCTGAGTGTAATGAACCAGATGCTCGTGAGTCGCAAAAAAATCGAAACAATGTTGTCCAAAAAGAGGATAAAGAAATGCAAATTTTAATTTTTCATAAGCGCCATTCGGGATACGGATAAAGAGAATTCCGCCCGGTTTCAGAATACGATGAAGTTCTTGCAAAAGAATTTTGGGTGTTTCTACATGCTCTAAAACGTCGATCAGGGTAATAATATCAAAAAACTGGTCCGGATAATGAGCCTCGTCTAAGAAACCATGAAAAATAGTGAGTTTTCGGAAATCTCTCGCCACCGTCACCATACTCAGAGAAGGCTCAACACCATAAGTTTCATAACCAAGTTCTCTCGCAAGATAAAGAACATTTCCAATATGCGCACCCACATCTAAAAATCGACCGCTCGGCTTCAATTGGTTCAACGATTGAACTATTTCCTGATAATTTAGATATCGCGGATGATTCTGAATATTTTCTAATGTTTTCGCATATTTTTTGCTCACATACTCTAAATTTGAATCCCAGTAATGCTGTTGGGAATTGACAAATCGAGGATTTAGATAGATAGTGTTACATCTTAAACAGCGAACCACATTGACAGGAGGATTACGGTGAATCCTTTTTTTACGGTTGTCTCCACAGACTGGACAGAAAATAGAAATCACAGATTTGTTTTCTTGATGCCGGGTTGATTGAAATAAACGTCGAAAAATCACTCGTTATTCATCCTCTTAAAAATCAGGCTAGTGGATTACTGTAATTAAGAAATGTAGCGTTTAAAAAATCATATTCAAATTCCAAAAATTTTCAAATCCTTGTGAAAAGAAAACGATTATGAAACATTTAAGAACTTTCAAAGATTTGGATCGCGATACCATTTTTCGTTTAATGTCGGCAGGGCAGGATATTAAAAAAAATCCAGAAAAATATGCGAATCGCCTCCATCGAAAAATAATGCTCATGCTTTTCGAAAAACCCTCTCTCCGAACACGCCTTTCCTTTGAGATAGGAATGTATCAACTCGGCGGGCATGCTATTTTTTATTCCGCAAAAGATTCACCATTGGGACAAAAAGAAAGTATTGAAGATACCGCCAAAGTCGCGGGTCGAATGGTCGACATTATTATGGCTCGCGTATTTAAACAGGAACATATTGAAGCACTTGCCACTTATTCCGGCGTTCCTGTCATCAATGGACTTTCAGATTTTGAACATCCTTGTCAAATTTTATGTGATTTTCAAACAATTATAGAAAAATTTGGAAAACTGGAAGGACTGACCCTTGCCTATCTTGGCGATAGTTTCAATAACGTGACCCATTCGCTTCTCTATGGCTGTTCTATGGTAGGAATGAATATTCGTGTGGGTTGTCCGACAGGAGCAGAATATGAACCTTCTCCAGACGTTTTAAAAGACGTTAAAGCGTTCGCGGCTAAAAATGGAAGTAAGGTAGAGGTGGTTCACTCCGCAATGGAGGCAGTTGCTTCAGCTCATGTAGTCTACGCCGATTCTTGGATGAGCTACCATATCACCAAGGACAAAGAGGCCGAACGCATTCGCATTTTCAAACCTTTTCAGATTAATGAACAAGTCATGAAAAATGCCGCTAAAAACGCGGTTTTTATGAATTGTTTGCCGGCAATGCGTGGTTATGAACAGACTGCAGAGGTCATTGATGGTCCGCAAAGTATCGTTTTTGATCAGGCTGAAAATCGTTTACACCAGCAAAAAGCAATTGTGTTGTATTTGATGGATAAATTAGACGAAAAAAAACCTTCTGTAAAAGCGAAAACTTCCGTTCAAAAAGAAAAATTAGCCATGAAAAAAGCCTCGACAGCTTCAAAGAAAAGCAAGGCCCCTCTGCCCAAGAAAGGCGCTCCGAAAAAACGAAAATAACCGTTCTTTTTGTCATTGCGATGAGGCTCAAGCCGAAGAAGCAAAATCGTTCTTTTTGTCATTGCGATGAGGCTCAAGCCGAAGAAGCAATCTCCAAAAGATTCAAGCATATAGGAGATTGCTTCGCTCCGCTCGCAATGACAATAGGAACGTTTCTTCACTTTGTTCGCCCTTGCAATTGAATTATTGAATATGGTACAAGAGAGGAACTCCATAGAATAACACCAAGAGCGACGCAAAAAACAAAAGAAGAAGAACCCACTCATACTGTTTATACCACACGGGCCGAAGTGCCCAAGAGGCTAACAGAGGAAGCGTTGAACGAGAGGGTGAAGGAAATACAAATTCATCCGCAAAAGAACTGATGGGCAATAATCCAGCATGGATCCAAATTTTCTGAAGTATTCCAGAAGAAAGTCTTCCCAGTCGTTCCAGCGCTTTTTCTATTTGATCTCGAACGAATTCACTCGAACCATAGCCCGCTTTCATTAAGGCTGAAATCGCTTGTCGATCCCCAATTTCTCCTAAGGCCCAAGCTACTTTAACGCGAACTCGCTCACTAATATCGTCTAAAGACAAGATCAGTTCAGGAACAGCAGAGGTAGCTTTTTTTCCGATTAGACCTAAGGTTCGTGCGGCTTCTTCTCTCACATATTCGTTACGATTTTGCAATAAAGCAATCAATTCTGGAAGTGCCAAATAAGCAGAATCCCCTATTTCACCTAAAGCAACAATCGCCGTTCGAAGAGAGCGGTAATCTTCTCTAAGCAAGGCATCCAAAAGTGTTGGAGCGGTACGCTCAGAATCAGGATTTAAGCCCCCCAAAGTAAAAACGGCAGAACTCAGTATAAAATACTCTTCTTCTTGAAGCATTTGTTTTAAGACAGGAACGGCCTCAGTCACTCTCATTTTTCCAAGAGCCCACGCAGAAACACGACGCTCCTCCATCTCGCCTTCTTTAATCATTTGAAGGAGTAGCGAAGTCGCAGAATGAGCTTTGAGACCCATCGCTCCAATGGCTTGAATCGTTTGAATTCTGAAAGCAGAATCTTCGGATTCTTGAAGAATTTTCAAGAACTGGGGAAGCATTTCTATCGTCTGAGCCTTCCCTAAAACAGAGAGCGCCAATGCTTTGAGTTCTTGATCTTCTTCCCCTAATAACGGAGGAAAAAGCGCAATTGTTTCTAGAGTCAATGGCTCTAAAAGACTGAGCATCCAAAAGGCATTTTTTCGGTGAATTTTATCCAACTGAGAGGTCGTTTTCTGGAGTTCAGACAGGAGTATTTGAGCTGTTGATATTGATTTCTGAAGGGCTCTCTCGATCCAAATCTTTAAGGAAGAAGTTGTTGAACCCGACTTTTTCAATAAATCTAGAAAAATGGGAAGCGCTTTTTCCGGAGTCGATCCCAGACCTGTTTCACTCAACATCCATACCGCCTCGTATTGAAGGGCTGAAGAAGATTGTTTCAACAGCTCCATCAAATAAGGAATGACTTCCTCTGGAGCATAAGGCGCAATTTGAGTAAGGGCCCAACTGGCTTTTTTCCGAACGTCTTCATGAGAATCTATCAACGCTTCTTTTAATGCAGGAATGGCCCGAATAGCTTCTTTCCCAAGATGTCCTAAAGACCAGCAGAGATGTTTTCGTACCAACGGATCTCGATCTTCAAGTTTGTGAATCAACTCCAAAACCATTTTTTCGGAACCCAATGAAGCACAGAGACACGCGGCTTCCCGCCGACAAAGCTCGCTTCCATTCAACAGAATTTTTTGTAGAACCACACCAATCGTATATTTATCGCCAAAAGAAAGTTGTTGAAAAACGACGTTCAATGACTTTCGAACAGAATACGGGGCCCGATGTAATTTTTTTAATAATTCCTCTAAAAGCTCCGTTTCTAAAGGTTCAATTTGGCTCAGTATTTCCGCTATTTTCAAAGCTTTTGCCAAATTTTGATCTTCAATTGCCTGAAATAATGCAGGAATAATCAATGCGGGGTCCCCATCGATTTGAACGGAAGTTTCCTCATCCCGTGGCAGAGAGGCAAGGACTTGGGTCTTACCCACGGAATTATTTCCTTGTATCTCGCCCACAGAGTCACGGTTCCAAATTTTCCCATATATTTGTCCAGTCTGGAAATCATTCAACCGGGATTTCCACGTTTCAGCAGGTGCATTTTTTAAAGCGTGGCGAACAGGAGTCACCTGAAAATAGTGATTCAATGAGGGAATTCGAGAAGCGAGATCTAGAGATTCGATTTCTTGAGAGCGATTGTTGTTTAAAGTGGCTTGAAGCAAATGCAACGGAAGTTCGGAAGCACTCTGCTTCCTCAGGTTTTCGTAAGAGAGATCGCTGGGTACGGATTCGGTTCCAAATGAAAAAAGTTGAAGATTTTCAGAAAGAGAAGAAAGAGCGTCAAGGGTCGATTGGAGGATGTTTTTTCCACCTATTTTTGCATCCATATAGAGTGATTTTTTTTCCTGAAACGCAAAAACTTGAGGCGTAAAATAAAATGGAGTGGCACAAGAAGCCGCCAAAATATCCGCAATTCGAGCAAGCGTAAAATTTGGAATGGAGGGCGATTGTTTTGTATTTAAAGTAAATGGTTTTTGCTGAGAAACATCCCATAACGAGAGAAGGAGGTCCATCGAAGGATGGAGCGCTTGAAGATCACCCCAAGTCATTTCTCCAAAAATTTCACGAAGAGTTTGTTGGAAATAGCTTGATTTGTAAGGAGAAAAGAGTCGATCCGAAAAGGTTGTTTTAGAAAAAATACGACTGCACAATTGGGTATAGAGGACACGTGTTTTAGAAATGGGCATCCCCATTTTTATACAGGTGGCGACAATACTGCCCGTTGAAACGCCCAGTAGGAGATGAAATTGACCGCTTCGAACGAGTGGTCCGCCTAAAAAATCTTCTAGTTGTTCCAGAACAGAGAAATAAGAGAGTGCTGAAATTCCTTCTCCATCCAGAGAAATTACACGATAAAATTTATCTTGAGCCATTCGCTGAAGCTCCTAATAGGCTATAGGCTATAGTTAAGAATATCCGAAAAGAAAGGAGACAATTAAGTAATAACACCTCCACAACTGCTCCCTGTGCCAGCAGTGCAAGCAAAACAATGAGTACCAACGGTAATATTTTCCCCATCAAAGGGTTCAAAGGACTCAATATCCCAGATCGTTTTTGCTTGAGAAATGGGAAGTTCCAACATTTGATTGAAGTCGCAATCATAAATTTTCCCGTCCCAACCAATAGAAATCAGATTCCGGCACATCACTTTTTCAACGGTATTTGGATTAAAATTTTGAACCAATAGATCTAAATATTTTTCGAGTTTATTTTCGCGTACCAATTGTTCATGAAAGCGTTTGATGGGCATATTGGTGATGGTGAACAGATGATTAAAAATAATTCCGTAATGTTGGCTCAGATATTCTTTATACTGAGATTCCAATTGAAACTGATTGGGGGGAAGAAAAGCGCCTAGTGGATTATAAATGAGATTTAGAAGAAGTCCGCTTTGCGACTGGCCATAACCGGCCTCATTCAGTTTTCGGAGTGCAGTAATACTTTTTTGAAAAACGCCTGATCCTCTTTGTTTATCCACATTTTTTTCAAGGTAACAGGGAAGCGAGGCGATAATTTCGACTTGATGTTGCGTAAAAAAACGAATCAAGTCTTCTTGTCTAGGTTCAAAGAGAATGGTTAAATTACAACGGTCGATCACATGCAACCCTTGTTTTTTCGCGGATTGAACGAGTTCACAAAAATAAGGATTTAATTCCGGAGCTCCACCTGTAATATCCACACATTTGAGATTCGGGGAGTTATTCATTAATGCAACAACACGTTGAACAGTCTCCTGAGTCATATTTTCCGTGCGAATCGGGCTCGATTCTACATGACAGTGATGACAAGCCTGATTACATCGTTTGCCAATATTGACTTGGAGCGTATCCGTTTTCTGACGATTCAAAACAAATTGATGTTTTGCTAAATAAGAAGAAAAACAGCGAGAAGGGGGGGTTTGAGAAGGAGAACTAATAGAACTCATAAAGGAGTTATCCTTTTTATCAGAGTTATTACATTTAGCAAATTCTTTAACTTATTGGAAATATTTGATTTCCTATTCTAGCGAAATTTTGACGAGAATAAAGTTTTTCGTTTCATTTTCAAAAGAGTTGACATTTGATCCTTTTTTTTGAAAAATGCCTTTAATTGTAAATGTTTGTTTTCTCTATTTTTGAGGATCATCAATGATTCATGAACTTCCTCCTCTTCCCTTCGCAATGGATGCACTCGCTGCCAAAGGCATCTCTAAAGAAACACTGGAATACCACTACGGTAAACATCATAAAGCTTATGTGGATAAACTAAACGAGCTCATTAAAGGAAAAGCGGATTTAGAAAAGAAAACCCTAGAAGAATTGGTAAAAACATCAGAGGGCCCTCTTTTTAACAATGCCGCTCAAGTGTGGAACCATACTTTTTATTGGAACTGTCTCTCTCCAAAAGGAGGCGGAGCGCCTACGGGTAAAGTGGCCGAGGCTATTAATCGAGATTTAGGTTCATTTTCCAAATTTCAAGAAGATTTTACCACGGCCTGTCTAACCCAATTTGGTTCCGGTTGGGCCTGGTTGGTAAAAAATGCAAGTGGCAAATTGGAAATTGCTAAGACAGCAAACGCGGCAACCCCGTTCACCGAAGGCAAAACCCCTATTTTGACCTGCGATGTTTGGGAACATGCTTACTATGTTGATTTCCGCAATCGTCGTCCCGATTACGTGAAAGCGTTTTGGGGCCTCGTCAACTGGGATTTTGTCAATTCCAAATTATAATCATTGAAATTTTTTATTTCCTGTCGGGGCGATTCACGAATCGCCCTTTTTTTTTCACGAATCGCTACGAAAAAATCTTTGCATATCGTGCATTAACGACAATAATGCGGGGACAAAAAAGAGAGTAAATAGGGTTGAAATTAAGAGTCCGCTGAGCATCACGACTCCAAGACCCCGGTAAAGTTCGGTTCCAGAACCTTGTCCTAAAGCGAGAGGCAACATTCCCAAAACACTGGTGATCACGCTCATAAAGATTGGGCGTAACCGACTGATACACGACTCTTTCAAGGCTTCTTCCGGCTTCATTCCTTCTCTCAAAAAATTCAGTTGCTGATGGACAATTAAGATTGCGTTATTCACAACGATTCCCGCAAGAATAATTAATCCAAGCATGGCTAAAACGTCAAAAATAATGAGTCCGCCAGAGAGCTGATGGGCCAAGGTAATTCCAAAAAAAGAACCCGTCATCGCCATTGGAATCGTCACAATAATAATGAGAGGATAAATAAAGGAGCCAAAGAGGGCGACCATTAATAAATAGACAATGAGAATGGCAAGGAAAAAACTTCCTCGCAATGCATTTATCGTCGTATTCAATTTATCTGCGGTTCCTCCGAGACGTAAGGAATAACTTTTAGGCAATAAAGAACGTAAGGGCGCGAGAACTTGAGAATCCACTCTTTGAATGGAGGCTTCTAACGAAGCCTCTGGTTTTAAATTCACGGTTAAAGTAATCGTGCGTTCTTTTTCTACATGGTTAATGGCGGTTGGGCCTGTTTGAGTGCGAACCTCAGCGACATCAGACAAGGGAACTGTATATCCTAGAGGGGTAAATAGCGGAAGCCCCTTTAGCGATTCCCGATCGGGAATTAGCCCGTCTTGAGCATATAAGGTTAAATCAATTTGTTTTCCTTTATCATTATAAATACCCACTCGTTTTCCGGCGACCATACTTTCCACAAAATCAGCGACTTCTGAAACGCGAAGATTCAAATTCGCGCTTCGTAAGCGATCTAGACGAACATGAACTTCTGGACTTCCTTCCGAATAGCTGGATCGGACAAATAAAATACCTTCCGTTTGTCCCAGTTGGGTCTGAATGGTTTTTGCAAGTTCTTGCAATTTTTCGAGAGAAGGGCCAATAATGTCGATTTCTATTTGCTTTCCCGGATCACGAAAAATACTGGCTTGATTCGGAAAGAGGCTTTCAAATCCTACAATAGAGCGTGTTTTCATAAACATTTCTTTTGTCAGATCTTTCATGCCTTGCTCGGTCGCGTATTCTGCTTTAGCTCCAATTCCGATTGCGTTAAAACGTCCGCCAAAGAGGGTAAAATAGCGAGAAATGCGTTTGTCTTCTTGAAGTTGTTTCTCAAACGGTGCGATACATTCAACCACTTTTTCCAAATTCGTTCCCACCAGAGGTTTAGCAAAAACCAGAATCAAGTTTCGGTTTCCTGAAGGGAGATATTCGGCATTAGGTAGAAAACTCAGACTGATCCAGAAAATAAATCCAATCCCACCCAAAATCAGAAATTTAAAGAGAGTACGAAAAATTCCTTTACCGATAATCAAGAATAAAGTTCCTAAATAGAACTTATAAAAGAGGGTTCCAATCCACTGTAATCCAATGATATAGAACAAGATAGAAACAGATTTCCCAAAATATTTTTGTATTTTTTTTAGGAATGAAAGCTTAGTTTCCACGGAAGACTCTGGAAGTTTTGGCGTTTTCAAGAAAAGGGCGCAGAGCATTGGAACCATCGTCACAGAAAGGATCAAAGATAAGAAAATCGCAATACTAATGGCAATCGCGATATCTTTAAAGAGTTGCCCTGCTTCTTCTTCAATAAAAATAATAGGAATGAAAACGCATAGGGTGGTCAGCGTACTGATGAGAACTGCACCCCAAACTTCTTCGGTCCCGTCTTCAGCCGCGGCTGAGGGTGTTTTTTGCATGCTTAAATGGCGATAAATATTTTCAATCACCACAATGGAATTATCGACAATCATTCCAGAAGAAAACGCAAGCCCTGCGAGGCTGATAATATTGAGGGTACGCTTGAAAGCGTAAATAAAGATAAAGACCATCACCATACAAGCCGGAATCGTTAACGCAACAATGAGTGTGGAACGAATCGATTTCAAAAATAAGATCAGAACAATACTCGCGAGAATAGAACCTGCAATCAGATTATCCCACACGAGTTGAAGCGCTTGATCAATATATTCCACATCTTCATAAACGACTAGAATATCAATATCCACCCGCTTTTGAAGAAATTCTTCATTCAGATCCTTGATCTTTTGGTTCAAGGCACGACACATTGCGACCACATTGGAACCCGCTTTTCGCCTAACTCCGATGGCAATAGTGGGATAGCCATTGGCCCGTACAATTGAAAGTGTTTTCTTATATCCGAATTCAATGGTTGCGAGATCTTTGAGATAAACCGATCCGGTTTCATTACGAGCCACAATAATATTTCCAACGTCCTGAGGCGAAGTAAATTGGCCGACGGTTCGTAGTTGATAGTGTCTTTTTCCTTCATCCAGAAATCCACCTCGAATGTTGAGATTCTCTCGACGTAAGCTATCCAGTAAGTCTCGAATGGTTACTTTTTTGGAGACGAGGGACTCTGGAGAAAGCTTAATTTGCATTTCTCGCTCTTCTCCTCCAAAGATATTAAGATTTCCAACGCCCTCGATACGTCGTATTTGGGGTTCAATGACATCATCGACCACTTCAAAAATTTGGTTTGGATTCATGCTTTTCGAAATCAGCACCATCCACATAATGGGTTCCGTTTCATCCGCAGAAACCGAGGTCACAATGGACGCTTCCGCTTCTTCCGGAAGATTGCTCACTTGATTGAGTTTATTAATAACATCGATCAGAACCTTATCTTTATTCACGCCCCAATCAAATTCGAGGATAACCGCGCTTCGACCGTCCGAGGAAGTACTTTTAATTTTTTTAACGCCTTCCACATTATCCATTTGTTCTTCAATCAGTTTCGTGATCTGCTCTTCGACTTCAAACGGAGAAGCGCCACGGAAATCAGTATCTACATTAATTTCTGGCTTATCTAGAGAGGGTTTTAATTGAATCGGAATTCTCTGGAGAGCCAAATATCCGAAAATAATACCCAGAGCAATAACCACCACAACCGAATGGGGATAGCGAATCGAAGATTGAATTATTTTCATCTGTCACACACGCCGGAGACCCCTTGCTTTAGCTATGGGGAGGAGGCGTGTCCTCTTTTAATTTACGATAGAAAGAAAAGACACAAGAGAATAATAAAATTCTTTTAAAAATAACCATAACCGTCGACTGCTTGCAACTTTCGACAATGCTTCCAACTAACCCCCTCAATCGTAGCTGTTTTTGTTTTGATGTTAAATGAACCACTTTCTCGAATAGCGACGCGACCTCTGTAGGTTCCTTTCTTTTTCCCCGATAAAACAACTGCCTTCACCAGATCTCCCGTTTGAAAGCCATGAACGCGTTTATGCTTTTTCGGCTTCGTTCTCGGAAAACCATAGCGACTCATCAAGCACATTTGACGGCTTCCTCGTCCAAACGCTGTTATTTCCAATGCTTGTAGTTTTTTCGGAATAATAACCCCTTCTCCAGTTTCTCCCACGCAAGCCGCGTCAACCCAATGGTCTTTAGAATATTCTTGAGAGCATCGATTGAACTTCGTTCGACCCCCACTCCAAAAGCTTACAGGTAAACCGAATTTTTTAAGTATTTCGCCTATTTTATAGCGTGTCGCATTCACTGCACTCGCGTCTTTGAGGGGGGCAAGTGCTTGCTTTTGTACTTCGTTGTGCCCAAATTCTTCTGCGGTTTTTGTCCCTTTTGCGTCATTACAGTGAGCACACGAGATTGTTAAATTTGAAACTCGATTACTACCACCTCTCGATTTCGGAAAGATATGCTCTATCTGTAAAGGGATGCCTTGCTTTCCACAGTAGGCACAAATGCGTTTAAACTTTTCGAGGAGATATTCACGAACCTCGTAGCCTTCCAACTCCCCTTGCTGATACTCGACTCCGGTAATTTCAGGATTCACCATTTTTTGAAAGTCAAAGCGTACCGTTTCTACGGCTATCGAAGTTATTGGGAATGACCTCAATACCCGTTTAGTCCAAGTTTCCACATTGAATACCCGACTCATCAAGGAGGGTGGAAGCCACCCTGTGTGTCGAGTTCGATTCAAAAATCGTGGCTGTCGATAGCGAGTATGGCGGGCTCGCCTTCCGCGTCGAACCCCTCTTCGACTCTCTAAACTCTGACGAATGAGGTGACCTTGATGCTTCAAATTCGTGGCCCAGACAACAGTTCTCCCACTCTCAAATTTTGCAACAACGGCTATCCCTGTTGTCTTGCTACCCGGATCTAGCTTCAATTCCATTTCCTGAAGAGCGCCACCTTCCCTATACTTCAATAGAATAGTGAACGGAAACTTTCGATAAACTACCGCTTTGCCCTTTTTTAAAAGCTCTCTAGCCCTTGAGGGATAACAAGGCATTAACGGCTTCTTATTCTTATCCAAGACAAACACTCTTTCCATCGATACCTCTGTCTTACATAAACCCCTTTCGGGGGAGGATTACTCCTCGTTTTACGATTGCTCGCACAATACCACCTCGCCACTGTTATAAGAGGGTTTTTGCGAAAGACACTAAGCCACACCCTTCAAGCTTTGTTTAATCCCTCGCCTTAGAGCTACAGACTGGTGAAGCATCCGTAGGTAACTATATATTCCCCTCTAACGTAGCCCCTTTCGGGACAAAGCCGGTCAACCTGTCTCGAAACTCGCATTTCAAAACAACACCTATAAAAAGGAGCCATCGCTTTCACGACAAGCACCTGCCTTTAGGCATGGGGTAGTTGACATCGTTGTTATAAATCAGAGAAGATAGGCGCAAAATAAATTGATACATCAAGAAATGAGTGAGGTTGCTATCGGGAAATGACTTGAATTTTGGCATCCGGAAATAAAATTTCCCCCCCCAAGGTGACCACTTGTTCGCCGGGTTTTAATTCAGGGAGTAAGACTTCGGCCATTTTGTCTCCAATGAGACCTGTTTCTAGCTTAAACATATGAACCTTATTCTCGGCACCGACGACAAAAATAAATTTGTCATTATTTCGATAGATAACCGCATCTAACGGCACTAGAACGGCTTTTCCTTTCGTGGCAATCGGGACTTTGCCTCGAATGAACATTCCCGGAATTAATTGTTTCTTTGCTTTTTCTTCAATCGAGGCTCGCATAGGAACATTTCTTGATTTCGGATCCGCTAAAGGAACAATATTCAATACGGTTGCTTGAAAAATTTCGCCGGGAATCGCGTCTGCGGTAAACGAAAATTTGAGATTCTCTGGAATACGCATCGCATAGCTTTCAGGAACCTCTAATCGAAGCTCTATATCTTCCAGAGACGCAATTTCCATAAACGAGTCTTCTTTCCCCACGACCGCATTCGTTTCAATGTGTTTTTGTAAAACAACCCCAGAGAACGGAGCGTAGACTTTACAACGCTTGAGATTCAGTGTAGCGCGTTCCAGACCTGCGTCCTGAATACGAATTTCTGCTTCGGCAACCGCGATATCTTCTTTCATCGCTCCATTTTTTGCTTCTTCATAACGGGCCTTGCTTTGATCGAGCAGAGCCACCGCTTCTTCGTAATCCGCAGTCGCTTTCGTTAATTCGTCTTCGGTCACAATACGATTCTGGATTAGTTTTTGGATCCGATCGAGTTCTTTACGGGTTTGTAAAATACGGATTTCGCGTTGTTTGATTTCAGCGGTCAACCTCTGCATAATCTCGGGGCGAGTTGCCGTTTTGAGTCGAGTCAAACTTTCTTGGGCTTTTTTCTTTTGAGCTTCAAGATAATTGATTTCGTTTTGATATTCAGTGATATCTAACTCGACCAAAAGATCGTTCTTATTAAAACGCTCTCCTTCTAGAATCGAACAGCTTAGAACCTTTGCTGAAACTTCACTTTTTAAGGAGATTCGTCTGGCCCATCGAACAGACCCCACGAGCATCGCATGCTCGGTCAGAGAACCTTCTTGAACCGTTCCAATCGTGACTGGAAACACAAGTTCTGGCCTCTGCGGAGGGCCTCCTTTGCTAAGATCCACTTTAGAAGTACAACTCATCCCAAGAAAAAATAGGAGAATAAAACAAACTCGTACGGGTAGACTCACAGAGGCTCTCCAAATCTAAAGAAGTTGCATTAATAAACGAGTACCACTAAACCTTTCAAATAAATACTCTGAGGACAAGCCGGCAAAAACGGGTGATCGTCTCCTTGAGAGAGGCGTTTCAGAATCTGAATCTCTCGTTTCGCGGCAATAGCCGACGTATTCACCATTCGTAAAAATTCTTCTTCCTCTACCCCCCCAGAACAAGAAAACGTAAAAAGGAGCCCTTTCGGTTCCAAAATGGAAAAAGCCAATTGATTAATGGCCTGATATTTTTTTAGGCCCTGTTTCAAATGCGCTTTTTGCGCGACAAATTTCGGAGGATCAAGGCAGATCGTATGAAAGGTTCTTCCCTGTGCTTTCCATGCATTCATCAGACGATGGATATCGTCTTGAATACATTCCCCGACAAGTTCGTTTCGATCGAGATTTTGTTTGGTTTGTGTGATGGCTTGCGCTGAACTATCCACAAACGTGACCGATTCCCCTCGCCCTTTTAGCGCGTTGATTCCAAAACCTCCACAAAAGCAAAACGCATCTAAGACTTTTCCAAAAGCGATTTCTCTAAAGGTACGACGATTCGCTCGCTGATCTAAATAAAAACCAGTTTTTTGGAAACCGATTTGAGTTTGATACGAACAGCCATTTTCTTGAATAACGACTTGTTGATCCGTTGTGACTTCAGGAAAATCTGGTAACCCTTCCTTTTTCAAATAGGCGTCATAAAAGAAAAAAATCGCTCTGGGTTCAAGGATTTTTTTAAAGAGAGTTCGAAGAAGCTCTACGTTTTGATACATTCCGATCGTAGAAATACGGACGACTAGAATTCCATCATACCAATCGGCCACAAGTCCGGGTAAGCGATCTCCTTCCGAATGAATGACGCGATAGCTATTGCTCTGAGCGTCTAATTGAAGGATTGATTTTCTTAAATAGACCGCGGATTGAATACGTTGCTTAAAAAACTCTGGAGTCGCAACCTCTTCCTCTTCTTTTCGAGTCAAGAGGCGTACTCGAATTTGAGAGGCTGGACTGTACCATCCGCGACCAATAAAATTTTGTTTTTCGTCAAAAACATCGACCACTTCCCCCGCTTTTGGAACTCCCTGAATCTGTTTAATACTTTCGTTGAAGACCCACGGATGTCCTTTCCATAACGGAAGAACATGACCTGATTTAACGATAACTTGAATCATAGGATTGGTCTTTCGTGTGATTTCTTTTAAAATGCTCCAAAAAGGAAAGGATAAATCAGTATGCTTCCGATTGGAGTCATTGGGGCCGGAGTTTGGGGCAAGAATCTTATTCGAGTGTTTAGCCAGCTTCCTCAAGTTGAATTACGTTATATTGCCGATTTGCATGAGCCGATCCGAAAATTGAACCAAAATTTATATCCAAAAACAACTGTTGTAGAAGATTATACCATCATTCTTGAAGATCCAAAAGTTCAGGGAATCGTGGTCGCAACACCGACAGAGACTCATTTTTCAATTATCCAAAAGGTTCTAAATTCCGGGAAACATTGTTTTGCTGAAAAACCGCTCACGCTCTCTTCTCAGGAATCTTTACAGTTAATGCAACAGGCACAACAACAACAAAAAGTGCTGATGGTCGGTCATCTTTTGAAGTATCATCCTGCCGTCCGTTATATCAAAAAAATATTGGATCGAAAGGAACTGGGCGAAATTCTCTATATTTATAGCAACCGCTTAAATCTCGGACAGGTACGCACCACCGAAAATTGTTGGTGGTCCCTAGCGCCGCATGATCTTTCATTGATTCTTTATTTTTTAGACGAGAAACCCAACGCGATATCCGCTACGGGTTCTTGCTTTTTACAACGAGATATTGAAGATGTCGTTTTCGCCACGTTATTTTATGGAGATCATAAAATGGCTCACCTTCATGTAAGCTGGCTTGATCCCCATAAAGTCAGAACACTCACGATTGTCGGAAGCAAAAAAATGCTTATGTTCAATGATATGGAACCTTCTGAAAAAATCCGTATTTATGATAAAGGGGCCACCATTTCAGACGATTTCACGCCATTTGCGTGGTTCGGAGGAATTCGATCCGGCGATATTTATTCTCCCCATCTCTCTCAAGAAGAACCCCTCAAGGAAGAATGTTCGCATTTCGTGGATTGTATTGTAAAAGGAATTCCTTGTCTCTCGGATGCTTATGAAGGATCTTTAGTCGTAGAGCTTCTGGAGAGAGGACAAGAATCGCTCCGCCAACGCGGACAATTGATTCCGTTAACTTTTCCTTCCTTTCAATAGGCTTGTTGTAAAGCAATTCTGGAGAAAAAAACGTGTTGCCTAAATTGATAACGATTGTTGGAACCCGCCCTCAGCTAATCAAGGCCGCTCCGTTTTCAAAAGCCCTCTCTGGACACTTTCAAGAAGTCATGCTTCATTCTGGCCAACATTATGAAGAAACCATGAGCCAGATTTTTTTTGAGGAACTTGAACTTTCGCCACCTCAGTATCAATTGAATTGCGGGAACCTGTCCGCGCTTCAACAAATCGGCAAAATGATTTGCGAAATGGAAGCGATTGTCTTAAAAGAAAAACCCCAAGGGATAGTTGTCTTCGGAGATACTAATACGACTCTCGCCGGAGCCTTAACCGCCTCCAAACAAGGAATTTGTTTGATTCATATTGAAGCCGGATTAAGAAGTTTTCAACCCTCGATGCCCGAAGAACAAAATCGACGGATCACCGATGTTTTAGCGGATATCCTTTTCGCGCCAACAGTAGAAGCGGTACGAAATCTGAAAAAAGAGCAGGTTCATGGAGAGATCGTCTATACAAAAGATATTATGACTGATAGTTTACGAATCGCGCGTGAACTGCTTCAAAAGCGGAAAGGTTCGCTTCCAACATTTAGGGATTATTTTTTATTCACCTTGCATCGTCCAATCAATACGGATAATCAGACGCGGCTTTTCAAAATTCTAACGGAGGTGAACCAATTAACGAAAAAAATAATTTTTCCGCTACATCCCCGCACAAGGCAAAATATGGAAAAATTTTCGCTCACACCGGAACAATTTCCAAATATCCACTTTCTTCCTCCACAAGGTTTTTTAGAGATGATCCAACTTCAGTGTAACGCAACACGTATTATTACCGATTCCGGAGGTGTCCAAAAAGAAGCTTATTTAAATCGGATTCCTTGTATCACTTTACGCAACGAAACAGAATGGCCAGAAACGCTTCAACAGGGGTGGAACCAACTCGTTTTCGACGATTTGAAACGATTAACGGAACAACTACGACAAGAACCGCAACCGTATGTTCCCGATATTTATGGAGATGGATTTGTGGCTCCACGAATGGTGGAGTGTCTCAAAATTCGCTTTCAACAAAATGGTTTATCTTCTAGATCTATTTCCACAAAAAAACTATTTGTTTTAATTCCCGTTTATAATGAAGCCAAGAATCTTCCACGGTTGCTGTCCGATCTAAAACAATTGAAATATCGACTCCCTCAGTATCAGTTGGAAATTATTCTCTCAGACGATGGTTCTCAAGATGCAACTCCTCAAATCGCGCAAGAAATTGCTCCAAATGAGGCGTTAACTATTTTAGGCGATGGAAGTAATCATGGTCCCGGATATGCTTTTGGAACCGGATTCGCGTATCTCGAAGAGAAAATAGATCCGCAAGATATTGTCGTCACGATGGAGGGCGATAATACAAGTCGTTTGGAAACTTTGTTAGCGATGATTGATCGTTTGGAACGAGAGGATTGGGAGAGTATATTAGCCTCTCCCTATGCGTATGGAGGCGGAATTACACAAACCAATTGGTTTCGGATTCTTTTAAGTATGATGGCGAACTTGTTGGTCCGCTTTGTGCTCAGGGTTCCGGGAATTTTTACTACAAGCTCTTTTTTTCGTGTCTTTCGCGGACGTCTGATTCTTAGGCTTCAAGCGCGTTTTGGCGCCCGTATTGTTTGCGAAAAGGGCTTTGTTTCAATGGTCGAACTCTTGAAAAAAATGACGCTTGTCCAAGCAACGATTTCAGAATATCCGATGGTTCTAGATACTTCTCGTCGCCTCGGATATAGTAAAATGAAAATTTATAAAACAACCTTAGAGTATTTGAAATACTTGTTTTGTCATTCAGAACATTACTAAAAAATCCGATGTAGGTGTCATTCACGAATGACCTCATTTTTACATAAACCACTTGATCTTTACAAGATACATGAATCGTTTTTGCAGAAACAGAATTTCCATTCATATTTCTCTAGCGTTAGATCCCCTGAATAATTACAATATTTCTTTTATAAATGCTGTTAAAAAAAATGATCTGCTGGTTGAAAAGGAGTATATTATGGGTACTAAAAAACAAAATATTTCTTTTATAAATGCTGTTAAAAAGGGCAATTTGGAAAAAGTTAAATCCCTTCTTGAGGATGGAGCCAACATAAATTTTGAAGATGAAAATGCGTTTACCCCCTTGATTACAGCATCTCATGAAGGACATCAAAACTTGGTAGAACATTTGATTAAAAAAGGTGCCAATATAAATCAACAAACATCGGCAGGAGTTCCTTTAATGGCAGGAATAGTAGGTCATCATCCTGAAATAGTCAAATATCTAATTGAAAAAGGGGCGGATGTTAATATTGAAGTAGAATGTGAAACACCGATTAGTGTAGCAAAACAAGAATTAGAGAATTGTGATGGAGATCATAAAACCTTAGCCAACATCCATCTAATTTTAAGTATCCTTTATCAAAATGGTGAAAAATAAGTCAAGTAACCTATCAAAAATAATTCGAAACGCTCTGCTGAAAATTACTTAATATTCTCTATCGAAAAACGAACAAAATTTTAAGAAAGTTATTAATGGCGATTAAAAAGAGTGAACTCTATAGTTCGCTATGGTCGAGTTGTGATGAACTCAGAGGCGGTATGGATGCCTCCCAATATAAAGATTATGTATTGGTACTTCTGTTTGTGAAATACGTCTCCGATAAATACGCAGGCAAAGCGGATGCTCCAATTGAAATTCCTAAAGGCGGTAGTTTCAAGGATATGGTAGCCCTGAGAGGACAAAAGAATATTGGCGATAGCATCAACACCATTATCTCTACACTCGCTGACGCTAACGATCTTAAAGGGGTGATTGATGTCGCTGATTTTAATGACGAAAACAAACTGGGTAAAGGTAAGGAGATGCAAGACCGACTTTCAAACTTAGTCGGTATTTTTGAAAATCCAGCTTTGGATTTCAGCAAAAATCTTGCTGACGGGGACGATATTTTAGGCGATGCGTATGAATATCTAATGCGCCACTTTGCTACTGAATCCGGCAAGAGCAAAGGACAGTTTTATACACCCGCTGAAATTTCCCGTATTATTGCGAAAGTCATTGGTATTCAGCAAACAAAAAGCCAAGAACAAACCATTTATGATCCTACCTGTGGTAGTGGATCTCTACTCCTCAAAGCCGCAGACGAAGCTCTTAAAGGTGTTACTATTTATGGTCAGGAAATGGATAACGCGACAAGAGCCTTGTCTAAAATGAATATGATTTTGCATGGTCATCCTACATCGGTTATTGAGCAAGGAAACACACTCGCTGATCCACAATTTAAGCAAAATGATGGAAGTTTGAAAACTTTTGATTTTGTGGTAGCAAATCCTCCATTTTCCAGCAAAGCATGGAGTACTGGCTTTAATCCTGCAGAAGATTTGTACAACCGTTTTGCTGACGGTGTACCACCTGCAAAAAATGGAGATTATGCTTTTTTACTGCACATCATTCGCTCGCTTAAAAGTACTGGCAAAGGGGCAATAATTCTACCGCATGGTGTTCTATTTCGCGGGAATGCCGAAGGAGAAATTCGTAAAAAAGTGATTCAAAAAGGCTACATCGAAGGAATTATTGGCTTGCCACCTAACCTTTTTTACGGTACTAGCATTCCTGCGTGTATCCTCGTGATTAACAAAGAAAATGCTGATAGACGCAAAGGTATTTTTATGATCAATGCCAGCAAAGGCTTCGTCAAAGACGGTAATAAAAATCGTTTACGGCATCAAGATATTCATAAAATTGTCGATGTTTTTACCAAACAGATCGAAATACCCAAATATTCTCGAATGGTTAAAATAGAAGACGAAATCAAAAAGAACGACTTTAACCTCAACATCCCTCGTTATATTGACAGTTCAGAACCGGAAGATATTCAAGACATCGAGGCGCATTTGAAAGGGGATATCCCAAATCAAGATATTGAGAACTTGGATCATTACTGGAAGGTCTATCCTTCCCTGAAAAAACAACTATTTAGCGCAAGCCAAAGAAAAGGCTATAGTAAACTCAAAGTAGAGCCAACAAAGATCAAAAATGTCATCTACACCCATCCCGAATTTTTTGCTTGCTCTAACGAAATAAAAGAGCTATTTCAAAAATGGCAAACCACAAATCGCTCTATTCTTAAAAATATCGTTATCAAACCCAAAGTGCTCATAGAAACCTTATCCGAAACCCTACTACAAACCTTTGCTAATGTTCATCTCCTTGAGAAATATGATGTCTATCAACACCTGATGGACTACTGGACAGAAACGATGCAAGACGATGTCTATATGATTATGCTCGATGGCTATAAAACGAATATCGAACTCATCCCATCTCAGATTATGATCGACCGCTATTTTGTCAACGAGCAAAAAAACATTGATCAGCTTGAAACCGATAAAAACTCAATTACCAGCAAAAAGGAAGAACTGGAAGAAGCGAACATTGGCGAAGAAGGTATTTTGGAAGAATTGAAAAACGATAAAGGAAAACTTAGTAAAGGAGCAGTTCAAAAGCGTTTGAAAGAACTTAAAAATGAAACCATCCAAGGTTTCTTTAATTCACAAAATGCAGAAACAAAAGAAGAAAGAGAGTTACTGGGAAATTATTTGGATTTGCTTGAAAAAGAAACCGATGCAACCAACAAAATAAAAGAAGCCAAAGCTTTGTTGGATAAAAAAATAAACGCAAAATACTCAATCTTGAGTGAATCCGAAATAAAGACCTTAGTAGTCGATGATAAATGGATGGCGACCTTAGAAAAAGCCATCCAAACTGAAATGGATCGTATTAGTCAACGCCTTACGCAACGCATTAAAGAGTTAGCAGAACGCTACGAAACACCATTATCAAAACAAGCGACTGAAGTAACTGAACTGGAAAACAAAGTATCGGCTCACCTCCAAAAAATGGGGTTCACATGGAAATAAGGAAAAATCGTCTAAACCTTGATTCACTTGATTCAAGGATGGACTTGATTAGAAGAGGAAGAGGATTAGATTAGAAACAGAGCCTTAAATCTTTCAATCAAAATTATTTTCTTTTAATCAAGTAAATCTTTTAATCAGGAAAATCATGGTGCAGACAAAAGAAGGCTATAAACAAACTGAAGTGGGAATTATTCCGATTGATTGGGAAGTAAAGAGCTTGGGAGAGGTTGTTGATGTTAATATAGATAATTTAAGCAATTCAACAAATCCTGAATATTTTTTTTATTACATTTCATTAGAAGATGTAGATAATGGTATTCTTAGAAATAAGAATGAATTGATTTTTAAAGATGCTCCATCAAGAGCTAGAAGGAGAATAAAGAAAAATGATATTCTTATTTCAACTGTTAGACCAAATCTTAAATCTCATTTATGGTTAAAAGAAGATGTTAAAGATTGGATTTGTTCAACAGGTTTTTCAGTTGTAAGTGCTAAAGAGGTAGTTTCAGGATTTCTTTTTTATAATTTTTTCTTTTCTATAATTGAGAATCAGATTGAGGCTTTAACTACTGGTTCAAATTATCCAGCCATTAATAGCACAGATGTTAAAGCCTTAAAAATCCCCTTTCCCCCCACCAAATCCGAGCAAATCGCCATTGCCACCGTTCTATCCGATACCGATGCTCTCATTAATTCGCTTGAAAAACTCATCGAAAAAAAACGTAACATCAAACAAGGGACAATGCAAGAGTTGCTCAAACCCAAAAAGGGTTGGGAAATGAAAAAATTGAGGGATGTATGTCAAAAAATTACAACTGGAAAATTAGATGCAAATGCAATGGTTGAAAATGGCGAATATCGCTTTTACACATGCGCCAAAGAATATTCTTGGATTGATCATTATGCATTTGATACCGAGGCATTGTTAGTTTCTGGTAATGGTGCAAATGTCGGTTATATTCACCATTACAATGGAAAATTTAACGCTTATCAACGTACCTATGTCCTGTCTGAGTTTCAAGAAGATATTTCTTATGTAAAGTTATTTATGGATAAAAATTTACAAAATCGAATAAAAACAGAAGTAAATGCAGGAAATACGCCATATATAAAAATGGATACTCTCACTGAAATGAAGATAAATTTTCCATCAACAAAAGAAGAGCAAATCCGAATTGCTCAAATTCTTTCTGATATGGATGCTGAAATTGTTGCGTTAGAACAAAAACGTGACAAATACAAGATGATCAAGCAAGGGATGATGCAAGAGTTACTGACGGGCAAGACGAGACTTGTATGAGTAAGAAGAAGATAACCAAAACAGCGGAACTTTTTCACGAAATACAAAATCTGATTCACGAGTCTCGTACTCGCGTTGCATTAACTGTTAATGCGGAACTTTCGCTACTGTACTGGCACATTGGCAACAGGATCAATTCCGAAATATTGCAAGATAAACGAGCCGAATACGGTCAAAAGATAATCGCAAATTTATCCGAAAAACTAACTGCCGAATTTGGAAAAGGCTGGAGTGTAAAGCATTTACGACATTGTCTCCGCAGTGCAGAGACTTTTCCAGATGAAAAAATTTTCTCCACGATCGGAAACGCATTGACTTGGACTCATCTAAAGATGCTGATTTACGTTGAGGATGAACTGAAACGAAATTTCTACATTGAACTCTGCAAACTTGAAAAATGGTCTTCTCGACAACTCCAAGAACGAATCAACTCCCAACTTTTTGAAAGAACCGCTATTTCCCGCAAACCAGAAGAAACCATTGCACACGATTTGAAAATGCTTCGAGATCAGAACAAGATTTCTCCAGACCTTGTATTTCGAGATCCGTATTTCCTTGATTTTTTGGGACTTTCCGATAAATTTCTGGAAAAAGACCTAGAATCAGCGATCTTAGCAGAGCTTCAGCATTTCATTGTTGAGATAGGGCAAGATTTTGCTTTTCTTGCACGGCAAAAGCGCATTATTATTGATAACCGCGATTATTATATCGATCTTCTGTTTTATCACCGCCGTTTAAAATCCCTTGTTGTAATCGAATTAAAAATTGGCGAATTTGATGCCGCTTTCAAAGGGCAAATGGAGCTTTATTTACGATACTTAGAAAAATACGAAATGATAGAAGGCGAAAATTCTCCAATCGGACTCATTCTTTGTACAGGCAAAAATGACGAACATATTGAATTACTTCAACTCGATAAAAGCAATATCCGAGTTGCGGAATATCTTACAGTACTCCCCTCTAAGGAAATGCTTCTTGATAAATTGCATCAATCCATTGAAATCGCAAAAAACAAACTGATAGCGGGAGAAAATGATGAGTAATGTTGGACAAAAAGAACGTATTACCCAAAACCGTGTTGTAATGCTTTTTAAAGATCAATTGAAGTACGAATATCTGGGGAACTGGGAATATCGAGAAGAGAACAGCAACATTGAAGAAATTTTTTTATGTTCACATTTGAACAAGCAAGGTTATAGCGAAACATTGATTCGTAAAGCTTTATTCGAATTAAATAAAGTCGCTGGAAACCAAAATAAAAGCCTCTACGACATTAATAAAGAAATCTATGGATTGTTGCGTTATGGGGTAAAAGTCAAAGAAGAAGTGGGAGAAAATACTCAAACAGTATGGTTGATCGACTGGAAAAATCCGCTCAACAATCATTTTGCTATTTCGGAAGAAGTTACTGTCAAAGGCGAAAATAACAAACGTCCCGATATTGTACTTTATATCAATGGTATCGCGCTGGGAGTATTAGAGCTTAAACGCTCTACCATATCCGTTAGCGAAGGAATCCGCCAAAATCTTGATAACCAGAAGAAAATTTTTATTCAGTCTTTTTTTACAACGATGCAGTTTGTCATAGCAGGAAACGATACGGAAGGACTGCGTTATGGTACTATCGAAACTTCGGAAAAATATTATCTAGCTTGGAAAGAAGACAGCACTATAGCAAATTTGCTAGATCGTCACTTAACGCAACTATGCGAAAAAAACCGTTTTCTGGAATTGATCCATAATTTTGTTGTCTTTGATGCTGGGAGAAAAAAGCTCTGTCGCCATAATCAGTATTTTGCGGTTAAAGCCGCTCAAGAAAACGTAAAGCGAAAAAAAGGCGGCATTATTTGGCACACTCAAGGCAGTGGTAAAAACCTGATTATGGTGTGGTTAGCCAAATGGATGCGAGAGCACATTCAAGAGTCACGTGTCTTGATTATCACGGATCGCACCGAATTAGATGATCAAATTGAAAACGTTTTCAAAGGAGTCTATGAAGATATCTATCGAACTAAAAGCGGCAAAGACTTAATTGAAAAACTCAATTCTACTACGCCGTGGCTGATTTGTTCTCTCATCCATAAATTTACGAACAAAAAAGAAAAGAAGCTGTTTAGTTGCAAACTAACAGAAAATTATCGAAAAAACCTTTATGGAGGATGGTTCCCAAAATTCTCAAAAGAAGATAGAGAAATAATTGAAATCAAGCTAAAAATTACTCTTCCTTTAAATTTGGAAGTAGCGGAAATTCAATATGGAATCTGGGAATTCGAAACATCTGGAAAGGGTTTTTCTTTAAGATTAGAGAAAGATGAATTAACGATTTACGATGAAAATGATTATGAAAATTTTATCGAAGACATAAAAAAGAATCTCCCTCAAAATTTTAAAGCGAAGGGAAATATCTATGTTTTCGTGGATGAATGCCACCGCACTCAATCAGGCGAACTACACAAAGCAATGAAACAGATTTTACCAAATGCTCTTTTTATCGGTTTCACAGGGACGCCATTACTCAAAAAGGACAAACAAAAAAGTATTGAAGTGTTTGGTACTTATATCCATACCTATAAGTTTAACGAAGCCGTAAAAGACAAGGTAGTACTAGACTTACGATATGAAGCACGAGATATTGACCAAATCATCAAGTCTCCTGACAAAATTGATCAGTGGTTTGACGCCAAAACCAAAGGACTTAACGACTACGCACTAAACCAACTCAAAACAAAGTGGGGAACCCTGAAAAAAGTGCTGAGTTCGAGATCTCGTTTAGAAAAAATTGTTGCTGATATCTTATTGGATATGGCGACGAAAGACCGTCTTCAAAGCGGTAGAGGCAATGCTCTTTTAGTATCGGGTAGTATTTATCAAGCCTGTCAATTTTATGAATTATTTATAAAAGCTGGATTTGATAAATGCGCCATCGTTACCTCTTACATACCAACAACTAGCACGATTAAAGGCGAAGAAACAGGGGAAGGTTTAACCGAAAAACTCAAACAATACGATCTTTATAAAAAAATGTTAGGAAACAAAAACGTAGAGGAGTTTGAAAGAGAAGTTAAAAAGAAATTTGTAAAGGAACCGGGTCAAATGAAGCTATTGATTGTGGTTGACAAATTGCTCACAGGATTTGACGCTCCCTCTGCCACTTATTTATATATTGACAAAAAAATGCAAGATCACAGTCTCTTTCAAGCAATCTGCCGCGTGAACCGTTTGGATGGAGAGGATAAAGATTATGGCTATATCGTCGACTATAAAGATCTTTTTCGCAGTCTTGAAAGCTCCATTCACAAATACACTTCAGGTGCATTTGACGCTTACGACAGCCAAGACGTAGAAGGTTTGCTTAGCGACCGTATTGAGAAAGCTAAAGAACGCTTGGAGGACGCCCGAGAAAAAATTAAAGCTTTATGCGAAATTGTTGAACCACCTAAAGACACAATGGCGTATCTTCGTTATTTTTGCGCAAAAGATACAATGAATAAAGAGGAATTAAAAAAGAATGAACCTCAACGTGTTGATTTATACAGATACACGGTTTCGCTTGTTCGTGCTTATGCTAACTTGGCAAATGAAATGTTGGAGGCTGGATATACTCCTAAAGAAATTGAAAATATTAAACAAGAAGTTAAGGATTTTGAAGCAATACGTCAAGAAGTAAAATTGGCCAGTGGAGATTATATTGACCTCAAACTCTATGAACCTGCAATGCGCCATTTGATCGACACTTACATTAATGCAGAAGAAAGTAAAAAAATTTCAGCTTTTGATGATAAGACATTGATTGAGTTGATCGTTGAACAAGGAAGGAATGCCTTAAATGCTCTTCCTAGAGATATTGCCGAGAACGAAGAGGCGGTAGCAGAGACTATTGAAAATAACTTGCGGAAAGTCATTATTGATAAACAACCGATTAACCCGAAATATTACGAAAGTATGTCAAAACTCTTGGATAATTTAATTAAGGATCGAAGAACAAAAGCTCTAAATTATCAAAATTATTTAGATAAAATTATCGAACTTGCGAATCAGGCCCAAAATCCTTCTAACAGTACCAAGTATCCAAAAATATTGGATACGAATGCAAAGCGGGCACTCTATGACAATTTGGGTCAGGATGAAACGTTGGCACTTGAATTAGATCGCGATATCCGAAAAACAAAAAAAGATGATTGGCGTGGTAATAAGATAAAAGAGCGCGAAGTAAAATACGCCGTAAAAAGACATGTTCCTGAAGCAGATGTTGATCGTATTTTTGACTTAGCTAAAAATCAAAGAGATTATTGATATGCACCAAATAACTGTAAGAAATATAGCTATTGATATTGTCCGCAAAGACATCAAAAATCTTCATCTTGCTGTCTATCCACCAATAGGAAGAGTAAGAATCGCCACCCCGTTAAAAATTGATGATGAAACGGTCCGACTTTTTGCTGTATCCAAATTGACGTGGATTAAAAAGCAAAAAATGAAGTTTGAGGAGCAAGAACGTCAAACGGAGCGTGAATTTATCTCTGGAGAAAGCCACTATTTCAAGGGAATCCGTTATTTACTAAATGTCATCCATCAAAAAAGCTCGTCTCAAGTCAAAATTCGTAATAAAAAATATATTGATCTTTATGTGCGTAAAGACACTAATTTAGACCGACGCCAACGGGTAATAACCGAATGGTATCGAAAGCAACTAAAAAAACAGATTCTCCCACTAATTGAAAAATGGCAGAAGCGGACTGGAATTAAAGTCAGAGATTGGAGAGTAAAACAAATGAAGACCAAGTGGGGAACCTGTAATAAAGAAGCGGGTAGAATTTGGTTAAATTTGGAACTCGTTAAAAAACCGGAACACTGTTTAGAATACATTATCGTCCATGAAATGGTACATTTACTAGAACGTCACCATAATGACAAATTTACGGCATATATGAACAAATTTATGCCGCAATGGCCTAGTTATAAGGAAGAGCTAAACCGCTTTATCTTGAATCACGAAAAATGGGATTATTGAAAGCAAAAGGATTTGGTGAAAATGCCTCTGGAAAAAATAAAAATTAATTAATACTCATCGATTTAAACCACTGAGCAATTTTAGGGATAGCTTTATCCGCCACATTTTCTCCGGCAGCAATCTCCATAATAAAATTGAATACTTCTTCTTCATTAAATGGCGTAAAAAGAATATCGTTCCATTCGAGAAAGAGAATAGCAACGGCTAAGCCAGTTCTTTTATTTCCATCATGAAAAAGATGATTTTTAATAATGTAAAATAGATAGGCCGCAGCTTGATGAAAAATATCAGGAAAAATTTTTTCTCCAAAAACGTTATTCGAATAAATACGATCCACAAATCCGAAGGCCTGCCCATCGCGGATATTATTATGATCGAGAGAAATTCCATGCGTCAGTAAAATGGAGAGTTTATTGATAGTAACAATCATTCTTTTATTCACATATTTAATCTCATTTGACATTATTACATTTCTCCAAAGCTTCTAAATATCTAACTTCCCAATTTAATATAAAGATTTAAATAATTACTAATATGAGTTTCAATACGTTTTAATGCTGTAATTTCATGATCATCCAACCAGATCCCCTGACACTGTTCACACAGATCAATCACGATATCTTCCCCTATTTCTTCTTTAATCATGATCGATTGATCTTGAGGACATTTTAAAATTCGCTTTTTTTCAATCGCTGAAATCGGGTCGATATCGTCTTCCGAAAGATGAATATGATTAAAAATATCAACAATTTTTACGATAGATTCGAGTTCTCCGGTATCAAAATAAATTCCGTTGCATTGAGAACATCGATCTACTGTCTGCAGATAGAGTTGAGTTTCTTGAAGTTCAAGATGACAGACCGGACATAATCGTTGCATAAAATACTTCCTTTATTTTACTTTTTTTCTGAATGAGATTTTGAAGAATTTAGAGTACGATGCTGATATTCCTTGAGATATTGTTGTAGATCATGTTCTGAAACGATTTCGCGTACTTTCGTCAAAATGAGTCGCGCTTGCTCAGTTTTTTGATGTTCCATCTCTATTTCATACGCAAGAAAATAAGCAGGAACCCACCAAGGAGCGAGCCTAAAGACTTCGTTCAAATGAATAGTGGCCTCTGCATAATCGTTACGAAAAATTTTGGCAAGATAGAAATGAGCTAATTCCGGTTGCAGATCGAATTGGATCGCTTTGAAAAAAAATTCTTTGGCCTCCTCGATCTCATGAGAAAAAAAATGCGCCTCTCCGAGAGGAACCATAGCATAGTAACACGGAGGGGTAGCCTCAAGCGCCTTTTCATAACAGAATATTGCTTTTGCGACTTGTTTTCTGTTTGAATAAAAAAATCCTAAATTGTGCCAGGCGGTTCCTTTCTCAGGGCCCGCTAGTACCGCTTCTTGTAGATACTGTTCCGCTCGATTATTCTCTCCTTGATGAAAATACACTAACCCTAAATTCATTAATATATCACTATTCTTCGGATGGTGTTCATTCGCGTATGTCCAGAGGCGAACAGAAGTGGTCCAGACTTGAGCTTGTTGAAAGGTTAGACTCATCAGACCCGCCACAAAACTTCCATACAGAATCCGCTGAAGAATCGGATCAAAGGGTTTTTTCCAGAGTTCTTGAATTAGTAAAGTGATCGCCAAAATCAGAAAAGGAAGAGGATGATATTGATAGTGATCAGAGACATTTGAAAAATTCATAAAGGAGGTCGAGAAAAAACCCAAAATAGGAAAAGCAATCACACCATAGTTCAGGAAACTAAACGCAATCAATCGAGTGGAATTTGAACCTACTCTCGCCCGATAAAAGAAAAATACAATCAAACTCAAAAGAATCAGTATTCCGAAACAACTAGCCAGAGTATTCGGTTGCATTAACGGATATTTTGGATAAATAAAAATTAAATTTACAGGATAAAAAAATTTCCACACATAGAACCAAAGCGATGCCGAAGTATCCTGAACACGATCTAATAGCGTTCGATTTAAAATCGTTTTGTGGAGTGGAAGATAATATCGGGTTTCACTTTCAAGAGTCATCACTCCGAAAAAAAGCGAAATCAACCAGAGTAGAAGAAACGTTCTAAAGTACTTCCAAAAGAAACTTCGTTGAAATATCCAAATCCAGAGGATTAACGAAACAGGAAGCGTCACGGTCATACTTTTGGCACATAAAGATAAAATAAAAGCTACGAGTCCAAGCGCGTAAGAAATTTTTTTTAATTTATTATTTTTGTTCTCAAAATAGTGTAGAAAGGAAAGAAAACTTATCCAATAAAAAGTCGCGCTTAAAAGATTTTTTAGTTCGGATATCCACATCACCGTTTGAACTTGAACCGGATGTAAAGCGTAGACGAGAACAGCTATTTTTTGAACTGTATTTCCAAGGTTCCATTTTTTTAAGACAAACCAGAATAGAACAATATTCAACAGATGAAATAAAAGATTGACACTATGAAACAAAACGGAATTAAGCCCAAAAAGCAGGTATTCGAGCCAAAGTACAGTAAAGGTGAGTGGGTACGGATTGGGCATTCGATTCTCTATCCAGATATAATACCATCCTTGTGAGGTTTGAATATACGGGTTTTGGGTTAGATAGAGTCCATCATCCCAACTTAAAAATTCGCTATTTGTTACAGGATAAGCGTACGCCAGCGTCGTCAAAAAAAGGATAATCATTAACGCGTTTGGAAGCCTCGGAAATATTGAGAATATAGTCATATTTTAGGTTTTAAATCGGTAATCCGATAAAAAAATGATATTCATCGTTAGCAATTTTAAAACAATCTCCGCTCCGTAAAATCGCTTCTTGAAATTTTTTTCCATTCAATAGAATAGAGTTCTCCGAAAGCAAATTCTTCAAAAGAAAACCGTTTTCTTCTTGAAGAATGACAGCCTGTTTTGGTTTCGCTTTCGGGAGATAATATTCACAGGAAGGATTTGAGCCGAAGCTGGTTATTTTACCCAAAGGTTTTTTACAAGGAAAGTCCGATCCATTTGTAAATAAAAGATATGCGGCAAGATCAGGTAGGGGCGTTTTACTCAAATCTTGAGTTGTAATTAAAGTTCCTTCAATCGCTTCCTCTGCAATAATTTGATTAATTTCGTTTTTACTAAGGTAGGTATGACTGTTTTTATAAATATTCAATATTTGGGTCGAAGGATCATATTCTAGAAATAAACCCAGATTCCCTTTGCTTTTCCACTTCCGTTCGGGTTCTATTTCAACAAGAAGAAGTCGTGAATTTGACGGGAATCGTTCTTCCAGAGGAAGGCTTTGATTAATAGCGACTTGTAAATTTTGAGGGATTACCTTTTTTTTGAAATCGTCTTTCCATTCTTTTTTCCACATTGTCGCTATTAGTTTTTTATTTTTGGAAATGGTTTTAAGTTTATGTTGCCGGATCGCATTTTTCATGGTTTGAGAATTCATATTCAATAATTTTTGCGCTTCTGAAAGCAATATCAATTCAGGGGATTTTCCTTGTTGAATCTCTTCTTGAATATCGTAATCACTTCCTTTTCTTACTGGCATATAAAAGAATTCATATCCACAGATATGAATCGAAGAATTTTCGGACAAAATCACTTCTTGATGACATAGCAACTCTTTTTCGCCTATTTTAATTGGAATTTGGCTCATATTTTCAATAGAAACAACATCGCCTTCGACTTGAATCATTGCATGAACTCGTGATATCGATTTATTTTGAATGACAATATCATTCCCAAAGGAGCGGCCAATATACTGCTTATATTTCGCTAAAGAGAACAAAAAACGAGTATTTTTGTTTCGATCGACCATATAGAGACAAGGATAATTATTTGTTTTAGAAATTTCTCCACAATAATACGTTAAATCCAGAAAGAGTTCTTTGGCACTTTGATAGCGATTCTTCATTTCAAATTCGGTACAGGTTAAACAGATTTTTCTGAGTTTTTGATCAATTTCTTCCCCAAAAGACAAATTGTTACCCATTTTTCGATCATAGAGATTTTTGATAATTTCATATAAATTTTCGCCCGGATTTATATTCAATCCAGTCAGAACATTATACAAAGAAGCCCCTAACGAATAGATATCTGTACTAGGATTTGGCTTGAATTTTGTTCCAAGCCCGAACTGCTCTGGAGCCGCAAATTGAGGGGTTCCATTAAATTTTGTTGCAGTTAACGCAACATTTTTGACGATGCTTGCCAAGCCGAAATCTACTAATTTAGCGATTCCATTTTGAGTAATAAGAATATTTTTGGGTTTAATATCTAAATGAAAGATATTTTTCTCATGAATATAAGAAATTGCATCTGCAATTTCTGAAAAAACTTTAATGACTTTTAATATAAAATCTTTTTCATTTCGGTCTGTAAAACGGGACGCGATATTCTCTCCGGTAATCATTTCCATCACAATCGAAGGAACATACTTTTCGTCAATTTCGAAGTCATAGACTTGAACAATATTAGGGTGATTCAGTTGTGCAATCACTCGAGCTTCTTTTTGAAATTTTTCAATCTCTTCTTTTTCAAGAGATCGAAAACTTTTTTTTATCGCAACTTCCCGCTGAAGTTTTGTATCAAAACATTTAAAGACTTCTCCAAAACCGCCCGAAGAAATTTTCTCAATCAGTTCATAACGTTGTGTGGGTTCAACATATAATTTTTTAGTCAACGATTGTTTTGTTTGATAATTTTTGAAAGCATCAAAAAATTCTTCATAAATCACCGCCAACTCCAAGTTAGGAACTGTCGGTATTTCGTCTAAATCTTTCTTTATTTTTTCAGGGATATTCACGACCTTGGTTGTATTTCGATTTTTTTTCTTCAAAGTCCCCGCAATATCCAATTGAGGAGAATCCACAAAATTTTTAATTTGTTCGATGGGGATAGAAAGCGTTTTAGGAAGTTTTGGCCCGACGATGTTTTTTGGAGCCAGTTTCGCTTTTTCTTCTGCTAATTTTTTTTCTAAGATCGAATTCAAATGATGAATATTTTCGATAGGAACATAAATACTTTCTTTAAGTAAATAGTTCGTATCTTTTGATTTACGTCCTTGAGAGCATTTGTTGATAAAATCGGAAAAACGTGTTACTAATTCAATAGGGATATCTATACTTTTTTCTGGAATTGAAAAATTTTCTTGATTATTTAACAACATAACTCCTTTAGATATTTTCTATTCCAACATTTTTAATTTTTTGCTAGTCTTCCTGTTGATGAAATTTAATTTTCCTGAATTTCCGGTTGAAAGTCAAAGAGTTTATTCTTCTAATTTATTCCATTCCACGGTTCCATGAATAATAGTGCCGTTCCTTGAATAACCATACCAGTATCCTTTGAGCGTCATTGGAGTAGAGGCAGAAATAACTTCTAAAAACAGGGTTCCTACTAGCGAGGCCTGTTCCGTATTATATTGGCTCCAGTATTCAAGCGTCAGAATGTTTTTGCTGGAAAGGCGTCCATGATACCAATAGGTTTTGGCCACAGTGGTTTTATCCGTAGCAGTTCCTAAAATCTCAGATTTATTCGTGTCTAGAGTGATTTGTTCGAGATGTGCCGTTGGATCTCCTTCGCTGTACCATTTGACTTTCCAATAGCCTTCTAAAAGACTAGCATCGCCTCCATTCAGATAAGAATCTTTAGCGTGTTGATTAAAATCGAGTCCGAATTGGGAAGAAAAAATCGGATCCACTGGTTTCAATCGTTCTACTAAAAAAACACCCCCAAGTAACAGTGCTAGAACGATATTTAAACTAATCAGAATTTTGAGTTGTTGATATAGTTTTCGTTGGCGAACAATTTCTAAGGGTTTCCCGTCGAGAAACTTTTTCAAATCGTCTGCAAATGCCTCTGCGGTTGAATACCTTCGGTCTGGATCTTTTTCCAAAGCTTTGGTAACAATAATATCGAGATCTGAATGAAGTTCAGGATTATGACGAGACGGGGCCTCTACAGGAACATTCACAATCTTGTAAACTAGATTTTGCAAAGTATTCGAATCAAATGGTTTTTTTTCGGTTAAAATTTGGTAAAGGCAAACGCCAATAGAATAGATATCGGCGCGTCGATCCAGTTTTTTCAGATCTCCGACGGCTTGCTCTGGAGACATATAAATCGGAGTTCCTACCACAAAACCACTTTGCGTTAACTGCTGAGATTCGGAATCGAGGGTCATATCTTTCGCAAGTCCAAAATCACCTATCTTCGGCTTCATTGAAGATGTGACAAAAATATTTTCCGGTTTTAAGTCTCGATGAAGAACCCCTTGTGTGTGCGCGTAATGCAACGCACGAAGTGTTTTTTCAATAATTTCAAGACCTGTCCGCAAATCAATCTTTTCTCTCATTAATTGATAAAGCGTTTTTCCTTCCACATACTCCATCACAAAATAGTGTTGCGCGTTTTCTTCTCCAGAATCCACAATTTGGACAATTCCGGGATGAATGAGCTTTTGACAGGTTTGAACCTCACGATGAAAGCGCTTAAGCAAAGCCTCTGAAGCGTTCTCTCCGGCAATTAACACTTTGATCGCAAAGGTTTGATTGATTTTGGGATCATAGGCTTTATAAACGATGCCCATTCCTCCACGCGCAATTTCTTGAATAATCTTGTATTTTCCGAGTGTTTTGCTTTGAGCCGAAGGATTCCCTTCAAAGTAAAACTCCAGATTTTGAGCCTGATTTCGGAGATTATAAATGATGGCGGTTTCCTCATTGGCTAACTCTTCGGCGCCCGCATCCCAATTTTTCTGATCGAATTCCAGAAAATCTTCAATCTGAATTTTTCGATATTTCAGCAACATTTGTAAAAAAACGCGACTCGTCAATTGTTCCGAGGGAGTCTCTTTCAAAAGAGTATTCAGTTCCTGAATCTGAATTTTTGATTTTGTAAGAAGCTGAGATCCAATATGTTTGATTTTCATCGCTTCAGAGAAAGATTTTTTCATGGTTTTTTTCAAACTAGAGAGGAGTCTTGTGACTCTTTTGGAGGGTTCTCTTTCATCATACAAATTGCTTTATAAAAAGGAAGAATCCCGTTTTTTGTTCCCCCTAAAGAGAGCGATTTTCCATCAAACAATGTCAAGATAACGATAGGGAGCACATTGCCTTTATAATGTTGAGTTTCCATTGAAATACTACGAATTTCGGACGCTTCGATTGTGTGTGTGTGAAGCGGATAATACAAGAGAAGCTTGTCTGGATGTACTTCTGCTTTGTACCAACTAAAGATCCAGACTAAATTCAGGAGAAAAAACAGCACTCCCCAATACTCCTTTTGAATGACCGCAAAAATAGGAAGAACTGTAAAACACAGAACATAGAGAATAACGATTACAAAAAAAGTTGTACTTTTGGGAAAAGTCGCTGGTAATACAATATCTTCAACATTTTGATTTTCGAAGAAACGCGTTTTTTCGAGAACAATCGCGCGGCCTCGTTCAAAATTCTCCAACTGGTTTTCCAATTTGAGGATCACAAAACTATTAAAACCATGGATTTCCAAGCGCTGAAGCATAGGGCGATCTTTGAGTTTTTCAATTTCGTTCCATTTCAAGGTGATTGGTTCTCTTGAGGGATAAATAGAACTGATGCTTTGATCCGTAATGACAATTTTTTCTCGAAGTCGGAAGATCATATAGAGGGAAAGCATTCCCAGACTTCCAAAAAGGATCATACACATTAAGCCAACTCCTTTCGCGTTTGCTGAAGGAGTAAAAAAGAGGTACGCACCTAAAATAGTAAAGATCAGAAAAATGAACAAAGCCAGCCACATCTGGATTTTCATCCCTTTCGAAAACCTAAACGTTTCCTCAAAAATAGTTGTTTTTTGGGTCTCCATAAAACAATCTTCTCTCCTAAAAATTTAAACGAAATCGTGAACGATCGGCTTCAAACTCGGGAATACTTGTTTTTCCATAGAGCAGCAATTCCGCGAGAATTCTACCCGTGAGCGGACCAAATTTAAAACTATGACCAGAACATCCGCTTCCAATCACGATTTGCGGATATTCAGGATGAGGTGAAAGAACAAAATCTTCTGTCGCGGTCACTGTATAAAGACAAGTATCGGCCTGAGAAAGAAGCGTCGAAAACGGAAAATGCGATTTTACGAAATTTTTCAAATGCTCAATTTGACATGGATTTGGAGCGATTGATTCTCCTACCGGAATATCGGTTCGTCCTTGAACTTCGTGTTGCGCGCACTTCAAAACATTTTTTTCCACTTCTGGAAGTCCATAATAGACCTGTTTCGCATTTTCTCCGAGATAGATCCAGACTGGAAACGAGGACAGATCGATTCGCGGAGAAGTTATTTTGAAATAACCTACCGATTGTCGAATGACGTTGAGCCGAGACGCCATCCACGGAAGAAGTTGAGCGCTCCAAGCCCCCGCAGTAATCACTAGTCTTTCGGTTTGAAAGGAGCCTTTTGCCGTACTCAGAGTGATCCCGTTTTTTGCAACCTCGATTTTCGAGACCGCTGTATTTTCATAAATAACGGCCCCCCGTTGAGCAGAAATCTGAGCAAGTGCTCGAAGCGTTTGATCTGCGGAAATGATACCCGCAGTGACTTCCTGAAGAATCCCGTCTCCGGAATTAAATTGGATTTGAGGAAATTGACGTTGAGCCGTTTTCAGATCCAGAATATGCACCTGCGGATTTATTTTTAAAACCGTTTGAGCATATTTTTGAAAGAGGCCGTGTTCTGGGCCGAAAATACAGCCATCACAAGGACGAATAAGTTTTTTTCCAGAGTCGTTCTCAAGGCGGGGCCATTCTTCTTCTCTAGCGTATCTCATCAAGTGAACATAAATGGCTTCAAAATAAACACTTCGCGTAATTCGAGATTCGCCGTGAGAACTTCCATACGGGTGAAAAAGCGTGAACTGCTCAAAGAGCGCGATCCTTTTCAGACCCATTCGAGCAAGATGGTACAAAGTAGAAAGTCCATTCAGCCCTCCTCCGAGAACTACAGCTTCATAAACAGGAGATGAACTCATAAAATTCAATAAATTTTTAAAAATGGGTGGTAGCCAATATAATTTTCATTAAAATGCGGTTTCATTTTATAATTTTTACTCCCGAAAATATATGGCTTTCAGAATTTTATGCGACGAACCACTCTCGCTCATCGTCCTTGGGCTCTTCCAAAAACTCCCTACCGAATGATTCAAATCTGGCATGATTTATTATTTATTCATTGGCCGGTTTCGCCTCAAAAACTTCAACTCTTGCTTCCCAATAAATTCATATTAGACACGTTTGAGGAGTCCGCTTGGGTTGGAGTAGTTCCTTTTCGGATGACAGGGATCCGACTACGAGGAACGCCCGCAATTCCGGGTTTTTCAGCGTTTCCAGAATTAAATGTCAGGACCTATGTAAAAATGGAAGGGAAAGGAGGGGTTTATTTTTTCAGTCTGGATGCTTCTCACCCCGTAATGGCAGAGATTGCGAGAGCTTGGTATCGATTAAATTATTTTCGATCCAAAATCGGATTTCAAAAAACAGAGAACGAGATTGCTTTTCAAAGTATTCGTTCGGATCGGCGAAGTGTTTTGGCAGAGTTTAAAGGGCGCTATTCTGCGGTAGGCGAAGTTTTTTACTCTAGCCCTGGAACGCTTGAACATTGGCTCACCGAACGATATTGTCTTTATGTAACGAGTCCCCAAAATCAGGTTTTTCGGGGAGATATTCATCATGAACCGTGGCCCTTGCAACAAGCAAAATTGGCTCTCGAATTGAATACAATGACCCATCCTTTAGAACTAGAATTACCTTCGACAACTCCGCAGATTCTATTTTCCAAAAGGATGGAAGCTTTTATCTGGCCCTTAAAACGAGTCTTTTTATAACCTTTATTATTTAAGAACGCTAAGCGTGCCATTTTCTTGGGCGACTTGAACTTCTTTTATTACTTTAGTTACGGGGAGTTGATTGAGTTGACTTAGTTGAGCAGTCATTTCTCCATAAACATAGTCTAATTGATATTTGTGGAGCAGTTGTTCCAATTTTCGATGGTATTTTTCGTAGAAGAGTTGGGCCGTCGGTTGGTAACCGGGATCACAAAAAAAAATTCGGCACCCTAAGGGCCGTCCAGTTCGGTTTCCGCATGAGCCATCTAGATTCAAATAAGGACAAGTGAGGGGGGGAAGTGTTTTCTCAGGAAGTGGGATTTGTTGTTGAAGAAAAGCCACTTCCAGAGAGAGTGAATAGAGCCGATGTCCGAAATCTTTGAAGTGGCAACAGCGAGAGAGGCGGGTACAGAGAGATTGGTAGAGTTGAAGCTCTTCTTCTAATTCCCGATAAATCGCTTGTAGTTCCTCGAAAACAGAATGCGTTGGAGGAAGAACATTCGGGTCCATATTGTTCCTCAACGTGAGAGTCCACGATGTAATGAAACGCCAAAGAAAAGCATCAGAAAAAGATTCAAAAGTGCCTGACTCATTTGAATCCAGAGCAAAAACGGATGAATAGGCTTTTCGGGTGTTTTGGATTGAAAGACAACATTATGAAGCGAATAATCAAGCGCAGTGCATAGTTGATTCAGTGTTTCCTGTTCTACCCATCGAGTGGAAGCGGGTGGGAGTTTCCAGGAAGGAGGTTTAGTGGAGTCCTCCGGTTGAACCATTGTTTCTGAAGAAGTCGTTTTCGAGGGTTTTTCCAATAAATAAAAATACCCTGAAGTATAGGCCAGAAAAACAAACAAGAGATTAAAAAGAGTCATCAGTGGACGAGTTCCATATCCCATTCCCAAATCGAGTAAAATCCAATCTAAAGGACGACGGAGCCAATTCAGCGGGTTTTTTAGAGTTAACATTTTTCGACGCGATTTCTGATAGTTTCGGAAGGCCCAGTCTTGATAGGCTGGATTTCCTTTACGGCGGAAATGTTCCAGAAGAAAAGCAAATTGTTCCAGATTCGACTGAGGATCTTTTTCTTGTTGGGATTGTAAGGGTTTTGTTAAGTTAATAATCGAAATATTCAGATAATCTGCGATTGTTTTTCTTAGCGAAATGGGCCCATTAAAAGAAGCCGTTTCCAGATCCAAAATTCCCTTAAACAAACTTCCATCGAGAGAAAGTCCTTTCTCAAAACGACATTCTTTAAAGGAACATTCTTGAAGAATTTGGCTACTATGAAATTCCGCTTTTTCAGGAAATTTGCATTGAGTCATTAAAATCGGATCGTGTACCTGAGATTGTTCAAAGGAGAAGCCTCCATTAAATTCTACTTCTGAACACTGGAAGGTACGATAGATACGACATTGTTGAAATTTGACCGCGCTAGAATAGATCCCTCCATGAATAACCAATTCGCCTTTAATAGTCACATTCGTAAGTTGAAGGTGTTTAGAACAGTTGACTTGAGATAGATGGAAATCTCCATCGATAATAATATTTTTGAGTTCCAGCGTAGAAAAACGGCTATTAGATATCTGTAGTCTGGGAAGATGTTGACCTTCAATGCTGAGTTGATTGATAGCGGAAGATTGAAGCGGATGTCCTTTCAAAATAGCTTCCGCGGCAGATTCGCTATCATTGGCGGAAATACCTGCTGGAGAAATATTGAAATCATCGCGTGAATGCGGTTGTGTGGGATGCTCTTCATTTGAAAGGCTATCATTTTCCATTGCGTTTTGAAAATGTTCTTCTGGGTTCTTTTCGATTTCAATGAGTTGAGAATCGCCAAGAACTTTTCCGCCCATATCATTCGAGTCCGCACCTTCTTCAACTTCTGTATTTAACGAGGCACTTGAATCTTCGAAAGGATCTTCGTCGATATGAATTAGCCCAGAATCATTAAAAGGAGAGTTGGATTTCGATTGCTTTTCAGTGTGTGTTGCTTCGACAATATCTTCATCAAATTCTTCTGCAGGAAATACTCCAGAATCTTCAATAGTTTCTGATAGATCGTCTTCTTCTAAATCGTCTTCTTCTAAATCGTCTTCTTCTAAATCGTCTTCTTCTAAATCGTCTTCTTCTAAATCTACAAGACTAGAATCTTCAAAATCTGGGTTAGGGAATTCAGAGAGATCGTCATTACTTTGGCCACTATCTGAATCGAGAAGGGTCTCTTCAGACATCAAATGTCGGTCATCGTCGGAAAGATCATCTGAGGAGGAAAGCATTCGCGTTTCTGAATTTTTAGCAAGTTTAACTTCTACTTCAGGTTCGGGTTCGGGTTCGGGTTCGAGTTCCGGGGCCTGTATAATCGTTTTACACTTGGAACAACGAAATTTAGTCCCGGGTTTAACCCGAGAAAGGCTAAATTTAGCCTGACAATTCAAACAATAAAAAATATCTTTATCCATCTTGGATCGCCCCTACCAAAAAATGTTATGTTTGCAAGTCTAAAAATTGTTGGAGCGGTTTATTTTCTTTAGGACGTTGCACAAAATAAGCCAGCATCGTGAAGAAAAAGAAAAGCCCTCCAAGGCAAATTCCGAGATTGATTGGCCCACCGAGAAGATCGAGTATTTTTTGAAACTGGAGTGAATGGGGCAGTATTTCAAGGAGATCAATTCCCCAAGACTGGAATAATGGATAAAGGGTTGGAAGGATCAGGGTAAGCATTCCAAAAGATTGTGCCCATCGTTTTTTATTAATTTTTGTCGGTAACAGAACGGATTGAACCACTACATTTTGATAACAAAAATCAACATGTGCTTCTTTGAGATGATCCGCCACCAGCGGAGTAATCCAAAATTTACAATCGGTATGAGCGGATTGGATATTCAGCATTATTCGTTGAGGAACCACCAAACAGCCAGGAAAATTAGGAATCACTTCAATCCAAGGTTGATCAGAGGTGTAGGATTTAGAAAGGACTGGAGATTTTTTCAGTTCGATTGGCTTCAGATCTTCTTTATCTATCGCTAAAAAGAGGGGATAATTCTGAAGAGGATGCATTTGCTTAAAATATCTTGCAAGAATCTTTCGTTTATAGCGGGCCACCAAACCCGTTTTGTGTGTTGAAAGTCTTTTTTGTTCTTCAGAAATTTCTGGAGGGGGCGGTTCCTGAAACTGAGGAACAACCAATTCCAAAGCGGGTGGCAAAGGGTTCATTTTGTTGGTTGCGAGAACAGAAATTTTTTCTTCTAAATCGGGTGCGGAATTTTCAGGCGATTCTGACAAAGACATTCGTTCTTCTACAGGCGCAGAAGACAATTCAGTCTCTTCATCAGCAGTTTCTCGTAGTGTGGAAAGGGTATCCTCTGGAGGCGGAGCTAATGGAGGTAATTCTTTAGGGGGCGCAAATGGATCTTCAATCGAATCTGAAGAATCTGTTGTGATACTTAATCTTGGAGACGAGCCCGACGAATCTGGGTCAAGTACAGGGAAGCCTTCCGACGTATCTTGAAAAAATGGATTCGCCTGATCTTCTTCTGAAAATGAAGCAGGAAGCTTTGACTCCTCTAAATCTAGCGAAGAATCTTCTAAGGGATCAAATTCTTCATACCCTTTAGAGGCGGGTTCGGGAAGTGTTTTAAAGGCTTCTGTCTTGGCTGAAATTTTGGGTTCTTTTTTAAAGGAAGCGGTGGATTCCTTTTTAGAAGAAGTTTTTTTTGTGTCAGATTCTATTGCAATAGGAGTTTTTGCCGCCGATGAGGCATTTTGTGAATTATCTTTTGTAGAAAAGAGTTCTTCATTCAAGCTATCTAAAAAATTATCGCTATCATTTTCTTCTGTGGGAATCGCGTCAAAAGAGTCATCGGTGTTGATGGTTTCTTCTAGATCTTCTGAGTTGGGATTATCAAAAACATCGGAACGCGGAGGTTCTTTATGAGGAACTAGTTTAGAGAAGGAATCCAGATCTAAATCGGCATTACTATCCGTATTCGGTAACTCAATATCCATTTTTTCTTCGTCGAACTGTTCCGCAGTTGGAACCTGTGTAGAAAAATTATTATCGGCTAAAGGATCAAATTCATCGACTACCTCTTTTTTCTTGCTTTTCGTGAGAGAACTGCCCCCTTTAGTCAGAGGCAGAGTCGTTGATCCTTTGGGAGGATTCACAAGAGCAACCGGAGGAGGTTTATTGATAGAGGAGGTTCCTGTTTTTGATGCAAGAGGTGTCGGCATTTTGGGGGCTGGCTTAGGCGGCGGTGTAAAATCAAGATCCGAATCCGCTAAGGGATCAAAATCATCTTCTGAATCTGCGTTTAACGGAGCCAATTGAACCGGTTCTGCAATTTCGACATCGTCTTCCTCCTCCTCCTCCCGATTTTTAGAGCGTCTCATAGGAACAGGAGCCGGAGTATTATCAATATCGACCTCTGGAGTGACTGTCATATTGCCGTCAGAGAAATCTCCGAGGTTATCCAAATCGCCAAAATCCATATTATCCAAATCAGTTAACGCTTTATCGACACGCAATCCCAATTCCAATTTTCCTTTATCTTTTAAGCCATAGTCTTTCATAACCTTACTAATGGGCCATTCATTATCTAGAGGTTGATTATTGAACCGAAGTAAGACTTCTTTTCCCTCCAAGTGTTTATATTTGGATTGAAATATCTCGATGATTCGAGCCAGTTTAATTTCCGGCTTGAATTTAAAGGATAATGTTTTATCTGCAAGGGTATCATGAATAACCAGATAGATCATTAGTGTATCCCCTACCTACTAGGATTCGTGATGGATGGTAACCTGTTGCTCTTAAACTTTTGGGAATAGGTTAACCACTGAAAGAGGCTAACCACTGACTTTCTAGGATAATCGTAGCATAGCTTTTCTTGATGTCAATTCTCCTTTTTTGAAGAATTCGGTGCTTCGGTGGAATTTTCTTCTGCCGTAGACGGTTCTGAAAGAGAGGATATACTTTTTCCGATAGGAGAAATAGAAATAATATCTTCCGCTGTTAACTCAGAAAGGGGTATTAATTCAACTTCCTGCGGTGGCGCAGAAGGTTCGTTTGCAATTGGAGAGAGCGGAGCTTCTGGGATATCTTCAAGAGAAGTATTTTCTTCTTCAGGGGCTAAAAGTGGGGCTAATACTTCTTGTGGAATGGGTTGTAAATAATCCTGAAAGTCTTTTAAATTCAGGACTTCTTCGGGTGGTTTTTCGCTCCCTTCTTTTTTCGTAATAAGGGTGACAATATCTTTGATTTCTTGAATTTTCCAGGCGGGCACATTGACCAACGCGTTTTGAAACTTTCCTAATAATTCCGATTCATGACGAACGAGATGCTCCAAAAGAAGTTTGATCAAAGCATAATTTTGTTCAGGAAATTTTTCAAGAAGGGGAATTAAGGATTGAATCGAATTTTCTCGGAGTTCTGGAATAATTTTATCAATGCTCTGAGTAGCTCGTGTTGTCCAATTTTGAAGCAATTGTTCGATATCGACATTGATTGTGACCTGATTTCCTTCACGTAAAAACGTCACAAATTGACCATACTGAGAAATCAACGCCTTCATCATAAAGGTTCCAAGTCCACCAGAACCTGATGTTTTGGCATTTTTATAACGGGCATAGAGTACCGAAAGAGTCAATAATTTTTGCGGTCCAGACATCGCCGCGACTTCTTGAGAAATTTTGTTAAACGCTTTAATTTGTTGGTCCACCATTTCCTCGTATTTACTTCCGGGAACCGAGGACATCAAACCATCTCGAAACATTTGATTTAAACATTTATTAAAGGCGTTTACTTTTTGGAGGGTCTCTTCTTCTAAAGTTTGGTTCATCTTAATATCTGTAATAAACCGAGCCTTGGCCTCAAAATCGTCTTTTTTCAACTCTTTCTTTTTTTGCTCAAAAAGAATTTTTTCTTCCTGCAATCGCGCTTGGGCTACATTGATTTTTGCTATGGGAGTCGTTTTTCGTTCAAGCATCGATTCATACGCATTTTCAAAATGCTTGAGTTCTTTTTCAAATTCCTTGAGCTTGGCTGGAGTCGTTTCTGCCACCATATCCCGATAATATTCAGCCACTAGCTTGAGTGGAGTCTCATATTGTCCATTAAAATCGTTAGAAACGGTGCGCACTTTAAATTGAATTCCAGGAATCCCGTCAAATTCTAATAGACCGCCTTTCACTTTATTATGGCGAAAGACATCTGAAGTAATTTCTCCGGTTAAATCCCCTAGAAGATCTAAAATCTGACTAAATTCCGCATCCTGAAGAAGCGATTCTACCGCGTATCCTTGGCCTTGTAAGGTGAGTTGATACGCGTCTACCAAAAATGGATAAATAAACGAAAAAGGAATGCTTCCACCGGTAGAATCTTCACCTCCGATATAAATTCCACGACGAATCCGATTAATTTTTCCTGTTTCTTTATCCCGATCCAGCTTCTTGACTACGACTGTTCCTTCGTGGGCTCCACCCCGAGTAATTTTTGCAAGACGCTTCTGATTCATTTTTTCCGTTTCTGCGGTATTTAAATCAAGAAGCTTCATTTGCATGATATTCTTGCCTTCAGGTTCGACGATCCCACGTTTTTCGTGCGCTTGAGTTAATAAATCAGACATCATGTTTTGTAGCCAGCCCGATTTATTGGAGGAAGTAGTTTGCGTCAGTTCCTCGACGGTGCGTCGGATCGTTTTTTTCTGAAGTCGGTCGGTCACTTTCTTCTGATTAGGATTGGACGTGTCTTTGGTTCCAAAGAAAGTATGTAAATCCTCACGAGAGTGAGTAATGCGATCCGAATTAGGTTGGTTCATAGTCAATTCTTTAATAGTAAAAAGCTTGGTTTGAAAGGATATTGAACGAATCGAAACCTTTTGGCTCGAATTGAAAAAAATTTTGGACACGTTTAAACGCGAAAATTAAGACAGTAATCCTATACTATAAAGGAACAAACCAAATATTTCCAGAATTTGCCCTAAAATCTAAAAAACGCGTCCGCTTAACTATCCTCTTGAGCGGTTTTTTCGGGTTCTTCGCTTAGAACTTTTGCGACTTTTTCGACCACCTGATCCAGTTCTGCTCTGGAAATGATCAACGGCGGTAAAAATCGAATGACCATCGTTCCTGCCGGGAGCGCCAAAATTCCTTCTCTCGTCAATTTATGAATATAAGGCATCGATTTTTCTTTAAGTTCGATTCCAATCATCAATCCAAGCCCACGCACTTCCCGAATTTTAGGAGAGCTTAATTGGCACAATTTTTCTAAAAAGTAGTCGCCTTGTACTTTTGCTTGCTCCGCGAGATTTTCTTCTTGCATCACTTCGATTGAAGCAAGGGCCGCGGCACAAGCAAGCGGGTTACCACCAAACGTGGTGCCATGTTTTCCGGGTTGAAGATGAATACGATCCGAACAGAGTACAGCGCCCATCGGAATTCCACCCGCAATCGATTTCGCAAGGCAAAGTAGATCCGGCTCTAGTCCAAAATGTTCACACGCGAAAAATTTGCCGGTACGGCAAAATCCGGTTTGAACCTCATCTAGGATAAGAAGGATCGAAGTCTTTTTGCAATATTCTTGAATTCGTTGTAAATAATCGGCTTGAGCTGGATAAACACCGCCTTCTCCTTGGACAATTTCCAGTAAAATCGCTGCGGTATTTTCATTGATTTTTTTTTCCAGTTTATCCCATTGATTTAAAGGGACATGGTGAAATCCGGGAACAAGAGGCTCAAATCCCTCTCGATATTTAGGATTAAAGGTGGCGCTAAGGGCTCCAAAAGTGCGTCCGTGAAAGCCTTTCATCGCGCAAATAATTTCTGTTTTTTGAGTCGAGGCGCGAGCGAACTTCAACGCGGCTTCAATACTTTCAGTCCCTGAATTACATAAAAAGGCCCTTTTACAGGATTTCGGGGCAAGTGATACCAACGTTTTCAAGAGAAGAGAACGTTGATCATTATAAAAACCATTCGGACAAATCGTCATTTTCTCGGCTTGTTGGCAAATGGCCCGAACCACTTTTTCATGGCTATGTCCGATATTGGCGACTCCATGGCCTCCGGCGCAATCCAAATATTCTTTTCCCGTATCGTCCCAGACCTTGGTTCCTTTTCCGCGAACGAGGCAGAGTTCTCGCATCGGATACAACGGAAGCGCGTATTGGGTTTGTAAATCTTGATACTGACTCATTGGATTAAGGTTCCTTTTCCTTGTAAAGCGTCTAGGATTGGATTTTCTACGCGTCCATCACTCAAAATCACGGTTTGGGCCCCGGATTCGAATAATTTTCGTAGGGCTAATAGTTTACGCTTCATTCGTCCCTCGACTTGGCTTTCTCGCTGAGGAAGTTCCTCGCGTGAGATTTTTTTAACCACCGATGTCATATCTTCTTTATTGTCCAAAAATCCGGGAGCTTCAATCAGTTGAATAATTTTTTCAGCGTGCAGGGTTTCTTGGAGCAAGGTCACAATATCATCGTTTTCAGAGTTGATCGCAAAACCGTTTTCATCGATGATCGGGACCGAGAGAACGGGGGTATATCCGTGAGACATCAATAGTTCTAAAAGCTCTTTATTAATGGCTTTCGGTTTCCCTGAAAAATCTCTCACGATACGAACCTTTTCGCCTTCTTGAACACGAATCCCTTTATTTCGTTGTCCTTGAATCATTCGGCCATCAAGTCCGGAGAGGCCAATCGCGTTGATACCATGCTGTTGGCAGAGTTCGACAAGACGCTTATTTCGGTATCCGGCGTAGGCCATCATTAATAAATCAATCGCCGTTTCGTCCGAATACACACTAGAATATCCCGAAGTCGAGGTAATCACTTGTTTTGTTTTCCCAAGATTTTGAGCTAATTGATCACGAAAATGATTGGCACCATGAACGAGGACGCAAGGATCTCGGAGAGTAGCGATATCGGCCACGATTCCCTTTAGGTTAATAGAAGCTCCCCCACCGATTTTGATTAAAATCATTCAAAAATCCTTATGGTTTGATTGGGAATCGGGATCCAGCCTGTCTCCCCGGAGTAAGGCTGAGAACAAATAACAAGTTGTTGCGCGGTTTGCTTGAATGACATCCCAAAATAATCTGGATCTTCATTAAAAAAAGACGCGCAATAGAGATTAGTGTGGTCGGAAACAATAATATTCATGGCCCGCACATAACGGGATCGTCTCTGAAGGACAGGAACCCCGCGTTGGAGTGCCTCTAAAAAATTGCCGTGATCAAACCGTTTCAAATAATTAAAGATCTTCTCGGCGCCAATCCGTCCGTCTTCTTTGATTTTAACCCCGCGAAGTTCGCCATTAAAGATAAAAATATAACGTTCGTCGTAAAAAGGCATATTGTTTTCAATCACAATACCTTCATCTTGGAAGGCACTTCGTGCGTGAACAAGGAGTTCTGTGGTGGAGCCAAATGAATCTAAAATATCGTCCCAAATCGGAAGCAGATTTTTGTAGTGTCGCCACTGATCTCCTTCTCGAATAGCCATACCCCAGCCATGCCCCTGATATTCTTTGCTTGTTTTCGCAACCTGAGCAAAGGCTTTCAAGTGGGGTGCACTATCAAAAGGAACAGAAGATTTTACGGCGAGTAGACGACACATAAAATTAAATCGGATGAAGTCCGGGAAATTCGAGTCCAAGTGTTTCTGGGAGCCCATGCATAATATTGAACGCTTGAAGCGCTTGCCCAGCGGCTCCTTTCATTAAATTATCAATAGCACTCATTACGACCAGTCGAGAAGAGGAAGGATCTCGCTCAAAGCCAATATCACAGAAGTTAGAACCGATGAGTAATTTCGGTTCTGGATAGCGATAAATGCCTTGCGCTTCTTTGACGATACGGATAAACGGTTCCTGATTATACGCTTCTCGATAGACTTTCCAAATTTCTTTTTCGGAGAGTGGCTCTTTCAGGAAAACATGGCTTGTTGCTAGAACTCCGCGAACCATTTCAATCGAAGTCGCTGAAAAATGGATCTGAATTTCTTCTCCAAAACTCAATTCTTGTAAAATTTCTCCGGTATGGCGGTGGTTTGTGGGCATAAAGGAGCGGACACAACCACTTCGTTCAGGATGGTGCGAAGATTCAGAAACCGTGTTCCCTCCTTCGCTTGAGCCGACCTTCACTTCAACGACGGTTTGTTTAGGATCGACAAGTTTGGCTTTAAATAAAGGATATAGACCCAGAATCGTCGCGGTTGCGTTACATCCAGCACTAGAAATATACCAAGCATTTTTCATTTCTTCCCGATGGAGTTCCGGGATTCCATAAATAAATTGGTTAAGAAGTTCCGGCTTTGGATGTTTGGTTTCATACCAGCGTTCATACGCTTGAGGATTTTTTAATCGGAAATCGGCGCTCAAATCAATGATTTTAGGGGCAAGCGCCAAGTATTCTTCGATATGTAAAGAAGCTTCTCCGTGAGGTAAACAGAGAAACAAGACATCGCAGGGCCGAAGTTTCTCTCGTTTTTCAAAGGTCAGGTTCAGGACTTTCCGCAAATTGGGATGGGCCTTATGCAGAGGTTTTCCATCGAGGCGCTCGGACGTAATCTGTTGAATTTCAACTTCAGGATGGAATCGGAGCAGTCGTATGAGTTCGCCTCCGGAATAGCCTGAACCGCCGACGACGGAAACAGTCGTTTTTTTATGAGCCATGCTTTTCTCCGCAGGAGCCTTTCAGGGTATAATCCACAATGGCGGCGGGAATATTGACCCCAGTTGGAGTAATACTGTTGCGAAACTCCATTGTATAGTTGGCTTCATTCACGAGTAAACCTTGCGCGGTTTCAAAAATATCGAGCGCGATAATTCCTCCGCCGGTCGCATTCGCCGCACGAATAGATAAATCATTGAGTTCCGGAGTGATCGGACAATTGGAAGTTGTCGCGCCACGCGCTGTATTCGTTTTCCAGTGAACCGCATTACGATAAACGGCCGCGATACAACGATCTCCGACAACGAAAGCACGAATATCTCGGCCCGGTTTGGCGATATATTTTTGGATATAGAAAATGGAATGATGATACGATCCCAAGATTGCTTTGTGTTCCAAAATTCCTTCTGCCGCATCTTTGTCGTTGATTTTGGTAATGAGTCGTCCCCAAGAGCCTACCGCGGGTTTAAAAACGACAGGATACCCCATCTCTTCGACGGCTTTCATCGCAGATTCTTCCGTAAACGCAACACGAACTTCCGGTTGAGGAATTTTCTTTTCCTGGAACGCAACAGAGGTTAATAATTTATCTCCGCAGACGGTGGCTACATTATAGGTGTTCACACAACGAATTCCGTAACTTTCAAAGAGTCGCAAAGCGTGTAAGGCGCGCGAGTGGTTAATGCAACGCTCTAAAATAACGTCGACATCGTAAGGCTTTTTGTCTAACCTAAAAAAGAGTTCGCGATCATCAATCATGACAACCTCTACGCCCGGACGTTTTGCAAATTCTTCCAATAACATCTTTTCTTCTTTACGAATCACGGAGTGTAAAAAACCGACTTTCATGTTTAATCCTTTTTTTGAGGGATAGAGGATGCTTCCTTATACAAGTTTTCAGGTTTATTGGCCCCAATCTTCTTCTTCTTGAGGAGCTTCTTGAAGTACAACCGGGTTGATTTTAACGACTTCCAAGTCAGAACCGCAATCCGGACAACCAATCAACTCCCCTTGAATGGTTCCTTTCGGTAAGGTAACCTCTGCTTCACAAATTGGACATTGTGCCATAACCAATCGTTCTCCTTAAAGAGATGCTTAGAGACAACTATTAATTTAAGCGGAGCAATTTACACGATAACGACTTTTTCTTCAAGTCGATTTCGTATAGAGGTGTATTGCATACGCCCTCTTGATATTGGATTATGCCTAACGATTTCTTATAATCGAATGACCATAGACAATTGAATTAAAGCATCATTTGAGGTAAGGCGATGCAAGCATTTGAAGAAAAAATGAGCCAGGGAGGAGAACTCGCTATAGAGACGGCGTGTTTGTTTTTTATGAAAAATAATCCGGTTTTTTCTGCGCTTCAAAAAATTTCTAAAAGGCTTCATGAGCAAAATATTCCTTACGCAATTGTGGGTGGAATGGCTCTTGTTGCTCATGGCTATTTAAGAAACACTGTCGATGTAGATATTTTAATTACCGCAGAGGATCTCCAGAAAGTCCATCAATTTTGTGTTGGATTAGGGTATGTCCCTGTATTTGAAGGGAGCAAAAATCTACGGGATACTGAATTTGGGGTCCGTATCGAATTTTTAAAAACAGGGGATTATCCTGGCGATGGAAAGCCAAAACCTGTTGCGTTCCCGCATCCTGAAAGCTGTAGTTTTGAAATTAATGGAATTCGCTATATTCAGTTTTCATCATTAATGGAATTAAAACTTGCTTCGGGAATGACGAATCCGGGTCGAATCAAAGATTTAGCGGATGTGCAAGAATTTATCAAAATCCAGAATCTCCCAAATTCATTTGCAGAACAGCTAAATCCCTATGTTCAAGCAACCTTTCTGGAACTGTGGAAGGCGGTTGACGAAAATTCTGAAACAAATTAAATAAGCTTTAAAAAATTCTTCCGATATAGAGAGTACAAACAAAGTCTTTTATCGAATTTTAAAGAGGAGCGGTATGAGCTGTATTCTTGAAACCCCATCGAATGAAGCTTTTTTTTCAGATTCTTTACAAATTTTAGCGGATTTTATCCCGTCCGAGAAAAAGAGTTCTCTTCAGAAACGAAATCTTTACGCAAACTCGGCTCCGAAGTCTTCTATTCTCTATCGCCATGCGCAAGGCTCACGAGAAAAGCTAGAACTTTCTTATTCCTTTCCGCTATTACCGCTTTAGTTTTTTCGTATCTCTAGAATATTCAGGCTTGATAGAGATAAAACCCTCCTTCATTCCTCTCGTTTTCTTAATTTGATATAATCGTCTGAGAATTTTAGATTCAGAACGGAAACTCAAGATAGGAAAACGATTATGAGTAAACGAATCCTACTAGGACTTTTGTGGGGATGTTTATTTTTTTCCACGAAAATGCTTGCGGACGAAGACGATTTAATTCAACGACTTCGTTCCAAGGAATATCGCATTCACATTGCCGCACTGGAAGAAGTATTTCAGATGACGGACGAGGCGCGAGGACTTTTTTTTCTAAAGTTAAGCGCTCATCCCGATTTAGTCGTTAATCTACTCCACACTATTCTCTGGGATAACAATGGCATCGCGCGCGAGGCGATTTTACAATATATTCGCAAATCTAGACCCCTTCTCAAATTTTTGAATCCTGCGGTCATTCGAGCGCTAAGCAGTGAGGATAAAGTCTTTCGTAAAAAAACGGCTACCTTGCTTGTGATTTTAGGAGAAGTCAGTCAAGAATTTAATCCGGCGCTCGTTCGCATGTTAAAGGTTCAAGACCCCGAGATTCTGAAACAAACGCTCTGGGTGATTGGGAATTTGGGCGAACTTGTTTCTGTGGGGGTGGTTCCAGATTTGAAATCTCTCTTTCAACATCCTGAAGAAGAAATTAAATTACAAGCCATCTGGGCCTTAGGACGACTGGGACATAAAGCCAGTGCAGGGGTTCCTGCACTTTGTTCTGTCTTGAAATCCGAGAATTTTTTATTTCAGAAATACGCGCTTCAAGCGCTCTCTCAAATTCAAGATCCTCAAGCGATTCCGACGTTAATCGACTATTTGCAACATCCCCAAATACAAATTCGAGAAAAAGCCTTTGAAATTTTGAAGCAAACTCCTCATAAAACGGCTGTTCTAGGAATACTCGGACTTTGGAACACGGCATCTCCCGCATTAAGGGAAAAATTATTAACGCTTTTGGAATTGATTGGATCGGATGCTAAAGAAGCACTTCCCTTTCTAATTCAAGAAATTCAAGCCGATCCTTCTGTATTGCGTCCAAAAGAGATTGAGATGCTAGGAAAAATCGGAAGCGAGTCGCCAGAAGCCTTAAAAATTCTCGCACAAACCATTTGTGATTCTGATCCTGAAATCCGTAGTGTTTCGGCAATTGCTTTGGGGCAAATGAAGGCATTTCTTCCTGTGGTCGTCACCTGTTTGATTGGCGCTCTAGGAGATTCCCACGAAAAAGTCAGACATCGTGCCACATTAGCCTTGGCAACGATTGGCCCACCGGCTGAATCTGCAGTTCCGATGTTAATTAAAGCTTTGCAAGATCCGGCATGGAACATTCGTTGCAGTACTGCGAAAGCGTTAGGATATATCGGAAGTGCCGCGATTGAAGCCGAACCTTTGCTCATTCCTTTGTTAAGCGATTCGCAAATGTTCGTGCGTCTTGATGCAGTTTGGGCACTTGGACGGATCGGCGCCAAAAATCCGGAAGCGGTTCCCGCAATTATTCCTCTCCTCAAAGATGAAAATGAAGAGGTCCGAATGAATGCGATGATTACGTTAGGAAGTATGGGTAGTATTGCCGCGCCAGCAGTTCCGTATCTGATTCCGTGGTTAAAAGAAGGACGGGAAAAAAATCGTATTGAAGCCGCTCTTGCCTTGGGGGCCATTGGCACACAAAATACGGAAGCCATCCCTCCGTTACTCAAGGCGTTAACAGATCCGAACCGAAATATTCGATTGCAAGCACTTAAAGCATTTCTTCAGCTAAAACCTCCGTCCGCCATAGGCGTTCCCGCGATGGTTGCCTTGTTGGAATCTCAGGAATGGGATATTCGGGCTTTAGCGCTTGATGGATTGATTTTATATAAGAAAGAAGCGGAACCGGCAGTCGATCCTGTCCTTCGATTATTGCAAGATGAAGTCTGGGCAGTTCGAGAAAAAGCGATTAAGGTCTGTAGTTCTTTACGCGATCCAAGAATCGTTCCGGCTCTAGAAGAGCTTTTGCACAAAGAAACAATTTGGAGCGTAAAAGAGCGTTCAGAAAAAGTGCTTAAAAAACTCCGAAAGAACGAAGATTAAATTTTATTCTTCTATTTCTGCTGATTTTTCGGCTTGAATGAGCGTATCGATTTCACGAAGAAATGCTTTTTTTTCGGTTTCGATACTGCTCGCATCATAGTCTTCTGGTTCTAGCCCAATTTCTTGAAAGGTTTGTTCCAACTCTTCAAAATAGCCAGAAGAATCCACTTGTTTCGCCAAAAGTTTTGCCGAAAGATTTTTTTGTTGAAGCCGTTTCAAAATTTTTGGAATCATTTTTTTTTGTTTGGATTGATCTAAATGCTGAAGACATTTTAGATATCGTTTCAGAGTGAGCGATTCCAGTCCCAAAATTTTAATGTCGCGAATGAGTGCTTGTTGGTCTTCGCGTAAAACTTGTAATTCTTGAAACCACAAATCAATTTCAGAAGAGCGATTTTGTTGCCTAGCGATTTTGATTCGTTCAATCATTCGCTGTTGTTTCGCATACGATTTGTCTATTTTTAATAAGGATCTCCGCTTCTCGCGTTCTAATTCACTCGCAAGCGTTTCAAGTTTTTCCGAAGGAATTCCATAGCGAACCATTTCTTGAAATTTTTGCCACCAAGCAAATGCCGAAAATTCCACATAAACTCCTTTAAGTTGAAAAACAATTTGTGAACTGTTATTTTCAGGATAAGTGACGAATCTCCTTTACTTTAATGCTGAAATTATTTTTTTCAAAAAGATTTATCTCTGAGGAGTGAATTTTCTTGAAAATACTAGGTTGACTCCAACTTTAAAGCGATGTATCTTGGTATTCCATCAATCAATTTCTCTTCGGGCCGACGAGTTATGAACAATTCTAAAAATTCTGAATCTGAAAAGAAGGTATTTGGAAACGAACCCACGCGCGATGTGAATTTCTCTGAATTGCAAAAAGAGCTTCAATTCCTTACGGAAAAAGAAAAATCGGCAATTCCAAATAATTTGCCAATTCCCTCTGATGTGTCTTCTTTGCAAACGGAATTTGAATCTGAAATTGCGTCACAACGCCCCCCCAAATTTAAAGATGAACCCACTCAGGATGTTGATTTTCGGGCTTTGCAAGAATTAGCATCCTCAATACTCTCTTCCCCTAATTTACAAATAAACCCAAAAGAAGTTTCTGAAGAAGAAAAAACAGAAGATATCGATCTCTCCGAAATTCAGAGGGCGCGTCAACAAACTAAAAACGCTCAAACTCCGATTAAAATTTCTCCTTACTTTTTGGATCAGAATATTTTGGGCGAAGGCGCGGATGCACAAATTTATTTAGCCTATAGCGACGAAACAAAACAGTTTTTAGTCGGGGCCGTAAAAGTGGCTAAAAAAGGCCATGAAAAACAACTTTTTAAAGAGATCGAATTTGCCAAACGCTTTATCCATGGGCAACTTCAACACCCTCATATTGTTTCTTTTATTCGTACTGGAGTCACCGCACTCGGATTACCCTTTCTAGTGAGCGAATATCTAAACCCCTTTCCTCGAAAGAAACTTTTTTTTGCGGATGCCTTCGCGGTCACGACAAAAATTGCTCAAGCGGTCGTTTATCTCCATAAGAATCGTATTTTCCACCGAGATATTAAACCTCAAAATATTAAATTTGTAATTTATGGCTCAGCCATTGTTCCTAAACTTTTTGATTTTGGAACGGTGACCAATCAAATTAACGATGCTCAAAATGCCGCCTGTTCTCCGTATTTTGCGCCTCCAGAAGTTTTTTTAAGAATCCGTGGACATTCAACAGAAGAAATTCAATTTTCCCGATCCGATGTTTTTGGTTTGGGAATGACTCTTTTAGGGTTAATGGGATTTAATCCATATCTGGCAATTGAGCCTAATTTAGAGCAAAAATATCCCAATGTTCGTGTCTTAATTGATCGATTAATTGAAACCCATCAAAAAGCGTCTGCATCGTTTTTCCAAGTGATTGAGCACTATATACGATCTGAATATCACTGGACAGAAGCACTTCAAACCAGCTTTGGATTTCAAGAAAAACCCTATGAACTTTTCTTGAAAGAAGGACTTGAATTGTTGAAACAAGCTTTGAGCATTAAACCCGAGGATCGCCCTAAAAGTGTTCAATGGGTCCAACAGTTGGAAAATTTGTTTCTGAAAGCCTTCGGGTTACCTGTCGATCACTTTTTAAATAATGGCGGTTCCCTTTATCCTTCGGGTCCCTATCTGCCCACAGAAGAATTTCTTTATGCCCCTCCTAGAGCTTATGAAAATTCTGTGCCCTACTACTATGACTATGCTTCCGTCCCCACAGATCCTTCCTATGCACCCACATGGGTTCCCTACTGGAGCGAATCTCTCGATCCCTCGTCTTATCCGCAGTCCTATATCGCTCCGGAAATGAACGTTCCTCCCATAGAACCCTACCCGGCGTTTGAGCCCCCTCCTTTTTATTCAGTGCCAGAACCAGAAACACAAATGTTTTCTCAAGGATTAAAGCCTCCTGTTCATTATACGAACCCGATATCAACTCCGAATTCCAATAATGATCCATCTTCAGGAAGAATTTTGCCATCCTCTCAAGCGAACACAAATATTTTTATCCCTCCCTCAAACTGGCCGAATAATTTAGAAGTGCCCACATCAACCACTTCTTCTTTCAAAAAGTCTGATAAACTTAGAAAAGCATCGTTCTATTCTTCAGAACTGATAAAACCGGTTACAGAGGGAAATTTTTCGGTACAGCCTCCGCCCCTCCCTCAAGAAAAAACGACGAACAAGCTCTCTCGAAAAATTTCTTCTCCGATTACCGATCCTCCTTCGAGTCGGATAATTACTCCTTCCGCTTATAGCTCTCCTTCTGAAGAAGAAAAAATGCGCGTAAAAAATAGCGTTCCTAATTTGCCCTACCCTCTTCCGAAAAAAAATGAGGGAGCAAATCTTTCTAAGGGAATCGATTACTCCAAAGGAAGTCTTGATAAGGGAAAATCATTGACCAAGAGTTTCTTTTCTCAACCTACTGAAGAGCGAATTACGCCTCGAATGCCTTCTTCCATTATTAATCCCCCTTCAAATCTCCCGTTAAATCCCCCTTCAAATCTTCCGTTCCAATACGGAAAGCCTCCAGCAAAGCCAGAAAAATAATTTTTCGTAAAAAAACGAAACACGCCAAATTTTTCTTGAGAATTGAACCTTTTAAGATTGATTTTTTTCTAAGAGGGATTATACTAAGATCCTTCTTTAGCCGAAGTGGCGAAATGGCAGACGCGCTGGATTCAAAATCCAGTCTGGGTAATACTAGGTGTGGGTTCAACTCCCACCTTCGGCATTCAAAATAATACATTAAATAAAAATAACACGATTTCGGCCTCCTGTTTTTGCTGTATAGAGATTTTGATCTGCTCTTTTAATAAGAGAAGCAGATTTATCTTCTTCCTGAAGACAAGTGAGTCCGATACTAATCGTCGTTTGAATTTTGATGCCGTGCTTTTGATTAAACGGATACTGTTCCACGGCTTGACGAATACGTTCCGCAATAATTTGGTAATCTTTCGAGGTGGCTTGCGACAAAATAATCGCAAATTCTTCGCCTCCATAACGTGCAGGGACATCGTGGTCACGAATCGAAGACTTAATCAACGAGCCTAATTCTCTCAAGACTTCATCTCCGGCTTGGTGTCCATAAGTATCATTTTGTTTTTTAAAATGGTCTAAATCGAGCAACATCAATCCGAGTGTTTCTTTTTTATGCCGAGATTCCAGAATCAGTTCATCCAATTTCTGGAAAAAATAGCGTCGAACATAGAGTCTCGTTAAAGCGTCAATCGTTGCTTTTTCGTAGAGTTCCGCATTCGCAAGCGCGATGCCCGTTTGCGTGGCAATAATATTTAAGAATTCTTGTTCATGGGGAATAAAAGGATCGGAGCCTATTTTGTCAGTGGCACAAATCACTCCAATAATTTTACGAAGTTCCGAATTTTTGCGAATATTATTGACACTTGCGGGAATAGGAACAATTAGGAACGAACTGGTTTGATATTTTTCATTGGGCTTGAAGTTTGGAGAAGGAGACATTTGAGTGTGATCGGTCACCAGAAGCGGCGCTTGTCTTTGAATCACTTGCGCACAAAGACTATCCGTGGAGGAGATCGAAAACGATTTCCAAAGCTTTTTTTCAATTCCAATCGCATATTCAATCGAGAGATGTTCAAAATGAGAATCATATAAAACAACGGAAGCTTTTGTGCATCCAAGCAGTTGACAAGCACTTTTAACCGTTTCTTGAATGATTTTTTCTTTGGTTAAATGTGCACTTAGAAACTGATTACACCGTGAAAGTTTTACCAGACTCTCATCATACTGTTTCCGTTCTTGAAAGCTTCTTAACTGAGAAATTGCGGCCGCCAATTGGCTCCCGATAATATTCAGAAAATTGAGTTCGTTTTCGCCAAAAAGAGTGAGTGAGGAGGTAATCGTATAAAATTGCATAATCCCAATAATTTTCCCTTTGACATCGGCTCCTTTTTTTGAGAGTACTAACGGGACGGCCAGAATGGAAGAAATACTAGCGGAAACGATACTTTTTCCGGTCAGCAAATTTTGTTCATCTTGGTTATAGACATATAAAATCGATTCTTTGCGTTTTAACACTTCCCTAAGAATAGTTTCGGGCCAATTCTGTCCCTTTTCTTTACTATTTGGACAACGAGAATGGATTTTCATTTTTTTTGTAGTTTCGTCTCGTAAAAAAAAGAAACCACGACTAGCGTTAAGTCCTTTAAACAAAATCTGAAGAATTTCCTGAATAAGGCTATTGAGATCAAAGATCGTCGAAATCAAATTGTTAATCTGATAAGCAAGCATCAGTTTTTTATGTTGCTCCGATTGGACATTTTGCGTAAAGGAATCAAAGACAGAAGAAGCGTCCGCGTAGGGTTTAAGGCGGCTATCAATCCGAGATTCAAAAGAATCCAAGAACACTTGTTTTCGTGTTTGCGTTTTATCCTCATCTTCATGATACAAAAACATACTATCGCCAAGAAGGACCAAATCTCCATTTTTGAGAACCGTTTGTTTGAGTGTTTCTCCGTTAATAGCCATTCCCAAAAGTTCTGGGCGGAGATTAGTAATCAAAAATTTCTCGCCATCGCTATTGAGTTCTACTTGTGGAGATCCTTGCGATTCCAAAGTAATAGAACCTTTGTTATTAAATAACACAAGCGTATCGGCCAAGGTCAATTTGGTATTGGTGTTTGCACCATCTACAAAAACGAGTTGAGGCAAAAAAGTTTTCCCTCTATAAAAAACGAAATTAACGAATCCGGCCACTTCGATTATAACGAAATTAGGTCAAAGAAAAAACTATAAAAAGGGTCAAGATTTATTCTGGCAAAGTGCTAAACTCGATGAGAATGACCCCCTCTTCCGCAGAAAAACCAGATTCTATTGGGAAATAGCCCCAATAGAAGGTGCTTAGACCGATCAACAGGCTAAAAAAAACAAGAACTCCTAGCGTTTTTTTTCGTGACATCATAAACCTCCTTCTTTTATAAATCTTAAAATTCTTTATATCGGGAAAAGAAGGAAGTTTAGCTACCCTTTTTAAAAAATCATCGAGAGCGCGCTTTCCTCTTTTGAAAGGATTTGGTGCGCACGCCAGAGATTTTCGGAAAGAATCTGGTGCAAATAAAATTCGGTGACTTGTATTTTGTTAAAATAAAAGCATTTTTCTTCGTTTTCTAGCAAAAACCGTTCGCGTTCTGCAGGATTCTCTGGAAGCGAGGTTAATTGCTCTGAAGCAAGAACCGCTTGTTCCAGAAGCAGATGAGCGCCAATTAGATTTCCTAAAAGTCTCAAATAATTTGAAGCCGAGAGTGCCGCTTTGCGGAGTTCTCCACTCTGAATCACTTGCAAAAGCGAATAGGAGACGGTTTGAACATTTTTTACGGCTTCGGCAAAATACTGAATATTTTTCCCTAAACGAGGATGGGACTGATGTTTCTGAATAAATTGCTGAATTTCAGTAAAATATTCTTTGAGTGCTTGTCCCTCTTTCATGGGTACTTTTCGGAAAAGAAGATCGATGGCCTGAATTCCATTGGTTCCTTCATAAACGGAAGCAATTCGGCAATCACGGACATATTGTTCAATGTTGTAGTCCGCGATATACCCATATCCTCCAAAAACTTGCATTGCCATCACACAAGCTTCAAACCCGATATCGGTACACCATGCTTTACAAATAGGAGTAAATAAAGCGATCCGGTTGTTAATTTTATCTTTTTCCGAGGCATCTTGAATCGTATGAAGACGATCAATTTGATACCCGGTATAGGAAAGTAGGGCACGCCCCGCGTCTACAAACGCTTTAATATGCATTAGCAAGCGCTTAATATCAGGATGTTCAATAATAGCGACTTTTTCTCCAAGGGTGCGTTTTCCCTGCTGAATATCCGATCCCTGAATACGTTCTTTGGCGTACTGCATTGCCATAAAATAAGCCGCAGAGGCCAGTGAAATTCCTTGGCTTCCCACCATAATACGCTCTTCGTTCATCATCTGGAACATCACTTTCATCCCTTCTCCTTCTTTTCCGAGAAGTTCCGCTTCACATTGTTCCTGATCTCCAAAAATTAGAGTGGTGGTTGGAGAGCCATGAATTCCCATTTTTTTCTCAATTCCGCCACAACGGACATCATTGGAAACGCCCAAAGTTCCGTTATCAAGGACCCTGATTTTAGGCACAATAAAGAGCGAGAGGCCCCGAGTTCCTGTCGAAGCCCCTTCAATACGGCCCAAAACAAGATGGATATGATTTTCGGTTAGGTTATGATCTCCAGCCGTGATAAAAACTTTACTTCCTTTTAAAAAATAGTGGTCGCCTTTTTTTTGAACTGCAGTCTGGCTATTCCCCACATCGCTTCCCGCTTCCGCTTCGGTGAGGCACATTGTTCCTTGCCATTGACCCGCATAAAGTTTTTCCACATAAAGTTTTTTTTGTCGTTCGGTTCCCCATTGGAGAATGACATCCGCGGAGGCTCGACTCAGAGAGGGTTTGGTATTCAAAGAAACATTGGCGCTAATAAACATTTCGTCCATAGCGATCGATACTGTTTTTGGAAGCCCCATTCCACCCCATTCTGGAGAAGCGGCGGCTCCAGTAAAACCGTTTTCACAATAAGCTTGATACGCTTCCCGAGTCGCTTCAGGAAGTGTGACTTTCCCATTTTTAAATTGGGCCCCAATTTGATCTCCGATCACATTCGCTGGAGCGAGTTTTTGGATCGAGAGTTTTTCGGCTTCTTTGAGAATACTTTCAATCGTTTGACGATCAAAATCAGCAAAGCGTGGATGTTGAAACAGATTCTCGATTTTCAGGGATTCAAATAAATTAAACGAGATATCTCTCATATCAATTTTAAAACGATTTAACTGCATATTCTGAGCCTTTCTTCCAACAGTGAACGTAATAATTTTAAATCGGGTTTTATTCTATCTCAGAAAAGTAAAAAGAAACACCCCCCGCTGTCGTTGCGATTCGGCGTTAGCCGAAGAAACGGTCGTTACGCATCTCCTCAGAGTTAAAACTTTCAAGAGAGCGTAACGACCGTCGCTATGACAGAAGGATTATTTGATGGCCTCGATGTGAGATTTACCACTTTAAAAGCTTTCCCTTGATCGCTCAATTTTATTTTTGAAGAAAGGATTGAAAAAGAGGTAACTGTTCAGGAGTCCGAGTTCGTAGGAGTATCGATAGCATAACGAGATTTGAGGCTAATTTCCAGACATCTAAAAACGAAAAAAGAGGCGAAAATTGCCTCTAGGTTTATCTGGTGCACCCGGTAGGACTCGAACCTACGACCCTCGGTTTAGAAAACCGATGCTCTATCCGGCTGAGCTACGGGTGCAAAAGCGGTAAAAAGTTTAACAGGTTCTTCGTGAAATACAAGGTTGATTTCTTGCTTCAATCGGATATAACAAAAGAGTAAATAGAAGGTTTATCGTCAACTATTTTATCCTGTTTGAAAAAGAGTATAAAACGGATGCTCCATCATTTAACCCTCATCAGTACCGGAGGAACTCTCGAAAAAGAATACATTGAATCCGATGGCGAAGTGAAAAATTTTCGCTCTAAAGTCGGGAGTTACCTGAGTCGATTACGTTTACCTTACCTCCATATTATTCACCAAGAATTGATGAATATGGATTCTCTTTTTATGAAAGAGGAACATCGCGAGAAGATTTTAGGAGCCGTCAAAGAGTTTCAGGAAAAAAGTGATAGCATTGTCGTCACTCATGGAACCGATACGATGACGATTTCTGGAGAATATCTGAAAGCGCGATTGACTCCCAAAGTCGCGATTGTCTTCACCGGAGCCATGGCTCCACTCGGATTTGAAAATAGCGATGCTTTGCAAAACTTAACGGAAGCGCTGTTAGCGTCTCAAATCCTTCCACCAGGATTCTATCTCGCTTTTCATGGCCATGTTTTTGAAATGGGACAGGTCCGAAAAAACCGCGACAAATCTTGCTTTGAACCTATTGCTTCGCCAGAATCTCCAACCCCTGAAAAAACAAAATAATTTATGGACCCAAACAGTAATTTAGCTCCCAAACGACCCGAGGACGAACAAAAAACGTCTCTTCAAGAACTAGAATCCGCCTTCATTAAAGAATTAAAAGATTTGCCGTTGGTTTCTAAAGGGCCTTCGATTCTGTCAAACCCTACTGAAGTCGATTCGATTGATGTATCCATTTTTCCTCAAACTCAGACCTCTTTAAAATCAGAGGGGAGACCGACTTTAACTTCGATTCCAAATACCCGATTCTCTGACGAACAACGCTACACCGTTTTAAAAAATCTGGGACAGGGTGGAATGGGCGTAGTTCAATTGGTTAAAGACGAACTGCTGGGCCGAGAAGTCGCGTTAAAACGGATTCATCTTCACGGACAAAAACTGACAAAACATGACAAACAACT
>CAZHAR010000012.1:0-33146 GCA_964530615.1 uncultured Planctomycetota bacterium | reverse complement strand
CGAAGGCGGTGTATGCGGGCACACAAGGGAGCGGCGTGTTGCGTTCGACGGATGAAACAGGAAAAACAACTTCTCTGGAGATTAAGACGAGAAGCGGAAGTGATGTCTATTCTCGAACATCCGAATATTCTCCCGCTCTACGAAATGCAAACTCAGGAAAAAGGAAATCTGCAGTTTACCATGAAAAAAGTGGATGGGCAGACGTTACGCGATTTGTTTGAAGCCAAAGGATCCTTAGAAGAACGAAAATTTCTAGGAATTCTCCTAAAAGTGTTTGACGGGATCGCGTATGCTCATGCAAAAAAAATCATTCATCGTGATTTAAAGCCAGAAAATATCATGATTGGAGCGTATGGAGAAGTGTATATTTTGGATTGGGGAATCGCTAAAAAACTGGAAAACAAGACGTTAGAAGAAAAATCTTCAGACGTTTTGGAAATAGCGGAACCGCCTAAAACGCAAGGAGGGATCACGAACAAACTAGAAGACAAGACAGTAGAAGAAGAGCCTTCAAACGCTCTGGAAATAGCAGGGCCGTATAAAACGCAAGGAGGGATTGGGAGTGCAGGCTATATGTCTCCAGAACAACAAAAATCTGCTTCTGAAGTCAATGAAACCAGCGATATTTATTCCTTAGGAAAAATTTTGCGTGAATATTATCTAGGGCTTTCTCCTTGGGAAGAAATCCAAAATTTGATGCTTTCCCCACAAGACAATGAATCCCAAGCTTTGCAAAACGAACAAAAAATCCCCAAGGAAATTTTGGCTATTGCTAAAAAAGCCATCCATTTAAAGCCTCAAGAACGTTATCCGCGTGCTCAAGATTTTTCTGCGGATATCGAGAATTATCTCAAGGGAATTCCAATTTCAGTACAAGACTATCGTCTCGATGAACTTTTTTTGAAATGGGCCAAGCGTCACAAGCAAAAAATTCTTCTTTTTAGCGTAGTGTTTTTCTTATTTTTGCTCTCAATTTCGGGTGTTTTTGCGATTCAACGGCAATCCAATGCAAAACGATTTCAAAAAATCTATCAAGAATCGATTCAATTCCAAGAAAAAGCAGAATGGGTTCCCGAGACGGAGCATCAGTCAAAAGCGTTAAAAATCAAATATCTTCTAGATGCGCTGAATTCGCTGAATCTCTTGACGGTGTTCCCTCAATTTTCAAAAGAAACGCAACAGGCAAAACTGAAGGTTGGAGAGAAACTCATTTATTTAGCTTGTGACACAGAAGATTATAGTCTTGCTTCCTATATCACCAATGATATTCAGGAACTTTCTGAAGTCTCAGAAGACAAGAAACAAGCGCTTTTAAAGCATATTGAATTCACTCAAAATAAAACATTAAAGGCGCATCTGGATCGACTTTATTATTGGATCGAAACCTTGAAAAAAACAGGCGCAGACGCAGAAATGGAAGAAAACGCCTTGTTCGAAATTGTACGAATGAACGAAGAGGGTGTTGCGAACCGTTTAGAAGAAGAAATTAGAAACGGGGTTGATTATTTTATCTCAAACTCCAAGCGAAGTTCTCGCCTAGACTCCTACTATGAATTTATGGCAAATGTTCTCGGACATTTGGGCAATCCTAAAGTCCAAAAAACACTTGAAAAAGCGTTATTTTCCATGGCTCAAAAAGTCGTTCCTTTAGAAAAAAAACCTTTTGCAGAATCCCGATTTATGATCGCTCTTGTCAAAAGTCTTCAACATCTCCAAGCGAAAAATGTGGCTCAGGATATTGAAATTTTACGAATTCAAATGGGAGGAGCCTCTTTTTTTTATCAAGAAACTGCACTTGCAATTGCCCTCTTGTCTAAAAATGACAGTTTGGAAAAAATGGAGACACTTTTTCCCAGTGATTATGCTCAACGCGCTATGACCAAGTTCAATCAAAAAGATTATCCTAGCGCGATTGAAGATTTAAATCAGGCGTTGCTCCTTTCTCCAAACAATCATGAAATTTTAATGCAACGCGGACTCTTTCATCTGCGGAACCAGAATTTAGAGGCATCCCTCGCCGACTACAATGAAGTCATACGCCTCAATCCTCTTCAATCCGAACCTTATAGCAATCGGGCCAAACTCAAAATTACTTTGGAAGATTTCGATGGCGCGATTCAAGACTCGATTCAGGCCATTCAATGTGATCCTCAAAATATTTTTGCTTACAATTCGCTGGGGATTGCCTATGATCGAAAAGGAGAATTTGATAAAGCGATTGAATCCTATCAGCTAGCGATTTCTGTTGATTCCACACATCCAAATACTTATTTTAATCGCGCGATTTCACGGGAAAACAAAGGAGATATCAAAGGCGCTAAGGAAGATTGTGAATTCGTTCTCCGTGTTGAACCCAAATTCGCCACCGCTTATTCCTTCCGAGGAAGACTCTTCTCACTGGAGGGCAATTATTTACAAGCGACACAAAGCTTGAACGAAGCCATTCGCATTGATCCGGGAAATTCAGATTTTTATAATCAGCGAGCCCAATCAAAATGCCATTTAGGCGATTACTCTGGCGCTTTCGAAGATACACAAGAAGGAATCGCTAGGATCAAAGCTGATCTGGAGAAGCTTGAAAAATCTAATTTTGCTCAAACCCACTCTAAAAATCCTCTGCAAAAACTAAAGAAACAACTCTCTGAGTTTTATGTTTCGCGAGGGGATATTCATATGGCGATGAATAATCTTCAAGGAAGTTTACAAGAATATGAACAGGCTCTTCAATGGAGCAATAACGTAGATGTCTATACGAATCGAAGCTGTGTGTATTATTTTCTGCAACAATATGAAAAAGCGATACTCGATGCTACTAACGCGATTGAATTGGCTCCGCAAGAGCATACCTCTTATACGAATCGAGGATTTTCTAAGTATCAATTGGGGGATCTCGCCGGAGCCAAAATCGATATGAAAAAATATCTGGATCTGACACGAAACTTCAAAGAACAAATCGTTCTTGACGAACGCAAGGAAATTTTAAAACTCTTCCCGAACTTGGATCAAGAATAATTGAAGCAACACTATTTGATCCACTTCACCCCGTCTTTGAGAAACCAGTCTACAAAGAACTTCAGACCCACTTCAACCGATACTTGCGGACAATACCCTAAAAGCGTTCTCGCTTTGTCAATATTCGCGCAGGTCATTTGCATATCGCCAGCTTGCGCTTTCCCTTCTTTAATTTGCGCCTTTTTGCCTAGATAAGTCTCTAAAAGTTCAATGAGACGCTGGAGCGAAATCACTTGAGATTCCCCCAGATTAAAAATTTCATACTTCAGTGGAGCCTTCAAGCACGCCATAATCCCTTGCACAATGTCGGAGCAATACGTATAATCCCGCGACGATTGTCCATCGCCATAACGAATGACTGGTTTTTCCAAATAAATGTTTCGGGCAAATTGATGAATCGCCATATCGGGACGCTGTCTTGGGCCATAAACCGTAAAAAACCGCAAACAAGCCACTTGGAGATTGTAGAGATGATGATAGTTATAACAATAAAGCTCTCCGGCAAGCTTTGTCGCGGCATACGGACTTAATGGCTGAGCCACAATATCTGATTCGGAAAAAGGAATTTTGTGGTTTTTCCCGTACACACTTGAAGACGAAGCAAAAATAAATCGGGGAATTTGAAATAAACGAGAACACTCCAAAAGGTGCATCGTTCCCAGCCCATTTACTTGTTCGTAGAGAATCGGGTTTTCTAGCGAGGGTCGAACTCCGGCACGCGCGGCCAGATGAATAAGAACATCAAATCCTTGCGAAAGTTGTTCTTTAAGACGATCAAAGTTTAAAATATCTCCTTCAATCAATTTGTATTGTGGATGACTGAGAAATGCCTCGACATTGTTTCGCTTCATCACAGGTGAATAATAGTCGTTAAAATTGTCCAGAGTGACGACTTGATGTTCTTGTTGCAGTAATTCTTGCGTCAAATGAGAGCCAATAAAGCCGGCTCCTCCGGTAAGAAATATTTTCAATGGATTGATCCTTCCAAGAGAAAAGAATATGAAATCCGATCCCAATTCTCCGATATCTTGGCCAGAATTTCTGTTGCAAGAAATGGCAGAACCCTGGCTCTTTCAAAATGCAATCCTCGAATCGGCGTATCCGATCCTTTTTGCGTCCGGTGCTATGTTATACCAATTTAAAAAGAAGTCTCAACAGGGAAAATACATTCGTGGCGAATTTCAAGGAAAAACGCTCGAAGGAATTCGCCTAGCTCCGGGAACTTGTGAATTAGAATTAGTGCTACACTTATTGAAGAAAAGAGCGATCCGCGGACTTTTATTTTTTTCGATCTGTGGCGCACTAGATTCAGCCCTATCCATCGGAGAAATAGTTCAGGTCACTTCGGCGCAAATCGGCGAAGGAATGAGTCTTTATTACGGTTCAACATGGGGGGCAACGGTGGCTCCTTTTCAAACGGCTGCAACAGATTTCCCTCGTGTTTGCGCCTATACGACCCAATCGCTAATGCGAGAAACTGAAGAAAATCTTCGTTTATGGTCTAAAAATGCTCAAGTTATTGATTGTGAATTTTCCGCGCTGTTTACCCTTTCTCAACATCTGCAACTCCCCACTCTTGCCATTTCGGTCGTTTCGGACCTTCCGTTAAAACAAAAAAACGGGATGCGTACACCCGCCTTTCGTCAAGGATGTCAAACCGCTTTACGTTTTCTACAACAGATTCAACACGGAGAACTCTTTTGGGAGGGCACTGAAGTATAAAATTGTTGACGAATCGCTTCATAGACCGCGACTGAAACCGCGTTGGCCAAATTCATGGAACGACATTCAGGCACCATCGGAATAAATAAAACGCGGTCTGCATATTTTTCCAGAAGCGACTTGGGCAAACCACGAGTTTCACTCCCGAAAATCAAATGGCTCCCGAGTGGAAACGAGGCTTCGTAGAGATTTTTTTTCCCATAAATCGAAAATAAAAAAAAGTTTTCAGATAAAGAGGCTTCCCACACTTCCGGAGAGTCATGATAGGTCCAACGTAGATGTTCCCAATAATCTAATCCGGCGCGTCGTACTGCTTTGGTATCCAAGCGAAATCCGATAGGGCCGATGAGGTGAAGATGACAATGACTCCCGACACAAAGACGACCGATGTTACCCGTATTTTGAGGAATATCCGGTTGAAAAAGATGAACCTGAAACGTTTTTTGTTGCGTTAAAAATTCAGATTGTCTTGAGGGAATCACTGGATTCAAAATAGGTATCCTTCTATCATTCATTTTTTATCACAAAAGAGAACCAATTCAATTTGAATACGATCTCCGTTCACTAACTCTTCACCAGACTTATCAATTCGTCCGATTGTCCTTCAATTTTTTTTGAAATCAAGAGAGGAAAGAGAAGCGATGAATCGAATTTTTCTAAAAATTCTTGCAGAAAATCCTCTCCATGCGCTATGATGGCACCCAAGAAAAAGAAGTTTCGATTGAGGATAGACAAAGTATGCCTAAACTATTGATTTTGACTGGCCCGCAAAGTGGCGAAATTATTGATATTAAATCGGAAACCACTCTTTTAAGTCTTGATGACCATCTGAACGTTCATGTAGACTCTCCTCAGATCGGAGCCATTAAAACAAAGCTCACTCTGCAACCCGATAAACAAACCTATTTTTTAAATCCGGGCGCCAATATTGCGATTAACGGCGAAGCCCTGTCAAAACCTCAAAATCTGGGACACGGAGATTTCATCTGCTTGGGCGAAATTCAGATTCTTTTTGACGAAGATCAACAGTCGCCTATGTCCGATACCCAGTCGGCTCATCCGGCCGCGCCACTAGAACAAAAGGTGAAATTTACCTCGCATAAAACCTTCACCGATGCCGATTCGATTGTGACCGGAATGATTCAGAGCAAGGATCAAGAATGGGCCAAACGAAGGCTCGCCTCCCTCTTTAAAGTCACTAATGCGATTGCTCAAGTGACAGATGCTTCTCGCTTGTTTGAAGAATTGGTCGATATCATTTTTCTAGAATTTTTGACGGAACGTTGCTTGATTCTCTTGAAAGACCAAGATACCGGAGAAATCAAAATTATCCTCTCTCGAAATCGTTCCGGTAAATCCCTCGAAAAACCGCAAATTTCAAAAACAATTTTAGCGGAAGTCATCGATAAAAAAAGTTCAGTTCTCACCGAAGACGCTTTAAAAGATGTCCGTTTTGAAACCCATCTTAGTATTGCCGAGCATGAGATCCACTCCTTGATGGCAGTCCCACTGATGTCCAAAAATCGAGTCTATGGAATGATTCAACTCGATACCACAAACACCTCACGCGCTTTTAAACATGGGGATCTGGATATGCTCGCAGGGATTGCGATGCAAGCCTCTGCCGCCCTCGAAAAATTTGAATTGGAAAAAATTAAAATCGAAAAAGAAAAAATGGAAAAGGACCTCAAATTAGCAAGCGAAGTTCAACGTTTTTTGCTTCCTTCTCAAATTCCTAAAATTCCGGGATGGGGCATTGCTCTAAAATATCAACTCTCTCAACATTTGGGAGGCGATTATTATGATTTTATCGATAAAGGAAACGGGATTTGGGCGATTATTCTAGCCGATGTTTCTGGACATTCTACCGCCAGTGCACTCGTGATGGCGATGGCTCGGACCGTTTTACGATATCATTGTCGTCAATATAATGAACCCTCCGAAATCCTTGAAAAAAGTAATAAAATTATCAAGGAAGATACGACCGCGTTTATGTATTTGACCGCGTTTCTCATGATTTATGATAGTACCCGTCAGATCATTGTTTATTCGGGTGCCGGACATCCGTTTCCTTTGCTTCAAAGAGATAACCGTTTAATTCGGCTGAATAAAGGGGGCCGCCCCTTGGGTCTCATGAAAAACAGTACCTTTGAACAACAGTCTTTATCCTTAAAATCAGGGGACCGCCTTTTGATTTATACGGATGGAGTCACCGAAGCAAAAAATACGAAAGAAGAACATTTTGGAGAAGAAAATCTCATCCGTTGTTTGAAAAAAATTGATATTCAGCAGGAAATTCAATCCCTAATTCATCAGATCGATCAAGATTTGTTTCAGTTTATTGGAACCGATAAATTTGAAGACGATCTTACTATTCTTGCTCTGCAACAAATTTAACGGACGCTTCGATTGCTTGAAAAAAACAGGAAGCCATTTCATACTGTCTGAAGGACAAACCGTGACAGAGAAAAAGAGAACCTTGTGGATGAGAAGCTAATTATTTGTTTGAATCATAACTATGGTGGAACCCATAAAGTCGTTGCCTTCGAAGGCGTTATCGCACCCGTACTCGAAGAATGGTTCAATACTTTGTGCGCTTTTTATCCAGACGCAACAATTCTCGACATAGGGAGCGGTGTTTCCGCCGGAGCTATTATTGGCGCCTTACGACTTTCTGGACTCTCTCCTCGTTTACCCGCATTCTGGCGCATGAAGATTCTTCCTGAAATCCGAAAATATCTGGGTCCCAAACAAATTTTAGCAAAAATTCCCGGTCTGACTGGACATATTGCCAGAGATTTAGGACTTTTTCGAGCACGAAACAATATTTCTCAAATTCTCAAATCTCAAGTTTATTACGATTTGGTGATCGCGGAACCTTTTATTATTTTTACGACTCGACGAAAAGACTGTACCCCTTATCTGTTTTTTACGGGGGACATTCCAGAATGGCTATTTGGCTCACTTCCTCACCAAAGAATCACTAGTCATGATTTGCTGAATCAGGCACTAGATGCCTCTTCCAATACCTTTTCGTTCCGGCCCACGCGGATCGGAGACGAAGAATATATTGATGGAATGTTTGCTCAATATCCTTCGATTACCGGATGCCTAGTCGAGATTGCCAAACAGTCTCAAGAACATGGCGCTTTGATGTTTATGTCCTTGATTGGCGCTTATAACCCCCGCAAAAAGCGAAATTTGTTAAATCGATTAGGGGCCCATTCTTATTACGATTTGGTCAAACTTCGCGATGATAACGGCATTATTCGAATTCCCGGAGTCGATCATATCGCGGAAGTTTTCCCCCATCTAGGCTCACCTCTTCCACCCGGGGATTTACCCGGCGAGATGCATGAAATTCGAAAGTTAATGAAGGAAGTCGTAAAAAATCTGGTCCGTGAAGTCGAAATTTATCACTGGGTTCAACAACATGAAAAATACCAGATCCCACTCAAAGAAGTGAAATTTAATCCCTGGTTCCATTATCGTTCTCAATCGATTGACTGAGCAAAACTTTGTCCACGCTCTCGGAACAAAATACGAATGGGAATTTCCGGATAGGGAAGCACTTTTCGAAATTGATTCTCTAAATACCGAACATACGGAGAGGGAATTAATCCGAGTTTGTTTATGAAAAGAACCAAAGTAGGCGGACAAATATCAATTTGCGTTCCATAAATAAGTTTGCCGATTTCTCCTTTTACGGGGGCCGGTTTTTTACGTTTATAGGCTTCTCCCAAAACTTGGTTGATCACTGGAGTTGAAACACGAGCTTGCGCTTGCTTCCATATCGATTGCGCAACATCCATCGCAGACTGAACGTGCTTTCCGTCTTTTGCAGTGACGAAAACAACCGGAGCGAAGGCCAGTCCTCGTAAGGCTTTGTGGAGATAATCTTCGTATTCGGAGGTAGGAAGCCCTTTCGCTAGATCCCATTTATTGATTACGATCACAATGGGTTTATGTTCGTCTCGGATATAGTTCGCAATCTGTTTATCTACTTTCGTAATGGGTTCGACCGCGTCAATAAAGAAAAGAACCACATCGGCTCGTCGGATCGATTTTTCGGAACGCTTTTGAGAATAATAGTCAAAAGTTCCATCGACCGCTCTTGTTTTACGAAACCCTGCGGTATCAATCGCGACAAAAGTTTTTCCATCTTTTTGGAAACGCATATCAACAGAATCTCGTGTGGTACAAGGAATGTCGGAAACAATCATTCGCTCAGAACCCACCAGTTTGTTAAAAAACGTAGATTTTCCCGTATTCGTTTTGCCGACAATAGCAATTTTCATTTCCGCTTTTTTTTCATTCTCTTTCGAATATTTGGGAATCCGTTCTAAAATAAGCGTTTTCAATAGATCGATTTGATGGTTATGGGTGACCGAAATCGCAACCGGTTCTCCAAAACCCAAACGATAAAAATCGGATGCATCTTGCTCAAAATGAGGAGAATCACATTTGTTGAGAACCACTAGTACCGATTTATTTTTGTTCCGAAGTTTTTGTGCAATTTGTAAATCTAAGGTGGTCACTCCGTCCCGAATATCCATCATAAACAAGATGAGCTGTGCGTCATGGATCGCGATATCAATTTGAGTATAAATTTGCTCCTCAAGGTCTTGGTTATCGACAATCCCGATCCCGCCAGTATCTATCAATTCAAAAATTTGTGCACCCACGCGGATGGTGGTACTGACCCGATCTCTGGTAATCCCGGGGGTTTCTTCTACAATAGAAATCCGAGCATTTGCAAGTTTATTGAGAAGCGATGACTTTCCTACATTGGGTCGTCCGATAATAGCAACTGTGGGCTTAGACATAGTGATGAGTTCTCATTTCTTAGGAAAAAATAAAAAGGAATCAGAGGGAGCGGAATTCAGATGAAAGTTGCCATTGTAAATGACGATTTTCCCCCTTCAAGTTTTGGTGGTGCAGGAATGATTGCTTTTCGTCAAGCAATCGCTTTTCAGGAAAAAGGACACGATGTGTGGGTGTTAACCTCGACCTCTAAAAAAAATGAAGTCGGAAAACGCACCTACGCCGGATTAACGATTCAGAGTATTTTTTCACAATATGCACCACGGTGGCAAGCCTATCGAAGTTTATATAATTCTCAAACCATTTCTCAGATCGAGTCCTTTTTTAAAACTATTCAACCACAAATTGTTCATTTCCACAATATTCATTATCATCTCTCGTATCATAGTTTGAAATTAGCGTATGATCTCCCCGCTATTGTTTTTCTGACGCTACATGACGTAATGACCTTTTCTTATGGGAAACTGGATACTCTAGTTAATTTTCAGGATCCCTCGATTCCACAACAATTTTCCTACGCACTTTCTTGGAAAACAAATTTTCGAAAAGCACGACTGCAATACAATCCATTACGGAATTTTTGTATCCGTCGCTATTTAAACTACGTGCATCAAATTCTTCCGGTAAGCGTTGCATTAAAAAATGCGGTTCAAGCGAATGGCGTTTTAGCGCATCAAGTGGTTCATAATGGAATTGATACGGCTCCATTTGATGCGGTCACGGAATCCCAAATTCAAGAATTCAAAAAACAATTTCGTCTGGAAAACAAAAAAATTCTTTTTATGGGAGGTCGGTTTGGAGTCGCTAAAGGAGGAAACATTTTGAAAGCGGTGCTTCCGGAAGTGGTTGCTCAGTCTCCAGAAGTCGTGTTAGTGATCGCGGCAAAAAATGAAGGATACGCGAAGTCCTTTCTGGAAGTACTTCAAAAGCAAGGGCTAGAGAAGCAGGTGGTCGTGACAGGATGGCTCGAACCTCATCAGATGCCTGTTGCCTACCGCTCTAGTGATATTTGTTTAACTTTATCGATTTGTTTTGATTCCTTTCCAAACGCGAATCTAGAAGCCTACGCCGCTCGAAAACCGGTGATTGGAACTTGTTTTGGAGGTACGTCTGAAGTCGTCATCGATCAGGAAACAGGATATATTCTGAATCCCGTGAATAGGGCTGAAGTGGTTCAAAAAATACTCTTTCTTCTTCATCATCCAGACATCGCTCGAAATTTTGGAGAGCGCGGGTATCAAAGAGTTCGCTCCGAATTTACCTTGCAGAAACAATACGAGACTTTTTTAAGGCTTTATCAAAGCGAACTCCAAAAGAAAAAATCCTAAAGAATCTTTTTGACTCCAAAATAGTTGAATTCCTCTGAATATCCTTGAAGCAGAGACGCCGGGAAAAAGCAAAATCGCTGATGGCGTACCGCCGTCGGCGAAAATACCGATAGCCGAATTCGTTCCCGTTTGTGAGCGCGAGATTCTTTTTGTTTGAAAACTTCCATGGAAGGAAATTTTTGATCCGATCGAGAGAACGCGTTTTTTTTCTGAAATCGAAACAGAAACATCCAGAATAGGGCTTCGGTTTCATCCTGACTCCGCACAAGACCACAATGCTCTAAAACTGGCTGAAATCCATTATTTTCAAACGCTTCAAGGAATTCAAAAAATCGTGAAGAAGAAGCAATCGTATTGGAGGGAAGTGTAATCCAGAGAGAGCCTTGATCCGTTAAATGCGAAAAGGTTTGGGTGAAAAAATGAGAAAACTGTGAAGCGTGCTGAAATTGGTGCAGAACTAACCCTAAAATCAAGTGTTCATAAAGGCTTGAGGTTTGCCACGGATCAAAAATATCTTGGCACCAATACCGATTATCCGATTTTTCCAGTTTTTCATCGAGGCGACGGCACACTTCAAGAAATTCGGGAATCCGGTCAAATCCATGCGCGTTCACAAGTCCTAAAGCACCCGGAATGGTTCCGACTCCGGTGCCAATATCACAGACCAAATCCTTCGGGTTTAAAAGTTTCTGTTGCGTTAAAAAAGTGGAGAATGAAAGCGCGGCGCAACTCTGATATCCTTCTCCCTGAGCGATTCCTTCGGTAAGATAGAGTTTAGAGAGTTTCCAGGCAAGGCCGGGACGTTTTTCAAAATACTGCCGGAGTTCTCCTGCATTTTTTTCCTTGAGATCGCCTACGATCCCGTAAAAATTTTTGGCGTTCCACTGCGGATTTTCAGGGAGTGTTTGAGCCACCTGAGCGCACGCCTGGAACCAAGAACGATGGCGCTCTTCAGCGATTTCCAGAATAAGAGGGCTCTTAGACATTACTTCGATTCTTCAGATTCGGACAGATCGACTGCATCCTCAAATTGTTTGATCAGATCCTGAATGTTGTCTGTTGCTTCTTCATCGCCCTCTTCTCGGACGGAGTTGTCAAATCCACCTTGTTCTTCTAAGAACTGATCGAGTTCTCGATCAATTGCATTTTCAAGCATTTCAAACGAGGGGCCTATTTTAGGCGCCTCTTTTTGAAGTCCTTGTCGATAGCTTTCCGTCAAAAGCATTGCCGTTAATCCTCGCAAGAGCCAGCGATCTCGGTTTCGGATTTTATTACTACGGATCATTTTCTTCAACTCGCCTTCTCCAAGTTGCAAGAATCTTTGAATCCATTCGGATTGTCCTTCGGCTTGCTTTAATTCTTGAACCATTTCCAAGACCCCCTTGACTTCGTCGATATGGTAATGCGCTTTGCCGTACTGGGGGCGCTCTGGATGTTGCGTTAATTTTTCGGCAAGTGAAATGGCAAAACGGGCCGCTTGATATAATCCGGAATAATCAATGGTTTCCGGAATATCGTAAGGTTGGTGATACGCTTTTTGTTGCCCACGCGTAAGGAAAATAAAGGGACATTGGTGAATCCAAAAACTGAAATAATCACAACGCGGACCAATCAAATCCGTTCCAGAGAGTTGAACCTCAAGCGAAGTCGAAGATTTCACAGAAGAAGCGAGTTCTCGAAGGACTGGAGAATATTCCGTTCCAAAAACCATAAATTTTTGAGGGAATCGATCCAACAGGGGGCGACCAATCAAATCCATATCCAAAACACAAGCGAGTTGAGAGAGTGGCACAATTGGATTCGCGACGTAATAGAGCGAACCCTTCATTATATCTTCTTCGGCGTCAAAAAAACTAATGAGGACGTTTCGTTTCAAAAGGGAGCGATTTTTTGAGAGAACACGGCTGATATCGAGAACGACCGCACAGCCACAAGCATTATCATTGGCCCCGGGATACATCACCCCTTGTTTGATTCCAAGATGATCATAGTGAGCCGAGAGTAACACATATTCTTTGGAAAGTTGAGGATCGCTTCCGGGAATCCATCCAAAAACATTAACGCCACGAGTTCCCAGATAAGAAAATGGCATTTCGTAACCTTCCGCACGGGCAGGAGCAATTCCGTATTCTTCCATCTGTTGAATTAAATATTGTCGAGCCGCTGCGTTTCCAGGAGTTCCATTATTACGTCCTTCAAACTCAGGAGAGGTAAGCACATAAACATGTTGTTCAATGGCTCTTGAAGAAAGTTGATCCGCTAAGAAATGCTCGGGGTTTTGTGCCCAAGAAAAAGCGGATGCTAGAAAAAATAAGCTCAAAAAAAAGTGATATCGTTGCATACGGTCTCCCTAAGAATAGATAAAAAAGTTTCTCTATTCTCTAAAATTCTTCGTCATCTGTCAAAATTGACAAAAGAGGTTGTTCATTTTTTAATTTTCAGTATAATACATAAAAGAATAGGCTCTATTTTTTTGTTCAGTTATTAATTAAAGGAATTTTAATGAAATATAAACTATTTTTGCTTCCATGGATGCTGATACTCTGCATTTTGGGTTGCAATAATGGAGGGGGCAATAATGGTTTTGTTCCGACCCCATCAAGTCAAGAAGAATTAGTATTGAGAAAATTTGTAGTGATTGGCGACAGCCTCTCTTCAGGATATCAATCCGGTGGACTTTCAGAAGAATTTCAAATAAACAGCTATCCAAATCAAATGGCCCGTCAGATGGGAAAAGAATCTGAATTTGAACAACCCATTGTGAATTTCCCGGGAATTGGAGGCACTCTAGGAAGAACTCCACTTCGTTTTGAAAATGGAATTATTTTCGATGAACCGCTTCTGGTAGACCCTTTTTCTCTCTTGGATAACATAACACTGACTCGTCCTTATGATAATTTGGGAATTCCGGGCGCGGCTCTTTTTGATACACAGAATACCCTCTTCGATTCGTCGAACCCTTTTTTTGAAGTCGTTCTGAGAAACCCGCTTTTGGGGAACAGCACTCAACTAGAACAAGCACTCGATCTGAATCCCTCTCTGCTGGTCGTCTGGATCGGAAATAACGACATTCTGGCCTCTGCAACCAACGGAGGAGATGTTTCCTTGATTACTCCCACGGCTCAATTTCAGAACGAGTACTCCGATCTCTTGACAGAAATTCGTGACAGAACAGGGGCCTTTGTCGTACTCGGAAATATTCCGAATGTCACCGATATCCCTTTTGTAAACGCTCTCGACGGGATCTTTCGCACCGATACCATTTTAGGACCTACTCCTGTTCCTGTCGTTTTTGACACCACATTTACCCCAGTTGATTTTGGGGCTGGGCTTTATATCCCTTTACTGACCACGGAATCCAACTTGGCTCACGTATTAATTTCTGGACTCGGTGCGTATCAATCTGGAATCGGAATTCCGGATCAGACCGCGCTGGAAGGCTATGGATTCAACTCTTTAACCGCCGCCGCCTTAGTAGCTGGAATGCAAGGAGCCGGATTGATCACTTCAGGAATCGCTTTACCGGGAACAACGACGATGACCGTCTCGGAAGAAACCGCTATTTCGAACGCGGAGGCCTCTTTTAATACCAGTATCCAATCGTTAGCGCTCCAATTTAATATGCCTGTTGTCGATCTCCGATCTTCGCTTACTACCCTAAATTCCATAGGAATTGAAGGCTTTACCGGAAATTATGTTCTACAAGACCCAATTAATACGGCCTTTAGCTTAGATGGCGTTCATGCCAATAATGCAGGATATGCCATTATTGCCAATTTGCTGATTACCGCCATCAATGATTCGTTTTCCGTGAATATTCCTCTGACCGATCCAGAAATTTATCGGGGACAATACGCAAGTGGTCTATAATCTTGAATAAAAAGATTCATGAAGGACAAAAATATCTTGTTGAAGCGGATAAGGTTCCATTTCTAGTTTGACAGAGAATGGAACCATTTTTTGTTTCTCAAGATCCCAGATATAAAAGCGATATCCGAGATGTTCGCTAATTCCCAGAATCGGAAAAGCATCCCAAGGCGTGAAATGTTTAAAATTGAAGAGTAACGCGTTGACTTCTCCGGACCATAGTTTGCTAAATCGCATCCCGATCCCGTCCCAATTCGTTTGATAAGATTTGAATTTTCTAATGATTTTTTTTACGGGCTCCGGGTATTGCTCCAGACGCGTAGCGATTAAAAGGGTCGATTGATTCAGTTCTTTTTCGGTATAGTGTAATGGGTATTGCTGGCGGAAATCGAGCCAGAGACGTCCCTCTGGAATATCTTCTCGAAATCCGTAAATATCTTGGGTCATTACATCTCCCACATAGGCCATAATGATTCTATTTTGAGCCATCACCGCAATCATAGATCCCACTCCCGAAGACTGTTTCCTTGCATACGCGCGGGTTCCATCCACCGGATCAAGGGTGATCCAGACTCCATTTTGAGAGGGTTTCCGCAATTCGTTTTCTTCTCCGATAATTCCCCATTCTGGAAAGCATTCTTCAATTCCTTTTAAATAAATTTCTTGAGCTTCCTGATCGGCTGAAGTGAAGATATCGGGTACATTGGGTTTATAGCTATTTTGCTTTGAAAATGTCGTAAATGTCAGACGTTGCAAGCGAATCCGCTCAATCGCGGAATGCATCAATTCACATAAAATTTTTTCGGTGGTCGCGAAGGTGAGCTTTCCTAAATCTGTCATTTATTCAGTCTCCACAGAATGATTTTGGCTTGTTTCCCGAACCTTATTTTGATAATCTGATCCAGAGCAGACATAGGGGTCTGTCCCTAAATAAAGAGGAGATATCGTTATGAAAAAATTGAGTTTAACCCAAATGGATTTAAAAGGAAAACGAGTTCTGATGCGTGTGGATTTTAATGTTCCTTTAAGTGATGAAGGAGCAATTACTAATGACGCTAGAATTGTCGCTTCCTTGCCGTCGATTGAATATGCGCTAAAACAAGGAGCCTCCTTAGTTTTAATGAGCCATTTGGGACGACCGAACGGAGAAGCCACGCCAGAGTTTAGTTTGGCTCCGGTTGCAAAAAAATTACAAGCGCTTCTCAAAAAACCGGTTCAGTTCTTAAAAGATTGTGTGGGCCCAGAAGTGGAAAAAACCTGTGCGAAACTGAAGATCGGGGAAGTCATTTTGTTAGAAAACCTCCGGTTTCATTTGGAAGAAGAAGGAAAAGCGGAACGCAACGGAGAAAAAGTCAAAGCGTCCAAAGAAGCGATCCAAAAATTTCAAGAAAGCTTGAGTCGTCTAGGCGATGTTTATGTGAATGACGCTTTTGGGACGGCACATCGCGCGCATAGTTCGATGGTGGGCGTTAAACTTCCTCAACGAGGTTGTGGCTTTCTGATGAAAAAAGAACTGGATTATTTTCAACAAGCTTTAGAAACTCCCAAACGTCCATTTTTAGCGATTTTAGGCGGAGCGAAAGTCGCAGACAAAATTCAACTCATCCATAATCTTTTAGAAAAAGTGGATGAACTTATCATTGGTGGAGGAATGGCGTTTACCTTTCTCAAAGTCTTGAAAAATATGCCAATCGGAAAGAGTTTATATGATGAGGAAGGAGCCAAAATCGTTTTAGAGCTAATGAAAAAAGCCGAAGTTCGTAAGGTTCAGATTCATTTTCCAGTCGATTTTATCGTGGGAGAAGCCTTAAAAGCCGATACGAAAACCCAAGTGGTGACAGTAGCTCAAGGCATTCCAGCTTCGATGTCTGGATATGATTGTGGCCCGGAAACCTGTCGCGCGAACCAAAAGGTGATTGCTCGAGCCAAAACTGTTCTCTGGAACGGCCCTCTTGGCGTTTTTGAAATCGATCCCTTTTCTAAAGGTACACAAGCGGCATTACAAGATCTCGTGAAGGCGACTAAAGGGGGCGCAATTACGATTGTGGGTGGAGGCGATACCGCGACCGCTGTGGCAAAATGGAATATGGAAGATCAGGTGAGCCATGTTTCTACAGGAGGCGGCGCCAGTTTGGAACTCCTCGAAGGAAAAGTACTTCCCGGAGTTGAAGCCCTCTCAGAAGGATAACATTTTCCAATCTGCCTCATTGTCATTGCGATGAGGCTCAAGCCGAAGAAGCAATCTCCTCAAGATTCAAGCATACAGGAGATTGCTTCGCTCCGCTCGCAATGACAAAACGATTTGCTATTATCTCTTAATCGCTCTCAAAACGGGTCGGGAACCGACCTTAGGTGTGGAGAAGGGGATGGCCCTTTCCGTGAAGCACGAAACTCCAGCCATAGTTTCTTAACTTGGCTGGTGTAGTTCATTAATGGGTTGTGGTTGCGAGTTCTTGGACACGAAATGCGTATTGTCCTTTTTCGAAATCCACCAGAATCGATTCGCCAGGTTTTATCTCAGAGGCAAGAATCTTGCTGGAGAGAGGGTTTTGAATTTTCTGTTGAATGAGTCGCTTTAACGGACGCGCTCCAAAAATCGGATCATATCCTTCCTCTGCCAATTGGCTTCGTGCCTTTGAAGTTAACTGTAATGTCAAATTTTTGTTCTTGAGTAATTTATTCAAACGAGCGATTTGAATATCTACAATCGGGAGCAGATGAGAGGCATCGAGACGGTGAAACATCAAGACTTCGTCAATGCGATTTAAAAATTCCGGACGAAAGGTGGTTCGAAGTTTTTGGTCTACTTTCTGGCGACTTTCTTCATCAATCACCGTTTTTTGTAAAAATTCACTCCCAATATTGGAGGTCATCAAAATGACCGTATTCGAGAAATCAATGGTTCGTCCATGGCTATCGGTAAGGCGGCCATCATCGAGAATCTGGAGCAAGACGTTAAAGATATCGGGGTGTGCTTTTTCCAGTTCATCCAGCAGGACTACGGAATAAGGTCGGCGACGAACGGCTTCGGTTAATTGGCCCCCTTCATCATAGCCGATATATCCCGGAGGCGCACCCATCAAACGCGACACGGTATGCTTTTCCATATATTCAGACATATCTAGGCGTATCATCGATTGTTCGTCATTAAAGAGAAATTCCGCAAGGGTTCGGGCCAGTTCTGTTTTTCCAACTCCGGTAGGTCCGAGAAACAAGAAACTTCCAATGGGACGGTTTGCTTCCTGAAGTCCGGCTCTGGCTCGACGAATAGAATTCGCGACGGCTTCAATGGCTTGTTCTTGGCCCATCACTCGTTTTTGTAAATAAGATTCCATGCGCAATAATTTTTCTTTTTCACCTTCCAGCATTTTATCGACAGGGATTCCGGTCCAGCGGGACAAGACTTCGGCGATTTCTTCCTCATCGACTTCTTCTTTGAGCATCGGATGTTTTCCCTGAAGTTCGCCCAATTTTTTATTTTCGGCTTCAATTTCTTTTGTGGTTTGAGGAATGCTGGCATAGCGAATTTCAGAAACTTTTTCAAACTCTCCGCGACGTTCGAGTTGATCGGCAGAGGCTCTCATTTCTTCCATTTTTCGTTTGAGTTCACGAATCTTTTCAATCGATTCTTTTTCCATCATCCATTGAGCTTTCATGCTATTGGATTTTTCAAGAAAGGCCGCTTTTTCTTTACGACAGTCTTCCAAGCGATCTTGCGAAAATTTATCTTTTTCTCGTTTTAGCGCATTATCTTCAATGGTCAGTTGAATAATCTTTCGTTCTAATTCATCAATTTCAGCGGGAAGTGAATCGATTTCGATCCGTAACTTACTTGCGGCTTCGTCAATCAGATCGATGGCTTTATCGGGTAAACGGCGTTCGCTAATATATCGTTTAGAGAGAGTGGCGGCGGAAACGATGGCTTTATCGGTAATGCGGACTCCATGATGAACTTCATAGCGTTCTTTAAGACCCCTCAAGATTGCAATGGTATCTTCTACGGAAGGTTCTGCCACGTAAACTTGTTGAAATCGGCGTTCCAGAGCGGAATCTTTTTCGATATATTTTCGATATTCATTAAGAGTGGTGGCTCCAATACAACGAAGTTCTCCACGAGCGAGAGCGGGTTTCATCATATTGGCGGCATCTTGAGCGCCCTCTGAATTTCCGGCGCCAACCATGGTATGAAGTTCGTCAATAAAAAGGATAATTTGTCCTTCCGATTCAGAAATTTCTTTCAGAACCGTTTTTAAGCGTTCTTCGAATTCTCCTCGATATTTGGCTCCGGCAACTAGAGCGCCCATATCCAAGGCGAGCACTCGTTTTTCTTTTAATCCTTCTGGCACGTCTCCCTTCATAATTCGGACGGCCAAGCCTTCGGCAATTGCGGTTTTTCCAACACCGGGTTCTCCGATGAGAACAGGGTTGTTTTTGGTTCGACGGGAAAGGACTTGCATGATACGCCGGATTTCGGAATCTCGGCCGATTACGGGCTCCAGTTTATTAGCGCGTGCTAACGCGGTAAGATCACGACAATATTTTTCTAGAGCCTGATATTTTCCTTCGGGATTCGCGCTATCCACGCGTGCACTTCCGCGAATTTCTTTTAAAACGTCCAACACTTTATCTCGTGAAATTGGATATTCTTTAAGAATTTTCTCTTCTTTGACATTCAAATAGGCGAGAAAGAGATGTTCTGTCGAAACGTAGTCATCTTTCAATTTGGACGCTTCTTTTGTTGCGTTTTGAATCAGAGTGGAGAGGCGACTACTGACATTCCGTTGCTCTGAACCCCCAGTCATTTTTGGCATTCCATGAAGGTGATTGTTGCATTTACTAATGACCACTTCTAGCGGCAGTTGTAATTTTTGAATAAGGAGTGGCACGATCCCTTCGGGTTGTTTCAACAGAACACTCAAAATATGTTCGGGTTCCAGATAAGGATGTCCGAGTTGTTCGGCAAGTTGATCCGCTTCTTGAAATGCTTTTTGGGCATTCGTCGTTAATTGTTCTAGATTCATAATGTCCTCCTCTTTTAGCGTAGAATAATGAGTATATTTAGAAGTATGCATTTTTTGTACCAAATTATTGCTTTCTATAACTCACTATTTTAAAAATGGTTATACTTTCTAAAAATAATTTTTTTTCTAAATATTGCCAAAATGGCAATTCATTTTTAGTTCGTTCGAAAACCACTTGTATTTGCTTTAAAATAGGAATAAAATAAGCCTTTTAAACCCATTTCCGGTCTTAATTAAAACTCATCAGGATTTTGATCTATGATTACGGATATTAAATATTTGACCTGTTCCAAATGTGGGGATCAGTACCAACTCACTTATAATCGGCAGGGCTGTACCAATAACTGGTGGTTACAAGCATACGCAGTGTGTAATCGTTGTTTTAATGAATTTTATTTTGGCGATTGGACCGAAAAATCCAAAAGCGGAGAATGGGGAAATGGCCCAAAACCCATTGAAATCACTTTTAAAAAAGAAAATAAAGGGGTTAAAACGGGTTCTGGCGAAAATTTGCGTCAAGCCGCGTTAGGTTCTGGGATCAACCTGTACAAACATATTTGGCGTCATTTCAATTGTCAGGGGAATGGTCATTGCGGAACTTGTATGATCAAAGTGGAGGATCAGAAGGGTCTGAATGCTCCGACTCCAGCCGAGAAGAAGCTTTTGAAGAAAAAACTCGAAAGCAATATTCGGTTAGCATGTCAATGTACCGCAACAGAGAATACCACAGTTGAAACATTGACAACGCCTTCCACAACGCCTTCCACAACGCCTTCCACAAAAAAATAAAGAGATGGATATAAAGAAAAAGAAAATTTATTTTAGGATCGCGCTCCTCTTTTTTGGGAGTTTGATGGCACTTGTCACAGGAGAAATTTACTGCAGAATTTTTTATATCAAACCCTGGACTTTAAGACTTATCGAGGAGCAAATTAAAAACGATTGGTCTAGCCAAATACGTAGAAATTCTTTAGGGCTCCGCGATCAAGAACATACTGCGATTAAACCGCCAAACACTCAGCGAGTCTTAATTCTAGGAGATTCATTTACCTTCGGAGTGGGAGTAGCTGATCCTTCCAAAATTTTTCCTGAAATTCTGGAACAAAGATTCCAGCTAGAAGGGGGCGAGAAAAAAGTAGAAATATTAAATGGAGGGATTCCTGGGAGTTTAACGAAAAGATGGGTAAAACTCTTATTAGAAATCAAAGATAGTTTTCAACCGGATGTAATTTTAATTGTATTTTTTCTAAGGGATGGAACTTTAACGGGTTCTATCGGAGATTTTTTTACTCCGATAGGCAAGGAAATGGAGAACCGCAACAAAGATTCTACACTTTACTATTATTCTTATCTTTATAGAAAAATAAAAGATGTACAGGATCGTTTAGAACTTTCCCAAAAATATTCTAAAAAAATTAAAATTTCTTATTTAGGCAACGCAGAAGAAACTCGCGAATGGGAAAATGCGAAAAAAAACATTTTAAAGATTAAAAAAATTGGGGATTCCATTCAGGCGAAAGTCGCTTTTGTGGTGTTTCCTATCTTAATCGAATTGAATGACAATTATCCTTTTCAAGAAATTTGTGATGTATTAACTCAATTTACGAATGAACATCAAATCCAGAATCATAGCCTTTTGCCAGCGTTTATGGGAGAGGTTGGCCCGAATTTGTGGGTTTCTCCTAATGATCAACATCCTAATCCTAAAGGACATAAAATTGCGGCAGACTCCATTTTTCCTTTTTTAAAGGAACTTTTAGATTTTTCGTAGGGACTAATATTACCAAGTAAAAAAATCGGGGCCAAACGTAATAATTCCGCCATAGTGAGCAGTCCATGCCACTAAACCAACAAGCAATCCTAAGAAAATTCTTATGATTCTAAGCCGATTTAGACGAAGCGATTGCTCTTCCCAAAGGCTTATCAAAGTCACAAGAGTTCCCAAGACAATAAAAGTAGTAATCCCAAGCCATCGGTGCCATTCTACATAAGAAGAAAGGGTCTGAGGAATTTCTTGAGACATGGCGATACACCATCCTGTAGGAACGGTAAACAGTGTAAAAAAGAGTCCCAAAACTAACAGCGTTTTGGTGGCCCCCGAGAGCGTATTTTTTTTCTGAAATAGCTGTCGCAACTCTAATAAAAACGCGCAAAAAATAAGAGCAATCGGGAAATGAACCAACAAGGGATGGAGGGTTCCCATTTTCGACAGGAACCAATCCAGTTTAGATTTAGGAAGTTCGATTTTTGCTTGAGGAGGTTCTTCTGTTTTTGTTTCTTGAGTTAAAGGTTGTTCTTCTGTTTCTGGGAGCGGTGGAACTTCGGAAGTCCCTTTGAGCGTTAATTCTCCTGAAACGTAAAATTGGGGCAAGTAAGGATTTCCTTGAGGATCTTTTCGTTGAATCCATTTCATCGGATTTTTTTTGAACATTTTAATACATTTTTTACAACAGAGGCGAACCGATTTTCCTTCGTATTCAACTTCATATTGGGGTAAGCCTGCTTCCTCTTCCAAAATCGGACACATCTTGTTGAGAATTAACTCATTTTGAGCTTCTAACAGAGTGACGATCCCACAAAAAAATAGTAATCCACATAAAAAAGAAAAGAGCTTGTGCATAAATAGGGTCCTCTCTTTATTTTTTTTGATTTTCCGGGTTTTCTGTTTTGTTTCTTAAATGTCGGATTATTTCGATGACAGCAGGAAGAATAGAAATCACAATAATCGCTAGGATCACAAGGGTAAAATTTTCTTTTACGACAGGCAATTTTCCAAAATAATAACCGAGATACACAAAACTGGGAACCCAGAAAATAGCTCCCAAGATATTATAAAAGATAAATTGGGCATAGGTCATATGGCCAATACCCGCCACAAACGGAGCAAAGGTTCGAATAATAGGAATAAAACGGGCAAAAATAATAGTTTTCCCGCCATATTTTTCATAAAACGTATGGGTTTTTTGAAGGTGTTTTGGATTAAAAAAGAAGGACTTTTCTTTGGAAAAAACTTTCGGACCAAGATAATTTCCGATCCAGTAATTTACTGTATCTCCGCTAATCGCCGCAATGACTAAAAGAAGAATAATTAAGTGAGGATTTAAAACTCCTGTGGAGGCAAGGGCTCCGGTTGCGAATAACAAGGAGTCTCCAGGCAAAAACGGAGTCACAACAAACCCTGTTTCCGCGAAGATAATCAAAAATAAGACTACATAAGTCCATATTCCAAAATAATTCACCAAATCTTCTAAATGGGTATCTAAATGGAGCAGGATATCGATAAGGTATTTCAAGAGATCGATCAAGATGAAACCTCTATTCCAAAATGTTTAAAAAGTAAACTTGGTATAAAAATATAGGATTTTTTAAAAAAATTCTGTTTTTTTATTGTCTTATTTATCTAATTTAGATATATTCATATAGGGTATATTTAAAATCTTTTTTTTCGAGGAGTACTATATGAAAGCATCAAAAAATGTTTTAACTGAAAAACAACAACAAGTGCTTCATTTTATTGTGAAACAGTGTCAAGCTCAAGGGTTCCCTCCTACTGTCAAAGAAATGCAAGATGAATTTGATTATCGCTCACCAACAACTGTTTCTGAGTATTTGCGAGCCTTGAATCGAAAAGGATATCTTAAAGTTCATCCGAAAATTTCTCGCGGAATTGAAATTCTGCCTCCGGCCTATGAAGCCGCAGGAATCAAAGAAAAAGGGGCTTCCTCGTTAAAACCAATTCCTCTTGTCGGGCGTGTTCCCGCAGGCGCTCCGATGGAAGCGATCCAGAACGCTTCTGAGACGATTTCTATTGATTTTCATATTTTTGGAACCGCCACGTTTGCCTTAAAAATCGAAGGAGAATCGATGCGCGGAGCCGGTATTTTAGATCGGGATATTGTAATTGTAAAGCAACAAAACCAAGCCGAGCATTCGGATATTATAGTGGCTATTCTTGATAGTGAAGCGACTGTAAAACGTTTTTACAGCAAAGGAAAAGTCAAAAAATTACAACCAGAAAATCCTAATTTTAAAGAAATTTTGATTACTCCAGAAAAATCGTTTCAGGTCTTAGGCAAAGTGATCGGTCTAGTCCGAAAATTTTAAATTTGCACCCGCCTCTCCTTATTTCATATTTTTACAAACGAGATAATCAGCGAGTGGCGGGCACCAGCGCGTCAGAAAGACAATCGTCTTTCCGACAGCGCTCAAAATAATTTCTTTTTTTCGTCGACGGGTGGCCTGAACAATTTTCGTTGCTACCGCCGAGGCAGACATCGTATATTTACGAGGAATTTTGTTTGGAACAGGAGTTCCATCTTTCCCCCGACGGTTATTTTGCATCTCGGTATCCGTAAATCCTGGACAGACCATTAAAATGTGAACTCCTTTTGATTTCAGTTCTAAACGCATACTTTCAAAAAACCCATGCAAAGCATACTTACTGGCGCAATAGCCAGATCGGGTCGGAACCGGACGTTTCCCAGTGATGCTGGAAATAACAACAATGGTTCCTTTCGATTCAATGAGATAGGGAATAGCCGGTAAAACGGATTGAATCGCACCAAAATAGTTCACTTCCATCAATTCTCTGAGAATTGATGGATCGACTTCATAAGAAAGCGCGTCCATGGTAATTCCAGCATTAATCACCAGCACATCCAATCGTTTGTAATTTTCAATAATTTCCTTGATAAAGTCCTTGCAAGATTGTTGATTTGTGACATCCAAAGTAAACGGAAGTGCTTGATCTCGGCTGGTTTCACGGCAACGTGCCGCAACATCATTTAATAAATCGCGTCTGCGCGCTCCCACACAAAGAACAGCGCCTTCTCTGGCAAATGCTAAGGCAGTTTCAAGACCAATGCCAGAAGAAGCACCGGTGACCGCAATAATTTTTTGTCGAAATAAATCCATAAACCGTACCTTAATTGAGACGTCTCGCCCGTCTTTATTTCTTGTTAGGATTGGGGGCCATAAACACCAAGAGTATCAATTCGTCGCAAGTTTCATTTTGAATTCCGTGGAGAACTTGTCTTTGCGCAAAAATACAATCTCCTTCTTGAATCGGATGGGTGGTATCTCCGAGTTGAGCCGTTCCGTGTCCTTTCAGAACAAAATAAATTTTATCTTCACGCGTATGTTCATGGGATTTTTGTTGTTGTCCGGGTTTCAGACAATAAATATCGCAAAAAAAATGTTCCGTTTCAAATAAATTAATTTTTTTTAATTTATCGGGAGAGAATTGGATACATTCCTTGAGATGCTTAATCATTAAATTATTCCCCTTCCTTTTCCTCTTCTTTAATCCTGTCTTCCTTTAATCTTCTTAAATCGTGTTGTTTTTATGTTATTTTATTTTATAACAGAGGCTCAGAGAAACAAGGTTTTGCTAAGGAAATTTTCAGCGTAAAAGGGATCGTTTTTATGTATTTATGGTTTGTAATTTTCAGTTTTTTTGTAAGTTTTTTGTGGGCGGAAGAGACGATACTTTATTCATTTGAGGACCCCTCTTTTCGTACCTCGGTTCGCCTTACCAATGCTTTAATGTCTCAGGATCAGGAGATTTTCAAAGAAGGAAAAACGAGTTTAAAGCTCAAGGTTTTAGAGCACGAAGGCGGAATTTCTTTTAAGCTCACCGAAAACGATTGGCGAGAATATCATCTGTTTTCTTTTTGGCTCTATTGCGAAGAAAAAAGTTCCCCCAAAGTAACTTTAGAGTTGATAGGCTTTGAGAAAAGGGGAGGCTTTAAAACAAGCTTGAAGGCTTTGGTTCCCGGATGGCAAAAAATAGAGATCCCTCTCGAATATTGGAGTTGGAAATCGTGGGGGAGTTTTCAAAGAATTCAACATCTAAAAATCTCGTGTAATCAACCCTGTCAGATTGGGATCGATCAAATCTGTTTACAACGCGGCGCTCAAGGAAAAAGAAGTTATACCCTGACTTTTGAAGAACGATTGGCGCTAGGATTTCCAGAAAACTTTCAAGGGGTAAAAGCCTTCTATACCGAAAATTTTTGTTTGTTAACTCAGATGGATATGGATGGAGATTTTTTCGTAGAACATTGTCAATCGGCTTTAAGAGACTTTATGCAGTTAATTCCGCTTCCTTATTCTCCACAAGCGATTCCGACCATTTATCTTTATGTGTATCCGACGATAGAGGCCCAGCAAATTTTTTGGGATCAACTCTCCGCAAAAATGGGAAAAAGTTTGACACCCATAAATATGCCGTCCTTTTACTTTCAGTCCTTTATGACGCTAACCTACAAACCGGATACGGAATTTATGATGCCCTATTTCTATCAAAGTATTCAACAATATTTGATGACTAATCTTTTAGGCCTTTTTCCGAAAACAAGTTGGGCGACTTCAGGCGTATTGACTTATTTGCTTAACTTTCGCGATCCCCCGGAAAATCTCTCCACAGAGGTTCTTTCTTTTTTTACGAATCCAGATCTTTTTGTCCGGATCCCTAAATTTTTGGAAGAGAGCGAATTTAAAACAGAAACTCAATTACAAGCCTTTACCTTTATTCATTTTATGGCTCAGGGGCCCCATAAAGAAAAATTTTTAGAGTTTTTAAAATTCATTAAATATAAAAAAGACTTTGCTCTCTTTTTTAAAGAGGCGCTCAAAGTCAAACCAGAAGAACTGGAACGACAATATATTACGTTTTTAGTACTCTACTGGTCTAAAAAATACACCAAACATTAATCCTTGAAATTGAGAAACAAATCCTTATGGCCGAATATACAAAATCGATTGACCCCTCAACCTTTAATAAAGTGGACCGACAAAAACTGCTTTCTAAAGAAGAAACATTTGCTTGTTTTAAACGAGCCAAATTAGCATTTCCAGAATGGAGAGAGACACCGTTAGCGACACGTATCCAGATTCTCCAAAGGTTGAGTAAATATCTCGTTGAGATTAACGAAGCCCTTTCCTTATTGATTTCAACGGAAAGTGGAAAGCCTCGGGTAGAATGTTTTTATACGGAAATCATCCCCGCAATTGAAGCCACCAATTTTTATTGCAAAGCGGTCAAGTCTCTTTTTAAGCCGTCTACTGCTTCTCTTGGATTTTGGGAAAATTTAGGTCGTTTCAGTTCCTATACGCAAACGCCTAAAGGCGTTGTGGCTTTGTTTTCACATTGGAGTTCTCCTTTTAGTCTTCCCATTAGCTTAATCCTTCCCGCTTTGCTTTCAGGGTGTACGGTACTTTATAAACCTTCCGAACGAACTCCAGTGATCGGAAACCGTATTTGTGAATTATTTCATACTTTAGGGGTCCCCAAAGACGCGTTGATTCTCATTTCAGGAACAGAAGAGGTCGGTCGTTATCTTGCTGGTCTTCCAGTCGATCAAATTCTTTTTTTAGGACATCCTGATTCAGCGCATGAAGTATTGAAAGAAGCGTCTCCATTATTAACTCCAGTGACCGCAATTACTGGAGGAAACGACGCGATGATCGTACTGGAAGACGCGGATATTGATATGGCAACTTCAGGAGCTTTATGGGGCGCTTTTCATCATATGGGACAAAGTTTTGGCTCGGTGAAACGCTGTTATGTCGTCAAATCCATCGCGGAAAAATTTCGAAACAAATGCAAGGGAAAAATCTATCGACTTCAGCAAGGAGTCCCGCACCAATGGGGAACTGACCTTGGAGCTATGATTTCAGAAAAACATCTTAAGCGTTTGGATCAAATGATTAAGAAAACAATTCAAGAAGGAGCGGAGTTGGTTTTGGGAGGAAATAAATTTGATATTCGTGGCTATGGTTATTTTTATAAACCGACCCTCTTGTACAATGTCCCACCCGAAAGCGCCCTATTACATGAAATTGTTTATGGACCAATCCTAAATATCGTTCTGGTTGAGAATGAAGAAGAAGCGATCCGTCGAACCAATGACAGTGATTTTGCTTTAACCGCTAGTATTTGGACCGGAAATTTGTCTCGTGGACGAAAGATCGCTCAACAATTAGAGTATGGAACTGTAATGATCAATGAGGTTGCCTATGCTCCCAATCTCGCTTCTGCGAGGCTCTCTGCTTTGAAAAGTTCTGGCATCGGAGCGATTCATGGAAAAGAAGTGTTTCAAGAATTCACTTATACGAAACATCTCCACGAAAATCGAAACCGAGAACACAAAGCGCTCTGGTGGTTCCCCTATGACCAAAGAACCTACGCGTTTGGACAATCGCTGGCTGGATATTTGGGAATCCCTTCCCTTCGAAAAAAAATAAGCTATTTATGGAAGATGCTTCCTTCTCTTTTTCACGAGGAGAAACGGTGAGCGGAAGTCTGTTGGATGACTCCTTTTTAAATTTGCTAGCGACTTTGTCCTTAAAATTAAAACATTATTTGTTAGGCAATAAATCTCGTTCGCAAAAACGGGGAAACTCTTTGGAGTTTGGTGGCTATCGAAGTTATTCTCATGGCGATGATTTTCGTTACGTGGATTGGAACATTTATGGCCGTCTCGGACAACTCGTCGTGAAGGAATTTGAAGCGGAAGAAATTTTTAAAGTCGTCCTCTATTTAGATCGAAGCCCTTCGATGAATTATGGACAATTTCATAAACTTACTTTCGCAAAAAAACTCGCCGCGTTATTAGGCTATTTAACTTTATTTGAAGGAAATCAACTCTTGTTGATCTCTTCTCCTGAAGAAAAGCCACTTTCTTTTTCTGGAGCCAAAAGCCTTTTGGAGTTTCTTTCTTATCTTCAAGAACTTCCGGCAACCTCGAAAGATTTTTATACTTTGCCACGGGTTAATCAAGGGCATGGACGCTCTTTAGGAATTCTTTTGTCTGATCTTTATACGCTGGATCCCGAAAAAGAAGTAGGGCCGGTCGGACGTTTTCATTATCAATTTTTAACCATTCACCTTGTCGATCCGACCGAGTGGGTCCTTCCTACCACAGGATTAGTGCGGTTTCAAGATTTAGAAACTCAAGAAAAACTCGCTCTGGACTGGACTCCAAAATTAGCGCAAGCCTATCAAAAAAAATTTAGCGCGTTCATCAAAAAACGTGAATTGAGTTGTCACTCCAAAGGGTTGCGTTATCTTCGGTTAGACACCTCTTCTCCCTTTGATATGAATTTAGCCATCAAGCTTGTGCAGACAGGAGTCTTTCATTGAATCCATTTCCTGCGTTGCTTCTACCCGCCCATCTTTATTTATTTCTTGGCATTCCTCTTTTATTTTTAATTTTTTTTCAAACCAAACGCTATCAATTTTTTTCTGTTCCGCATTTAAAATTACTCCAAGAGATTCTCAAAGAAAATCGTTGGTACTATGCGAGTCATCAATACTTAAAATGGATTCAATTTTTTTTGTGGTTATTGATTTTGATCTGTCTGACACTTTCTGCTTCTTTTCCTGCGGGAGGACGAAAAGAGTGGAAAAAGCGCTATTTTCAAGCGATTATTGATTTATCTCCAAGCGGAATGGTCCAAGAATCTGGTAAATTAAGGTATGAGATTCTTCAAGAAAAGCTTCGGGATTTTATTTTATTGCTCAAACCGGAAGATTATTTGATGTTGATCACGGTTGGGAAAGAAATCTCGCTTCTCGCTCCCTACACCACAAATCGTAAATTATTATTAGAAAAAGTGAGCCAATTAAAACCCCAAGCATTTCCGGTTTCACTTTCTTCCGCGTTTGACTTAGTTGAAAAAATAAAGGTTCTAGGAAGCCACACCTTTTTATTTTCAGATGGAGCCTCAAAACGATCGTCTCTTTGTAAAGAATCTCAAGCAATTTTTATTTCTTGCGGAGATTCAGAAGTGAATTTAGCTTTACAAAAAGTCGCTTTCGAGAGCTTATATGATCAAGATGTTCTTTTGGTTCAAGTCTATAATGATAGCACCGAGCCACAAATTTTCCGTTTGCGCTTGACTCAAAATCAAAATCCAATTTACTTGGCTACGTTCCAAATCGAAGCAGAGAGCCATTTAACAAAAACAGTTCCGATACGATCTTTAGATTTTTCGTCACCGGTTCGAATCCAAATTGAGAATCCTCAAGATGCTTTTCCGTGGGATAATGAAACGACACTCCTACTTCCTCTAAAGCCTCGTCTCGTTGCGCTTTCTTCTTTGGAACTTCTGGAACCAATATTTCAACTTTTTCAAACTCGTTTTCGTGTCAAAGAAAGCGTCCAAATCGCTCCTGAGCAGATCGAATCTATTTGGAAAGCAGGAGATTTAATCCTCATGGATGGGGGACATTTCCCGTCACTCCCTCGTCAAGGTTTTTATGTTTTTTTTGGAACAACAGGACTTTCGGACACAATTTCTTCTCAAGTGTTTAAGGATTTAGAAGCGTGGCAATGGGACGCAACACATCCGATTCATCACTATTGTTCCTATGAATGGCTCTATATCCAAGAAGCAAAAGAATTTCATTTTCCAGAAGGACAGACTTTAATTCGGTCCCGCACTGGCGAAGTTCTGTGTTCGTTATTGAATTCTGAACAGGCGCATATCCTTTATTTTCCATTTGAATTGAAAGACTCGAATTTAGTGACGCTTGCTGTGTTTCCGTTGCTCTTTGCAAACATTTTGGACTGGGCCGGACATCAAAAAGAAATTTTCTCCCAAAATTTTTGTTATCCAGAACCAATTTCTTTTCCGCAATTTCCGCAAATTCTCTTGACAGACCCTGCGACCCATTTTCAAAAAGTACTGCACTCGGGAGAATCTTTAAGCGGTTTATGGCCAGGAGTTTATACGATAGAAATTCCCGAAAAAAGATCGTTTCCTATCGTGTATCATCCATTTTCTCCTGAATTTTCCCAGATTCGTCCTACCCCCGGAATTACTCCGCGTTGGGGATTATGGTTAGATAAAGAATCTCCAGATTATCGAGAATATTGGAAGCCCCTGATTTATCTGGCGCTCCTTTTATTGGGAATAGAACTACTCCTTTATGGAATTCAGGAAATATTGAGATCGCCACGCTTCTTTTAAAGGAAATCATTCTGTTGATTGTCATTGATTAGGGAATTGCTAAAATAGACATTTCCTTTTTGAAGAGCTGTACTAAATAGCTTTTTCTTATAGAACATGGTTGAAGAGACAAGGCTTTGTTTCTCTGACCATAAATTACCCCTCTTAGGAGATTTTATGTTTAAATTGCTAAGCCTGAGCAGTTTATTATTCCTGTTTAGCGGAATAATCTGGGCTCAGTCGATGGAAGAAAATTATCAGAAAAAAATCGCGTCCCCTTTTATGAGCAAGGCAAATTGGGTAAAAACTTTTAAGGATGCGCTGGAACAATCCAAATCCCAAAACAAACTGATTATGGGTTATTTTACTCGTTCGTATGCGCCATGACCCCCGTGTCTTCGCCTTGAGGGGGGTCTCCTCAAATCTGATGAATTCGCTACTTTTACTGCAACAGTTATTCCTTACATCAATATTACCTCTCAAATTCCTTCTCATCCGGATCAGGATCTCTTGAGCAAAGTGGGCGGAGAAGGGTTTCCCCATTTTGTGATTATGGATGAAGATGGAACTGTTTTAACTAGCTTCTATCCTAAAGGGGTCGCGGATATAGAAAAAGCCCGCACCGCTTCCGAAAGCTCTGACTATCTAAAAGCGAAAAAAGCTTTCCGTGCCAATCCAGATGATTCCAAGCTCCAAGAAGAATTCTTTAAAAAAGCCTTCGAATTGATTCCCGGCGATTTACTACTAAAAGAAGCTTCGAGTTTGGTAGAAGCGGGTAAACTTTCTGAGGAAATCGCTCAAAAAATCAAATCGAAATTGGCCGAATCTAAAATCGGAGAAGTCTTTCAGGGAATCTCCGAGCATTTCCAAGGGAAACAACCTTCGCGAGATGAAGTTTTAGCGTATCTGGGACCTAAAATGTACGAACTCTACCAACAAGGCTTTATTCCCTCTGAACAAAGCGCTGTCGCGGTCGACTATTGGTATTGTTTGTTCAGTGAGGCTGAAAAACAGAAAAATGTGAAAGCATTTGAAGAAGGAGTTGAGGCTGTAAAAAAAGTCTTAGGCGGAAACAGTAATCCTCAAGTGGCTCAGCTTCTGAAAGAAATTGAAGATCGTTTAGCTAATTTGAAAAAATAAAATCTTCTTTATTTACGTATGAGCGGTGTCGATTCGTTTTTAATCAATGGCACCGCTCATTTTATTTCAGGAGAAGATGAACTCGCCGTTTTCGATTTTCGAGGTGATGTTATCTTGACAACTAGGAATATTAAGATATAAAAAAGTATGTTTTATAAAAAAGTTGTAACTATTTCTTCCACCCATCTAATTGAAGGTTTTTTATGCGATATCTGTGCGTCATTTTATTCCTTGTTAGCATTTTCATCTTAGGTTGCGAAAAAGATGGAGATGAAGTTTTTGTTTCCCAATCAAATTCTCCTGCGACTTCAGTTCAAGGACCTACTTCAGGTTTTTTGTTACGCTCTACTTCAGGAATTCCTTATAGTTTTGAAGTGACGGCCTCTAATACTTACGGATTAGGAACTTTCTCTGCCACTTTGGAATCTGGCTTGGGTAACGTTAGTGTTGCAGGATTAAGCGTTAGTTTTACGTCGTTAACTCAAATTGGAACTACCAAATTTTCTGCTACCGGATCGATTAGCGCTCCTTTTACGGGTGACGGAGTTGTTAAAGTGACGGTGGTCTATACCGAATTCTCTTTTGATACTGCCATTATTTTTAATATAAATGTTACAAATCCAATCAATAGTCTTTCATTTGATACTGCAAATCCATTAGTTGTTCTCTTGGGCACCACAACCCCCATTACTATTACTGCTTCGGCCAGTTCTCCGGGTGGAGTTTTCAGCATTACCAATGTAGACAATAATGGTACCGGTATTATTGCTAATATTATTGATGCCGCCGCAGGAACATTTAGTGTATCAAACTTTTTGGACTTAGGAGAAGCTTCTGTTCGAGTGCGATATAATTTAATCTCCTCAGACAATCAAGTAGAACAAACAACAACTTTTAGCATTCGTGTCATTAGCTCTTTCTCTTCTGGATTCCTCGGTGCAACGCTTTTGCCATCAGGAGGCGGTGGCGGTGGCGGGGCAGGGACCAACGATTTTGATATTACTGTTCCCGAAGGAGTCTTGATTAACGATTTACAGGTAAGAGTAAATATCATTCATCCTTTTATCGATCAGCTAGAGGTAGAATTAATTTCTCCAAGCGGAACATCCATTTATCTTAGTGATAATGAAGGTGGCCCCCTCGACGAGAATATGCTGGTTATTTTTAATGATTTTGCGTCTCAATCAATGACCGCTAATTTTAATGGAGGCGGTGGAACCTTTAGTCCAAGTGAACCTTTAGGCAATTTTTTAGGAGAAGATCCTGCTTTCGGAAC
>CAZHAR010000011.1:106500-112275 GCA_964530615.1 uncultured Planctomycetota bacterium | reverse complement strand
CCAAATTCCTGTATGACGATCAAAAGGATAGGTTTTCTGAAAATCAATTTCATAGGCTTCTGGAGGAAAAATAAACGTATGCGAATTTCCTTGGGAGGAAATAAACGGGCCACAGACACGAAAATCATAAATAATTCCGAGTTGAGAACTCCCAAAGGACTTCGCTTCTTCTAAATGGCCACTATCCATTTTCTGTTTCAGTTCGAGATATTTTTGATCCCGAATTTTCGGGGAATTGGGATGATCTTTAAAGTCCATTTTTGAAAAATCGGTCAATAAATTGAATTCTTTTTTCAAAATCTCCAGATCACTCTTTTCAAGAGGAAAGCGAAAACGAATCAAATCGTCTAGAGCGCCTTCTCCAAAGTATTTCATATAAAGATAAGCAATTCCACGGATGGCTTGACGCGGACGTCCATCTTTAGAAACAGAATAGCGATAGTCTCGAAAAAATTGTCGATAAAGGTTCCAATCATATTCGTCTTTTCCCAGTTTCCCATATTTATCAATAAAAAAGAGGAAAAATCCGGCACTCGGACCATACTTTTGAATGCGCCAAAATTCGAGATCTCGATTCAGATAGTCTTCCTGAAAGGCGGCTAAATTGGAGTGAAAGGAGTGTAATTGATCTTCGCCCTGTTCAAGCATTTCAAAGCAAACAGCCGCCCCGAAATTTGCGATCCCCTCGTTAAAACCATAATATCCCGGAGTAATATCTGCGATACAATGTGTTAATTCGTGGTATAAGAGGCCATTATCAACAGTAACATTTTTTTGTAAGGGATCCACACTTCCAATATCAATTATTTTCCCACCGCCGATTCCGCCTCCAAAATCCCAGAGTTCTTTAAAAAAGACCGTAATTCGATCGCCTCCGGGATTCGGAGCAAAATGAAACAAATCCGTCAAGAAAATATAGGCCATATCAAAATGGAGCGTGGATTTTTTATTATTGATCAGTCCATCAATTAAGACTTTGGGGCCAATATAAATAAATTTGTGTGAGGCTTGATAAACGAGGCGGCTCCAGGCTTCCGGATTTTTGGCGGCTTCGACGAGTTGTTTTTCTTCTGGAGTCAAATCGCCCACAATAAACGTTTCTAGTTCCTCTAAAAGTTTATCCGCTTCATTGCTCACTTCTTCTTCACGACTGAATTGAACTTTTTTTAATAACTTCAACGCCAGAAGCTTCTTCCCTAACGTTAAAGCTCCTTTGGCCGCTTTTAATAAATTGCGTTTGTGTGAGGTATCGTCTGCCGCTTCAAGTCTCTTATAGAGAGAGAGGTCTTCGTCTGAAATATCTCCAAAGATTTTTTTACGAATCCCGTCCAAATCTTGTTCGTTGCGTTTGGCTTCATCTACGGCTCCTAAAACGGCTTCTTGTCCTTGCTGTTCAATTTTTCCGCCAATTTCTTTTAAAATCGCGTACGCCGCCCGATATTTTTCTCGATCGAATAATTGTCCGGATTTTAAACGCATATAGCGGGCCTTTTCTTCCCAGATTCGTTGTTGGACAATACTTTCTTCTTCTTTGGAAATCGGGCGCGGAGCAAAAAAACCGAGCTTTTCAACTTGTTTACGGAAGTTCTTTTTTTGGGGATAGACAGCGGTTTTTCGAATATACATTTCCAGCAGATCCATCGCTTCTTGAGGAGATTTTTTGCTCTGTTTCAGTTCTTCCAAAATGGCTTTTTCTTCTTCTTCCGAAAAGGCCGTGGCTTCTTTTTGGGGAGATTCAAAGGAGGTGAGTAATACTTGAAAATCTCTAGTAAACTTGTTAGTCTGTGGCAAAATATGGCTCTTGGTTTGCGGATCATAAAATCCAACATAGATATCTAAAGTATTCGTAATGGGTCGTGTGGTATTCAGGGGAAATAAGGACGGAAGTTCATACGTAATCGTCTGTTTTGCTGTCCATTGGGTAGTTGGAATCGGCGGGGTATGATCTCGACGAAACAATAACTCTTCTCCGGAATAAATCGCAACTCGCACCATATAAGGAGCCGTTGGTTTGTCAATAACATCGAAAGTAAATTTAAGAATAAACCGCCCTGTTCGATTTAACTGTTCAGTTTGTACCTCTACTTGGGGAACAATCAGAATTGTATTTTCCTGGCTCCATAAGAGATTCCCCAAAAAAATTTCAGCCACTGAAATCCAGAAAAAAAAGTATTTTCGACAGTTCATGTTTCTCCTCACGAGAAGGGTTTGTTCCAAAAAAATCTTTGTTTATATAAAGGATGATTTTATGCGGGATTTATTGAAATTCCACTGCTCTTTTTTGATCTTATGGAGTTTGGTGACAGGAATCGTTCTCTGCGACCGTATTAGCGCGCAAGAAGATTCTTTTGCCTGGATACTTCAGGAAACTCAAAAGAGAGAAGGGGGCCGAGTGGTTCGTAACCGAACGGCTAAATTTGAATTAGAAAAAATTGGAGAAGAATTAGAAAATATGATGATTCAACTCCGAAAATCTGGACTTCAGAAAAATTCTGAGTTGATTCAAGAACTTCTCACCGATGATTTTCTAGGGAATTTTTATCTGAAAGAACAAAAACAGGTTGAAAAATTGGCCCTGAAAACAGAAATCGAATCGTTTTTTCAACAATTTGAAACGATTCGAGAAGCCTTCTGGAAAGTAAAACAATATTATCAAAACGAAGCGTGGGAAAACAAAGCACTGATCCAAATCAAAGTGGATTTTCGTGGAACCTTGAAAACAGGAGAACTTTATCAGACCCTAGCCTCTTGGTGGGTTCTGGTGATTCGACCCGATAAAGCCACTCCGTGGAAAATTTGTCGAAGCATCTTTAGTTCTTGGAACGAAGGGAAAGAAGCCGTTCCTGCCTTCAAATCAGTCACTCAAGCCGTGGGCCTTAAATTATTTTCTCCAGCCGCAGAAGAGTTGATCAACGTGGTGGTGAACAACCGAAAGAGACATGAATCCGAGGCAACTCATTTTGAATATGGCGGGATTGCCGCGGGCGATTTTAATCAAGATCAATATCCCGATTTGTTTGTTCCCAATGCCTATGGCCGAGATCTTCTCTATCAAAATAATCAAGATGGAACTTTTACCGAAATCGGAAGCTCCATTTTTACAGATCCCAATGCGGCTTCGCGCGCCGCAGTATTTGGAGATGTAGATAATGACGGAGATCAAGATCTTTTTATCGCTCGCTCTGGATTTCCGTTGGGTCGTGTGGATTCAGGGAATCGTTCTGGGAATGCATTTTTTCTGAATGAAAACGGCAAGTTTGTGAATCGAACCCAAGAAGCGAATTTGACCTTTGTCGGACATTCTTTTTCTTCCGTCTTTTTGGATTATGATTTGGACGGTGATTTGGATCTCTATGTCGCAAATTATGCGAATAAGGAGACACTCGAAGATTCTCTGGATGCTCGTAACGGAGATCCCAATTTACTTTATGAAAATTTAGGAAATGGAACCTTTCAGGAAGTGGGCGAAAAAGCCGGAGTGAACAGTCGAGGTTGGAGTTTTGCTACCACGGTTTGTGACTATGATCTCGATGGGGATATGGATATCTATGTTGCCAACGACTTCGGAGTGAATAACCTCTACGAAAATCAGGGAAATGGAACTTTTCGAGATGTCGCTCAAGAAAAAGATGTTGAGGATCGAGGCTATGGAATGGGATGCGTCTTTGTCGATTACGACAATGATTTAACTTGGGATTTGTATGTGAGTAATATGTACTCTAATACCGGAAAACGAGTCCTGCAAACTCAATCGGGTCTTGATCCCAAAGAATATGAAATGCTGACAATCTTTACCCGTGGAAATTCCATGTTTCGAGGGCTTCCGGGAGAAAAGACATTTAAATATGTAAGCCCAGAATTAGGAATCAATAGTTGCGGGTGGGCCTGGCATTCCGATTTTTTCGACTATGATGCAGATGGCGATGAAGATCTATTGGTGGTCAATGGCTATATTACTGGAAACTCCGAAAAAGATTACTGAACGTTTTTCTGGAGACAGGTACTCGTTGAGTACTATTCTGAGCGGGATCGGGAATTAGCCAATAAAATTAGTATCGATACAATTCAATCTCAATATGAAAATGTGTTTCAGCAAAAAGCACCAGAACTAAATGAAGAAAACCCGGACGAAATTGAACGAGTCCGAAAACTGGCTCGCAGGAGCCTAAATAGTAACTTTTCGATTAACGGATTTGAACGGAATTTGTTCTTTTTGAATCAGAAAGGAAAATTTAAGGAAAGTAGCGCGTTTACAGGAATTGACTCGATTGCGGACGCACGTAGCTTTGCGGTGATGGATTGGGATTTGGATGGTTCTCAAGATGTGGTGATTAAAAATGTGCGCAAACAATTACTCGAAGCCTATCAAAACGTTCTGCCGACTTCAAATCATCGAGTCGCTTTTCGATTGATAGGGACGAAATCCAACCGAGACGCAATTGGAGCGCGATTGATGGTTCAAACGCCTGATGGGATCCAAATGAAACAAATGCGTTCTGCTTTTGGATTTGTCTCACAAAATCAGAGAGAAGTTTATTTTGGGGTCGGATCGCATTCGGTAATTGATCGTCTGGAAGTGATCTGGCCCTCTGGATTAAAAGAGATTTTTACAGGGGTTCCAACCGATGGATTTATTGAAATTAAAGAAGGCGAGCAAAAATTCCAGTTTGAGAAGTTCCACGCAACGCGTTCTTTAAAAGAAGATCCTTCGATCTTGCTCCCGAATTTAGAGAAATCCCAAAAACAAGTGGCACCCGCATTTTCCAAGTATGATCAGCAAGGACAAAAAATCGAATCGGCCCCTTTTTTTGCTCAAAAACCGACAGTAGTGATTTTTATGACTTCTTGGTGTGTGACTTGTAAAAAAGATTTGCAGATTCTTCAAAAAACGGGTGCTAAACCCTATCAAGTTTTGGTGGTCAATGTTCGCACTCCTGAAGAACCGGATATTCCATTTCCCGATATTCAAAATATATCGATTTTACCGGATGATACGACTCTTTATCTTAAGTACCATCAAAATATGAATATGGCGTTCCCGGTTCGTTTTTGGGTGTCTCAAGAGGGTTCTATTTTACAAAAAACTTTAGGCGGGTTAGAAGAGAATACCCTGGAAGAAGAGTATTTAAGCTATTTTTCCAGGTAATGAGTGTTGTTAGTAATCTTCGCCTTCGTCTGAAGGATCGTTGCCCATTTCTCCTTCACCTCGTTTGGGGGGGAATGGGCGGTCATGATCGGGTCGATCCATTCCAGGACGGCCCTCTTCTTTGGGACGAAGTTGTTGGAGGGAGGCTTGAGCCTTAATAGACAGATCCGCTTGACTAATACGGAAAATAAATCCTGCGGAAGTAAAGAGGATTAAATCGCTTCCATCTGCGGCCATCACTGCGGATCCTCGCAGAGGACGGGAGGCTTTTTTCTTATCGATCGTTTCTTCCAGAGTATTGAATTCTTCTGCGGTAATACAGCCATCCGCGTTCTTATCGAGTTGATCGAATTGTTGAGATTTTCCCAAAAATTCTTTCTTGGACACTTTTCCGTCTTTATCTTGATCCATTTTTTGAATGGCGGAGGTGATTCGGCTTGTTTCTCCGGTAGCTTTGGTATTACTTTCAGGAGGCGCGTTCATCGTAATATTTTTTTCAATCGCAAAGGTTTCCTTATTTAATCGCGCGACAACCCCATCCATATAGACGAAGAGACCTAGAGCCGTTAGCACCATTTGAGGCTCTTGGGTTTGGTGCATCATTTGGGGTAAACGTTGCATCATTCTTC
>CAZHAR010000011.1:0-106490 GCA_964530615.1 uncultured Planctomycetota bacterium | reverse complement strand
CCATATCCCGATCTCCTCCACGTCGACGTCCACCCCCTTCGCCACCCCCTTCGCCTTCTCCTTCGCCTTCTCCAAACGGTTGAGCTAGTAACATACTGGTCGATAAGAGTAGTACAAGAACAGAGTTCAAACGCATAAATTTCTCCTTTAATAACCCCAATGGTGAGAATGATAGTAGATGCAGTTTTCGAACACACCTCTAAATCTCCTCTCAAGAGGAGACTTAGAGAGTTAGTGATGTTAAATGCAGTTTTGAAAACTCGTATTGTCGTTGCGAGCGAAGCGAAGCAATCTCCTGAATGCTCAAACTTTGCGGAGATTCCTCGCTTCCGCTTCGGAATGACAGAGAGTATATTCCAAGGTTGTTTTAGTACGAGTCAATTGAATTTTCGTGGCATAAAAATATGGAAAAGCGATTATTTTGAATATTTTTGGCGCAGTACAGCCACATAACCGCCGGAAAAATGAGGGTTTCCAGGAAGGGATAATTGTTCTTGTTCTAATTGAAAGGCGGGATGATCTTTTAAAAAATTCTGGATTTGGGTCTGGTTTTCTTCGACGAATAAACTACAGGTGCTGTAGACTAGCCTTCCTTCGGGTTTGAGCCATCGAATAGCTTGAGCCAGCATTTTTTTTTGGAGAGAAACGAGCTCTTTTAGATGAGAAGGTTGTTGGCGATAGCGTGCCTCGATTCGACGAGCCAAGGCTCCAGAGTTTGAACAGGGAACGTCCAGCAAAATTTTATCGAACTTCTTCTCAAAAATCATGGATTCGGCTTTTCCGGATTGAATGTGAATATTCGAGAGTCCTAATCGTTTTTGATTTTCTCTAATTTTTTGTAACCGTTCCGTATCGAGATCAATCGCGAGTACGTCGCCGGTGTTCTTGAGTTGTTCGGCGATGTAGGTTGTTTTTCCTCCGGGAGCCGCGCACAAATCTAAAATATGTTCTTCCGGAACCACGTGTAGCGCGTCGACAACACTCATAGACCAGGTATCTTGAACCGTAAAAAGTCCATCCAAAAAGAGGGGATGAGAAAAAATATTCGCTTCCAGTTCCAGATTGAGGCCTAGTGGATGAAGAGTGGCTTGAAATTGGATTCCGGCTTCGGAGAAACGAGTTTTTAAATCGTCTAGAGATATTTTGGTGGAGTTGACTCGAATGGTATTTGGCGGATTTTCATTGTTCCACCCCAAAACGTCGAGCATTTCTGTCGTAGACATCACTTGTTGATAATTCGATAGAATCCATTTGGGATGGCTGGAACGCCAAGATAATTGTTGTAAAGAGTCTTCGTGAGCAAAAAGAGGTTTTTTAAAACCAATCGGCGGTTCAGTAGCCCTTCGTAATAGGCTATTTTCAGGTTTTAGAGAAAGTTCTGGTAAAGCGAGACTTCGCTGAAACGTTCGTAAAACGCCATTCAAAAAGCGCCTTCCTTTTACAGAAGATTTCAAAGAAACGGTTTCATTGACTGCCGCATACGGAGGGATCTGCTTCAGGAAGAGAAGTTGATAAAATCCGAGTTGAAGAATCCAATATTCTTCGGAGGTAGTAGAGACATGACAAAATTTCGTCACAAGATGGGCCAAAGTCAAATGCCATCGAAAACATCCATAAAGTAATTGTTGGAGAAAAGCGCGATCTCGATGAGAGAGAGTCGCGGCTTTTTTGGACATTTCTTCTTTAAGAAAAACCTGTGGAGTATTTTGTGTTAATAATTGTAAAGCAATTTGTCGAATGTTAGCAGTCATCCTGTTTCCCAAGAAATTGGCCAATGTGCCAGTGGTTTCCGTTCACAAAGGCTTTTGCGTCCATCGCTTTTTTTCCGGCGACTTGCAGGCGCAAAATTTCTAGAGTGTCTTTTCCACAGGCGATCAGAATGCCTTGTTTATCGAATTGAAGGATTTCACCGGGTTTGCCTTGTTTGGAAACGACACGAGAATCGAGCAAAAGGACTTCTTTGGTCGGATGTTCTGGCGAAGATGTTTGGGCTTTTGGCCAAGGTTGCATTCCACGAATAAAACGTTCCAGTTCAGTCGCGGAGTGGTTCCATTGCAAGAGTCCATCTTCTTTTACGAATCGATTATATTGAGAAGCGTCAGATTCGTTTTGAGCCTTTTTTTGAACCGTTCCTGCTTCGTAATCGATTACGGTTTCTAGAAGGAGTTTTCCTCCAAGAGTTGCGAGCCGCTCTGCTAAGGAATCTCCTGTATCTTGAGGAAAGATGGGAAGAACGCTTTGTTTTAGCATTGCCCCTGCATCCAGTTTTCGAACGACTTCAATAATCGTGATTCCGGTTTGCTTTTCCCCGCGCAAAAGAGCCCATTGATAAGGCGCGCTTCCGCGATAAGTAGGAAGTAAGGAGGCGTGAACGTTTAGGGTTCCGAGACGAGGAATCGCTAAAAAAGCGTTTCGAAAGATTTGGCCGTAAGCGACTGTCAAGAACAAATCGGGTTGGTGTTGTTGGAAAAGAGCCAGAGCTTCGGGCGCATTTACGTTTTCGGGGGTGATCACTGGAATTTGGTATTTTTGAGCCAACAGATTTACGGGCGTGGGTGAAGGAGCGGTTCCTCGTCCACGGATTTTATCGAGTTGTGTGATTACAAGAAGGGGTGTATGTCCAGAATCAATGAGTATTTGAAGCGAAGGAAGGGCGAATTCTGGCGTTCCAAAAAAGAGGAGTTTAAGGGGAAGAGCAGGCGGATTCATCAGCAGTTTAATCCAAAGGGAGAAAAAAAAAGAAGACCTCAAAAGCAGAGATCTTCTTGAATAAATTAAATTAAAATAGGAAAAAATCAAGGATTAGCGTTTGCTTTTGAAGGTGTAGATGACCCCATGTAAAGTCGGATCATCGGTGGTGAGGGTTCCATCGGAATCTTTGTGGGCATCTGGAGGATAATATTGAAAAACGGAGCAATCAAACATCAACAAATTAACAGTTCCATCATGACGTTCCCAATAAGCAACTCCGGGGGTTCCAGAAGGATCTGTTACTTGTGTTTTGGCATCAAAAACCAAGACCAGAGAACCTGGGTTTTTTACGAGGGATTCGCGAGGAAAATATCGTGCGCGCGAACCGGGTGGGGAATCAGAGAGATATTGACCAAAAACTAAGTTTCCATCCCAAACAGTATCCACGGGAAGTGGGCCACCGGCCCAGCTCCCTTGATTCATTTTATAGCTGTGTTGACCATCGAGTGCACTAAATCCATCATCGTTACCAATTTGATCCGCTGGGCACTGTTTGACAATAGAATCTGTTTGGCTGAGGTATTTGTCATCTAAAACGTCATACCAAGAATAAGGACTTCCTCCACCATCCGCATCGGGATGGGGGAAAACTCCGTTAAACGTAACTCCATATGCTTTCATAGCAATTCCCACTTGACGCAAATTACTCTGGCATTTTGCCATAAGCGCACGCGCTTTAACCATCTGTAAAGCAGGTACTATGAGGCCGGCCAGAATACCAATAATCGCAATAACCACTAAAAGTTCAATGAGAGTAAATTTTTTATGAGAAAATGTTGGAGCCACAACTCCTCCTTCTTTCTATTCTGCGGAACGGAGATGAGAATTCGATTTTTTTCCAAATTCAGAATCTTTTTTTTGCGCTAGATTCTTTGTCAAAAGAGAAGAATCACTTCTCTTTAGAAATTAACATGATTTATCGATCCTTTCAATGATAAAAGGATTCTTCTTTTTATTCTTATGAAAGAAAACAAGTTTTGTTCATTTTTTAAAAGAAATTTTTAAAGATTTTCTTTCTGAATTGTCCTTTTTGAATGTTTATGATAAAATGGGCGCACCTAATTCCATTAGTCTTTTATTGGATGCTTTCTTCTCGTCTTACTCAAAAATTTTGGATATGAATACATGCTATGCGCAAACTGTAGGAACGAATTAGATATTTCCAAATACGTTGGAGGAACAGAAGTTCGTTGTGTTTGCGGAGCGCCTCATATTGTTCCTTATCGAGGAGCCAACATTGATTGGTCTACTTTGCCCGGAAAAACCATTGGCGGATGTTTGGTTGAAAGCAAATTAGGTCAAGGAGGAATTGGTGTTGTTTTTAAAGGAACCCACCTGAACCTAAAAACTCCAGTGGCCATCAAAATTCTCTCTCCAACACTAACGAGTAATCCAGACCATGTGGAGCGATTTCGTCGAGAAGCCCAACTGACCGCAAGCTTTCAGCATCCGAATATTGTTACCGTTTTAAATGTGGGAATGGAAATGGGACTTTATTATATCGTGATGCAATATATTCATGGGCGTACGGTTCAGGACATTCTCAACGAAAAGGGCTATCTTTCTTGGAAAAAAGCGGTGACCATTGCAAAGGAAGCCGCAAAGGGCCTAAAAGATGCCCATCAAAAGGGTATTATTCATCGTGATATCAAACCAGACAATATTATGATTACGCTAGATAAAGGACAAGTGAAGATCACCGATTTCGGTCTGGCGCGTACTATTGAAGTCGATAAATCACTCACGCATACCGGACAAGTTCTGGGAACTCCCTATTTTATGTCTCCGGAACAATGTCAGGGAAAGACGGTGGATCAAAAAGCGGATATTTATTCTTTAGGGGCGACTTTATTTTATATGTTGACGGGGCAGAAGCCCTTTGATGGGGACAGTTATCTCGACATTTGCCTAAAACATATCAATGAACCACTTCCCAATCCCAGTAAAATAAGACAAGACAATGTCCCTCCGATCCTTGTAAAAATTATTAATAAGATGATGGCCAAAAAACCGGAACAACGCTATGCCAATTGTGATTTATTGATTGAAGATCTTTCTAAAGTACAGCATGGCGATGAAACATCGGTTTGGGCCGCAGATACCCGCTTTATCACGAAAAAAGAGGTGATGCTGAAGCAAAGCGCGAAAGAAATTTCGACTCCCAGTATTTTAACCCCTTCAACGTTAAAGAAGGTTTCGGTTGGCTCTCAGGAGAATACGGTTTCGCGGCCTCCCAGTCAAAGCAAAACGGCTTCAGCTGTCTCTAAAGAAAACCAAAATCGAAAAGTAACTAGAACCCTTCCTCAACCCGCCAATCAACCTGCTACGGCTCCAGTCAAGGCTTTAGCCCAACCAATAAAATCGGCCAAATCTTCCTCTAAAATGACCTGGATTCTTTTTGGAGGGCTACTGGTGCTCGTTTTAGGACTTGGAAGCATTGTTCTGCTGAAACCGGTTTTATTTCCAGAGAAAGATCGGTATCAAGAATATTTGGATCGAGGGATAACCTTATTTGGAGAGAAAAAATTTCAGGAAGCGCAAGATTTTTTTACTCGGGCCCAACAACAAAAAGATACCCCTGAGATTCAAAAAGAGCTGATCTCAACTCGTTTGGCCATTTTACGTGACCAAGTGGGAAAAGCGGAATTGAATGCGGATTGGGAGCAAATGAAGTCGCTCTATGAAAGAATTGCGGCTATCCAGCCAGAAGATCCGATGGTTCTTCCGGGACGAAAACTCGCCCAATATCAAATATTTTTTCTCAAAGGGAAAGAAGCGCTTCAAGAAGAAGATTTTGAGGAAGCAATGCTCCAATTTTCAGCCGCTTATGGTATTTTCCCCAAAGACGAGGTGCAAGCCTTGTTGCAAAAAACTGAGATTGTGAAAATGCTTGCAGAGATTCGTCGTTTTGAAGAGCAAGATTTACAAAAAGCGATTGAACAACTCAAAAATTTTATCCAGCAAAAAGAACAAATTATTCTGGAAATTGAAAAACCAACTCTGAATCAAGTGAAACAAAAGCTTGAATCTCTGTTACAAAAGGAAAAGCTTCTGAAAATTGACTTCAAAATTCTTTTGGCAAAACATCGAGAAGACTGGGAATTGGCGGCTACGCTTTATAAAGAGAGACAAAAATTATTGCCAAGCGGAGAAGGGATGTCTGGAGAAGAACAATTGGTCCTCTTTCGAAAATCTCTCCGAGAGACAGAAACTCTCTTTTTTAAAGAAAAAAATTGGAATAATATCCTTAAAATGTTTGACCAAGGGCTAGATTCTCTGCTACAAACACCCAATAGTTCTCTTCAAGAAAAATCCTTTGCCACTATTTTGAAGGAATATAGTAAAATTCGAAAAGAGATTAAAGACGGCTTGGGAACTATTTCAGAACAACTTCTTGAGTTAATTGAAATGGTCAATAATTTTTTTGAAGAAAACCATTTTTATAAAGATATTTTATGGTTTTTGAACGATTTAACGGAGATTATTGAAAAGAGCACCACTTCTCAAAAAGAGAAAGACTTGATTGCAAAAAAATTTGGAGATCTGGTCAAAAAAATACGGATGGAGCAAATCGAGAGCACGCTTGCTCTGAGTGCCCAACAAAAACAATATTATCGATATCGAACTCTTTTTGAGGTGAACAAAGAAGAATTAAAAGCCTTGTTTCCGAAGGAAAAAATTAAAGAAGAGAGCAATCGAAACTTTGATATCCTCCAAAAAATTGCTTCTTTTCCTTCTGAAATGTTTTTGATTGAAAGTGGCATTTTTGAGATGGGAGACGATCAGGAAGGTCAGGATTTTTACCCACGTCATCGGGTTCAAATGCAATCTTTTCTGATGGATTGTCATGAAGTTACTGTTGAAGAATATCAGAAATTTCTTGAAACGAAACCTAAAATTAAGCATCCCGATGAACCTGAATCCTATAATCGTATTCCTGAGCAGTGGGAAGAACAACAAAAAAAACTGCAACTTCCGGTCGTTGGCGTGAATTGGTACGACGCTTATGCGTATGCGACTTGGGCTCAAAAACAACTTCCCACGGAAGCCCAATTTTCTTACGCGCTGGCTCGTCTGAAAGAAGTTCCACGCGGAGATTTCCCTGAAAATATTGCCACTGGAGAACTTTTGAGTTATAAAAAACAGGAAGAGCAAGTTCGAAAAACGCCATTTCCGCTACAAGATTTGGCAGGAAATGGGGCCGAATGGTGTCAAGATTATTACAAAGCAGATTTTTATCGGCAGGGTTTAGAAGGAATTTCAATGGATCCTGAAAATACGATCAAATCGCCTTTGCGCGTAGCGCGTGGTTCCAGTTTCCAAACCAAACGAGATCTATCTACAAGAATTCCTCTGGATCCATTGACTCGACAAAAAGATGTTGGATTTCGTTGTGTTCGGCTATTAAAATAATAATGAAGAGTGTGCCTGTTTGATTCCGTTTCATTTGAGAAAAAAGAATCCATGAAAGTAAAATCCCTCCTCCACTTTTTTTTGTTAGACTGGATTCAACTTCCCTTTTGGTTTTTTTTATGCCTGTGGATTTTTTTCTATTTTCAATATAAAGAAATCGATGCAACCCTAGAAACGTTAAAAACGACGTATTCTAATGAACAACTTTCTATTTTACAGCAACAAATGACTACGCTTTTAAAAAAAGAAGTTCAATGGGGCATTTTGATCTCATTTTTCCTAGCGGTTATTCTCGCAATTCGTTCCAATTGGCGATCTAAAAGACTCGCTTCTTGTCTGACCTTTTTGAAAAATTTTACTGGAGAAACGAGCCTACCGAGCTCTACTTGGGAAGATTATTTAGAACGAAATGCTTTTCACTCCTTTGTAGAAAAGACACAAGAAGCCCAAAAACGCTATTTGTTGATTCAAGAAGAACAACAACAAACTCTGCGTCGTATGGGAATACAAGCTGAAGAACTCAGTAAAATGGCCTTTCAAGTGTCGAGTCAGTTAAGTGATTATTCTTCGGGTGTCATCCATTACTCCACGCTTATTCAACAAGCGTGCGCGCTTTCAAAAGATATGACCCTTAAATCCGTAGAAATTTCAAATCACGCTCAATCGGTTAAGGGTGTCGTTGAACTCGCTTCTGGAGCTTGTGAAGAAGGAACCAAATCCGTACTTCGAGCGATGGACGGAATGACGGATTTAAAGCAACAAGTCGAAGATATCGCGACTCAAATGAAAGGTCTTGGACAAAATTCGGGTCGTATCGGCAGTATTATCAAGATTATTGAAGACATCTCGGAACAAACAAATATTCTCTCGCTAAACGCGGCAATTGAAGCAGTAGGCGCTGGAGAATCGGGAAAACGGTTTTCGGTAGTAGCCTCGGAAGTACGTCGTTTAGCTGAAAAAACGGTAGAAGCGACCAAACAAATTAAAACGATTATTAAAGAAATGCAAGCATCCACTAACAATACGATTATGGTGACCGAAGCCGGTTTGGAATCCGTGACTTCTAGTTATAATCTGGTCCATATGCTGGGGATTTCTTTAAATGACATTAATGAAATTGTAAACCGCACTAACTCAGAAACCCAAGGGATGGCTCACTTTACCAAGCAACAAACTACAGCTTCAGATCAAATGGCCCAAGCTGTTTTTAAGGTAAATGAAGTCTATGAGCAATTTGCCAAGAATATGAAAAATTTGGGTCATCTAACGGAAGAGTTCCATAAATACGCTCTTCATCTTACCAATTCGTTAGAGAGCAGTTATGCAAAATAATGAATATGATGCCCAACATATTTTAAAAGAGCTCCAGAATTCTTACTGGGAAGGAGTGGAAGATCCTGAAGAAGTAAAATCCGCTTTGCAGGATTTAATTTATGTGCTTGTCATTCAGTTTTCTCAATCTTGCTTTGCCATTGAATTACTGAAAACGAAAGAAGTTCTCAAAGTTCCTAAAATTACTTCGGTGCCCCGCTCTCCAGAAGAACTCCTTGGACTCATTAATTTACGTGGACGTATTTGTCCACTCTATGATATTCGAAAAATCCTCTCGCTTCCGAAAATTGAAATTACAGAGGCGACTCGGTTGATTATGATCCATTTAGAAGCGCAACAAGTGGGTATTTTGGTCGATCATATTCTGAGTATCCATGAGTTACAAAAAAATGATTTGCAACCTCCCTTGGTGGACGATATTAAATTCAAAAAACAATATATTCTTGGAAAATTTTATTTGAATCATAACTTGGTTCTGTTATTAGATATCGAAAAGCTCTTCCAATCTCAAGAACTGACAAAGGTTCATCTTGAATGACTTCAGATTATCTGGATCTCTTTCGTTCGGAAGCCAGAGAGCATATCAATCATATTCAACAAATCTTGCTTGATCTGGAAGAACAACCGGAAGATTCCAACCTCTGCAAAGAATTATTACAAATTCTTCATACGCTTAAAGGAGACGCCAATCTCGTCAATAAAAAACATATTGCGAATTTGGCCCATGGCCTAGAAGACACTATTAAAGAGGTTCAAGCCGGGCGTCTTAGTCTTCGTAAATCCGGATTTGTACTCATTTCTCAAAAAGTAGAGCTCTTGTCCGATTATGTGGAAGCAAAACAAGATCCGCTGAATATCGAGATCAATATTCAAGAATCCCTCGATCAACTTCATCAGTTGAATCAAGGATTATTATCCACGACAAGAATGATTTTTCGGCCCTCTCATGATGACCTTTTTTCAGCGATCTCAGAGGAAATCAAACCCTTAAATCTTCGGGAGTCCGAAGATTTAATGAAGCCCCCCAAAGCTTCGCTAGAAGCGCTTAAGCCTTCGATTTTTTTGCCAGAGACTTCGCCGAAGCCTTCGCCGGACACTTCAGAGTTTCTTCCTCCACCCAAAACAGAAGATCCCGAGTCTCCTCCATCCACCAATACCTCTGCGGCGGTTGATCCTTCGGCTTCTCGCACCGACACAAATTCACTGAAAAAACCTCGAACCGATAGCAAACTATATCATTCTCTTGCAGGGCAAGAAAGTTTGCGGATATCCATGAAAAAAATTGATGATCTGATCGATTTGATGGGTGAAATCGCGATCATCAAAGATAAGTTAGAAAATAAGCTATGGCAAAGCTCTAAAATTTTAGAGGATCTGAAACAACTTTCTGTCTTAGCACTGGATCCGATTACCGAACGCTATACACAGTTTTACGATGAATTTTCTCAAGATGTAACCGCTTTAGAACTCGTCACCAATGAACTGAAAATTCAATCTGTGGATGTTAAAATGATTCCGCTTTCTACCATTTTAACCGAATCCTATACTCTACTTCGTAATAAATCTCTGGAAATGGGAAAAAATGTGGCTCCGTTGCAAGTGATTGGAGGCGAAACCAAAGTAGATAAAAGCCTTTTAGAATCACTCCGAAAAATGCTAATCCATTTGATTTTAAATGCCTTGAGCCATGGAATTGAATTTGAAGCGGAACGAATCAAACAAGGAAAACCCCCTATAGGCATTTTGAAAATTTCTGCATTCACCAAAAGCGATACGATTCTGATTGAGGTCGAAGATGATGGTCGAGGCTTAATTGCGGATGTGCTGAAAAAGAAAGCACTTGAAAAACAAATGATTACCCCGGAAGAAGCTCTCGTCATGTCAGAAAAAGACGCGTTTTATCTGATCACGAAACCCGGTTTTTCCACCGCAGAAAAAATCACTCAGGATTCCGGGCGGGGTGTTGGGATGGATGTGGTTTATAGTACCATTCAAAGGCTCAAAGGAAATCTCATTATCGAATCAGAGCCTAAACGATATACAAGAATTTCTATGGCGTTTCCTGTGAATCTCTCGATCATCAACGCTTTTTTTATACTGGTTCAAAAAAATGTTCTCGTTATCCCCTTAAATTATGTGAAAGAAACCTATTTGGCTTCTAGAGAAGAGTTAAAAACTGAAGGGGGATTGACCATTTTAAAGCGTGAAAAACAAAAAGATGTTCCTGTGATTAGTTTGGCGCGCTATCTCAAATACTCCGATTTGAATCATTATCAGGAACAGTTTTTACTGTTGATTCTTCATTATCAAAACGAAGAAATCGCCGTGAGTATTGACCGCTTCTTACGTATTCAAGAAATTATCGTGAAACCACTCACCGGCGCTTTAAAAGATCATAAAATCGTTGCCGGAGCGACAATTTTGAGGACTGGAGAACCTGCGGTTATTTTAAATATTGCGACGGTTTTTCAGGAACGAAAACGATGGTATCATATTCGGCTTCCTCTGGAACAAACCAAGAAACCCTTAGCAAGATGTCTTGTGGTGGATAATTCAGAAATGAGTTTACTCTTGTTTGATTCCATTCTGCGTGAAGCCAATTATCATACCCTCTTGGCATCCTCGATAAAAATGGCTCAAGAGCGATATATGCTCGAATCGACCGATCTTGTTTTGTCTAATACGGTTCTGGATTATAAAGAAAACGGAGGACTAGAACTCATGCGATGGCTCCGAGAACGAAATCCCTCCCAAAAAATAATTCTGGTCAGCAACACTTCTTCCAAAGAAATTATTCGTCTTTGTTATCAACAAGGCGCGAACTTATATTTTTGCAAACGGGGGTTCCAATCCCAAGATTTTTTGAAAAAAGTACAACAACTATTGGGAAATAAGGATGTCTGAACAAGAATCCTACCTTATTTTCGGATTGCGGGGCGGATTATACGCAATTCCTCTTCCTCTGGTCCAGCAAATTATTCGTCTAAAAGCGGATTATTTTAACCAAAAAGGGTTATGCCGAGGAGAGATTCTCTACAAGGGAAAAACCCTTCCGCTTGTGGATCTCTGTTTTCTCTTTAGTGAACACCATTTATTATCTATTGGGGAAGGAATTATCCTCACCCCCCCTCAAGCTTGCTTGATTGTGGAAAATGTACTTGATGTCTGGGAACATTGTGATCCAATGCAGGTTCTACCAGAAGAGACACAACCTCTTCATTATTTTCTTGGCACCATTCGAATGAATAAAAATATTGTTTTGGTCCTGAATCTTCCACTTTTGCTTCAAAAGATACATAAGGATGCTCATTATGAGTAATAAGCCGGTTATTCTGATCGCCGATGATTCGCGTATGATTCGTAAAATATTACTAGATAATTTGACCAGTGCCGGATACGAAGTGATCGAAGCTGAAAACGGTGATGTTGCATTAACATTAGCCATTGCGCGAAAACCGGATCTCATTATTAGTGATATCAATATGCCGGTGATGGACGGATTCGATTTTTGCTGGAGCGTCAAAAAAACGGAATCGATCTGCCAGATCCCTTTTATTTTTTTGACCACTCGTGATGAAATTTCGGATAAGCTTCGCGGTAGAAACTTGGGCGCCACTGAATATATTAATAAACCTTTTGAAATGGAAACACTGCTTCCTATCATCTCTCGGTTACTCAAAGATAAAACACCCAAACCTTCACTCGAAGAAACCACTCGCGCTTCTTTATCTGGAGAACTCTCCAAAATGCCCATAACTGAATTACTTCAGTTATTTTCCTTAAAAGAAAAATCGGGCCGTCTCCTCTTGAAAAGTCCAATCTTTAACGGAAACATTTATTTCCAAAAAGGGAACATCATTAATGCGCACCTCGGTGAACTTTCGGGGATGAAAGCGCTTTATCGGTTGCTAGCACTCGAAGAAGGGAACTTTGCCTTTGAAGAAGGAAAATTTGATGTTCCCATTGTCATGGAAAAAAATACGCTAAAGCTTCTGATCGAAGGACTAAGACAGATTGATGAGTTTCGTACATTTCATCCCATGTTTGCCGGAAAAAAAATTCAAATTCAATTTAATGCTACTTTATTTGAATGGGGGCTCCACGAATCGACCTCTATTCTCTGTCAAATGCTTTCAGATATTTCACAACATTCCAAATTTGAAGAATTATTGGATGTCCATATTCAATCTGATTTAGATATCTGTAAAGCATTAAAATTATTACGAGATCGTAGAATTTTAGCGATAATAGATTGAATTCCTCCTCCCTAAAAATAAGCCAAACTTTTGTTGGATTTTTGAGAGAACTATGAATACTTTTCCGACGTTCCAAGAGATTCAAATGGCCATGCAAAGAATTCAAAAATTTGTTTATCGAACGCCCGTGCTCACTTGTCAGCATATTAATGAGCGTGTTGAAGCGGAAGTTTTTTTTAAATGTGAGAATTTTCAAAAAGTCGGTGCGTTCAAATTCCGAGGAGCTTGTAATGCCGTTTTCTCTCTCGATAACGCGTCCTCAGGAGTCGCGACTCATTCTTCGGGAAATCACGCTCAAGCACTTGCGCGTGCCGCACAAATTCGTCAGATCCCTGCGTATATCGTAATGCCTAATAACGCCCCTAGCGTTAAAAAAAATGCGGTTGCCGGATATGGAGCCCAAATCACTTTTTGCGCCCCAACTCTAGAATCCCGCGAAAAAACATTAGAACTGCTCGTCTCCCAAACCGGAGCCCATTTGATTCATCCCTATAATGATTTTAGTGTGATTGCTGGGCAAGGAACAGCCGCACTAGAGCTTCTTCAAGAGGTTCCTCATTTAGAAATAATCATGACTCCGGTCGGTGGTGGCGGATTATTAAGCGGCACCGCTTTGGCGACGAAAGGAATCGACCCTCGAATTCAGGTCTATGCGGCAGAACCAGAACAAGCGGATGACGCCTATCGCTCCCTTCAAGCTGGAAAAATTCTTCCTGCTGAAAACCCTCAAACCATTGCGGATGGACTTCGAAGCTCTTTGGGAACATTGACGTTTCCTATTATTCAAAAACACGTCGCCGGAATTATCCGCGTGAGCGAAAAAGAGATTGTAGAGGCGATGTATTCGATTTGGGAACGCATGAAAATTATCATTGAGCCGTCTTCGGCACTTCCCCTCGGAGCCTTGCTCCAAAAAAAATCCCAATTCATCGGAAAACGAATCGGGATCATCCTTTCAGGAGGGAATCTTGATTTTGTTCAGTTTCCCTGGAGCCATTATCTTTCAACGTAAATGAAACTCAGGTAACTGAGCTAATAATGCCGCATACGCTTCATTTGATTTTATGGCGGTTTCGACTAACTCCAGCGCAGACTGGTTTGAAGCCTCGGTTAATGGAAATCCGGTCACTCGGATCGCAATCGAATCAATGACTTTTTGTTTCCATTCTGTTAAATCTCCTGATTTTGGCACCGATCTCCATTCCCAGGGAATTTGATCAATCAATGCCCATTCCGCTTTTTTTACAAAGCGCCATTTTTGCAACATTGTATTTGAATTCACATAGTCTTCGTTTCCTTCTGGATATCCATCGGGAGTGGAGTGATCAAAAATTTGAGTTGCGGTGTTGCTTAAACATTCTCCCACAATCCAGCCTTCATGAAATCGACCTGCGCGTAAGACACGGGTACAAAATTCTAACGGAGTAGTGACTCGTGGCTCTCCATTCCAAAATTTTGGGTGTTGCACTAACGCATGAAACATTTTTTTCATATCGCCCCCGGTTTCCATAAAAATATGAGCCATTTCGGAAACTAGCGCTTCATCCGCTGGAGACGAAACATAATGTTGGACGAATTTTTTCGCTATAAAATAAGCCGTACTCGGATGTGCAACTAACATTTCTAACGCAACACGAATACGATCAAATCGTTCTGCTGGAGATGTTTTTTCAAAATGGATTCCAAAAACAGTTTGCGCTGTTCCGTCATTGAGTCTAGGGTCAAAATGAAACCTCTTTTCTAACGGAAATCCTCTCCCTTGTTTATTCGATTCATCCGCAACAGTCCAGCCATTAAGTAATACTGCGAGTGAAGTCACATCGGCTTGTTTGTAGCCACCATGAACCCCTAAAGTATGGAGTTCCATAATTTCGCGGGCATAATTTTCATTTAATTGTTTTGCAACACTCGTTTGTTGATCCAGATAAAATAACATCGCGGGACTTTTTGAAGAATTCATCAAGAGATCATAGAATGGAGCCACTCCTAATCGAGCAAAAGACAAATGTTCTAGCCATTTTGGGGCCGATTCTGTTTTCTTAATCCAAGTTGAAAAATGGTTTTCTATCCAGAGAACAAAACGAGCACGAACCGGATTACGTGTCATTAGCATATGACGTAAGACACGATGGATCACATTATATTCACCCGAATCGTCTATAAAAAGCAACATCACATGATCCCAAATCGCTTGATCGCTTGGATTATCAAAAGGTTGATCGAGTCGGGCGTTGAGCCAAGCGGTTTCGCCTTGTGTTAAAAGAGTGATGATCTCGTCCGGATCAGGCCCGTATCCAAGACGATTTAATAAATGAATGGCTCGCGCATAAGGTAATTTTTGGGCCGGAGCTTCGGCTAAGACCTGAAAAACGATCTCTTCAGATTCGCCGATGTTTCCAGCAGGATCCTGAACTCGAACAAAAAGTTTGTGCATTCCCGGGGTCAAGTTTCGCAAAATCAGCGGATAGAGCATACGTCCTTTTCCGTTCGGAGTTCCGGTATAAATTTTTTGCGGGAGCCCATCAATATAGAGATCACTATGGACGACTCCTTGATCATCAGAGGTTCTTACGATCACGAGATCTGCTTGGTAGGCTTGATGTCGTTGTGGCGGATATTCAATGTATGCGCGAGGCGCGTACCGATCTTCTTTTGGAAGCACTTCAAAAAATTGAATGGCTTTGAGCCACAAATTTCGATCTCCCACATTTTCTTCACAAAGATCGTTGAGATATGAAAAAACTAGTTGCTTCGGCCCTTCATCTAACTGTACCTGCCCCACTTTATAAGGCCCAAACCATTGTACTGCTTCTACGGTACCAATATTCTGAACTTGCTCTCCTTTTTTGAGAGAAACTTGTACTTTCGGAAATCCTTTAAAATCGTTTCCTCGGGCCTCAAGATTTAATTCAAAATTTCCTGTAATGGATTCAGGAATATTTAAAGTCACAATATCAGCTTGAGAACTAATGAGCGCGATACGGTGCCACCACTCTATGTTTCGATCCCAAGTCAGTAGTTTATTCATATTTTCGGCCCAGGAATCCCCTAGGACATGAAAACGATAATGTTTCCTTGGAACATAAGATAATGGAGCCTCTTCAAGCATAAATACTTTTTGAATCGCACTTGAACAGGATTCACCAGAAGGTAAGATCGCTTGAAGTTGGATCGTATTTTCGCCGGGTTTCAATTGAGATTTATCGATCATAAAAAAGGGATCAGGCGACTGTTGCATAAACATGGGAGCGTTATTGACATAAATGGTGACATACGGAGCACGAGATTCAGCATCATTGTACCACCAACAATGTGCTTGAATCGAAAGCACTCCGGTTACAATCTGATTTTCCAATGGAACATCAAAAGCAACACGAATCTTATTTTGATGAAGCGTTGTCAAGATTTTTTTCTCAGCACTGCTTTGAGTATTGGCTAGAAATTCTTGTGCGGGAACTCGGATCAATTCATATCGATCCAGAAAGAGATTACGATCCCCTAAATCGGGAAGCGCAAAATCATTCATAAAGAAGACGGTTAAGTGCTGTTTTCCGGCTTCAAGTTCTACCGGAACTCCTAAAGGAAGTCTCTGCCATTGATGATGAACCAGTTTTACGCTTGTCATCGCTCGATCTAGAGAGTTTTTGTATAATCCAATTGTTGGAAATGCGCCTCCAGCGTAATCTCCACGGGCAACCACCATCATCTGATAGGATGCTTTTTCGGGAACCTCTACATAAATGCCCCACGCAGGATAAGCTCCATAATTCAATACAAATTCGTGATTAGAAGCTTCTGCATGAAAACCCACATTTTGACGAGCGGTTCCTATGTATTCAGGCCGAGAATCCATCACATGATGCTCACATTCTCCAGAAGTTGTATTTTCTGGAGCCGGACGAGTCACGATTAAATGAAGCGGCTCACTTTTAAAAGAAGAGTTCGAAAATTCTGTTAACGCAACAATTTCAAGTAAACCTGTAGGGAAAGTCTCTAGATCTAGTTGAAAAACGTTATACTGAACGGGGCCCTCATCTATTTGTTCTTGAGAAATAGGCGAAAAAATTTGGCCATTAGGGCCCTGTAATGTTACGTGGGGTTTCTCTGAAATCAAAGGTTCAATAAATTGTTCTACGCCAATTGTAATTTTGCCCCAAACATAAGCACCTTGAGCCGGAGCCGTAATTTGAGGATTCATTTTTTCCGACATCCATTCCACAGCCGATTTTAAAACATCGAGATGAATCTGAGCTTCCCCATTCAGATCGACTGTTGCGGAACCTTCTTGAAGTGTACGAAATCGAATATATCCAATCGATTCACCGGCAAGAATTTCAGGCGGTTTCAACACTTCTAAAACACCAAGCGGATGAATCTCACAAGAAAAAACCTTCGTTTCCGAAAATGGAAGCGAAACACGGAATGGAAGAATCTGCGTTTTCCCTAACCAAAAAACCGTTTTTTCGGTATAAAAAGAAATTTTCGGAAGAACCAGAGAAGAAGGCACTGACGGTTGTTCTTGTCCCCACAACGGAAAGAGGATTCCAGTCATTCCTATAACGCAACAGAGAATGAAAACGAAATTTTTCATAAAAGACTCCAAAATTCTTCTGTAGGGGCGATTCACGAATCGCCCTCATACTGAATCGCCTCCAGACAACACGAATCGGTCTTCTAGCTAAAATTATTAATTGGTACAAACCGTTAGAATACCGGACCCGATACGGGCACCGCCAAGGAGAGGATCAGGAATCGGGGAAAAAGCGAAATCGCGACAGCTTGTATCTAGGAAAAGAATATTGACTACACTGGAATGATTGGGGGACCATTCATCATCATCGCAACCGATAGGGGTATCAGAAGCATTGCGTCCAGTAAAAATACGGCAAGCATGGCCTAACGCATTGATGCGTCCCCCATAGCTACAATCCGTTGGTCTAGGAATCCCTAACAAAGCTTCTCCGGTCCCATTATTGTCTCCAGAAGATGGACACAAATAAACTTCGGGGTCAATCATCACTTCAGTACGGTACATATGGGTCCAAAATTCGGCTCCATTAAAAGGAGGATAGCGAGAGCCTTTCCCTCGAGCATCGACATAAAGTTGCATCGCAATCCCTAATTGTCGTAAATTACTTTTACATTTTGTTATATTCGCCCGTTCTTTCGTTTTTAACAAGATCGGCAAGAGAATTGCCGCGAGAATTGCGATAAAAAAAATGATTATTTCAAAAATGGTAAAAGATTTTTGTTGTTTCATAAAAATGTCCTTTAAAAATAATAATTTGTTTTAACGATTGACTGTAAACACTAAATCATACGGTTTATCTTTTTCTTTTTTCTTCCCTTCATTATCTTTAGTATCTTCTCCAACACTATAGACCAAATAACCTTTAGAGAGCTTTTTATAACGAATAGATTTATGATCAAAGAGATCGAGAAGTAATTCTTCTTTGATATAGAGAGGAACTAATTCTGATAATTGTTCTGGAAGTTTTTGATTCGCTAAACGATAACGTTCCACTGCCAAAGCAACTTGAGCATTTCTCAAGATCATAATTCTTTCAAGTCCGGTAGCACATATTTTATGGAAACTAGGCATTAGCATTTGTGTGATCGAATGAAATAAATTAGAAGAATTTTCTATTTCGCTCTCCATATTCGACAAGTCCTGGATTCCTTTAGCTCGATCCTGAAGAGGCGCATAGTTATTATCAATCACTGTTTTCATTCGTTCTAGATAAAAAATTCTATCATTTTCGACGGCTCCAGAAAGGTAAGAAATCTTTCCGCCGGGAGAGAGTGCGAGTTGATTAAAACTGTCAAGACCCGTACAAAGCTCAGTCTCAAGAGAGTGTCCAAGGCTTTCAGGTTCTTCTAAGGATTGCAACAGGGAAGAAAATTCGAGATTATTTTTTTCTGAAATATCCATTCTATTTAATAAATGCTCTAAAGATTCTATATTTGCTCGAATCAGAGCCGTTTGTATCATATACATAATAAGCATTGGGTCGTTCGAGAACGAATGGGACAAAGCGAATCCTTCTAAAATAGATTGTATCGCTTCCTCCGATTCTCCATTCTCCAAATGAAAAAGTGTTTTTAACATCAAGAGATTCGTTATTTTTCGCATTCCCAGTAAATTGGGAATTTTAGCATTGAAACCTAACGTATAATCGGGACAATAACGAAATTGTTTCATCGCTAGTCCTTGCCTCAAAATCTTGAACGCGTCTTCATTTTGAGCCAGATGTTTTGCGATCGCTGTTTTCGCTTCTTCTGAAAGCGATTCTCCCGGAGAAAGAGGTTGAATTAAAGTGTTTGAAACATTAATAATATATTCTTTTTTTTCTTTAGAATTCGGATCCTCTTTTTGCTCAGGCTCTTTTAATTTTGTTAAAGCGTTTTCTATCACTAGAGAGGCATTGTCTGTTGACGAAGGAAGTAAATATTTTTCATTAATTTCTTTGAGAGAAGTCGCATATCCGCTTTGCTTAAATTCTTGTAGAATTTGCTCCACTCGTTGGCTACGTTGATAGCTTAGATAAAGCAGTAGAACGATGAATCCAAGAAGAAAAACAAGAAATATTTTGAATAATTTTTTTAAGAGACTTGGTTCTTGAATATTTTCAGTCATAGTTCCCCTTTTTTTAGGCCTGAGTAAGTATTTGTTTAAGAGAATTTAAAGAAAAATTTGTTTTTTGTCCAGATCTTTTATAAATAGGCTAAAATGGAGGGGCGTATTCAATACGCCCGGATCATGAAATAAAGGAATTTGTTTATGCCTGCCCCCAATTTTTTTTATTTTGTTCAAGTGTTCTTTGTCCTCAATTATACCGTCTCTTTCTTGCTCGCTCAAGCACAAGAAAATCCGCCTCTTTTTGAAAATGTTACCGCTATTTACGCCTTAAAAGAAGAGAACGCGAGTCGCGTTACTTTTGCCGATTTGAATGTCGATGGATTACCCGATATTCTTTTAGACAGTTCTCGCCTCTTTTTAAATCAATCCAAAAAAATATTTATTCGTGCTTCCAATGACGAGGTTTTTCAGCCTTCTCAGGGACGTCCAGCTTCACTAGTCCAAATCGGCGATATCAACAATGATGGGCTTCCCGATCTGTTTATAGGACGATATACCGATCTCTCTAATGTGAGTTTTAAAGACGATGGCCTGCGACACGAAATTTGGATAGGAAATCCTCAAGGAGGCCATACGCTTCAAAAAGACTCCGGGCTTGGAACAGCTCCTGAGACAACTATTTCCGCCTGTTTCGTGGATTTTAATCGGGACGGAAATCTGGATCTATTTTTAGGCAACGCATATACCGCTTATGGCCACTCTTTAGAAGCTTTTCCGGACCGACTCTATCAAGGTTTAGGGGACGGACGTTTTCAAGAAATCACTGAAAAAGCAGGAATTCTAGGCGTTCCAGAGGCAGGGCTTCGAGAAAGCCGAAAACCAACTTACGGCGTCACTCATACGGATTGGAACAATGACGGATTTCAAGATCTTCTCGTGATGTCTTATGGACGCCAATGGAACCGACTCTGGAAAAATAACGGAGATGGAACCTTTATCGATGTTGCGGAAGAAACCCACTTTGATGGGGACGCAAACACATTAGGAATTTATCCTCCCGGAATTCAAAGAGAAGCGGAACTCCCGTTTCGTTCCAACGGAAACACCTTTGACGCCGCAGTCGCAGACTTTGATGGCGATGGCGATATGGATTGCTTTCTAGCTGAAATCACTCATTGGTGGGCCGGAAATTCTTCAGATCGCTCTATGCTCCTTATCAATCAAGGGGCGGAGCATTCTTTTCAATTTCAACGTGATCTTGACAGAATCGTGCGAACACATTCTGGTCCCGCTTGGAACCAGGGAGATCTTCACGCGGGTTGGATCGATGTCGATAATGATGGTGCGCTCGATCTTCTTATCGCTTCCAGTGATTACCCTGACGACCAGATTTTACGCCTCTATCATCAAAATTCAGATCATACCTTTGAAGAGTGGACTTCGCAACTTGGATTTCACTGGCTCAACGCTTGCCAAATAAGTCTCGCCGATATCGATCGGGATGGAGCGACTGATATTTTACTCGGAACAAGTCACACACGATTGACTGAAAAACAACGCGCGGAGCATCCTTTAACGGTTGGATTGTTTCGAAATCTTTGTCCTGCACGTCTCGGAAATGGTTTTATTAATATTCGTCTTAAGGGCCAATTTATTGGAGCGCGTGTTACTATCTGGATCGGAAAACGGCGCCAAACTCGAGAAATACAAGGCGGATTAGGCCACGCCGGACATCGTGATGATACCGATTGTCGTTTTGGGATCGGGAAAGCTGAACAAATAGATCGGATTGAAGTTCGCTGGCCTGATACCGAAAATACGATTCAAACTTTCGAAAATGTCTCTAGAAATTGTTTTTATCAATTGATTCGAGGAGGAGCTTTAGAAAAAAATAATTAATCGCCAGTGTCACTTATCCGTAACCCTTTATCTCTATTTTATAAAATATCCTTTACAAATAATAATAAATTTTATCGATTGACCGTAAATACTAAATCATACGCTTCCTCTTTTTCTTTTTTCTTCCCTCCATTATCTTTAGCATCTTGTCCAACACTATAGATCAGATAACCTTTAGAGAGCTTTTTATAACGAACTAACTTGTTATCAAAGAGATCGAGTAGTAATTCTTCTTTAATATAAGTGGGAGCGAGTTCTGATAATTGTTCTGGAAGTTTTTGATTTGCTAAACGATAGCGTTCCACCGCCAATGCAATTTGAGCATTTCTTAACATCATAATCTTTTCAAGTTCTTTATAACCAGCCCTAAAAAGTCCAGGTATTAACTTTTTTGTTACGCTATATAAAAAATCAGAAGAGTCTTGGATTTCTTTTTCTAGTGTGAGTAACGATTGGATTCTTTTCATTCTTTCGTGGAGAGGCGCATAATGGCTATCAATAAGCCGTTTCATTGTTTCCATATAAAAAATCTTGTCATTTTCTGCCAATCCGGAAAAATAAGCGAATTTATTTCCTCCATAAAGATAAGCATCTTGATTAAATATCTCAAGAAACGTAACAGCATCCGTGATAAAAGAACGTCCTAAACTTGTAGGTTCTTCTAATACTTGTAACAGAGAAGATAAATCGAGAATATTTTTTTCTGAAAGAGTTGTTCTATTAACTAAATGTTCTAAAGATTCCACATTTACTTGAATCAAAGCCGTTTGTATCATATAAGGAATTACTGCCGGATCATTCGAGAGACTGCGTGATAATCTGAATCCGTCTAAAACAGAGTGTATCGCTTCTTCTAATTCTCCATTTTTCAGATGAAAAAGTGTTTTTAACATCAAGAGATTATTCATTTTTCGCATTTCTATGACATTAGGAAACTTCGTTTTAACTCCTAATGTATAATCCGGACAATAACGAAATCGGTTCATCGCGATCCCTTGCCTCAACATCCTTAACGCTTCTTCATTCTGCACCAACTGGTTTCCGATAGCCATTTTTGTTTCTTCAGAAAGCGATTCTCCAGGAGCTATCGACTGCATCAAAGTATAATACTGTGAGTTAATGATATCTCCTTCTTTTTGTTCTGGATCTTTTAGTTTTGAGATAGCACTTTCTATAAGGATCGCTCCATTCTCGTTCACCAGAGGAAGTGGATATTTTGTATTAATTTCTTGGAGAGAAGTCGCATAGCCGCTTTTCTTATACTCTTTCAGGATTTGTGCTACTCTTTGGCTACGTTGATAGTTCAGATAACCTAGAACAATGGCTACTACAAGGCCTACTAGATAAAGAACAAGAAAAAATTTGAATATTTTTTTAGCGAGATGATTTAGTTTTTGATTATTTTCAGGGTGAGCAATCTTGTGATTATTTTTTCTTCTGCTAAAAAATGTTTTTAAAGAAGCTTCATGAAAAAACAGGAACAAAAGACCAAAACAATAAAATAGGATAAAGGGAAACGATAAAGCTAAACTAAATTTAGCTATCTGTTTTAATAAGTCAATTATTATATAATCATTATCCAGAAGAGGTCTACAATATTCAAAAGTATTCAAAATCGGAACAGGTAAAAAGCCAATCAAAAAAAGTGTAATACATTTACGCAATAGTTTAATTCTTTTTTTCAATTTATCTGTGTTTGGTTTAAAAGAAGGATTTATTCGTTTACGTATCCAGATGGCTAAATTTTGTATTTTTACTTCAAACCAATAATTTACTAAAATTAATATTAAAATATAACTTAGTAACGTTACCATTAATTCTTCGAAATTGCCATCAGTTTCATCGTTATAAATGTTTTTATTATATTCTAACCTACGGATAAAGATGTTGTTGAATGTCCGAATTTTTGTACCTAACTGTGTTCGAATATTATTATCAATTTTTAGTAAAGCTTTTGCCACTTCAATACTAACGAAAGTATTTTTATTCTCAATATTTTGAATAAGGATAGGAATGGCTTCTTTTGCTTTTGGACCTATTTCTCCCAAAGTTTTTGCAATATTGATCTTTAAAGTTTTAGCAACATCGAACTTTAAAGTTTTATTTTCCTCTTGAAAAGCTTGAATCAATTCAGGAACCGCTTTTTCTCCTAGATTGGCTAAAGTCATTATTGTGTTTTTTTGAATCTTTGGATCTTCACTTTTTAGGCAATGTATTAATGAGGGAATCACTACTGTTGAATTTTGAGCTGTTTTTATTAACGCAAATGAAGCGATACGACTCACATATTCATTTTTGTCTGCAAGTGTTTGAACGAGTAGAGGGATTATTTGCTCTACGCTCTTATCCGAATTTCCTAAATCTCTAGCGGCTAAAAATCTTATGGGCCAATTTCTATCTCCAAGATTCACTATTAAAGAAGAGAGCGTATTTTCTTTTGTCAATTCTATCGCTTTTTCAAAAGCAATCATTTCTTGTTGTTTTTGAAGTAAACTTTCATTTTCTTTATTCTTGTTGATCAAGGAATAAACGAGGAAAATTAAAACGCTAAAAAGAATGATAAAGAATGTCAAAGATTTATTATATTTGATAAACCAGAGAAATAAAATCTCTCTAAAGTTGTATTGACGAGCGGACACTCGTTTATTTTTCTGATAGTGTTGAATATCTTTAGAAAGTTCTTCTACTTTCTGATAACGCTCAAACCTATTTTCATTGGTTGCTTTTTTTACAATCGCTTGAATATCTAACGAAAAATTTTCATCGATAGAATGATCATTTTTAAGTTGTTTTACCGCTGTTTTTTTTAATTGATCCGAGCCTTTTTCTAAGAGTAATTTAAATTCTTCCATTGGGGATAAAAGCGTATAACATTCTTTCAAAATTTTTCCTAACGAGTAAATATCGGCACAAGAAGAGGCTTGTGCCGCATCTTCTCGCTGTTCGGGAGCCATATATCCCTCAGTCCCAATTCCTCCCACTGTTTTGTAACCCTCTTCCACATTTTCTGTCTCTATCGAATCCATTATTTCTTGTGGAGTCGTTCTTACTATTTTACCGTCTTCCAGATTTTCTGTTGCGACAGGATCGATTATTTCTTCTTGATTGTCTTTTAGTATTTTAGCAATTCCCCAGTCCATCACATACACTTCTCCGAATTGTCCCACCATGATATTCTCTGGCTTCAAATCTCGATGAATCACTCCCTTAGAATGAGCATATGCCATCGCATCACAGATTTTTAAAAAGATGGAAAGGAGTTCCACTTCCTCATATTCGTGAGGATTTTGTTTTTTTCTCAATAAAAGTTCGCGAAGGGTTTTTCCTTCAATCTTTCTCATGGTAAAAAACATTTCACCATTCGACTGTTTTTGAACATCATAAAGGGGCACGATATTGGGATGTTCTAAAGTGGCACCAATAGAAACTTCTCTCTGAAATCTCCACAACAACCCCTGTTGATTCTTAGAAAGTGAACTCAGTGCTTTAGATTTAATTCGCTTGAGGGCTATTTCTCGCTGAAGGGTTTGATCATAGGCTAACTGAACAACACCCATTCCGCCTTCGCCTAAAACTTTCAAAATCTTGTAGCGTTCTTGTAAACTATTTTCTGAAGGCTCCGTCGATTTTAGTTCTTTTTGAGCAAGTGTTGCCGTTTCAGTTTGTGCAATCGTTTGTGTAATGGGAGTAGTTTGTTGCATTCTCAAAAGATTTGGCTTTTCTTTTTGAACGAGTGCCTCTAAATCTTTTAAAATAGAGTTTTTCTCCTCGGAAGAAAAAGTTTCTAAAATGGTCTCTGATTTGTTTAATGGACCCTGGTTTAATTCCGTAATACATTTTTGGAGATTTTCTTCACTTACGTAACCTTGTTGAAGGAAATACTCTGCCAGTTGGCTAGATTTCATTTTAGTACCTATCTTGTTTTATACTACCACCGAGAAGCCACAGATATTCGATTTCATGGAATTATTTTAACGGTTTACTGTAAACACTAAATCATATTCTTCCACTAAATTAGAATGATTCTCGTTTTCTTTTTTCTTCCCTCCATTATCTTTAGCATCTTCCCCAACACTATAGATCAGATAACCTTTAGAGAGCTTTTTATAATGAACTAACTTGTTATCAAAGAGATCGAGTAGTAATTCTTCTTTGAGATAGGCGGGAACCAGTTCTGATAATTGTTCTGGAAGTTTTTGATTGGCTAAACGATAGCGTTCCACCGCCAATGCAATCTGAGCATTTCTTAAGATCATAATCCTTCGAAGTCCGAAAGAAGCATAATAATAGAATCCCATTACTAAACTTTGTGTTCCGCTATGGAAGAAATTCGAGGAGTTGAAATTTTTTTCGCCTAGGTCTTGTAACAACTCTGAGGACTTGGACATTTCTTTCTCCAGGTCTTTTAAAAATTGAATTTTTTTCATACGTTCCTGGAGTGGACTATAACTCGTATCAATAACAATTTTCATTTTTTCCAGATAAAAGATCTTATCTTCTTCTATCATTACACTAAAATGGGAAATCAGTTTTCCTTCATGGACTGAGCCGTCATTGAAAGCCTCAAGACCCATACAAAAGTCAGTCACATAGCAACGTGCTAAACTTTCAGGTTCTTCTAGTGTTTGTAGCAGAGAAGATAAATCGAGGATATTTTTTTCTGAAATATCCATTCTATTCAATACATACTCTAAAGATTCTATATTAAATTGAATCAGAGCCATTTGTATCGTATTCATAATAAGCATCGGATCGTTCGAGAACGATTGCGCCAGAGCAAATCCTTCTAAAACAGACTGGACTGCGTCTTCAGATTCTCCATTCTCCAGATGGAAAAGTGTTTTTAACTTCAGGAGATTAATCATTTTTCGCATTCCTAAGAAAGGGGTAATTTTTGCGTTAACTCCTTCAGTATAATCAGGACAGTAACGAAATTGTTTCATTGCCAGCCCTTGTCTCAAAAGTTTCAGTGCCTCTTCATTTTGAACCAAATGTTTCCCAATAGCTATTTTTACTTCTTTAGAAAGAGATTCTCCTAAAGCTATTGGCTTAAGTAAAAAATTAGTCTGTTCGTAAGTGAGGTAGTTTTTTTTCGCGGTGGATTTATCGCCTAGTGTTTGTTCGGGCTCTTTTAGTTTTGCGATAGCGCTTTCTATCACAATCGCTCCGTTGTCATTCACCGGAGGCAGTACATATTTTTCATTAATTTCTTTGAGAGAAGTCGCATAACCGCTTTGTTTATATTCTTGCAAAAGTTGTGCTACTCTTTGGCTACGTTGATAGCTTAGATAAAGCATTAGAACGATGCATCCTAGACAAAAAGCAAGAAAAAATTTGAATAATTTTTTTAAGAGATTCGTTTTTTTGATATTGGCAGACATACATTTTTCTTTCTTATTTAATTAATTCAGGATTTCCTGTAATAATTTAAAAAAATTCAAGCGTTGATCGAAAGATCAAAACAGACTCCTAAGCCTCAAACATCTTAATCTCATTGCGAACGGAGTGAAGCAATCTCCGAAAAAATAAGCATAACGGAGATGGCTTCAGTGTCTTCGCCATGACAATAGGGTTTATTCTGCTGGAGCCAAATCGGAGAGTTTTAGGGTGGTTGAAAGCGGAACCTTATTTCCTCGATTTCTGATTTGGAGTTCAATGACGGGTGGAGTCGATGTCCATTGAATTTCGATCCATCCGAAATGAAGATCAGGATAAACTTCTCCCACACGATAACGATTTTTTTCTTCCTTAAAATCGCTCCAACTATGAGTCATTCCGCTAGCGGTAATATCATAAAGCGGATAGCCCGCGGAAGTTCCTTCAATCTTGGATATCTCTGCGATATGTCGATCTCCGCTAATAAAGATCACTCCTTTTGTTTTTGTTTTTCCGATTAAATCAAATAGACGTTGACGCGCTTTCGGGAAATTGGCCCATTTTTCATAGGGATGCTCTTCCACAATCACTTCCACGCCAGAAATGATCAAATGAATTTGCGCTTTGCTATTCTGGAGTTCTTCCTCTAACCATTCCCATTGAGCGTCTCCTAACGTGTCGGCCTCTAGACCCGGCGGATCTCGATGATATCGAACATCCAGCAAAATCACTTTAATTTGTTTACCTTCAGGTCCATACGAATAACTCGCATAGGCTCCTTCCTGCTGGTATCGAGGACTCTCCTTGGGTTCGTCCAAAAACTCTAGCATTAACGCCTGACTTTCTGCTTTTTTAGGATATTCTTTTCCCGCGTTGTTTTTACCATAATCATGATCGTCCCAACATCCAATTACGGGGCAAGTTTTCAATAGTTTTTGGTACTCTGAATTTTGTTTTTGTTTCGCATACATCTTTTTCATCAACGACATATCTTCGGTATCCGCGTAGATACTATCGCCGGTCCAAATCCAGAGTTGTGGGTTATTTTTTACGATCACTTCCCATAGGGGTTGAGGACGATCTTGATGATTACACGAACCAAAAGCAATACGAGAAAGTTCTGGAGAAGACGATTTTTGTTCTTGTGCCTCACAACAGGCTTCAAAAAAGAACACTAATAACGCAACAGTTTTTAATAGTTTCATCGCAGGTTCTTTCTGTTTTTATTTCGATTTGTTGGGATATTCTGGATGTTGAGGGACAGGAAGTGGTTCTTCTTTTATTTTAATTTGAAGATAATGCAACGCAGTTTCCAGTTGAGCATCTTTTCCCTGAAAAGTCGCACAAGGGAGATTATCAACTACGATATCGGGATCCACGCCATGTCCTTCAATCAGCCATTTGCCTTCGGGTCCATAAACACCAATTTCCGCGGCGGACGCAATTCCTTTATCGACTAGCCAATTGTTGAAGGAGAGCCATATTTCTCCACCCCAAGTACGGGTTCCAATCACTTTTCCTAGATTTAAGCGTCTGACTCCTTCGGCGAAGGCTTCTCCATCAGAGGCGGTCCATTCATTACATAAGACCACTAAATGTCCACGAAACGCGTACTGCATGTTCCAAAAAGGTTTTCCCACGCGGGGCTTCCAATAGAACCATGCTTTACGCAACAGTTTTCCTAAAATCCAACTGTCGGTGTTTCCTCCCTGATTGTGTCGAACATCAATAATTAAGCCCTGACGATGAAAGACGGGATAAAAATGACGAATCCATTCCGTATAGCTATCCCCACCCATTGCCCGTAGATGGACATAACCGATTTCTCCTTGACCTTTTTCTTCGACATAAAGGCGCTGGGTAAGCTCCCATTCGCTATACCTTAAATTTCGTTCCTCTTTGGGAGAAATTGGCTTTACGATAGTATAAGAACTCTCCTGAGAAGCTTTTGATTTTACTTTTAAAAGGACTTGCTTGTTTACCTGATTTCGTAATAGTACAGACGGATGGGGAACTGTTAGAACAGAGACACCATTGATCGCTTCAAGAATATCTCCCTCTTGAAGCTGTATACCTGCTCTAGCGAGTGGAGAAATAGTTTCCAAATAATCAGGTTCGCTCCTATAAATATGTTGAATCCGATATCCGCCCGCTTCCGTCTCTTTTGTTAAGATGGCACCCAAACTGGCGGGAATGATATCTTCTTCTCCTCGACGGCGATCCCCTCCGGTCACAAAAATATGAAGTGCAGAAAGTTCGCTGACCATTTGCGCAATCAGATCTGCGAGTTCATCTCGGTCAGAAACTCGGCTCACGAGCGGGAGATATTTGGCCAGAATCTCTTTCCACTTTAATCCATGAAGCTTTGGATCATAGAAATAATCTCGCTCTAAGCGCCAGGCTTCAATAAAAATTTGTCGCCATTCTTCGTAGGGCTGAATTGAAAACATCCAATTTTTTAGTTCTACTTTATATTTCTCTAACTCTTCTGGTTTTTGATCCGCGTTAAACACATAAAAAGTATTTTCTTTTTGGACCCATATTTTTTTGCCATCGGCGGAAAGATCATATCCTTTGATTTCTTTAACAACCGCTTTCGCTTTAAATTCTTTGTTTTGAATCTCAAGGCTCATCAAGGTTTTTTGTGGATCGATACCGATTTCTCGTTCGGTCCAAAAGAGCATTTTCGAAGTGACTTGTAACTCAAGGTAACGTCCGGCAGGAATGGGAACCTCATAAATCCTCTGGGTGATTCCGTCCCAATCGATATGAATTTTCGGGGGTGTTGCGTCTTTCTTATCCTCTTTCTCATCTTTTTTTTCCTCTTCCTTTTTTTCTTCGTGAAGTTCATCTGGAGGCAAGAATGGGAACCGTTCTTCTTTTTTTAACGCAACAGCATACATTTTTGTAGTTTTATCAAAAAAGGGTTCCGGTTGACGTGGACCCCATGGGCTCGTTACTACGGACTGAAAAAAGCGATCGGATAAAAAATAGAGCCATTTCCCGTCCGGACTCCAGACAGGGTTGTAACTATCCACACGGTTGCTTGTCACAAAATTTTTCTGTCCGGTTTCAAGTTGATAGGTTTTGATTTGCGCGTAAAGATTTTCCGCATAGGAAACATAAGCGAGCCATTGGCTATCGTGGGACCACCTTAAGCCTTCGAAAGTATCATACTCACCGCTATCGACCAGAATCATCCGTTTTTCTTCAATCTGGAAGAGCCATAATTTCCAGTTTTTATCCGTAAAAGCGATCCACTTCCCATCAGGCGAAGGGATACCTCCGTCGCGGAATACTTCTCCATCTGTTGTTAAAAGTTCTCCAGTGCCCACTCCATTTGAGTGGAACTTCCAAAATTCAAGTTCTTCGGTTTCGTCGGAAAGAACTAAAATCGATTTTCCATCGCTCATAAAGCGGGCGTTTCGATAGCGAATCCCATTTTTTCGTGTGACTTCAACCAGTCTACCGGCTTGTACAGGAGCCACAAACACTTGACCTCTGGCCGTAAGCAAAAGCCGATCTCCTTTTGGAGAAAAGTCAACGGAGGTAAGATATTTAATGGGATCCGTCATCCATTTTTCGCGTTTCTGATCAAAATCGGAAGCGAGGGTAATCGAAACGATTTTACTTTCTTTGGCTTCCAATAAATAAAGATCGGCGCCTAATTGATAAACGATGCGCCCTTGAGAGAGCGAGGGGTTCTTTACATCCCAGCCCTGATGAAAAGTATGTTGTTTCCAATCGCTTCCATTCTCTTGTATGGACCAGAGATTCATACTTCCATCTCGATCACTCACAAAATAAAGGCGACCCTCCCAAAACATCGGATTCTTGCTAGTTCCCGGATATTGTTGCGTTAATGGAACGGCTTCGACATCGCCAAGAGTAAATTTCCAGAGATTTTGAGCCGTTCCGCCTTGATAGCCTTTGGTATGACTTCCCTGAAATGGAAGACGAGTAAAAAAAAGTGTTTTTCCAGAAGGCTCAAAAACGCCTTCGCTGGCTTGATAGAGAGGTAAGGGTTCAATATCTGTTGTCGCCGGATCGAGTTTAAAGAGCTGTCGATTGGGAAGCGTCGAATAATGCTCAGAGGTATAAAGTATCTTTCCATCCGGGGTCCAGCCGACCAGGAGTGCGGTTTCTCCTTCGTAAGTCAATCGTTTTGGAACACCTCCATCGATAGGCATCGTATAGATTTCGGTAGGGCCTTCATATTGAGCCGAAAAAGCAATGGTCTGGCCATCAGGAGAAATAGAGGCAGAATATTCTACCCCATGATGCGTTGTTAGTCGACCGGCCACTCCTCCAGAAATAGGCACTTTCCACAAATCGCCTTCGGCGGTAAAAACAATCCATTTTTCAGAAAGTGAGGGATACCGATAATATCCTAACATAGGATCTCCTTGAAGAAAGCTGATCGTTAACAGAATAATTAAAAAACGTCGCATATCCCCTCTTTTAGAGGTCATTTTAAAAATCATGTTCTCTGTCATTTCGATGAGGCCTTATGCCGAAGAGAAATCTTAGGTGTCGCTAAAAATCTTAAGATTTCTCGCTATCGCTTCGAAATGACAAAAAGGAAAAACCTGAATTCTTCTATTTTTAAAATGACTTTTTAACCTTTTAAATTTTTAATACAATATTTTTATCCACGGGATAAAACAATGTTATTTTTTGCGGCCCACATTTCAATATCTTGATGTTGAAGCGCTATAGCCATAAGTTCTGGAAACAAGTCCGGAGTACAAGCAAACGTGGGACTTCCCAAACTGGAAAATTTTTGAGCATGAGCGTGATCATATCCGGGAGCGCCGTTATCACTAAGCGCCAATAAAGTAATCAATTGAACCCCGCTTTGAATAATACTTGCCGCCCGTTTGATCAATTCCTGAGAATTTCCACCTTCATAAAGATCGGTAATGAGAATTAAAATCGTCTCTTGCGGTTGTTCGATTTTAGTCTGACAATAAGCTAAAGCGCGGTTAATATCAGTTCCTCCTCCAAGTTGAGTTCCAAACAAAACTTCTACCGGATCGGACAGCATCTCGGTTAAATCTACAATTTGGGTATCAAAAACCACTAACTGTGTTTTAACCGCGGGAATGGAAGCCATCACGGCCGCGAAAATACTCGCATAAACAACACTAGTCGCCATTGAACCGGACTGATCCACACAAAGAAAAATGTCTCTTAATTTTTGTCTGTTTTGACGTCCAAAACCAATGAGTTGTTCAGGAATAATACTTTTATAGTCGGGTTGATAATTTTTAAGATTCGCGCGGATGGTTCGGTTCCAGTCAATTTCTTTATGTCGTGGACGTCGATTTCGAACCGCGCGAGTGAGGCTCCCTTTAATCGCCTGTTGCATTGGCATTCTCAATCGATCTAGTAATTGATCTACAATTTTTCTAACAATTTGACGAGCGATTTCTTTAGATTTATCGGGAATCACTTTTCCCAGAGCAATAATATCCGCGGCTAAATGAACATCGGGTTCTAGCGAAGAGAGCATTTCAGGCTCTAGCATCAGTTCACGTAAATTCAGTTTTTCCATCGCGTCTTTCTGGAGAATTCGAACGACGGAAGACGGAAAATATTCGCGGATATCGCCGAGCCATCGGGCGACACGAGGAGCCGATTTTCCTAAGCCTCCCTTACGAGGTTCATTTTCTTTAGGATCATAGAGCATTCCAAGGGCTTCATCAATACGAGCATCTGTAGATTCCAGAGCGTAAGCAATCCCGTTTGCCTCCCCACCGCCTAAAATAAGTCTCCAGCGTCGTTTTCGTTCTTCGATTTGCGTCGTTGTCATAAGGACCTCTTAGATATTGTAGAACCTCTCCATTAATTTTGAGATTTAAACGTTAAACCAAGCATTTGAGCGATCAACGGAAGCGCGGCCTCCGCACTTTTTACATCGAAATCTGCGGATTCTGGAAGGAACGAAAGCGATTTTGGAGAGGCGGTTCCATGCTGTACTTTTTCTCCCATTTGTCGCCGTTCGGCAGAAGGAAAGGAGCTAAAGGTACGACGCAAAAAAGGAATCAGTGCCAAAAAGGTTTCAGCCGAGAGACTTGTCAACCACGAATCAAAAAGGGACCAAATTTCTTCATTATGCAACAGCAATAATCCACTCCCATGCAAGAATCCATTAATCCAGGCGGCAGAATGCAGAGGATCATTTCCAGAGGAGAGCGAAAAGGACATTTGTTGAGAAGCTTTTTCCGCGTCAATTAGATGGTTTTCTAACAAGAGTCGATAACAACGTCCAGAAACAAGTCCATGCAATTTTTCCTGATTGGCAAGCTTGAACAACGTTTCACCCCAAATTTTCCGATGTTCTTCATTCTGAAGTAACCGAATCGCGTCATGTGTTGCGTTAATATAACCCAACATTTGTTCGGCCGCGTCTTCATCTAAAGAAGAACAAGCGTTTGGAAGTCCAATACAAACACGCGTAATTAGGGTATCGACCACTTTTACTAGTGTTTTGGCTTCAATTTGGCGAACATTGCTATAGCGGACGATATGACCTAAAGGAAGAATCGCTTCCATCAGTTGAATCACATCGCTCGCAACCGCAGTTTCTGATTCTAACCGATCAACCGCATAATCCATCGCGGAGGGTAAATGAGCGAGAAGAAGATGATTTATAATATTAGAAATTGTTAATAAATTTGGAGCGAGTCTCAGTTGGTTGCAAGCATACTGGGAAGCGGCTTCCTTTAACGTAGTTCCCCAAATATTGCGTTCAATAATTCGGACCGCAAATTCTGCCTCCCATTTTAAGCTCCATCGTTCCCAAAAAGTTCCTTTTCCAGAAGAATCCTCAATTTGTTTTCCCCAAGGGATTCCAAGAAGATTCATCCGATGGAGGACGTAGGAGTGTTCTAGTTCATACGGTTTTCTTAGATCGAGGTCCAAACGAACTTCTTCTGCCTTGAGTTCAAATTTTCTTAACTTTTTGAAGATTTGGTTTAAGTCTTGTTGTAGTGGAACGGTGGGCGTATTCGGGGGAACTTCTCCGAGACGTTCCCCCACAATCAATTTTTCATGAATAAGTTTTAAGGGGGTTTCATTTCCGAAACAGAGTGTGGAGAGAATCGCGTCATTCAGATCGTCCAGACCGGGCAAGGGTTTTTCACGAAGCGCGCAAAGGCTCTCAGCAAGACGAACACATTCGATGATACTGGCAGTAGAGATATCGAGTCCTTCTTTTCTGAGGAGACTAGCGACTTTTGCAAACCAGCGTCCAGAAATTTTTCGAGCGCGATGAGGCGCTTCTTCGTCGCAATCCCAGAGATGTTCATACCATCCCGGAGCGGCAACTCCAGCACCATAGCCACTGCGGTAACTGATACGACCATTAGTCCAGGGAACCCAAGTCGCCTGAACTTTGATTTTCGGAAGATCTTTCAAAAGTTGTTCATCGGTTTTTGCATCCGATTTTTTCGCCAGTGCAGGGACATGCCACGCGCCACAAATCACGACAATATTTTTAAATTTTTTCTCAGATTCACGAATGCTACGTCGCATCCAGGCTTCTCGCAAAGCTTCTCGTCGAGAAAGCGGATGGGAATGTTCTTTTTCAACTGCGGTACGGACTTCAGTCATGGCCTCCTGAATCCCTTGAAAAAGTTCAAGATCGCCATGTCGTTGTTCGACCATATACTCCCACCAGCGTTCCCCATCAGAGAATCCGGCTGAGGTCGCGAGCAAATCAAGGGGATCACAAGGAAATTCAGGGAGATCCTCTTCCTCTTCCACGGCCATTTCCGCGTCTACTTCTGTTTTTTGAGGAGAACTAGGGGGGGTTGTATTTCGTTTTTCCTGATTGATCGGTTCTATCGCAACATTTTCCGCCTCTTTACTTGGAACTACAGCAAGTTGGTAGGTTTGAGGAAGGTCAAAAAATTTCAAAGGAACTTTGCGTTTGAGAGAATATAAAATAGCCTGCCATTCTGGAGAAAATTGGGTAAACGGATAGAACACAGTGCGGGTGAGATCCTCGACTGCAAAAACAAGAAGCGCGACTGGCGGTTTCATTTGTTTGTCGGAGGCGAGTGGCAAAAGGGGTTCTGCCTCTTCAGGGCCTTCGACTAACAGCAGATCCGGTTTCAGTCTTTCTAGACATTTCAGCATGCTCCGTGCCGAGCCGGGGCCATGATGTCGTATTCCTAAAAAAGTAATTGAAGTCATAAATTTATCCTGAGTGGGCGTTAGTCTTTTAATTTTTTAATGTTGCATTAACTCAGTTCACGACAGGCGCGATAGAGATCTTTCCAATCGCTACGTTGTTTCACCACGGTTTCCAAATATTCTTTCCAGACCACTGCATCCTGAACTGGATCTTTAATTACAACGCCTACAAGACTGGCGGCAATATCTTCCGCTTTGATTTCACCATCTCCGAAATGCGCGGCCAGACTAATTCCGTTATTCATGACTGAAATCGCTTCTGCGGTGCTTAGGCTTCCGCTGGGCGTTTTGATTTTAGTTTTTCCTTCTTCTGTTTTTCCTTCACGCAACTCTCGGAAAATCATGACGACGCGCCGAATCTCTGACAGTGCTGATTTCTCAACAGGAAGATCTAGCGATTTTCCCATATCCTGAACGCGTTTTTCAACGATCTGTACTTCTTCGTCCAAATCTTTCGGGAGTGGTAATATGACCGTATTAAAACGCCTTTTCAAGGCACTAGAGAGTTCATTCACTCCGCGATCCCGATTATTAGCAGTCGCGATGACATTGAATCCGCGTTGCGCCAAGACTTCCGTGCTAAGTTCAGGAATCGGAAGCATTTTTTCAGAAAGGATCGTAATCAAGGTATCTTGAACTTCAGAAGGAATACGGGTCAATTCTTCGATACGTGCAATTTTTCCTTCGTTCATCGCTCGCATCATTGGGGAAGGAACGAGCGCTTCAGCGGAAATTCCCTTGGACAAAAGATAGGCATAGTTCCAACCATAGCGCATACTTTCTTCGCTAGTCCCTGCGGTTCCCTGAACAAGCATGGTTGAATCTCCGGAAATAGCGGCAGAAAGATGTTCAGAAACCCACGATTTAGCAGTTCCTGGAAGACCATAAAGAAGGAGTCCACGATCCGTGGTCAGCGTTGCGATAGCAATTTCAATCAGACGGCTGTTTCCAATATATTTTGGAGTGACTACAAACCCATTATCCAGCTTTGCTCCAAGTAAATACGTGGCAACGGCCCAAGGAGATAACTGCCAATTTTTTGGACGCTTATTTTTATCTGTTTTTTTTAATTCAGCGAGTTCATGAGCGAATAAATGCTCTGCATGGACACGTAAGGCCCCGTTATTCGAAGATTCTTTGACGTTATTGGAGGGTTCTCTGGAAGTATTTTCAGAGGTGGCGGTTCCGCTTGTTGCGTGTACTTCAGGTTCTGTAATAGTAGTTTTTTTAGCATTTTTTTTCATGCGGATAACTCCTTTTTCATTTGATAACGGAACTGTAATTGGTTCAAAAAATCATCTATATATTTTTGACGACTTTCCTGAGAAGCGCTCTCTTTTAGGGGTTTAAGCGATTTTAAAAAAAGCTCAGTCTCAGGATAAAAATCGGATTTAAACAGGGAAGGAAATGGTTTCAGATATTCGTAAATATAATAAACGTGATGTTTGTTATATTCTAAAATCGGGCGCAGAAAATCATTTAAAATAATTCGTGAAAATTCGAGCGTAAATTCCTCTTTAAAATAACTAAACACCCTTAAGAGCGAATATCTATCTGCATCCAGACGAGCGAGTAATTTGTCTCCATACGCTTGGAAATGTTGGGTAAGAAGTTTTTCCAATTGCGAGGAAGAAAGCATTTCGGAAAAATGATCAAGCTCCGCGAAAAATTGATCCTTGCCATTTTCCTGAATAATTAGATCTGCAAATTCCTGATCTTTAAAGAAGGATACTGTTTCCTTTAAAGCCAGTGTCAAGATCGATTTGAATTCTCCTTTTTTACACAAATAATACCAATCGATTGTTTTAAGGGTTAGATGTTGAACCAAAAGTGAAGGTCGAACCATTTTCAACATCTGATAAAACCAATAATGAGATGGATTTTTATAGTGGGCTTCAGGAGTGTTTCCGGGAAGAGTGGCATTTGTTGGAATTTTTTCCTTTAGCCCTAAGGTCTCCCATTCTGGCAGAAATTTTTCAGGCAGATTGATTTTGAGTTTGGGTTCTTTAGTTTTTCTATCTACGGTAATGAATCCAGAGAGGGTTTTTAGCCAGTGTTGCGTAAATTGGAACTCTGAACGTGAACCTAATAACTGGATTGCAGATTCTTGAACTTGAGAGCTTCGATCGAACAAGCAGGTTTTCAAAAAGGGTTCATCATTCAGGTTCAAACCGATAGAAAAAGTGTCTAGAAATTTTTTTCGATGTTGTACGTCTTCTCGTTTCCAACTGCTTGCCAGAAGTTCGCTCGCTTCTTCAGGTTGAAAACGTCGGCAGTTTTCAAGTAAGGCAAAACGTTCCTGGATTCGCCCTTCTTCCCAAAGCGTTTTATCAAGGACAAATTTTGTAGGGACAGAATCTTTTTTGAGGGCCGGAAGATATTGCCAATCGGAGTTGAGCGTAGCCAGCCATTGACCGCGTTTCCCGATACATTGAGATAAATAGGGATGAATCGTCGGAAATCCTTTCCCTTTTTCCAGAAGAGTCGCAATCAATTCGATTGGAACTCGTTTCTTATAGTAAGCGGCCAATCGTAGCCATTCCAGCAAGAGAAGGTTGCGTTGTAGGGAATCACTTAAAATCGTTTTTAAATAAAAAATCGATTGAGTGTTGCATAAAGGCAATTCTTCCTTATCGCAAACAGGAAGAGGAGAGGGTTGCATTTTTATCGGGCAACGTCCGCTCTGAAAATATTGATTTAAAATAGCAAGAGTCTGAAGGAACTGTTCTTCTGAACTACGAGTCGCCAGTTGAGGAAGGATCTGTCCTAAAGCGCCTTCGGCTTTAAGAAGAGTACAACCGTTTTCAGTACCAATAATGGCCTGTTTTAGAAGGGATTCCCAGAGTTGTTGATTCATGAAGATATCCTTTCTGGTGCTAGTTCCCAATATTGTTGCTCGATCCAGACTCCGAGGGGCCAGAACGAATCGAATCGCCACTCTCCAAATACCGTCAGCGCTTCTCCACCACTGAGCGCGACCAAATCCCATTGACGGGTAAATTCGTGATGGAGGGGAACCGCTTCATTTTGGTTATCCACCAAAAACCATTTTTCCTGATTCCTCTGAGGGTGAAAACTTTCCAGAATCATGGGGAACGAATCGATCCAAGGATTTTTTTGCAAGGTCTTTTTAAAGGTGTCCAACGATTCTCGAATCGAGAGATAACCTTTGAGTTCTTTAAAAGGGGTTGGCGTTCCCATTTCTTTTGCTAAGGCTCGAAGCGGGGTATTTCCGGGATAGAAAACTAACTCGCCCTCGAGTTCCGTTCCTGTCACCCAACTCCGATCAATAAGACGCTTTGCCGCTCCGAATGCGAAATTAAGGATCAGTGCAAATCGTTTACTGTTCTGTCCGAAAAACCAGATCCGCTGAATCATTAATTTTTCATCTTCTTCCTTATATTGTCCTAGAACTTGCCACCGATCGCGAACAGCGGGATTTTGAAGAACTTCGTCTTTGGTTTGGGTCCAGCCAATGAGCGTACGAATATCGGATTGTTGCTCTTCAGGAAATTGCTCGATACGGGAATAGCTCTCTAAAAGTAAGTGTACTTGAGCCAAACGAGTCATAAAGCGATTGGACCAGTTTTCTTTAAGGACAATAGCCCCTTCCATTTCTTGAATGATAGTGGCGAGGCCCGGAGCTTGTGCGTCATTCATCCGTTTTTTAACATTTCCCCAAAACTCATAGGATTGACTTTGAAGATTAACCAAACCTCGACGAGTGAGATCGCGGAGCCAGAGTTCAAGTTCTTTGATGCCACGTTGAACCTTCTCTTCGCGTTCTTTTTCTGTTTTTTCACGTTGTTTATCACGTTTGGCTTGAGTGGCTTCATCAACGGGTTGTTGAATCTGAAGAGCCTTTTCTTCCTTTTTTTGTTTTTTCTCATCCCGTGTTTTGATCCAATCACTCATCCAGAGAGGTGGAGTATTGGTTTTGAATAAGGGACGTTGATTGCAATACAGAAGAAATAAGGCTAATCCGTGTTTACAAGGAAACTTTCGACTCGGGCAAGAACACTTAAACGCAGGTTCTGACAAATCGATACTCGCGCGATAAGGGTCTTTTCCACTTCCTTGGCATTCTCCCCAAATGCCTTCGTCATTGGCCCCCATATTTGGCCATTTACGAACATTGAGTAAGGACTGTGCCGCCTTGACTGATTCGGGATCAGGCGCTAGTGCGATAATCTGATCACTTGTCCAGGTCATAAAATATTTCTCTTTCTGAATTTTTTAACTTGAAAATAATATCAAAAAAAGTATACCCATTCCAGAGACATCTTTCCCATCGGGGATAGGCCGGAAGCTCTTCTAATCTTTTGATGGAGGCTATTGTATAAGCCTCTTTCTGATTTTCAAGGCGATTTAAAAGAGTTTTTCGTCTTCTGATGCCGATCCTATTTTTTTAAATAGGGATATTTTTGCTGTATAAATTTACGAGCGGCATTTGTTTTTGGGTCAGTGCTCTTTTCAGAGAGTTCTAAAAATTTAAGGAAGTGGAGATCGCTTTTTTCGGTATCTTTCAAATTAGTATAAGCCACTCCAAGATAGTAATAGCCCCAAGCGTTCAATGGATCAATCGCAAGGATTTGATGACAATCCGCGATGCCTCCATGGAGATCTCCTTTCAATGCTTTACTATAGTTCCGATCTAAATAGTTCTCGATGGATTTAGGGTTGAGTTGAATCGCAACATCCAGATCTGCAATAGAACCGGGCAAATCTCCCATTTCTCGTTTAGTGTTTCCGCGATTTCTATAGGCAGTGGCATATTGAGAATTAATTTGAATCGCCTTCGTAAAATCGTAAAGAGCGTCTTCAAAATTTTTCTGGCTCAACTTCAGGAGTCCACGATTATTGTAGGCTTCATAATATCCCGGATTCAAACGGATGGCTTCCGCATAATCGTTTATCGCCAGATCGGGTTCTTTCATACGCTCATACGTTAACCCGCGATTAAAATAGATTTCAGGGGTAGGTGGACTCAAGGAAATGGCTTGACGAAAATCGTTTATCGATCCTTCAAAATCACCGGAGAATCCTTTTGTTGTGGCTCTCATAGCATATCCCCAGCCCATTTCAGGAGCGATTTGAAGCGCTAATGTTTGATCTGCCAACGCGGATTTCCACTCTTTTTTTCGAAAATAGGCTTCTGATCGGTTGAGATATCCCTCAAAAAATTTGGGATTGAGTTGAACGGATTGCGTAAAATCTGTAATCGCTCCGTCAAAATCTTCTAGGAAAAGTTTTGCGAGTCCGCGATTAGAATATCCAAAAACGAGGGTTGGATCGAGTTTGAGTGCCTGAGAGAACAAATCAATTGCTTCCGTATACTTCTCTTTGTATAGAGCAGACATCGCACTTTCAAGCTGATCCGAAATGGCTAAAGAAGAAACCACTTGTTCTGGACGAGATTCTTGTTGTAACAAAGTTCTATAAATGGTTTTCGTTCGGTTCCAAAATAAGCTATTTTGTCCCATTTTGATCCGACTCTCTTGAAGCGATTTAGCGATTTGAGGAGTTTTGGAACGCGCTATTGCCTGAGCCAGAGCAATCATATATTCAATATCCGAGACCGAAGCGTATCGTACTCGTCGGTGAGTTAGCTTTTTCAAAAGTTCTAAAAGAATAGGACCCGCAGTCGGTTTTTCCATACGTCCTAGCACGGTAACCAAAGTTTCGTAAAATTCGTCCTGTTTGCTGTTACGGGATTGATCTTGAAGAAAGTACTCACTCCCTTCCTGAATTTTGGAGAGCAATTGTTGAAAGATTTCGGCTTCGGGCATTTTGCTAATTTCAAAAATGGCATCCTCGCGTTCGTCTTCCTCAAGAATTCCGGTACTCAGACGTAAAAACCAATAATCTAAGCGTTCTTGGTGTCGTTTTAGTTGTTGCGTTTTCTGACGAATCTGATAAAAGTAGCCAAGAGAGGTCATTCCTAAGAGCAAGAGGATCGTAAGCACGAATAAATGTTTTCGATAGCGGAGGATCCCGCGTAAAAACAATTCGCCTAAGCCATATTTTCTCGCGGAGATTCGTTCCCCCATGCGATAACATCGGATATCCTCTACAAAATTCTGAATACTAGGATAACGATTTTGGTAGTCTTCCTGAGTCGCTTTGCGGGTGATTGCTTCAATATCTTTAGGAACTTTCCAGAGCGAGGCGGTTCCTTTATTTTGTTGAAGAGCTATATTTTTTCGGATTTCTTCAATGGGTGAAAGCAAGACATAACATTGACGAAGGATACGTCCCAAAGCATAGATGTCTGCTTGAGGTTGAAGTGTTGCGTTTCCTTTTGCTTGCTCCGGAGCCATATATCCCGGAGTTCCGATTCCTCCAATGGTATGATAATCTTGAACTAGCAAGTCTTTCCCGGTGCTTTCCGAAAAATCTTTGATCCAGTCTAAATCAGTCTCTTGCGAAATTTTGGCAATGCCCCAATCCAGCACATACACTTCTCCGAAACTTCCAACCATAATATTATCTGGCTTCAAATCTCGATGAATAATGCCACGGGCATGAGCATAGGAGATGGCATCACAGACTTTAAGAAAAATAGAAAGTAGGAAATCTGCCTCATAAGACAGTTCTTGACTGTGCATTTTTTTCAAGAGTTGGTTCAGCGTCTGTCCTTCGATTTTGCGCATGGTAAACGAGCGTTCTCCTGAAGCGCTCTGTTGCATATCATAGAGAGGTACAATATTAGGATGTTCCAGAATAGCCATAATAGAGGCTTCTCGACTCAATCTCCAGAGCATCATCTTTTGTAAATTATTCAGCGGTTGATCTTTTTGAGCATTTGTTTTGATGGTTTTGAGGGCGACTTCTCTTCCGAGTAGACAATCTCTGGCACTTTGAACGATGCCCATACCGCCGGTTCCCAAGGTTTTCGCAATTTTGTATCTTTTGGAGGGATCGATAAAATCTCCGGTTTCTTGATCCGAGAGATTTTCGAGACCCAATTGCACTGGAGCATTTGCGCGAGTGGGTAATTCTTCTTCAGAAAGAAGAGATGCTTTGGCTCTGGTTGGAAGTTCGTCTTCTGAAATCACTTTTGGGAGTGTCGGATTCTTTTCAAGTACGGAAAGGGTATTCGAGTCGGTTTCGTTTAGAAATTCAGACGAAGGAATAGGGGATAGAAGTGGAGAAGTAGGCGTAGGGGCATCTTGCATACTGGATCTTCCTGAGAGAGGCGTTATTTTGTTTTTAATTCTGGAAAGATTTCAAATATTTCCTGACGAGATTTTTTAGTTTCGAGATCCGTGAGTTGTTGCGTTAACTTAAGATACTTCATAAAGCCGATTTTAGCGTCTTCTAGTTTTTGTTGCCGAATTTGTGCGCGAGCAAGATGAAAATAAGCTCTGGCAAATTCGGGATTCAAACGGAGCGATTGAAGACAATCTTCAATCGCTCCAGAGAGATCCTGTTGATCGATTTTAACTTGCGCTCGATGAAGGTAGGGCCACGTGTAACGGGCATCCATTTCAATCGCTTTGTTCAAATCTTCTAAAGCTCCGGAGAAGTCTTTCAATAGATATCGAGTAAATCCGCGATGATTGTAAATACGAACATATTGAGGATCGATATTTTGTGCCGTATTTAAATCTTGAAGAGAACCTTCGAGATCCTCCATTTCTCTTTTGAGAATTCCACGATCAATCAGAATCGAAGACGAATTAGGAGCGAAAGAGAGTGCGGTATCATAATCACGAAGGGCTCCTGAAAGATCGTCCTGTTGCGTTTTGATGTTGGCTCGGCCATGATACGCGTTAGAAGATTGAGGATTAATACGAAGTAACGTTTGAAAATCGTTTAAAGCTCCGGGATAATCTTGTTCCGCATACTTTAAATTAGCGCGGTTTTCATACGCATCTTCCAATTCTGGATTGAGTTGAAGCGCTGTGTCATAAAGCGGGAGAGATTTTTGGGATTGATTCAGAGCTTCATAAACTAATCCAAGTAGATTATAGGCATGAGCGTATTGTGCATCTAACTCAATGGCTTTCTGACAATCGCTCTCTGCCTTCTCATACTTTTTTAGATCATAGTAGATAATCCCTCGATTCAAATGATATTGAGCGGCCTCAGGATTTATTCGGATGGCTTCATTAAAATCACTTAAAGATTCAGGATATTTTCGGATTAGTCGATACAAGAGCGCCCGATTCATAAACACGCGGTCGGGTTCTTGAGGATTTGTCAAGAATGCTTGGTTATAATCCTTAATCGCTTCGGCATATTCGTGTAATTCGCGTTTCGCATTTCCGCGTAAGGTATATAATTTTGACATTTGAGGCTGAAGTTCGAGGGCTTTTGTAATATATTCAACCGCTTCAGTAAAATTTTTGTTAGATAAAGCAAGCATTGCCGTGTGGGTATAATTTTCAAAAGAGTTGTCTTGGATATTTTTGGAATGAATCGTTTTTAAAAGTCGTAGATATTCCGTTTCTGTTCCGTAACTGAAAAGATTTCCGGTTCCAAGCTGAAAGCGAATATTTTCGAGTTCGTAGAAAATATCCGAAGTGGGTGTAGAGAGGGTAATCGCGCGAAAGAGTTGAATCATATAAGTAATTTCTGCGAGATGAAATTTTTTTCGATTCGTGATTGTATCCGCCATCTGTTTTAATGAGCGTAAAATAAGCGGGCCTACTTTAGGATTTTCGAGACGTCCCAGAGCTTCTGCGAGTGTGCAATAGCCTTCATCGAACGCGGATATGGGTTGAGTATTTTTTAGAAAATAAAGAGTCCCTTCCTGAGTAAGATGTATCAATTCTTGCAAAATTTCATCTTCTGGCATTTTGGAGATTTCAAAAATAGCCTCTTGAGGATCTCCTTTAAGCATCTTGCCGGATTTGATTTTTTCAACCCAGAAATGCAATCGTTCTTTATGGCTAAGGAGTGTTGCGTTTTGTTGAGTTAAAACTTCTTGAAGGAGATTTTCTTTATCTTTTTGAGAAATCCTCAGCAAATCATTCATATTTTTTGCGATATAGCGTGCGAGTTGATAATCTTGGGTTTTAAAACAGAGTGGCAATAATTTCTTTCCAGTTTCATATTTATATTCTTCGCTTTTTGGATCTTCGGGATGATAGGATAGCGCTGTATTAAAATGATTTAGAGCCTCTAACAATAACTCAATCTTCTGCTGGATTTCCTGTTTACCAGAAGTTTCTTCCTGTTGATCGGCTTCTTTGAACTTCGCAAGTGCTCTTTGAAAAGATTCCTCAAATTTATTTTGTTTTTCCTGATAATTTTTCCATTGAAAATACGCGGGAAAAGAGATCCAAAGAAACAAAATAAATGTGGCTATTAAAACTTTTTGTTTGTTCCGTTGTAGCCATTTTTTAAGGAGTTCCAGACTCGTATAATCTCGAACCGAAACACGGATATTTTTCAAATAATTCTGCAAATCAGATTCCAGAGCGTTCACAGAAGGATAACGTTCCTCGGGATTTGATTTTGTCGCTTTTTCTAGAATTGCTTGAATATCAAGTGGAATCTCTTCATCCTCTGAAGTGCTTTTCTTCACAGAAGGCTGGCGAACCTTTGATTTTTTTTGAGTCCGAAGCGCCTCTTGCTTGATTTCTTCCATAGGAGATAAACCAGTAAAGCATTGACGAAGAATTTTCCCTAACGCATAAATATCGGATTGAACGGTCACAAGCGAGGCATTTTCTTGTTGTTCAGGCGACATATATCCCGGAGTTCCAACACCGCCAATCGTTTTATAAGCGTCTTCGTGAGAACGTTTTTCTTGCGGAAAACTCTCGGTTGGAACCGCTTCGTCTTCATGAAGTTTTTTTGCAATCCCCCAATCCATTACATAGACTTCTCCATATTGTCCCACCATCACGTTTTCCGGTTTCAAATCGCGATGGATCACTCCGCGAGAATGGGCATAGGCTACTGCGTTGCATATTTTGGAAAAAATCGAGAGAATTTGAGATTCATCATTTTCTTCGGGATGGGTCCGTTTTTTATGTAAAAGTACGCTTAAATTCTGTCCATCGATTTTACGCATCGTAAAACAGATTTCGCCCTCATTCTGTTGCATTTCGTAGAGCGGGACAATATTCTGATGTTCTAAAATCGCAGTAATAGAAGCCTCTCGTGAGAAGCGCCAGATCATCATTTGCTGAACCGGAGAGAGCGTTTCTTTTTTCGGGCTTCCCATTTTAATCTTTTTCATAGCGATTTCTCGGCCCAATAAATGATCTAGAACACGTTGCACAACTCCCATTCCACCTTCTCCGAGAGTTTCTAGAACCTGATAGCGTTGATCAATATCTTCCATTTTGCTGAGGATATCCGCGCTTGAAAAATTCCCCTTCGAAGCGACAGCCGAGGGTAGAGTCATTTCTTCGGAACCCAACAAGTTCCGATTTTGAAGAGGCATATCTAAATTTGTTTTTTGATGCGAGAACTGCTCGACCTCCTCCAAAAGTGAAGAAGAAACTGGCGCTAGAAAAATGGGTTTGACGGGCGCAGGAACAGAGGGTGTTAGTGCGGGTTGATTTTCCGAAAGTTGTTGGAAATCATGAATGAACAGACTCATCTCTTCGGCAGAAAGATACTGTTGCGTTAAAATTTGTGCTAGTGCTTTTTTTTCTTGAACTGCTTTCTGTAAGCAGGTTCGTGCCTGCTCAGGAGTCAGTACTTTTTGTTGTATTAAAAAACGAAGAAAATCTTTCTGATTCATATTATTTTGAAAGCCTTTAACTATTTTCTTCTTTTTTGCATTCTAATTGTTTAAGCATTTCTTTTTCTTTTTTGAGCTGTTGCTTGAGCGATTTAAATTGAAGCCAAGTTATTATAACTAAAAGAATTAAGCCAATACCTGCTTTAAAAGCTAACTCAAAATTATAAGAATAAACAGACCAGATCAGTAAAGCCAACGCAAAAAAAGTACCAGAAATGAGAGAATAAATCATGCCAGTTAAGGGAGGAAAAAGTAGTTCAACCATAAAAAACTCCAATCCATTTTTTAGTAGTGCCATTTGATGCCCAGTTCTTTCAAGCGTTTCTGGGCAAGCTTGTTTCCCAATCGAGCTTCTCGTTTATAGGTTTTTGTGGCCTCCGCAAATTCTTTAGTGGGTCCTAGATACTCGCCGTCTTCCCAGAGTCCGGCCTGAGTTTTTTTACCAAAAAGGCTGGCAATCGTCAATATTCCTTCTCCATGAAATTCGCCTTCATGAAATTCGCCTACATAGACCTGTCCGGTGGGCCAAGTATAGCTACCACGTCCGTGAAATTTACCTTGTTTGAATTCACCCACATAACTTGCGCCTTCTTTGTTCGTTAAAGCGCCTAATCCCGTTTGATCTCCATGAACCCAGCGTCCGTTATAGATATTTCCGTTGGAATCAATCATTTTTCCCAAACCATGCATATTCCCCTCTTGCCAATCTCCTTCATAACTTCCGCCATCGGGAAAGGTAAAGAATCCACGGCCCGAAAATTTTCCGTTCCGAAATCCACCCGCATAGCTTGATTTATCGGGATACGCAATCTTTCCGTGTCCGTGAGGAAGTCCCTCTTCCATTTCCCCCTCATACGATCCCTCATCCATATTCAAAATTCCGGTTTCGTGTTTTTTATGAGAAACCGTTTGAATTAAATCGATTCGCACCGCACCTGAAGCCGTTTCTTCTTCTAACGAATAGGGGAAAAAATCAAGTTCTTCCCAACGCTCTGTATCTGAAGAAAATTCGATACTCTGTGACAGACGACCCTCTCGAATATACCGTAAAATTCGAGTGTAATGATAAGGGCCCTGAATGTCGTTTTTCAATCGGAGCCAAAATTCTTCTGGAATGGTATTTTCTGGCTTTTTTTCAGAAGGTGTTAGCGGGGCAGATTCTTTTTTTGGAGCAATTTCAGGAGCGTTAGTGAGGGATTTTTTGGTCAGTTTTTTTGTTTGTGAAGTTTTAGTTTTGGACTCCATTTTAACAGGGATGGCTTCGTTCGTTTCAGACAAAACGGAATCATTCAGTTGGATTTCAGTAAACTCTTCTTTATGAGGAAAGAATTCGAGATCTCGCCAATTTTCTTTGGATAAAGAAAATTGAACCGGTTTAGGAAGCCTTCCTTCGCGAATATAGCGTAGAACTCGTGTAAAATGATAAGGGCCTTGAATGTCTTCTTTTCGTTTTAAATAATAAGAAAAATCTGGAGCCTCTTTGCTTCTGGTTTCTTTCTTTTTCAACGGGTCTTGCTCCGAAGTGTTGAATTTTTCTTGTTTTTCTTCATCAGAAAAAAATTCCTGAACTCCAGAGAGATTTAAGACTTCAGAGAGGGTTTCCATTGGGATATTTTCTTCAAAATTTTCCAGTTCTTTCAGGATCGTATCCCAATCTTCTTCGTCTTGTTTCTCCTTTAGATAGAAGGAGGGGTTTTCGAGAGCCTCCTTAAAAGAAGAATCTGAAATTGAAGAATTCAAAACAGATTCTAAAAAATCAGAAATCGGAAGCGCGAATTTTTCAAGAGGAGGTGTTTCGACTTGAACAAAATCGGGTTCTAAACTGGAAGTCTTTTCCGTGAGTGACGAATCGAGGATCGTTATTTTTTTTGTGGGAGTGATTAGGTTTTGATTCAGCCAATCTTGGAGATCTCGAAGATTACAGCGATGTTCAGGTTTTTCCTGATAATGGAGGAAAATTTCCGGAGCCTGATTGAGCCATTCTTTGAGTCCAACAAGCTGTAAGCCTTCTTGAGTCAAAGAATCGGTCATTTCCTGCATCCGCAACCACGCTTGAAATTTTCGCAGAGGGATCCCTTTTTTTCGTAACTCCTGAAGAATTTCTATAAATTGTGTTGACATCGAATCCTCCAACCAAAATACGGCAAGGTGTTTATGTGCGAACTTGTGCGAAGCATCAGCAAAATTTTCTAGGTGCGAAAAATTTCCTTTCCAACGTTGCTCTAGGTATAATAAATCTTTATAAGCCTTTTTAACAGTTTGATGTTGAGGATGAAACTTATTTTTCGGAATCTTTTGTATTTTATTCTGCTTAATAGTTTTTTGAACCTCTTCGTAGGGTGCGCTAATTCTGCCCCTCCAGAACAATACTTACGGACTCTGTATGAAGAAGGAATTCGACAAGAAGAATCTGGAAATAAAGAAGAAGCGATGGGACTGTATCAAGAAGTGGTTGAGGTCGCTCCACAACATTTAGAAGCACAAACTCGTCTTGCCCAAATTCATTTTAGTAAACAAGAGTTTGCCCAAGCACGCGAGCGATTTTTATGGGTTTTGGCCCATAGCGATCCCAATTATCTCAATGTGCGGTATTGGCTCGCGACTGTTTATTTTAAAGAAAAAAATTATCAAGCCGCGCTCGATCAACTCGAAGAAATTTTGCGGAGAAGCCAACAGAAACATTTTTATGCGTATCGACTCGCTCTTCAAGTCTGTGAAATGAATCCCCAATTTTATGAGGACGGATTACGGTTAGCGAATGACGGAATTCTCTATTATCCGGGGTATGCTGAGTTTTACCGTGCGAAAGGCGATTTCCTGACTCGATTAAATCGAGAAGATGAAGCCATCCGAGCTTTTGAAGACGCTCAAAAAATGGACGAATTGCTCACGGACTTTGAATCCAATCTCCTCTGGCTCTATGTCCGAAAAGGAATGTATTTAAAAGCGCTTAAAGTGTGGGATCGGAAAATAGCAAAAAAATATTTGTGGCATTCAGAAAACCTGCAACTTTCTCGTTTTGAAGCGCTTTATCAAAAGGTAGATATTTATCACGCCCACTATCCTCAAGTCTATAGAGAACAAGAAGTTTTAGAACCCAACCAAAAAGAATACTTGTTTCAATTAGGGATCGCCTTCAAAAATGTCGGCTGGACCCGTGAGGCATTAGAAGTCTTTCAGCGTCTCTTGAAAAGTGATCCGCTTCACAAAAAAGCCTTACAGGAAAAAATCCAAATTGATCACTTTTTATCTTTTTTAAACGACTATCGCGAATATTGTTATCAAAACTATGATTTGTATGAAAAGGAACAAAATAGTGTCTCTATTTTAACGTTAATGAAAAAACTATCCGGATTCGCACGAACGTATCAAATTCAAGAACTTCAGAGTAAGCCTTTGGGTTTGATTGAAACGATTATGTTTGTGTATAATTATCTGGAACTCTCTCAGGAGCAGTCCTCTCCTTTGACGGATTATTTTAAAAAATTTAATCATTATTTGCTCATTTTTAATTTTTTTGGCCCAACAGAAACAAATGTGAAGCGGATCTTAACCTGGATTCCTGAACGAAAAAGCCGTGTCTGGGAACAAGATTATACTTACGAATTATTTATTTGTGAGCATTCCGAAATCTATCACTTTAAAGAACGAGAAGTCCTTTCAAGTTTTGGAGGACTCTGTTTAACGGCCCATAGTTTTTGGCTGGATTTAGATACCTATCGGCGCATTGCCGTTGAAATTTATAAATCCTTTCGACGGGAGCGCCTTCGCGGAGAACCTCTGGAAATCGGAGGCGATGTGATGGCGGTTCATTATTCCGGGGAACTTCAGTCTCAACTTTCGTATAAAGCTTGTACTGAATTATTAGATAACTTTGATGGATCTCCAGACACTCAAAAAGAACGATTTATTCAAAAAATTTTGGAGCAGTTGATCGAAGCCGCAGAATATCATGAAGTCGGTCATATCTGTAAACATAAACAGTATTTGCCAACTTCTTTTTGGAGTCGTCTAAATCCTCTCGTTTGGGGATCAGGATTAAGTTTGCTCATCAGCGAAGGATTTTCAGATAAAAATATCGCCGTCTGGAGCGAAGAAAAAGCGCAATTGACCGCTCTAAAACATTCCAGTTCTCCCTATTTGGCTCTTTATCGAACCATGGGAAGTATGGTAAAAGACGCAGAAATTTCTCGCCACTCTGCAGGGTATTATCGGATCATTCGTGGATATGTGGATTATGTTGCTCAGAATGAATCTCTCTTTCCAGACATTGATCCCGCTCGCAATATCATGGAACAACTCTATAAATTGAAACCCCAAGAAATTCGAAATATTGCGGAATATCTTTACTATAAAATTTTTTAATTCCCTACTAAAACCGTGATTTTCTAAGTCATCCGCCAGAGTAAAAACATTCCTAGAAGGAAAAAATACGGAAGAAATCCAAAGACTCCGCCCACACCGGCAGAACTCAAATGTTTTATTTTTTCCCAAAAAAAGCGGATCTTTAAAGCAAAAGCGGGGAGGCTCCCGATTCGATACCCGAGTTGATAGATTTTATGGTCTTCGGGAATTTTTTTTAGAAAATGAGCCACTTCTAGAGTATGTAAATCTCCAACGACGAGATTGATTTGGGTTCGATTACGTGAACGCGCAAAGCCTTGCGCAAATGAAGCCATAAAAAGCGAACGTGGAACCACTAAGGCACCGGAAGGGTCGTGTTTTTTTTGATTCCAGGCCTCTAGTTCCCAATGAACTTGAAGCCGGGTCGGAAAAGAGGGATAGTCATCTAGACCACGGCGCGTCTCAGGATCAATCGCATGGTAGAGAGGATCGCAGGTCATAAATAAAGGTTTTTGGTTACTTTTCTTCGGTTTGAATAGTTCTTTCAGAAGCAATAAAATCAATAAAGGAAACTGTAGTCCGACTTTAAATCCAACAACAAACGAACCCCAAATCCCAAATAGCATAAAATCGGGAATAATCGCTCTAGCTTGATGCGCATAAAAATAATTTAAGCCGTTTTCAAAAAGAATGTATTCTAGGGTTCCAATTTTTTTAGAGACAAATGCTTTATAGCGAGTATCATCTCCTCCTGCCAGTCCGTGAATTAACCCATAAATGTGATAGTGAATTGGAGAAGCCTCCACTATTTCTGGTAAAAATTCGGAAGGCGGTTGAGTGATCGCTTCCGCGTGCTGGATGCAGAGGGTTTTCCAGTCTTGAAGCGCTTGTTTCAAAAGGTATTTTTGCGGACCTTGAAAACCTTGTTTATAGTAAAATTGTTCTAGTTCTTGAATCGAGGAAAATCGAAGGAAATCCTCATACGTGGGGGATGAATGCGTTTGTGTCATGAAAAGGGTTCCGGTTATTCTTCTATAAAAAAAAATATAAGTTGAGTGCGTGGATCTGAAAAGTCTTCTTGAAAGATCAGTTCATGATTCACCTGAAAATATTTATAGGGAGATTTTTGATAGAGTTCATAAATGAGGCGCAAAGCACGCGAAATTTCTTTTTGTGTCAGCACCTGTCCAGGAAAAAGTGAAATCTTTTCTCGCAAGATCGATTCGGAGAGATAAGTATTTCCAGAAAACGCGATAGTATCAATCCGATATCGATTGCCTTCTTGGATGTGAAACGTGGGAAGCATTACTTGAGAAGAGTCTATCGGATCGATTGATTCTTGTTTTAACTGAGCAGAAGAAACCCGCACATCCAAAAATCCAGAGGCACGATAAAAATGGATAATCGCTAATCGGTCGGTTTCTAACTTTAACGAGGATAACACTTCGGTTTTCCAAAAAGATCCTCTCGGGGGTGTTAGTAAATAAGGCAGAATTTCTTCGGCAGAAAAGTTTTGAAGGCCTTCCAGATTTATTTTTTCGACTTTGACCAACGGCCCCTCGTCTATTAAAAAATGAAGCAACATTCCTGCCTCGCTCGCTTCCGAGTTACACCGAACTTGAATAAACCAAAAACCTTGTTCTCGATAAATACGAATGAGGGTTTGTACGGCTTGAATCACTTTATAAGGAGCCAAAAAAGCTCCTTTGCGGAGAAGTAAATGAGACAAAAGAACCGTTGAAGAAAGATGGGTGTTTCCTTGGATATCCATTTCTAACAAGAGCGGGTGTTCTTCTAACTGAATTTGTAGCTTTACTTCAGGGGCATCTATCTCTTGAGAAAAGGAAATTTGTTGAAAAAAACCAAAGCTATATAAAAGTTTTAAATCTTGGTTACAAAGTTCCAAATCGAAAGAAGTGCGAGGCTTTGAGAGTAAAAGATGTCGAATCAACTGCTCAGAAACGTTTTTCTGTCCCTGAATTTCGACAGAGTCGATGATCTGTGCAAAATGGAGTGATCCCACAAAAAGCAGAAAAAAATAAATGGTTTTCATTTCAAACATCCGAAAACGATTTTTTTTAACAGAGGAAACCCTATATCAGACGATCCATCAGGGTCGCAATAACGGCGACATAGAGAATATCTTCGACTGAGCAACCCCGTGAGAGATCCATCCAGGGCGCTTTGAATCCTTGAATTAATGGGCCAAGCGCGACAAATCCGCCAAGACGCTCGGTAATTTTATAAGCGATATTCCCCGAATTGAGATCGGGAAAAATGAAAACATTCGCTTTTCCGCCTACAGAACTATTGGGGCATTTGCGAGTGGCCACTTGAGGAAGAAAAGCGGCATCGAATTGAAGTTCTCCATCGACCGCTAATTGAGGATGTGATTCTCGAAGACGTTTGACAGCTCCACGAATGGGATCAAGACAGGAATGATCGGCACTGCCTAAAGTAGAAAAAGACAAAAAAGCAATTCGGGGTTCTTGTTGCGTTAATAATTGATACGTTTTAGCCGTCGAAAGCGCGATTTCAACTAATTGCTCTAAGCTAGGAACGGGAACGACTCCGCAATCTCCGTAGCCGAGGAAGGTATTTTCTCGGATCATGAGAAAGCAGGAACTGATCAAGGATCGTTCCATTCCAATACCTCGGAGTCCCGCGCGAATGATACTCGCCGTAGGGCTATTACTTCCGCTGACTCCCCCATGAGTAATTCCAGTTCGGACCAACAAAGCTCCGTATAGATTAGGGTTTTCTCGAATGTCGTCACAGGCTTCTTCAAGCGGGATCAAGCGCTTCAAATGTTGACGATACCATTCCGCATGCTCTTTTAGCTGAGGATCTTCATCGGGGTGGCGGTATTCAAGATCATTTCCCGGGTTGTGACCGATTAGAATACTTTTGAATAATCCTTCGCGTTGTGCCATCTGGCAAGCCTGAACGACGCGTTCGTCATTCGATTCAGGGAACATAATCGTTTTCTGTCGCAAGCGACAACGTTCTTTTAACTGTTGCATTAATGGAGAAGGGGTCATTTTTTTCACTATTAATGGGGGTGAGAAGGGTGAACATGAAGAAGAAGATGCATTAAAAATAGTAACGCAACGCCAGCAATAAAGGCGAAAAAGTGTATAATATTTGTTTTAAGACTATGATTTTTATTGATTTCTGGAACCAAATCCGAAGCCGCAATATAAATGAAACTTCCGGCCGCGAGCGGAATCAAAAATTCTATACTGAGGTAGGGGGACGCAAAATAAGTAATGATCCCTCCAAGCGGAAAGGTCAATGAAGAGAGGAAATTAAAAAAAAGCGCTTTTTCACGACTCCAACCCCCGTGAACCAAAATTCCAAAATCACCCAGTTCTTGAGGAATTTCGTGGGAGAGTTCCGCTAGCCATGCGGCGATCCCCGCATTGATATTAAGCATAAAAGCGGCGGCAACAAAAAAGCCACTCAGTAAATTATGAAGCCCATCGCCTAAAAGAATCAGATAATTTAAGGGTTTGGTGTCGTTGCAATCGGTTTCCGCTCGGTGGCAATGGTGCCAATGAAGGAACTGTTCGATCATAAAGAAGAGAGAAAAACCAACCATAATCCAGAGTGCGATCCAGGAAAATTCTAGTGTTCCTGTTTCGAGAACAGTTGGGATCATGTGAAAAAAAGCGGCTCCCATAAAAGAACCGGCGGCGAATGCGACCATCGGCAGAATCATTTTTTTTAAAGTCGCTTCCGAAAATAAAAAGCTAATCCCACCCACTAAGGAAAAAAGAGACATTAAGATTCCACTGCCAAGAATCCAAAGAAATTGAGCCATATCAAACGGACCTTTTCTAAACAGTCATTTCGAGCGGAGAAAAATTTAAGCGTTCCTGAATCAGCTTTTTTACCTTTTCCCAGTTTATTTCTTCTATACGATGAATTCCGGAACAAATTTCATCCAGAATTCCTTCTTGAATTTGTCCCATTTTTAATGCAACAGCATACGGAACACGATGAAAAGAAACCAGCGAATATTTGGGAATAAACGACACCGGATATTTGGCTTCTAGTAAAAGGCCAACTTTTTTCTTGAAAAGAAAATGAGGATCTCCGACACGATCCCGCATTTCAATAAAATTTTCGACGGCGAGATCCGCAATCGCGTCCGTATTGATTTTTCGGAGCTTTTCAAATTCTTTAAATATTTTTTCCCAGTCCTCTGTTCCATAGCGTGCAATGCATTCGTCGAACCAAAAACAATCTTCAAACGAACAATTCATGCCTTGACCAAAAAAAGGAACAATCGCATGAGCCGCATCTCCCAGCAGAACAGAGAGATTGTCAACGGACCAGGGACTACATTTGACCGTCATCAGCGTTCCCGTCAAGTTTTCAAAGAAATCTTTAATTAAAGTGGGCATCAGCGGTAAAGCATCAGGAAACTGCTTTTGAAAGAAATGCAACACGCTTTCTTCAGAATCCAATGTTTCAAAACTGAATTCGCCTTCCATCGGAAAAAATAAAGTACAGGTGAAACTCGCATCTGAATTAGGAAGGGCTATGAGCATATAGGTTCCGCGTGGCCAGATATGAAGCGCATTCTTTTCCAGAAGAAACTCATTATTGGGTCCAGGAGGGATACACAATTCTTTATAGCCGTGTTCGAGGTACACTTGCGAATAATTGAATCGTCTTTTTTTCTGCATCTCTAGTCGAATAGCTGAGGCGGAGCCATCAGTACCGATGACAAGATTCGTTTCTACAAGGCTCTCTAGATGCGTCTCTTCTTCATAAAGATGCAGATGCCGACTTTGAAAATTAATTCCAGTACATTTTCGATTAAAATGAATTTTAGCGCCTTTTTTTTCTGCAAGCGTCATCAGAGACTTGTTTAGACCTCCACGAGAAATGGAATAAATCACTTCCTGTTCATTTTTTCCATAGGGTTGAAAGGTCAGTTTCCCATCCAGTGCGTGAATCATTCGCCCTTTCATGGGAATGGCGCTTTGCATAATCTCTTCGCAGATTCCGACTTGCTCTAGCGCGTGGATTCCACGAACGGAAAGAGCAAGGTTGATAGAACGTCCAGCGCTGATCTCGATTTTACGCATATCTGGACGTCGTTCATAAAGATCTACAGGAAAGCCTCGCTTCAAGAGAAAAAGAGAAAGAAGCGAACCCGACAGCCCGGCGCCCACAATACTTAAATGATTTTTAGGAAGAGAAGAATGGGTCATAACACATCTCAAAAAAGAAAAATCAAAAAAGACTTAAAAGGAAGGAAAGGATTGAAACGCTTGATTGAACTGGTATACCTCCAGAAAGGTATTATAGAGGGGAACCGGCGCCACCCGAACCACATCAGGCTCTCGCCAGTCACAACGAATGTGATGGTTTTGAAGATGTTGAAACAATTCTTTTCCACGAGAACGAACTGCAATCGAAAGTTGACAACCCCGTTGTTTCGGATCGATTGGCGTAATCAAAGACACGTGGGATTGGGGTTTTTGATTTAAAAGAAATTCTAAATAACCCGTCAACCGATCCGCTTTTTGGCGCAATCGAGACATTCCCGCTTGATCAAAAATTTCTAACGATGCGCGTAAAGTAGCCATCGGCAGAATCGGTGGATTACTAATCTGCCAGCCTTCGGCTCCGGGAGTCAGATGGAATTCGGGTCCCATCTGAAATCGTGTCTTTTGCTGATGTCCCCACCATCCGGAAAATCGCGGAATATCGGGCTTGTTCGCATACTTTTCGTGAACAAAACAACCCCCAAGACAACCCGGCCCACCGTTTAAGTATTTATACGAGCACCAGACGGCAAAGTCGACTTCCCAGTCATGTAGAGCAAGGATTAAGTTCCCAGCCGCATGAGCCAAATCAAATCCCACTAGACACCCCTGTTGATGGCCTTTTTTTGTAATACGATCCATCTCAAACGCTTGTCCGGTATAGTAATTGACTCCGCCCAAGAGAATGAGAGCAATCGAGTGTCCGTGTTGCTCCAGAACAGATTCAATATCTTCAGAGCGTAAACAACTCTCTCCCAATCGAGGAGAAATCTCGAGGAAAGCCTCCTTAGGAGAAAATCCGTGAAATCGAATCTGAGATTGAACCGCGTATTGATCCGAAGGAAAAGCCCCTTTTTCAATTAAAATTTTATAACGTTTTGGAGTGGGCCGATAAAAGGACACCATCATCAAATGAAGATTCACCGTCAGCGTATTCATTGTGACGACTTCAATCGGTTTAGCGCCAACAAGACGAGCGGTCTGTTGCGTTAAAAATTCATGATAAGGCATCCAGGGATTTTTGGCCGAAAAATGGCCTTCCACCCCTAAGAGTTCCCAATCGTGCATCTCTTGTTCGAGATAACCTCTAGCACTTTTGGGCTGAAGACCCAGCGAATTTCCGCAAAAATAAATAACGTCTTGACCCTCTTTCGTTTTAGGAATATAAAATTGTTGTCGATATTCACGCAAGGGATCGCTTGAATCACACTGAAGCGCATACGATTCCGAGGTTTGATATTCAGAATTCATAAAAATCACTTTTCTTTTTTCCAAGCCATTCTAGCGCCGTCTCACTCAAAAGACGCTCTTTAACTTGGGAATCAAGGGACATCGATTCAATGAGTTGTCCGGGTTCATTTTCTCCGAGAGGAAACGGATAGTCGGTTCCAAGTGCAATCTTTTCCGCTCCGACAAGCGCAATTAAATAATGCAACATCTGAGGATCATGGACGAGCGAATCCAGATAAAATTTTCCTAGATACTGTCGAGGATTCACCGGATTATCTATTGCACAAATATCGGGTCGCGCTTGAAACCCATGTTCAATACGACCCAGCGTGGAGGGAAACGATCCGCCTCCATGAGCAAACGCAACACGCAATTTGGGAAAGCGTTCAAACACTCCCCCAAAAATCATAGAACAAATAGCGGTTGCTGTTTCCGCGGGCATCCCCACTAACCAAGACATCCAGTATTTTTTGTGACGATCTTTTCCAAGCATATCCCAAGGATGAATAAAAATACAGGTTCCCAGCGATTCACAGGCTTCAAAAAAAGGGAAAAACGATTGTTCTCCAAGATTCAAGCCGTTGACGTTAGAACCGATCTGAACCCCCGCGAGCCCAATTTTAACGCAACGTTCCAGTTCTTGAATCGCGAGTTCGTTTTTCTGTAAGGGAAGCGTTCCTAGTCCGACAAAATGTTTTGGATAGTGAGACACGATTTCGGCAATAGAATCATTCAGTAATCGAGAAAGATCAAGAGTATCCTCGGGTTTCGCCCAGTAATTAAACATCACAGGAACAGTTGAAAGAACCTGAACCTGAACACCAAAGCGTTCGCACTCGTTTAATCGAGACTCTGGATCCCAGCAATTCGCTTGAATTTCTCGAAAAACTTCTCCGTCGCGCACCATTCGCGCGCAATTCGGAGCATGATGCTCTAATTGAACAAAACCGCCATAGCCGTATCGTTCTTTTAAATCGGGCCAATTTTTGGGCAAAATATGAGTATGAATATCTATTTTCAAGAGGGAGCCAGCTTCTTTCCACATTTTTTACAAGTACAAAACACCTCATTTTTGTAAAATTTTTCAAAAAGCGGGGGAAGTTGGGTTACAATATTCGTGAGCGGAATAAACTCTTCATGAAGCTTCGTCTTGCATTGAGGACAATACCACTGAAAACCATCGAGTTCCCCAGCATTTCGACGACGCTCGACTACCAAACCCACCGTATTTGCAGGACGTTGCGGAGAATGAGGAACACGCGCGGGAAGCAAAAAAATATCTCCTTCCCGAATCGGAATATCTACAAATTTTCCGTTTTCAATCACTTTTAAAGTAATCGAGCCTTCCATTTGATAGAAAAACTCTTCACTTTCATCCACATGATAATCTTTACGAGCATTTGGCCCGCCAACGATCATAATGATAAATTCCGAATTTTCCCAGACACATTTATTACCTACAGGTGGTTTCAATAAGTGCCGATGTTGCTCAATCCAGTCTTTTAAATTAAATGCAGAAAGTGTACTCATAAAAAAGCTCTGTTTCTTTTGGTGGGACGATTAAGAAGAATTTTTGAGCGTCGCGATACATTTGAGTTCTATTGCGATAGGTGTAGGAAGCGCACTGACTTCTACTGTGGTCCGACACGGTTGATTTTCTTTAAAGTAGTCCCCGTAAATTTTATTATAGATCGGAAAATCAAGTTTCATATGGGTTAGAAAAACTGTGACATCGACTAGTTGGTCCCAACCCGATCCCGCTTCTTCAAGCACCGCTCGAACATTTTTAAAAACCGAATGGCACTGAGTTTCAATATCGTAAGAGAGAATGTTCCCCTGCTCATCCAGTGTGACTCCGGGAATTTTCTTGCTTCCTCGTTCACGAGGGCCAATCCCTGAAAGAAATAACAATTGACCGACCACGCGTGCGTGCGGATAAAAACCCACAGGCTCAGGCGCTTTTGACGAATGAAAAATAGTTTTTGGGTGATCCATAATTTTTTTTGTAAAAAAGGGGTTTTACCGATGACGTTTACGAAGCATTCTCATCGCAGAGCCTTTATGGGGCGAAGCGGGAGGTTTAGTCGCGGATTTATTCGGAGAAGCCGTTGGTGGAGAAGACGCTTTGGGATTTCCCGGATTTTCCTTGGCAGATAAGCCCTGTTTTTGTTGACGACGTTCTTGGGACTGTTGTATTTTAGCTTGACGTACCGACGCTTTCCCGATTTTAGGTAAGGTCGCTGCCATATTCCAATTTTTTCCTTTGGTTTTATAGCCACAAGAATGACAAATATCTTCATCGTCTTTGACTTCGACTCGACAAAAATTGCAGAGACGTTGATCCAAATCTTCGGGTTCCTTGAAGTCGTAAGAATATTCTTCCTTGTCTAAATTGCCATCCGAGTAAAGGACAGAAGCTTCTTCTTTCTCTTGTGGCAAGACTTTGACCTTACTTCCACAGGACGGACAGTCCTTTTCTTTATTTAAAAGATAAGGAAGTACATCAAAGAGTTTTTGACAATCACTACAACGAACCACAATATTTTCTTGAGATTTTTCTGGAACTTTCAGTAAATTTTGGCAAACCGCACATTTCGTTTGTTTTCCAACTTTATCTTCCCCGACAAGATATTCTTTACCGCAAGAACAAAAAAAACGGATTTTCATGGCCAATCCTTTTTAGATCTCTTTTGAAATATAGATAAATGGCTGATGGACAGAAAAGAAACTCTACTAGTTTTTATTATACTCATTTCTTTGAAGAAACCTAGTTTTTTCATCCCCGAGTTGAAAAATTTCTTAGCGACTCCAAAAAAGGGATTGAATTGCTTTCAATAGCCCTTGTTCTGAAGGCTCCGATGCAATATTTAAGGGGCCGAAAAAATGCTTTTGGACCTTGATCGCAGTCGTTTTTCCAATCGCGACAACAGCTCCCGTTTCAGCAAAAGAATGAGAAAGCAAAAAACTCTCTACGGCACTCGGAGAGGCAAATACAAGAATGGATTGAGCTAAAGATATCAATGGCCGCTCCTCTAGCGGAACCCTCTCGGTTTGATAGCAAGGAATCCAATCAAATGGAATCTGTTGCGTTTGTAATTCGTCCGGAAGAAGACTTTGTTTTCCGGCTACGAGAAGAACGCGTTGATTATTTTGTTGCGTTAACAACTTAACAAGCCCTTCTCCCTCTTGTGTTTCAGGAATGAGAGGTCTAAAATCGCCGTATTGCGACAGCGCAGAAGCTGTTGCATTTCCGACAACTGCGGTCGGGATCGAGTGCCAAGGCTCCCAGGAAAGAGTGATTTTTTTTAATCCCTGAAAAAATCCGTGAACGGCGTTTGGGCTCGGAAAAACAAGCATATCATAACGTGAACGCTGTTCTAATAGAGGACGGAATGGCTCGAGTGAAAGAACGCGAATTTGAATCAACGGCCAGAGAAGCACCGGAATTTTTTGTTGCATTAATAAGACCCGAAGCTTTTCTGATTTCTCAATTTCGCGTGTTAGTACGACTTGGGAAAAAGAAGGAAGCATCGCTTAAAGCCGGGAATTCAGTTGTGTTAAAAACTTTTCATACAGTTGTTGGGCGGCAGATTCTGAGGTTTCCGCAATCACGTGATCCAGAATTTTTTTCTGATTTTTTTCCAGAAATCCATACAACTGAATTCCGTCTGACGTCTTTTTTGCGAAGGCTCCGAGAGGCAAGCTACAGCCTCCTTCAAAAAGAGCCAAAAAGCTCCGCTCGGCTAAAACCAGTTCCGCAGTCTGAGGATCATGAATACTTTTTAATAATTCTGCTAAACCAGTATTGTCTCTGTGAATTTGTATCGCCAGCGCCCCTTGCCCCGGAGCCGAAGGAAAATAGGTCGGATTCAAAGGACAGGTTTCATAAGGAGTGATATCGAGTTGAAGGCGATCAATTCCGGCTTGAGCCAGTAAAATAGCGTCACATTCTCGTGTTTCGAGTTTTTTCAAACGGGTAGGAACATTTCCTCGAATCGGTTTAATTTGCACATCAGGACGAAAAGAAAGCAGAAGGGATGCCCGCCTCAAGGCACTGGTTCCCACAATCGCATTTTTCTTAAAGATCCAGGGATATTGCCTGTTTTCAGGAGATTCCAAGGATTCCGGGTGAACTAAAAGCAAGTCATGAACCGCCGCGCGAGTCGGGATCGCTCCGATCATGAGTTCTTTTGGAGATTCTGTCGCTAAATCTTTGAGACTATGAACCGCCAAATCAATTTTTTTGGAAAGGAGTGCTTCTTCTAGTTCTTTCGTAAAAACGCCTTGTGCGTTCATTTGATGAAAGGGAAGCTCCGTTTTTTGATCACCGAGGGTTCGAATAATCTGGATCTGAATCGAAACAGAAGCTTGAGATTCGAGGACGTTTTTGACAAAATTTGCTTGAAAAAGCGCTAATTCGCTTCCGCGTGTGCCTAATCTAAACAAGAGATCGCCCTTTTTTCAAGAAGATTTAGAACTGAGACGAAATTTCTGAAAAATCGAAGCCAGTGCTTGTTCCGAGCGGGATTCGTATCGACCACAAGCCAGATGCCAAAAAAGCTGAATCACGCGCCAGGGCCGAAAAGTAAAATTGGCCCCATAAAACAATAAAACGCCGAGAGTCCGTAGAATAAGTAATTGTCGTGCAGAAAAAGAATCACTATAAGAAACCGTCTGGGACGGGTCCGCATAACAAGCTAATTTTCGATAATATTCATCATCAAGGCAATCAATTTTTCCTTGAGCCACGAGTTCTTGAAATAACTCGGATCCCGGATAAGGAGCAAAGCACCACACCGCAAGATCTTGAGCGCCGACCATTGCCAGTTTTAAAATAAACCAATAGCTGTGTGCAATATCGCTCCAGCTTTCTCCGGGGAACCCTAAAATAATGTTGGTTTTTACGTTGAGTCCTTGACGAACACAGCCTCGTAGTGAACGCAACATTGTTTCGGGATGAATTTTTTTCTTAATTCGCTTCAAAATTCGTGGCGAACCACTTTCTGGAGCATACGAAAGATTGCGACAACCCGATTGATATAAAAGCCGTGCGACTTCTTCGTCAATCGCTTCCGTTCGAGTTCCGCTAGGAAGTTGCCAGGTAAATTTTAACCCACGTTCTTGAATTTTTTCGCAAAATTCCACAATCCATTTTTTTTGGATAATCGCCGTCAAATCATAAAAATCAAAATTATCGATCTGATATTGTTGTATCCAGCCTTCCATTTCATCCAGCAAGTCATCCACATCGCGAGCAGTCCAGGTCGTGGTCCACATGAGCGGACTAGAGCAAAAAGTGCATTGATAGGGACATCCACGAGAGGCCAATACGGGCATATTTCGACCACGAGCAACGCCAAATCCAAGGTGGCGCGAAAGATATTGTTCTAAAGGAAGGAGATCCCACGCGGGTTTCGGGAGTTGCCCAATTTCGGAAACACGAAGGCCCTCGGAATTACGATGAATTTGTCCACCCGAGTCTTTCCAGCAAATCCCCGCAACGGTTCCGAAGTCTCTGATATCGTTGGGCTGAAACGCAACACGCAAGAGTTCGACCGCCTTGATTTCTCCTTCTCCGAGGACAATGGCATCAAGTGCGGTAGTTCGTAAGGTTTCTTCGGGAAGCGCAGTCGCATGTTCTCCACCCGCGAAAAGAAAGGCATTCGGAAATTGTTTTCGAATGGCCCAAGTCAATTCACGACATTGAGGAAACTCAAAGGAAAATTGAATAGAGATTCCAATCGCACGACAATCCGGAGGAATACGAGCCGTGATTTGTTCAAACGAAAGTCCGTGAAGTAAAAGACCGTAGGGGAGTGGAGTAAATTGTTCTAGTGCTTCTCCGACCGCATCTACGAAGGAAACCTCATAGCCAGCGACGCGTAAACTCGCGGCAACGTAGGCGGGGCCAATGGGTGGAGTACTCAAATTTACGTAGTTCCATTTAGGACGAACCAAGGGAGGACGGATCACAACGACTTTATCGGCCATAATAACGTCTACCCTTTACTGGGGAACTTTGTCTGAAATAATATCTTCCAAAAATTCAGTATTATATTGACCGTCCCGAAACTCTTTCATGGAAATAATATCATCAAGAAATTCTTTCGTGGTCGGAATCCCTTCCAAAATAAAATGCTGGAGAGCCCGACGCATCGCAGTGATGGCTTCTTTTCGGTTTTCGCGCCAGGTGATAAGTTTTCCAATCATTGAATCGTAATACGGAGGAATGACGTAATTTGTATAGACATGGGAGTCTAAACGAACTCCTCGGCCTGAAGGCGGAAAGAACATCGTAATTTTTCCGGGACAGGGTCGAAAATTATTATACGGATCTTCCGCGTTAATACGGCATTCAATCGCGTGTCCAGTTTGTTTAATATCTTCTTGTTTATATTGCAGTTTTTCTCCGAATGCCATGCGAATTTGCTGTTTCACCAAATCGATTCCGGTGGTCATTTCGGTGATCGGGTGTTCCACCTGAATACGCGCATTCATTTCGATAAAATAGAAATTCCCTTCGGGGTCCACCAAAAATTCAATCGTTCCTGCGTTGGTGTATTTTGCTTCATGAGCAAACCGCAAAGCGGCATCTCCCATTTTTTTTCGGAGTTCTTCGGTCAAAAAAGGAGAAGGACACTCTTCCAAAATCTTTTGTTTACGGCGTTGCATTGAGCAATCGCGTTCTCCGAGGTGAATGATATTCCCATAGTTGTCCCCGAGCATTTGAAATTCGATATGACGGGGTTTGCGGATTAATTTTTCTAGGTAGAGATCGGGATTTTTGAAAGATTGTTGCGCCTCTGCGCGCGCGGAGTTCAAGCCGGTTCGTAGAGAAAGATCGTTCGTTGCGAGGCGGATTCCGCGTCCACCTCCACCGCCTGCGGCTTTTATTAAAACGGGATAGCCTAATTTTGCGGCGATGCGAAGCGCTTCTTTTTCAGTTTGAACCACACCATCGGAACCCGGGACTGTAGGAACCTTCGCGCGTTTAGCGAGTTCTTTGGCTTTCGCTTTGTCTCCGAGAAGTCGAATCGCTTCGGAGCTAGGGCCAATAAATTCGATTTTACATTGGCGACAAATATTGGCAAATTCGGCGTTTTCGGAGAGGAAGCCATATCCGGGATGAATAGCAGAGGCATCCGTCACTTCTGCCGCCGCGATAATACGTTGAATATCGAGGTAGCTCTGGAGTGCTGGGCCGGGGCCGATACAAATCGTTTCTGTCGCAAAACGTAAATAGATTGCGCTTTTATCGGCTTCGGAATAAACACAGACAGTTTCAATACCTAACTCAGTACAAGCACGAATAATGCGTAAAGCAATTTCACCACGGTTTGCAATTAAAATTCGCTTAAACATTCTTTATTTCTTCTGAATGACAAACAAGGGTTGACCATATTCTACGGTTTCACCATTTTCTACAAGGATATCCAGGAGTTTTCCGTCCATAGTGGAGTTAATATCGTTCATAATTTTCATGGCTTCCACAATACAGAGGATATCTCCTTTTTTCACATCGGCCCCTTTTTCTACAAAAGCGGATTTACCCGGCCCTGCAGAACGATAAAAGGTTCCAACCATCGGAGATTTAATTTCTTCTGCACCTTCTGGCTGATTTGCGGAAGGCGCTGTGGTTTTATTTTGTTGCTGATCCAAAGAAATTGCCATAGGAAAAGCATTACTTAACGATGAAGGAGTGGGAGCATAAGTGATTCTAGATTCTTTTTTTAATTTAATTCGGATTCCCCCTTCTTCCAACTCCAATTCAGCTAAATCATACTCTTTCATTAAGGCCAGGTAGTCTTTGAGTTGTTCAATTTGTGGGGTTTTTGTCGGTTTTGCCACTGATATTCTCGTCCATCAATCAAAGAAAGAAAAATTCGTCAATCCACACATAAATCTTGGAGCTTTATTATTCCAAGGATCTCAAAAAAAGATGTAACTGTTCAGGTCTCCTAATGTCCCCCGCTGGCGGGGGATCAAGGGGGTGGAGTCTTTCAGAAGTGCTCTTCCACCCCCAAACCCCCGCCAGCGGGGGACAAAGACCACAAGATTTTGTGGTTTGACCTAAATTGAAATCTACAGGTTGTACCTGAATAATTACAAAAAGATATTCTTTAGTTTAACTTCTTTTTTCAAAAATCCAAGCGAGATTCTTTCTCCTCTCTAAGAAGAATGATTTTCAGATTTTTTGGATTGTCGAATTTCTTGAAGTAATTGAAGGGTTTGCGAGAGAAGCGTTGGCCAAGAAAAATCTTGGTGCCTTTTGGTACTTCCCTCAGCTAAAGCTCTTAAAGCTTCGGGTTGAGTGAGGAGATGTTCGAGCGTAGCTTGTAATTTTTTTTCGTCGCCATAGGGAACTAAAGCGCCGTATTCTGGAGAAGAAACGACTTCCGGATTTCCGCCAATATCCGTCGTCACAATGGGAAGGCCCGCGAGCAGAGATTCTAAAAGGACATGAGATAAGCCTTCGTAGCCCGTATAAAGAACAAGAAGTTCCGCGCCTTTTAAATAAGGCCCTACTTTTTCCAAATCCATGCGACCCAATAAATGGACCCGCTCTTCAAGCTGGAGATCTTGGGAAAGTTTTTTCAATTTTTGAAATTCTGGCCCTTCTCCGATAACCACATAATGAACCTCTTCAGGGAGCGATTTCATTAGGTTGATCACGGTGTCTACTCCTTTCCAGGGGTTGAGTCTAGCGATTGTCAGCATATAACGAAAAGACCACCCTAATTCTTTTTTTGCCACCTCTTTGGATTCTGGAAGATGATAATGGGTGGCATCCAGCGCGTTATAAATCACACGAACCGGAACCGGACGCTTCATCCAACCCGAGACAATCTTTTGTAAATAGCGACTTGGCGTGATAATATGGTTCACTCGGGAGACATACATTTGTTGAATTTTTTGAACCCATCGAATACGTCCCTGATGCGGTTTTTTCTGAAACTCTTCAATTCCTTCTTGGGTGAGTTGATGGCGGATGGAATATTCCCAGGCCCAATCACCAACAATTTTTAATACGATTGGCTTCCGTAGAAGTAAATTCGCCAGTACGGACGGAATTCCATAATCGTTAACAAAAAGAACATCGGCTCGAATGCCGTGGACGAGAATTTGGCACCACATTTGAAAAAGACGAAAAGGAAGCGAAATTTTTCGGAGAATACGGATCACTTTATAAGGATAGTGGTACCGTGAAGGCTCTGCTGAAAAAGCGATCACGGTCACTTGATGTCCATTTTCTTGTAAATACCGTGCCAAATTATAGAGATATCGGGAGGGTCCTCCAATTTCTGGGTGGAAGATACCACTAATAATCAATAGTTTTAAAGGGTGTTCTGGAAGACTCATATCACAAAATTCTTTCTCTTGCACAATAAGGAGAAAACGGTTATTTTGTTAAAAAGTGGATAGAAGATCCGAGCCATTCGCTCCTACAAGGACGCATCATGAAAAACGCCATTTTATGTGAACTTCGGAAAATTATTATTTCGGATACTCAAGAACAACAAATCATCGTTCTGCAAGAAGCCTCAGGAGAACGCAGTTTTCCGATTGTAATTGGTTTTTTTGAAGCTCACGCCATTGACCGAAATATTAAAGAACAAGCTTCTCCGCGTCCAATGACACACGATCTCTTATTGAGTATCATCGAAAAATTGGGCGGAAAACTTGAAAAAGTGGTCATTTCGGAACTCAAAAATAATACCTTTTACGCTAATTTAATCATTGATCAACAGGGAAAAGAAATTTCGATTGATGCCCGCCCCAGTGATGCGATTGCGTTAGCCGCACAAAATAATACTCCAATCTATGTAGAAAAAGAAGTTCTTGACGAGGTCTGTAATTCTGAAATTTGAAAAAATGGAAAAAAAATGAATTAATTTTTGAAAAAAACTGAAATTTATTAGACATCTTCGGTTAAAAAGATACAATCTAAAACATCATTCCCGTGGAAGGATGGCTGAGTGGTCGATAGCGGCGGTCTTGAAAACCGTTAAGGGTAACACCTTCGTGGGTTCGAATCCTACTCCTTCCGCCAAAAATATCAACTCGGAGAGATGGCTGAGTGGTCGATAGCGACGGCTTGCTAAGCCGTTGTAGTGGTATAACCGCTACCTAGGGTTCGAATCCCTATCTCTCCGCCATATTGAAAAGACGCAAACCCTTGCGTCTTTTTTTATTTTTAAAATCAGCTAACTAAGCTATAATTTGTCTGATTTTAAAAATTATGGAATAGGAAAGGAATTAAAGATGCAATTCAAAACCATTATTGAGCCCTTTCGGATTAAATCCGTCGAACCCATTCGAAAAACCACACGCGAAGAGAGGGAAGCCGCTCTAAAAAAAGCGTCCTATAATCTTTTTTTGGTTAAAGCAGAAGACGTTCTGATCGATTTGTTAACTGATTCTGGAACAGGTGCGATGTCTTGCCATCAATGGGCTGGAATGATGCGTGGAGACGAAAGTTATGCAGGAGCACGATCGTTTTATCGATTTCAAGACGTAGTCAAGCGACTTACGAATCTAAAGCATATTTTTCCCACACATCAGGGGCGAGCTGCGGAACGGATTTTATTTACCTCTCTGCTTCGACCCGGAGAGATCGTTCCAAACAATACTCACTTTGATACGACACGAGCCAATATTGAAGCGTGTCAGGCAATCGCGCTCGATCTTCCTTTACCGGAAAGCCGAAATCTATCTCTTTTTCATCCCTTCAAGGGAAATATGGATTTAAGTTCTCTGGAACGGGTCCTGACCGAGAATGCTCCAAAAGTTCCGCTGGTCATGGTAACGGTGACCAATAATTCTGGCGGGGGTCAGCCCGTTAGTATGGAAAATATTCGCGGAATAAAAACGATTTGTCAGCGTTTTGGAATCCCTCTTTTCCTAGATGCTTGTCGTTTTGCGGAAAATGCCTGGTTTATCAAAACACGCGAAGAAGGGTATTCTCAAAAAAGTCCCCTAGAAATCGCCCAAGAAATGTTTCGTCTGGTCGATGGTTGTACGATGAGCACCAAAAAAGATGGTCTTGCGAATATTGGAGGTTTTTTAGCCTTGAATAACGATTCTTTAGCGGATCGCTGTCGAAATAATTTGATTTTGACGGAAGGATTTCCGACCTATGGAGGATTGGCGGGGTATGATTTAGAAGCCATCGCGGTAGGTTTGGAAGAAGTCTTAGAAGAAGATTATTTGCATTATCGTATTCGCTCCATTGAATATCTGGGAGAAATTTTGACAAAAGCCGGGATTCCGATGGTTCAACCTACCGGTGGACACGCGATTTATCTGGACGCGAAAACCATGTTGTCTCATCTTTCTGCGGACCAATATCCTGCCTGGGCCCTATCGCTTGCGCTCTATCTGGAAGGAGGAATTCGTTCTGTGGAAATTGGGTCGGTTATGTTTGGTATGCAACCCGATGGGAGCGAAAAACCTGCGCGTATGGAGCTAGTCCGTCTCGCTTTTCCAAGACGAATGTATACTCAGAGCCATGTAGACTATGTTGCGGAAGTATTGCTCTATCTCTATCAAATTCGGACACGAATTCATGGAGTTCGTATGACAGAGGCGCCTAAAGTGCTTCGTCATTTTACAGCGCAATTTGAACCGCTTGGCGGCGGGCTCATTGAAAATAGTGGAACCTAAAAGTAGACTTGAAATCAGTCACAAGTTATGCTAACGCATTCAGAAACAGGTCTACTTTTTTTGAAGGAACCTTATGGCGACGAATGCTAAATTTAAAACTCCTGATCCCGTGAATGAAACGATCTTATCGTATGCTCGGGGTTCGGAAGAGCGACGACGTTTGAAAGCAAAAATAGCGGAACTGGACTCGCAAGAAATCGAAATCCCTTTGATTATTGGAGGAAAAGAAGTTCGTACTGGGAAATTGGGAACCTGTGTAAAGCCTCATGAGCATCGACACCGTTTGGCCACATTTCATCAAGCGACTCCGGAGTGCATCGACTCTGCGGTAAAAGCGGCTCGCGACGCTTCAGCAGACTGGGCCAGAATGCCTTGGGAACATCGCGTTTCGATCTTTCTTAAAGCGGCAGAATTATTGGCGGGCCCGTATCGAGATATTTTAAATGCTTCAACGATGTTGGGGCAATCCAAAAATGTGTTTCAAGCCGAAATCGATTCCGCTTGCGAGATGATTGATTTTTTTCGCTTTAATGCGCGGTACGCTCAGGAAATTTACGAAGAACAGCCACAAGTTCACGCAAGAGGTGTGTGGAACCGTTTAGAACAGCGGCCCTTGGAAGGTTTTGTTTTTGCGGTCACTCCCTTTAATTTTACGTCCATTGCTGGAAATTTACCGACGGCTCCAGCGATTATGGGGAATACGGTGCTCTGGAAACCAGCGTCCACTTCGGTTTATTCCAATTATTTTATCATGAAATTGTTACAAGAAGCGGGTCTTCCTCCGGGAGTGATTAATTTTTTACCGGGTTCGGGAAGTACGGTTGGAAATCCGATTTTAAATCAACCGGGTTTGGCTGGAATTCATTTCACCGGCTCAACGGAAGTATTTCACGGAATGTGGAGAACGATTGGCGAAAATATCAAGAAATATAAGGGATATCCGCGAATTGTGGGAGAAACGGGTGGGAAAGATTTTATTTTTGCTCACGTTTCTGCGGATCAACCTTCGCTGGTGACCGCTTTACTACGAGGATCTTATGAATATCAGGGCCAAAAGTGTTCTGCCGCGAGTCGGGCCTTTATTCCACGATCACTCTGGAAATCCGTTTCGGAGTCACTGCGAGCACAACTTCAAGAAATGAAGATGGGCCCGGTGGAGGATTTTAGTAATTTTGTAAACGCGGTGATTGATCAAAAGGCGTTCAAATCGATATCCGGGTATATTGAACACGCGAGAACAGCCTCAGACGCGCAAATTTTTTGTGGCGGAACGACAAAGGATCAGGACGGGTATTTTATTGAGCCCACCGTGATTCTCTGTAAAAATCCGAACTATCGTTCGATGAGTGAAGAAATTTTTGGTCCTGTGTTGAGTATTTATGTTTATGAAGATTCCACATTTGAAGAGACCTTAAAAATTTGTGATGAGGCTTCTCCTTACGCGCTTACCGGGGCTGTTTTTGCTCAGGATCGAACGGCGATTGTCAAAATGTCGGATCGGCTGGTCCATACGGCGGGAAACTTTTATATTAATGATAAGCCAACAGGGGCCGTTGTGGGACAGCAACCTTTTGGCGGGAGTCGTGCTTCAGGAACCAATGATAAAGCGGGAAGTAAGCTGAATTTATTACGTTGGGTGACCCCTCGAACGATCAAGGAAAATTTTGTCCCTCCGAGTCAGTATCCGTATCCATTTATGACCGAACCCTAATTTTCAATATGTAGTGAAGTATCTGAGGACTATGTAATCGATTACATAGTCCAATTTTGATAAAACTTTAACTCTCTTTAAATAATAGATTTATATTTTTTGTGTTTTTTGGACTATTTTTTGCTTTTAATTTATATTTAAGAACATTAAAAATAAAATTGAAGATATAAAATTTGTTGAATAGGGACGAGGGAGTTATGCAGAAAAAAAGCTTTACGTTACTTGAAATTACTGTCGCCAGTGTTGTTTTTGCTGTCGCTATTTTATCTACGCTCGCCGCCTTATCCGTGAATTTTCGCTTGCAAGCCTCCAATAAGGAAACCTTACTTGCAATAAATGCGGCCAACGAAAAATTAAACATTTTTTTAACCGATCCCCTGATTTTCCGAAAACTGAATGACGGACTTCTTTTTCTCACGCTTCCGAATACCGATTTAACCAATCCCTATGACTGGGGACATAATCTGGCTACTCAAGTATGGGATGCTCGATTTCAAGTTCCCGGAGTAAACATTCAACCAGGAGATCTCACCTTTTGCGCCGGAAGTATCTCGATCAATTGTTATTCTGTTGCTCCGGGCCTTCCTCCTGCCGGAATTGACTACTTCGAAATAATTGTTCTGGTTCGCTGGACTGGGGTCAGTGGTAATCGTCGAGTCGTCGTTCAATCTCAACGATTTCGCCTCAAAGAAGACGCAGATATCCAAACGATTCCCTAAAAATAATTTCTCTTTTTTGATCTTGCAGATTCAATTCCAACGAGGTTACTTATGTCTAAAAAATTTCGTAATACGTTTTCTCTTTTTGAATTAATAATCAGTCTCGGGCTATTTTCAGTCCTGATGTTAGCCACGATGAATACGCTTATAGTCGCTCAGCGTACAGAGACAATGCAAATTCGAAGAACCATTTTGGCAGTAGAAGCTAAAAAAGCACAAATGATGATTCAAAAAGATATCGAGGCCTCTGAATTTCGCTCTATCGATGTCATTCAACGTTATATTTCCATAGCGCCCGGTTCCTCTGATACTGCTAAGACTTGGAGCCATTGTGATGATTTTACAGCCGCAGAGGTCACGACTGCTTTTGGTAAACAATTTAAGCGTTGTGATAGTAATCTTGCTTCTAAACCGAACTGTGGTTGGAACTTTCGCAGACAAAGTGCGGGTTGTGATCCTCTGGTTGATGAATATCGCTTTCCGTACATTCAATCTGCAATGCAATACAGCTATTCCAAAACGGGTTCTCTAGTACTGGGCCCCGGAGGCGGAAATGTGACTCTTTCTCATACGGGTCGTGTTTGGGCCGGAGTAGAAAATGAGACCCTATGTCCTATTGACCAGGCCACACTAAGCTACGACAAAATGCCCATAAAAGCCGTCAAAATGCTCACTTCTCGCGACAGAATCGGAAGACGTCGAACATTTACGGCTGGACCCAAGTTCGGAACTCCTGATTGGCAAGGATTTGTTTTTTATGTGAATATGAAAACTCCGAACTCTCCCAGTGGAAAACTCCTTCGCTACACGATTTATAAAGATGATCTGGATTTGGATCCAAGGACTCTTGATCTTGGTACTGATGCCCTCTGGAATGCTTATGAACTCTATAATGGCACCCAATTGGATGTAAACGGAAACCCCACTCCGCCCGCAATAAAACCGGAAACAGATGGCAATAATAATGCCCCGAATCTCTCCGGAGAAGCCGAAGTTCTAAATGATTCTATAATTTTTGGCGCTTCAAATTTTACTAATTCTTTTGCGGCAGGAGGCTCCATTCTCCCTTCTTCGGGTCCAGCTATAGGAATTCCGTCTCTTATGGATTTGTTTGATTTCAATAGAAATGGCGATCTGGAATGTTTTCCCATTCAATTAAAAAATCTTGATTATAACCCACATAATATAAGCGATGTGAATCTAATTTCTGGATCGGAAGCCTCCCAAGAAATCTTTCGGGTTCGAATCGGTCCTAGTGGAACCGCCGGAGAAATTCCGGCAGGAGATCCTTACCTAGAATGGTCCAAAGAAAAGACATTGCTTGGAGTTGTTGCCCGAGAATTTTATATCCGGATTAATTTAAGAACCAACGATATTTTCTGGTTTCACAAGTTTTTAGGAAATTCTGACGAAGGCGGAGTCGCTATCGTTAATTGGGATCGTTTCCGTAGCTTCAACCGAAAACCCGACGTGGTTGCGAATAATGTGGTTCAATGGGAAATGACTACTTCTCGAAGCACCCAAGAATTTTGGAATACAGCCGCTTTTGATATATTTCCTCGACAACCCAGTCTTCCTCTCCCATTTTATGGAACTGGTATTGCTGTCAACACGGAAGTACAAACCGATAGTCCTTATGTTGGAGTTAGTCTGGATCTTCTTCGAGTTGCCATGGATCGTTATGTACGGTTAGTGATTGTTTTTGATCGACCTTATATTGAGGGAGGTGTACTGAAACACGAAGAATATATCACACAAACCGGGTTTTCTGCTCACTAAAACTACGTTTACTATAAGAAAGAACCCCGTTCAAAATTTAATAATTTTTCTTTATAAAAGAGTATATTTATGAAGTATATCGATAAAAAAGGAACTATTCTGATCATCGCTGTGGTCGTGGTCGTGATCCTAAGCGCGATATCAGCCACATTGATGATGCAAATTCAAGCAGATACCAACTACACTCAATTTACCAAAAATCGGGTCCACACGGAAACGCTTCTCAAAGGCGCCATTCACGAGAGCCTTAAATTTTTAAATGTGACCTCTCCTCCTGAAGGAAATATCGGGATCACTACCTGGACACCAGCCAATGATCTCGGAATGGATAGAATTGCTGGAACTCGCGACTTGGGAGAAGGAGACGGCTTTCCGACCTTCCCTATTGCGGGTCTTTACGGTCCCGGAGAAGTTGGAGCTGCCGGACAAGCGATGCATATCGGTATTCAAACCCAAACCGTTGGACCTGTGACCAAAACCTTCGGGATAGCAGTCGTCAGTCCATCCAATCAAAATTTTGAAGCTTTGTATGCTGTTTATGACGAAGATTTAGGCTCAAACGGAATCGATGATAATGGAGATGGCCTAATCGACTTAGTGGGTGCCGATCCATTTGAAGCTGCATTTCATCGTCTTTGGGCCGTTACCTTTTATGGTGGCGAATTCCGAAAAATGGTGGTGATGGTGACCGCTTCCAATGCCTCTAACCCGGGACAATCTGTTTCTGAAACCTTCTTTAAAGCCATTTATGCTGGAAACCGACAGCTAGTTCCTGGTAGTGACCCCAAGAACTATACTACCGATCCAAGTTATTTTCTGGATATGTCAGGTGGAAGTAATGACGACATTAATGGGGATGTATATATTACTGGAGATATCCGCATGAAGGGTGCTAACTTTATGTGGAAGACAGAAGGTTTTACCGATACAAATAGTAATGGCCTATTTGATTTTGGGGAGCCATTTGCGGATACCAATGGACAGGAAGCGAGTGTTTATAACTTTGGAACAGAAGCTTCGGGGACAGTTAGTAATCGTGCCGCTAACATTAGCTCCGCAAACTGGCAAACCACACAGCCCAATCTTGGTGGGTCTCCTCCTAATTTTACATCGGGTGCCCCCCCCATTGGCGCTCCGAATTTCACTACCTCTATGGCCGCAGTGACGGTTAATGTGGGTGATGCAATCGCCGCAAATGGTACAGCGGTCACTATTCCAGCATTTGGAGCCACCATTCCTGCTATTAGTGGAAAAGCGATCAATGACGTTTCGAACCCTGCCCATATTTTTATCAAAGCCAATGCTTCCGAAATTGCTGACCTTCAAGGGGCTTATCATGCAGGTTATGTGAATAATGGTCTTCCAACCTATATTTTAGGCGATATTGCGTTAAGACAAGCGAGTCCGAATATCCAACATGGTATAACAATAGACGCGGCCGGAAATAATCAAGTTTATCTGATTGAAGGAAATCTTTGTATCGGAGCGGGACCTATAAAGGACCTCTTTTTTAAACCACCAACCGGCACTGATCCTACAATTCCTATCCGTGTTACCTTTATTGTTAAAGGGAACGTGATCGTTAACGATAATATTACGTATCGACATGGATCATCATCCACCTCCAATACAGCTCCCTATAATATAGCGCCTGGTGGTGTGTTTCCTGCATTTGGAACCTCGGCTTGGAACCCGTATGATGATGCATTTGCGTTAATCGCGTTAGTAAATGAAAATGCGGAAACCAATTCAGGAAATGTTCAATTTTCCGATTTAGTGACCCGAAATCTAGATAATGTAGACGCGATTATGTATGCAGAAAACAATTTTGAGAGTCGGTATGGTTATATTAGCGACCATATTACCATTAATGGAATGATGCTGGCCGGAAACCAAGTTCGTCTCAATCAGGAATATGTTAATGGTGCATGGCACGCTCGCCCCGAATCAGCGCGAAATGAATATACCATCAATTTTGATTCTCGCATTCGTTCTCTGCTTACAAATTCGAGTTGGCTACCCGGACTACCCGGAGGAACGAATCGGAACTCGCCTCCACCTGCACTTGATCCGGACGATTATCTTTTTGATACGATCTTGTCCTCGTCAAATCATTAATCAAACCCATCTGCTTTATTAAAATTTTTAAGGGAACAGCCAAAACTGTTCCCTATTTTTGTAACTGTTCGGTCTTAATGTCCCCCGCTGGCGGGGGATCAAGGGGGTGGAAGAGAAAGGAAAAATGAGGAAGGCCACTTCAGAAAACAATTATGGGTATAATAAAGAATTACGTGGTTTTGCGAATAAACTTCGGAAAGAAATGACCAAAGCCGAATCGTGTTTGTGGAAATATGCGTTGGGTTCTAAACAAATGAAAGGTTTTCAGTTTAGAAGACAAAGACCAATATTAAATTACATTGCAGATTTTATGTGTAAGGAATTAAAGATAGTGATTGAAGTGGATGGAATCACTCATGATATGGAAGAGGTTATTTTAAAAGATCATCTAAAAACGAAAGCCTTAAAAGCAGAAGGTTTTATTGTTCTTCGATTTACAGATGAAGAAGTTTTAAACGAGATAGGAGAGGTCATACAAATTATTGAATCTCAAATAGACATTATTGTCAATTCCACCCCCAAACCCCCGCCAGCGGGGGACATTAGGACATGAACAGTTACTTAATTTTGTGACTGTTTATGTACAAGGGATAGATTTTGTTTTAGAGAAAACCGCTATAATATTGTGATTTTAATGTCCCCCTTTGGACACTTCGTGGCGGGGGGATTAAGGGGGAGGACTCCTTTGGAATTGCTCTTCCACCCCCAAACCCCCGCCAGCGGGGGACATTAGGCCTGAACAGTTATTTTCTTACGACTATTTCGGAGATGATGATGCCGAAGAAGACAACAACGACGACTTCCCGTTCTAAACTTTATATTGTTCTTACGCTGTGTTTTTTTATCTCTGGAGCCAGTGCTCTTTTTTTTCAAGTGCTCTGGATTCGACTTTTTTCTCTCATTTTTGGCACCACGCAATTCGCGATGGGAACCGTTATTGCTGGATTTCTTGGTGGGCTTGGAATCGGAAGTTGGCTGATTAGCCGAAGCACGTCGAAAATTGAAAGACCTCTGCTTGTCTATGGGATACTGGAACTGTTTATTGGTCTTTATGGACTGGCATTTCCTTGGATTTGCCAATTTTTAATTACACTTCAACAAGTGTTTTTTAGTGTCATTGAGCCTAATTTTTTTACGTTAAACCTCTTTCGTCTTTTTTTCGCTCTCATTTTTTTGCTCCCGCCAACAACGGCGATGGGAGCGACGCTCCCTATTCTCAGTCAATTGTGCCAACAGTATTTTGATCGTCCGATTCAAAGAATTTCTTTTTTATACGCGATAAATACACTAGGAGCTTCACTCGGAGCCTTTCTAAGTGGACTTTTTTTAATTCCGACTTTAGGACTCGTTCAAAGTAACTGGGTTGCGGTCGGTTCCAATTTTCTTATTCTTCTGATCACGTTTTTTTTGGCTCGGTTGGCACCAGAAGCTCCGATTGCTCTTCCGTCTTCAGAATTGACGCCCATTTCTCAAAAAACGGAGTTCCCACTTTATCTCAAGAGTACCATTTTTATCTCAAGTATAATGACTCTAATTTTAGAACTGGTCTGGTCCCGTGTTCTTGAAATGATTTTAGGAGCCACGGTTTATGTTGTTTCTTCTATACTAACTGCATTTATTTTAGGACTCGGACTAGGAAGTTTCTTTTGTTCCTTTTTTTTGGTACACAGAGCAAAACCATTTTTATGGATAGGATTGGCTTTTATTCTATCATCCCTCTCCCTACTCGGCAGTTTATATTTGATGGATGAGCTTCCGATCTGGATGATTTTGCTATTTTATACCCCTTTGGATCAGATCGCTATTTTTCTTCTGCCCTTAACGCAATTTTCTATTCCAATGGTTCTCTGGGGAATTACGATTGTTTCGCTTTTTTCTCTGTTTGCTTTTTTGCTCTATTTAAATTTTCGAGAAGTTTCTTTCTTTTATTTTCTTGCGGGGTCGCTCATTTTGGGTGGATTGCTTTTTTGGGCGATCTGTACTGGATCAAGTGCCATTTATCAAGCACGACATTCGAAAATCGGAAACCACTTTGAATTCTTTTTTCTGGTGAAGTTTTTGATGGTCTGCGGAACCATTCTTCCACCGGCAATTTTTTTAGGAATGATTTTTCCGTTGGGAATTTCAGCGGTTGAGCAAACGCATTCGCTTCGCCAACAAGTCGGAAAGCTTTATTTTGTGAGTACGCTCGGATGTATTGTCGGATCTCTGGCAGGCGGTTTTTTTCTGATTCCCTGGATTGGGGTCAAAAATATTTTTTTTATCCTTATTTTGCTTGGTTTGTGTTTTGGATTTTTTCATCTTTTTCGAGAACACTTTCGTTTTGCGGGCTATGTTTGCGTTGGATTATTAATCTCGATGGGATCCTTTTTTTATTTTACGCCGCTTCCTTTTCAGGAATACCGAATTGCAAGCGGGGTCCTTCAGTACATTCATCTTTTGGGGAGCTTTACCAAACAAACGCTTATCGATGATTTTGAAAATGCACGTCCAACCTATATTTCGCATCGAGATGGAGTTACTGCAACCATTACGATGAAAGAGGAAGAAGAAAATTTTGCCTTAAAAGTGAATGGCAAAGTAGACGCGTCCTCACAAGGCGATATGTATACTCAGGTGCTTTCTGCTCAAATTCCAATGTTACTAACTCCTTCACAAAAGAATATTTTGGTCGTTGGCTACGGTAGTGGAGTCACGGTAAGTAGTGTTCTCACCCATACAGAGATAGAATCGGTAACACTGGTCGAAATAGAGAAGGAAGTATTAAACGCCTCACGCTATTTTCAGGCGGTTCATGCGGAGGACCCGCTCCAACATCCCAAAGTTCATTTGGAAGTGGATGATGCGCGAAATTATTTGTTGCTTTCAAAAAAAACATTTGATGTGATTATTTCAGAGCCTTCAAATCCGTGGATGGCCGGAGCCTCAAAACTATTTACTCTCGAATTTTATCAGACGGCTAAAAAACGGCTGACTCCTGATGGAATGATGGCAAACTGGATCCAACTTTACGGGATGGATCAAGATTCTTTTTTTATTCTTTTCAACACCATTCAATCCGTTTTCCCTTATGTTTATCTTTTCCAGATCAACCGTGATTTGCTTTTAGTGGGCCGAAATCAGCCGCTGCTTGTTTCCATGAAAACCTTACAACAACGATTTTCTGCTTCCGTTCAGAGAGATTTGGGACGTTTGAAAATCTGGACGCTTGCCGATGTTTTTGGTTATTTTAGTTCAATGCCAGAAGGCTTTCGACAACTGATTCCTAGTGGCTATCAGGTGCTTAACACCGATAACCTTCCTTTGATAGAATATCAAGCTCCCAAAAACATTTTTTATAAAGATGAACATAAGGTTGTTGAAAAATGGCTCAACTCAAGTTCCGGAGAAGTTCTCTTTCCACGATTTATTCTATGGAACACACCAGAAGAGGAACAAAGTTTTCAAGAAGAGCTATTTCATACTTATCTTCTCAAAAATGACGACTATCGAGCTAAAGAGTGTATTTTATGGAACTTGAGCATTCCAGAACGAGAACTTTGGGGAAAACGATTGGAATGGAAACTGGATTTATTTCAAAACGCTTATGAACCGGCCCTCCAAAAATATCAAAAACTCTCCGTTCCTTTTGCGAATAGTAGTTTGGAAAATGACATTTTTTATCAAGCACTACTTCAGCAAAATATGCCAAGTATGTTACTTTTTGTAAAAGGTTTAAGACAAAACGGTCTTTGGGTTCAAAATCCTGAATTTCAAAAAGGGTGGCGACAGTTTTTTCAGCTTCAATATGGAGATTGTTTAAAAACTTTTGAATCCCTAGACCCTAAACGAATCGATATCCCTTTAGAATATTTTTTACTTCAAGGAATTTGTCTTGAAAAAACGGGTCAATACACTTTGGCAGAATCTAGCTATCAATTATTTTTTCAAAAATTAATGAATCAAATTTTGAAAGAGAACCAAATTCTCCATTATTTATACTACGTTCATCAAAATACTGATCTTCCGAATATCAAAAACGAAATTCTACAACTAAAGAAAGATCTCAATAGTTTTTTTCAGATACTCGATAAAACCAAATTCTCCAGAAGGGAAATGTATATAGAAAAACTCAAAAAACTCCAGCCTTTCCTAGAAAAGAGGCCCCAATCTTATTTGTTTTTCTATCATTATTCTCAAATTTTTATTGAGCTATCTTCCAAAAAAAACCTAGAATTTCTTGAACAAAGAGTTTCTTTGATAAAAGATTGTCGTATTTTTAAAAGTATAGCATTTCGCTATAAAATGAAAGGGATCTTGGAAAATAATCCAGATGCTTTCAAGAAAGCAATTCAAGCGTATCATGAAGCAGAACGGCTTACCTCAGATCCATGGGAAATTAAAGATATTCAATTACGTATCCAGCTTATTCAAGAAAAATTGTAACTGTTCAGGTCTCCGAATGTCCCCCTTTGGAGGGGGATTAAGGGGGAGGACTCCTTTAGAATTGCTCTTCCACCCCCAAACCCCAAATGACCTCCCCCTACCCCCTCCAAAGGGGGACAGCGGGGGACATTCGGACCTGAACAGTTACGAAAAATTAGAGGGTTATTTGATTATGAAAGTAATTCGTTTTTTCTTATTTGTGGTTTTAACACTTTGTTTAATTCAGTGTAATGGCTCCTCTTCCGACGATTCTAATTCTTTACAAAAAAATAATACTTTTGTAGAAACCAATATCCAGCAAAAAAATCCTTCTTTTTTGGATCCTCAGAAAAAAAATATAGGTTCGCTTCAAGATGATCCGTCTAAACCGCGCCCTTTTTTCGTGTATACTGATTCAAAAAAAGAAGTATCTGTAGACGTATTTCAAGATTTTCTCCTGAAAGAATTCCGGGTTTCCTATTATCCAGAATTTTTTCTGGACGCACTTATTGAAAAAGAATTATTTCAGCGAAACACATTCCCGACAGATCAAGAAATCCAGGGAATTCTAAAATCGCAAAAAACAAGACTTTTAAAAGATAAGCAGTTTTTGAAAGAAATAAGCTCTCGGAATATGGACTTGGATATTTACCTAAAATTAATGTATCCGCGTCAACGCCACTCTCTTGCTCGTCAAAAAATATATACGATCCTTTGTGAAGAACAAAAAATCTCTCCGAAGGATCGTCCAGATCTAAATTGGATACGCGAGCAATTGGAAAAAAAATATGTGGTGAATTACCTTCCAAACAAAGAGTCCGTCTTGTTTACGATTGGAGAGACAAACTACAAAGAAACTCAATTTAAGAATTATCTTTTAGGACAATGTTATCTTCCAGAAATGCTCAATTTCGTTTTATGTGAAACCGCAAAAAAATATTACAACGAAAACCACCTGAACGCCGCACCGGAACAAGAGGAAAAAATAAAAGAAACTTTGAGCATTTTGAAAAATTTTAAATCCGAAGAAGAAATTCAACATTATCTAAAACTGCATGGATTGACACTTGCCCAGTTTAAGCAAAATCTCGCACTCAGAGCCAAAGATAAAAATATTTTGTTTACGGTAGCCGCCCACATTCAAACCACAGATGCCGTTTTGGAGTCGCTCTTCCTGACAAAATATACAGAAATTTTCCAGTCCGGAGACCAACTCGCAGGAAAAAATACTTCTCTTGTTCGATATGCTTTAGATAAAGAAGAAGTTGCTCTCCTTTTGTACTCTCAAGAGAAACATCAAGAGATTCTACCTGACTTTATCAAGGAAAAAATGGCTCTTCTGGAAAAAGTTAGGCAGGATATTCTTGATCAAAAAATTACTTTTGTTCAAGCCGTCGGTCAATATTCTGAGGATCTGATCGAAAACGTTAAATCGGGTGGAAACATCGGATTGGTAGACGCCTATGGTTGGCCACAAGAGTTTTCTGAACAGGTACAAAAATTAAATACTGGAGAAATTTCACCTCCTTTTCACACCGATCAGGGTCTGTTTTTGGTTCAAGTGGACGAAATGGTTCCAAATATTATGATTACTGCGCGTCATCTTTTATTTACGCCTCCGACACAATCAGAAAATGAAACCTCTGAAAACACACAAACGCCAGAAGAGATGATTCAAAAACCGATGGAAGAGGCACAAGAAGCCTGGAAGATAATTCAAAACTCGCCCAATCCACAAGAGACTTTTTTAGAAATGATTCGTACCAAAAAATTGGAAAACGATGGACTCTTCGGTCCAATTGCTCGCAATCAAATCTACAAATCGTATTTGAAAACATTTGAAGAAGGAAAACTTGGAGAAATTCAGCCGCCGTTCCCAACGATGCAAGGAGTATACATTATCCAACCCATCAAAGTAGCTGATGGCCGAAAATGCCGACAACTCGTCATCCCAACACAATATACACAACGATTTAACCAATTTTTACGAAAAGAAGCGAATAGCCAAATCGAAGCAAAAATGAAAGAAATTTTAGATTATCTCAAAAGTCACAATTTGGAAGAGACGGCAAACACTTATGCCGGATGGATCAAAATAGAAAATCTGGATTATTACAAAAAACAGATGGAGCCTGCTTTTGAAGAACAACTTCCGTCAATGAAAAAGGGAGATATTTCTAAACCCTTTTGGAGCAAGGATCTTTATCTTGCTTATCAAGTTGTTGATATCCAACAAATTTCTTATCAAGAAGCAAAACCTCAATTGTTAAGAGAACTGCTGGAAGCGAAAGAAGAACCCACAGTCCGAACAGGCCCAGCACTTGCCAAGCTCTATCCGTACCAATTTACTTTCTATTTCCCCTACCAAAATAAAAAGCTTGAAGCCGAATAATTATTGTAACTATTCAGGTATAACCTGTAGATTTCAATTCGGGGCAAACCACAAAATCTTATGGTCTTTGTCCCCCGCTGTCCCCCTTTGGAGGGGTAGGGGGAGGTCATTTGGGGTTTGGGGGTGGAATAGCACTTCTGAAAGACTCCACCCCCTTGATCCCCCGCCAGCGGGGGACATTCGGAGACCTGAACAGTTCTAATTATTTTGGAGTTTTAATGGGTTTCAGCATTTTCCGAGCTAAAGGAGAATCGATTTGAAGAAGAATTGAACGAGCGAATTCCGAAAGTTCAGGAGATTTTTTTAAAAGAGGTTCTAAATAATTTTCTAGTCCGGGACCCATGACTTTTATTACGAGTTCTCGGGAAGAAGTCAGTTCCAATTCATTCTTGCTATCTATCGACTGAATGAGAAGAGGAATCGCTTTAAGTTTATTGAGTTTAAGAATTGGCGCAAACCAATTTAACCTTTTTTCGATGTTTGTTTCTTGAAGAAAGAGTTCTTCAATTTCTGAAAAAGAATCTGGAGCAGTGAGTACACACAGCTTAAAAATGGTTTTTTGATGTTCTAATTGGCTAAGGTCTTTATTTTGTAATTTTTTCAGGAGCTCCGATTTTATTTTTTTATGATCCTGTTTTTTTAAATTTTCTTTTTCATACCTGTTCAAAAATTCTATCGCTTCCAAAGAATTAATTCGTAGAAGTGCTTCATAAGCAGTTTGAGAGACAAGTGGTATTTTTGAAGCAAGAAAAGAAGCCAAAAATTCTTCCATTCCCGGAGTAACCACCCCATAAATGTTATTTTTTGCGCTTTCTACATCAATTCCCGTAGGCCCTTCAAAAATTTTAAACAGAAAAGTGATGGCTTTTTGGGGATCCAGATTCAACATAGTCCGAAACAAACAAATTTGTTTTGAAGGGTGTTTTTCGTTTTCAAAAAGAAAACCAAGGGTATCAAATGCATGATTGAGACCAGCCATTCCTAATAAAACTAGCACTTCTTGATAAAAAGCCTCCGACAAAAAAGGATCGCTTAGTTTTTCGAGGAGGGCACACTCGATTTCGGTTGGCCACGATTTAACTCGATCCAAAAATTCTTTTCGATATTTACGAATTTCGTTAAAGCGGGTCGCAAATATCTTTTCATAGAGAGCAACTTGTTGTCGGGCCGAGTTTATGTTGGACCCTTGGTTTTGATATTTGCTGAGAAGGTCAAGTTGTTCTTTTGAAAGGTTTTCAAGATAGGCTTCAGGAAATTCTCGAATGTTTTCTAGGGTAAGACCATATTGATCTAACAAGTGTTCAATGAGTTCTTGTTCCTCTCCAAAGCTTTTCGTATAGACCTGAAAAGTCGCTTTGGCCTGAGTAGCTCGGATTTGATTTCGCTCTTCAAACAAACGGGGATCTTCTTCGGGTTTTTCAGTTTCTTCAGTTTCTTTAGGCTCGTTTTCCAGGTCTCCCGAGCCAGAAAATTTTTTTTCGATCGGAACCATTGTGTTACTAAGAGATGAATTTGAAGAATTAGTAGCAGTATCCTCTTGAAACCACCACAGAAGGAGAACAAAAAAAGCTCCCAGAATCCAAAGGATGCGTTCTCCGATAAAGGTTTTAATCTGCCAAAATAAAGGATTTGAAGCGAGTGCTTGCTTTTTCATAAAACTTCCTTTTTGATCTCCTCAGTTCTCGATTTGTTTAAGCAGTAAGTTTACTCTTTATTCGTTGTTTGAACACCTTTTTTCTAATCGCCCTACAGAAGATCTTGAATAAATTCGAGGGTTCGTTGTTCTGACCAGTAGAGGGGGGTTTGTATTTTCGGGGCAAACCCGACATGACCCCCTTCTTTAGGCATTTCCAGAAATAAACAAGAATTTTGCTGTGCTTCTTGAATCGGAAAACAACTCCGAGTCAAAAAGGGATCGTTTTGCGCGTTGATTAAAAGCGTCGGTATAGCAATTTGCGGAAGAAACTGTTTACAACTGGATTTTTGCCAATAATCCAAGGCGTTTTGAAATCCGTTTAAAGGAGCCGTATATCGATCATCAAAATGACGAAAATTTTTAATGCGATTAAATCCACGATCATGAATCAACTGCGGGTGCTGACGTTGTTTGAGAGAAACCTTCCGATGAAAACAACGTAAAAAATCTCTGGTATACATTTGATTCGCCGGTTGCGCTAATCTCTGAGAGGATCCCTTTAGATCGCAAGGAACCGAAAAAACAACCGCTTTTTTGACTTCAGACGGAAGTTGTTTGGAGTGTTCCCCCAAATATTTTAACGTGATATTGCCTCCGATACTAAAACCGATCAAAATCACCGTTTTGTACTGTTTTTGGTGTTTTTGGTTAAGGGCATACGAAAGAATTTGCTGGATATCTTCGACGTCTCCACTATGGTAAAAACGGAGGCTTTTGTTGATTTCGTCGCTACAACCTCGGTAGTTCCATGCTAAAATATCCCAGCCTGTTTGAATAAGCGCTTTTGCCATCCCTGAAACATAAGGACGCCGGGAATGCCCTTCCAATCCGTGCGATAAAATGGCTAACCGTGAACTTCCTATTTTCACCCAATCCACATCAAGAAAATCCTGATCGGAAGTTAAAAGGCGTTCTCGCTGGAAGGCTGGCGGTGACGGAATCCGACGATAATAGGCAAAAATCGTCTGTAAATGTCCATGAGGTAAAAATGTCGGAGCTTGATAAGAAGATGGAATCAGAAGTGGCATTGCTTAAGATTTTTTTCGGAAACGGAAAAAGATTGGATAGTGATCGGAAATATCACGCTCATTTCCATGAAGCATCTCGTGCCGAGTCCCACGACGATTTCTAGGGTCAACTTCTCCGATAATCACTCCTTGTCGCACAATCCAAACGCGTTCAAGAATGATCGGTTGTGTTTCAGAATTATTTTCGAAAAAATCGTGGCTAATCAGGAGATGATCAATGGGTTTCGGACTATATTGATTGGTGGTTAGCGGGCCAATTCGGTTTGGATCTAGATGCAAAGATCCATTGACAGATTGGGCCGTATAAAGTGCGTCTTGGAGCGTTTTTCTTTGTTGGTTTTGAATAATGGACAGGGTTGCACGATCTTCAAAGTCGTTAAAATCGCCAATAAGGATCATACGTTGTTCTGGATACAGTTCTTGAACCATCCGAATCCAAATTTGTAATACATTCGCCTGCCGCAAATTATCTTTCGTTTCTCCAGAAGTTAAATGGATAGACGCGACTAAAATTTTTTGGCCCTGAAAAATAATGGTGACCATACAAATACGAGGAAACGCGCTTTCCATTGGGATTCCGTTGAGATGAGTAAAACTTTTGAGTTCCTCCTCTTTTTGGGAGAGATTCAAAATTTCTTGGCGATAATCAATTTCTACGGGGCGTAATGTATCTCGAATCAAAAGCGCTGAGTCGTGTCCCGGGGCGTAATTGGGTTTGGAGCGAGAAAAAACGGTATAGGTATATCCTGTTTTTTCGTGAACTCTGCGAGCGACTTCTTTGGCATCAGTTAAAGCGCCCACTTCTTGTAAAGCAATCACTTGTGGAATACAAATCTCGCTAGAAGCTGGAGAGGATAAAACGGTGGCAACGGAAGAAAATTTCCACTCTTCTTCTTCCAAATCTTTAGGGCGATTTTCCATAGCCACATCCGATTCATCAAAGCTACCCGGACGATCTGCGTTAATTTGGTCTTTTCGACTTGCATGAAGAAAGAGCCATTCGGCGTTCCAAGTCACAAAAGAAAGTTCATCGGCTCGATCTTCTCGAAATTTTCCGCCGTTATTGGAAGGAGGCTCGGGTTCCGGAATTTTTTCAATTTTGGCGACAAAATAAAGATTAAATTGGGAAACGGTTTCTTCGTGGAGTATTTTAATCCAAGCTCCTTTTTGGCTAAGTAATTTTCCTTCAATTACAGTTCCATTATGGAGCGTTAGACGATAATTTGATTGAGGATTCAATTCTTGAGCAGAGATCCAAAACCCGAGTGCTATAAAAGCAATGGCTATTAAACGAATCTGCTTCATTTGGCCTCTTAAATAAATAAATAAATATGTAGCAAGAAAGATAATCTTGCTTATTTCGTCTCATAATGCCAACTTTTTCAATAAAATTCAATTGTTCAGGTAAAAAAATTTCAAGATCTTCTGGTAATTCCAAAAAACATTGCTAATTTTAACCTGAATTAAAGAGGGTAAAAATATGCAAGAAAAAGCGTCTACAATTACAAGTCAACCGCTTTCCAGAAAAAAAAAGCTCTTGTTTATGCTGATCTGGATCAGCTTTTTTTTCTTAGGAACAGAGATCTTGTGGCGAGGATTAGGATTTAAAACACTTCCCGAGGCCCCTTCGATGGAGGGTTCAGAAAAGCTGATTGGGGTTCCGTTACATCCCGGAGTTTGCTATTCGTTAGTTCCCAACGCTTCCGGTATCCATGCAGGGGTTCAGGTGAAGACGAATTCTCTGGGATTTCGTGATGGGCCTCGCTCTGAGACTAAATCGCCAGAAACGCTCCGAATTCTTGTTTTGGGCGACTCGATGGTTTTTGGGCAAGCGGTCGATCAAGAAAAAGTCTTTACGCGTGTCCTAGAAAAAAAACTGGGGCCCCCCTTTGAAGTCTGGAACGCGGGGCATTGCGCCTATAATACCAAGGAAGAATATTTTTTTTTTAAGCATCGTGGGTTAAAATTTCAACCCGATCTTGTTATATTAGGGTACTGTCTTGTCAATGATACGATTGATTGTCAATCCGCGGAAAAAGACTATCAACAAACTCAACAAGAACAAAAACAAGGGTGGTTCCAATTAAGAATCAGGTTCGAAAAACGATCCGCTTTTTTTCATTGGCTTGCCCAAAATGTAGAATACGCACTCGCGAACACAAAAAAAATAGCCTATTTGAATCAACTCTATGATGAAAAACACTGGACCGAGTCTGCTCCTTACTTGCGAAAAATTTACGAATTATGTCAAATCCGAAAAATTCCGTTGTATTTACTTATTTTTCCGATTACCTATGCCGAAGAGCCTCGAAACCATTTTCAACAATATGAATTTTCGCATTTGAACCAAAAAGTTCGTCAGACACTTGACGGTCTTTCTGAGGTAACCGTGATTGACTTACTCCCTGCATTGATACAACATCAACAGCAACATCCCGATCAACTCCTACTCGTTCCTTATGACGGACATCCCAATGAAATATATCATTCTTTAACGGCAGAAGTCTTATCTTCTCACGTGCGCAAGACCTTTTCTTTAAAATAAGATCCGCTTGATTTCATTCCTTAACAGAAAAATGGAGTTTTCATGTATATTCTTGGTATCGCTTGTTATTATCACGACTCTGCGGCCGCTTTAGTGAAAGATGGAGATCTCATTGCGGCGGCGGAAGAAGAACGCTTTAGTCGAAAAAAACATGATTCCGGATTTCCCGCATTAGCGATTCAATATTGTTTAAAAGAAGCTGGAATTTCAATTGATGAGGTTGATTATATCGGATTTTACGAGAAGCCGATGATTAAATTTGATCGGATTTTGATGTCAGCGCTCGCCACTTGGCCCCTGTCGTACAAATCGTTTTGTAAAGCGATTCCCCGCTGGCTTTCGAGTCGCTTGCATATTCGTAAAGAAATTCAGACGCAATTAGGAACCACCAAACCGATTCTCTTTGGAGAACATCATCTTTCTCATGCCTCTGCGGCGTTCCATGTTTCGCCTTTTGACGAGGCCATTATTCTGACGTTGGACGGGGTCGGAGAATGGGCGACAACGATGTATGGCTACGGAAAGGGAATCGATATTAAGATCGAAAAAGAAATCCGCTTTCCTCATTCGTTAGGGCTTCTCTATTCAGCGATTACCTCTTATTTGGGGTTTGAAGTCAATGACGCAGAATGGAAAGTGATGGGGCTCGCTCCTTACGGAAAACCGAACTATATCGAACAATTCAGGAAAGTCATTGATGTGAAAGACGATGGATCTTTTCGTCTTGATATGAATTATTTTACGCACGATTGGTCGACGAGCCGAATGTTTAACAAGCGGTTCGAAAAACTCTTTGGACGTCCTATGCGCGAAAAAGAAGCGGAACTGGAAGATTTTCATCGCGATATCGCGCACTCGGGTCAAAAAATTGTCGAAGAAACCATTGTCAAAATTGCGCAATCTCTTTACGACAAATATCAATGTCCCAATCTCTGTATTGCGGGCGGAGTTGGACTCAATTCAGTCGCAAACTGGAAGATTTTAAAAGAGACTCCGATTAAAAATATTTTTATTCAACCTGCCGCGGGCGATGACGGAAGCGCGATTGGAATGGCTTTCTTTATCTACCATTCTCTGTTAAAGCAACCGCGTCATTTTGTGATGAATCATGCTTATTTTGGGCCCAGTTTTACCAATGAAGAATGTGAAGCTTTTCTTCAATCCAAAAATATCTCGTATAAAAAACTGAATGAAGAAGAACTCCTGAAACAAGCCGCACAATGTATCTGGAACAACGAAGTGATAGGCTGGTTTCAAGGAAGAATGGAGTTTGGGCCTCGCGCGTTAGGGTCGCGTAGTATTTTGGCGAACCCCTGTAATGCGGAAATGAAAGAAATTATTAATCTTAAAATCAAGTTCCGCGAAAAATTTCGACCCTTTGCCCCTTCAATTTTAAGAGAAGAGGTCCAGAATTGGTATCATCTGGAAGGAGATTCTCCGTTTATGTTGTTGGTGCCTAAAGTGCGCGAGGAGAAAAAAGACATTATTCCCGCACCGACCCATATCGATGGAACTGGCCGCGTTCAAACAGTGACAAAAGAAGATAATCCGCTGTATTACAAGCTCATTTCTCGCTTTAAAGAACTCTCTGGAGTTCCTATTGTGGTTAACACTTCGTTTAATGTGCGAGGAGAACCTATTGTTTGTACTCCGGCAGATGCCTATAACTGTTTCAAAAATACCGGAATTGATTCGCTTTTTTTACAAAATTGCTGGATTACGAAAAATCAGGGCGAAGCCAAAAACAGCTAAGGCATTTTCATCCGTCGATACGCAAAAATAAGTTTAGCGTCCCAAACATCTTCTTCTTGCTTCGGGGGCGCTTTCATTTCGACTTCTTTGAGTTTGATAAAGGCTTTGGCTTTTTCGACGGAAAATACGTATTTTACTAAATCGGCGCGATTGACTTGTTTAAACTGAATCGAAATATTTTCTTCATTTTCCTTATCCGAAATTTTTACGGCGGGCATAATGTCAAACAAACATTGAGTTTTGAGTTGTTCTAAACTTTGTTCGACAAAAATCTGGGAGGTGAAGAAGTTAATTAAAGTACTTGGAGGCGGAGCCTCTTCTGCGTTGATGACTACTTGCGGATTTTCGCTTTGTTTTTCTTTAATGGCTTGATCTAGTTCATAAATTTTGGGGAGTTGAGTGAGACCCACTTCGATTCCTTTGGAGATTTTTTTATAGCGTTGGTATTGAAACGCCAAAAAAAAGAAAGAAAATCCTGCTAAAATCCCCATCCCTAAAATGAGAAGCATCACGCGATCTGATTTACCGGTCGTCGTCGTCGTCGTCGTCGTCTCTGCCATATTTTTTTATCCTAATCTAGTAACAACTGCGTCGAATGGGTTCATAATACGACAACCGATAAAAAAAAGCCTCAATTTTTTTTAGGAAAGAGAATCCGAATTCTAAAAGGGAGCACGTTCTCTTTTTTTTGAAGCGTTCCTTCAAGTTGGGTATTTTGAAAAAAAGGCTCTTTTTGTAAAGTATTGATCAAAAGTTGAACATCGGGTTCCTGCTCAACCCAGCCTTGAAGTTGAATGTCTCTTTGAGAAATAACGATATTGGAAATTCGAAATAACCTCATTTGTCCCCAAATACTCTTTAACCGAGAAAACAGATTTTTCCAGAGTAAAAAGGTAGGAACGGTTTCCGTAATCCCTCCTTTTTGGAGGAAAAGAATATCTTCGAGATTCGTATTTAATCGATTCTTGACACTCAGTAATTGTGCTTCTGGCGAAAGAGATTCAATTTGTTTAACATTTTCAGGAAACCTCAGTGTCAACACTTCTAAGGCTCGTTGATTGAGAGTTTCTAAAGTCTTTGAGAGTTTTTGACTACGATAGGTCCAAAATAATCCCGCACAAAAGAAGAGTAAACAGAGAAGGCTCAATAGAACGAGAAGCGGTTTTTTCACCAGTTCAAAACGATCCTGAGTTTGAAATTCTTCCTGAAGAAAGTTCATTTTCCAGGGGGAAGGATTCTGCTGGCGCAAGGTGATGCCCAAAAGTCGTTGTAAGGGAATCTTTCGGGCAAGTTGGGATTCTTCTTTGGTTGCAAATTGAATTTTCCCTTCGATGCGTGGCGTAAAAACGTCCATTTCTAAAGAGTCTCGAAAGTATTCAGTGCTATTCGGAATCTCTTCTTCACAAAATAAAAAAATTTTTTCGGGTCGCTTTTTGAAAGAAAGTGCGGCCATAGTACGGCTAGTTTCTTTAACGATTTTATTGAGTAAATCTTCAGCTCTCGAAAATTGTAGTTCTTTCTCAAATTCTTGTTGAATCCGATTCAATAATTCTTGTTCGTCTGGAAGAAGGGTTTGGTCTTCTTCTAGCAAGGGAAGCGACAAAGAAAAATTTCCTAGAATAAATTGAGGAGATTCTTCCAAGGGTGTTTTCCCCTGTGCGTCATTGGCTTGCAACGATTTCGAACCAAAACGAAGCACACGGATCTGAATCAATTTTCCTTGATCAATGAGAAGGATTTTTGTGGTGAGCGCTTCAATTTCAAAGATAAGATAAGAATTTTCTTTATCGACAAGGGATAAGGTATTGAGAGTGGAAAGACTTCCATTAATATCCAAATCAGCGATTAACGGATAAATACGAAGTTGCTTGAGTAAATCGAGAGGAACCTGAAGGTCTTTTTTATAAAAACCAGCCAAAAAAATGGAAGGGCGTTGTTCTTCATCAATTTTTTGGAAATCAATCAAAATATCTTCGATAGGACAAGTATGAATATGCGCTTCGGCCTCGAATTTAATGATTTTTCGAATTTGTTCTGAATCGGCAAAAGGAACTTGAATAATTCGAAAAAGAGAGTTTTCGGAAGAGAGGCACAAATGGACAATATCTTTTGGAACATTTTGAAAGAGTTCTTTAAGGCGGGAAATTGCCTCTTCTTGAGATTCTTTAGGAAAATCAAGTTGACGTAAATGAAGAATTTTATATCCTTTGGCAGAATGTTCGATATGACAGAGGCGAACAAAATCAGCCCCGAATTCTAATCCAACGGCTTGGGCCATGATGAGCCTGTATCTCTGGGAGGGAGGAAGTTTCGCCTGTAAAATTTTTGCCCATTATAACACTCAAAAAGGAAGCTTGCAAATCTTCCCTAAGAGTTCTTGAAGTTGAGAATTTGACTCTTTTCGCTAATACTGATATTCTTAGTCTCTTTCATTTTTTGGAGGGTCGTTATGGCTGAAGAATTAAGCACGTCTGACATTAAAGCGGTTACAATTATTTCGTATCCTAAAATTATTTTCTTTTGGCCCACAATGGTCATTAGTTTAATTGCGGGATTGATGAGCCATCTGGGCTATTTCGTAGATCGGCACGATAGTAAAGATAAAGAAGACGAACCGATGGTCGTCGATAATAAAAAAGAGACAGGTTCATCGGAAGCCCCCGCCACGGCACAAAAACCTCTTCCTTTGAAAGGGCGGCGGACTTTGGGTCTTATCTGGATCACTGTTTTTGCCATGAATTTATGTGTGATTGCCTATGAATTTAGTCGAATTAAATTTATCGCGACGATTATGGGTATGATCATGATGATTCTAGCGGCGTTCCTTGCGAATACGCATTGGGCCTTTTTTGAATTTCTCGGAAAAACGATCCGCGGAATTAATATTCAGGCCAATCATTCCTTTTACTACGGAATTACCCTTATTTTTATCGTTTTGTTTATTGCCGTAAAAATTTCGACCGGCTGGAACTATTATGTCGTCGAAAACAATATGATCCTCCATTATCACGGATTTATGGGCGATGTTCATCGTTATCCAGCTCCAAACTTGCGAATGAGCAAAGAAATTACGGATATTTTTGAATATTGTCTAGGACTTTCTGGAACCCTTATTTTGCATCCCTCAAACGAGTCCCGTGCAATTGTTCTAGAAAATGTATTAGGCATCAACCGAAAAGAAGAACGAATCAAGAGACTCTTGGGGAGTCTGCAGGTTAGTATTCGCAAATAAACCGTCCTGTCATTTCCAAGCCCCTAACCGCCTCAGGGCGGACGATGCAAAAAAAACGTTTTGTCATCGTGAGGAGCCTCAAGGCGACGTGGCGATCTCCAAAAAATTCAAGCATTTCGGAGGTTGCTTCGCTCCGCTCGCAACGACAAGAAGATATGTGTATGATTTTCACGGGGTGATTCGGGTTTAAGTAGAGGCGATTCGTGAATCGCCTCTATTTTTGTTTTAAAAGGTATTCTTTTTTATTTAAATTTTTGGTAAGATGGCGGTTTGTACTCAAATTTTTAAAAGGAATTGGGCTTTTTCAACCTTCTCTTCACTTTGAAGACATTCGCCAGTGACAGACTATCTTGTTAAACACGAACGAAATTTTTATAAAATCGCTCTCAAAAAAAAGAAGCTCACAAAAGAAAAAGTGACTGCGGCGCTCCGGCACCAAAAGCAACTTTGTCCAGAAAAGCATATTGCTGAAGTTTTTCTGGAACAGAAACTTTTATCTGATCAAGAAATTATTGAGCTTCTCGGACAGTTATTTCGATACGATATTAAGAAAGGTCTTGAGCCAAAAGAAGCCGATCTTTCTACTGCCGAGTATTTCCTCAAAAATCAACTTGTGACTAAGCTTCAATTAGAGCGTTGTCAACGACAACAAACAGAACATCAAAAAGACGGAACCGCCATCCCGCTCTGGCAAGTCATGATTAGCCAAGGTGTTCTTGATGTTTTCGATGTGTTGCAATATCAGAAAAAAACAAGCGTTTCTGTCGACGAAGAACCCGAAGACGATTTGGAGCTTATTAAAACTCAATCCTTAAAAATAGTGGCGGCAGAAAACACAGAAGAAGAACTGGCTAAAGCCCTCGAAGAAGAGATCCCGAAAACCAAAAAATTAAATCGCCCGTCTCGTATTCTCATTAAAAAGAATCTGGAGCCAGACGCTATTGTTGAGGAAATCCCTCCTCAAAAAAATACCGAATCCCCTTATCTTTTTTGCCAAACATGCCAAGCCGCTTATGAAAAATCGAAGTTGATTCGCGGGAAAAAATATAAATGTAAAAATTGTGGGGAAATTTTTGAACTCCTTTCTGAAGCAATGCCTGAAACACTTCAGCAACAAGAAAATACGCAACAACGAGAGTTAGCTCAAAAAATTCCGCGCCGTTATTCTTCGGGTACTTCTCTTACGGCTACGGCTCCGGCCGGAGAAGCCGATATCTTTACTAAATACGAAATTCTTGGACAGGTCGCAGAAGGCGCGATGGGAATTGTCTATAAAGCAAGACAGCTCGAATTGAATCGGATTGTTGCGTTAAAAGTCTTAAAAGATACTTATTCTTCGCATTTGGGTCAGGTCAAACGCTTTAAACGAGAATCAGAATCTGCGGCCGCCCTTCATCATCCCAATATTGTCACTGTTTATGAATCCGGCGCGGCCGGAGACTGTTATTATTATACGATGGAATTTATTGAAGGAGAGCCCCTGATGGCGGCGATCCAAAAACGAAAAATTCCCATAAAAAAAAGTATTGGAATTCTTTTGGAAATCACTGAGGGAATTGCCTATGCCCATAGCCAAGGGATGATCCACCGTGATATTAAACCGGCCAATATCTTACTCGATCTCCAGAACCATCCTAAAATTACCGATTTTGGATTAGTGAAAACACTCACCAAAGAACAAACGGTGCTTTCACTGCAGGGACAAGCTATTGGAACCCCAAATTATATGCCTCCAGAGCAGGCCAAAGGCGATCTAAACGAGATCGATGCGCGAAGTGATGTCTATGCGTTAGGAATTCTGCTGTACGAAATTCTGACACGTCGAGTCCCTTTTTCAGGGAAATCCAATGTCGAAATCTATCGGAAGATTACGGAAGAAGATCCAAAAGAACCACGCGCTTTAAATAAAAATTGTCCGAAAGAACTGAATGCTATTTGCTTAAAAGCGATCCAAAAAGAAAAATCAAGACGGTATCAACAGGCTTCAGAAATGGCTCACGATTTAAAAGCCTACCTTGAAGATAAACCCATCGAGGCCAATACCCTCACCATTAAAATGCAGGGACAATTCGTTCGAATGCTGAAGCGACATCGCCCGTTTATCCTTTTAACATCAGCCTTTCTCATTTCGCTTATTGGCATTGTGATTTACTATCAAAAACAAGTTCAATCCAAACAAACGCAACAGACCTCGAATCCTCCCAAAAATACGAACCTTCAAAAAGATCCCCCCCAAAATCAATGGCTCCATGAGGCCCTAGTCGCTTGGGATAAATTTTTAATGGAAGAAGCTTCGGCGAAACTGGAAACCTTTTTTCAACAACGCAACAAAGCCAAATCTTCAGAAATGGTTAAGGCCCATTTGTACTCAGGTGCCATTGACTACTATCAACGTCGCTATTCCAGTTCCCAATCTCACCTAGAACAGGCGCTAGAACTAGATCAAAAAAGTCCTTCTCCTTATTTCTATTTAGGCGCTTTACAGTTAAAGCAACGCGCCGTAGACGCGTCAATTCAAACATTTCAGCAAGCCATTGCTTTATCAAAAAATGAAGGAAAACCTTCGCCAGAATATTATTATTATCAAGCGCTCGCTTATTATCAAAAAGAAGACTATTCTACCGCTTTTCGAAATTGTGAAGAAGCCCTCAAGATCGATTCTTCCTATTATATGCCCTTGTGCGCTAAAGGACTCATTGACTTAAAAATGAAACGCTATTCTGACGCTCAGCATAATTTTGATCGAATTTTAAAAAACTTCCCTCAAATTCAGATCGGTTACCTCTTGCGAAGCTTGCTCGATCTTCGAAACCGTAATGAACGAAGTAGCCAAGAAAATGCGTTTATTTATCTCGACAAAATCGCTGATATTCAAATCCAATTGTTAATTCCTGAATATGCCATGAAAGAGGCCTATTACGAACGATTTTTCCGAGGTCCTCTTATTGATGATAATGTCTACAAAAATTATGTTCAGGGCGTTACCCGAGAAGAATTCATACAACTTTTCACCGAAATTGTAGAGATTGCTATCGGTAAAAAACCCCCGGATTATCGAGTCGAAGATAAAGCCAAAGGCTTTGCTCGCCTTCAAATCAATACCGCGGTTTTTAAATATTATATGTATCGAAATTTTACGCTTCAAAAAGAAGCTTTTCCTGCAATTCGTCAGGAACTCGACACTCTTTTAGCCTATGTAAAACGGACTCCGTTTCTTCAAGATTTAGTGAACCGGATCGCTTATTATAAAGCGCTCTGCTTCATCGAAGAAAATGATTTGCCCCCAGCACTCGATCTGATCAACGAAATTTTGGGACGAGATCGCTATAATACAACCGTCTTAATCCTTAAAGCCTGGATTTATGTTTTAAAGCAAGATAGTGTAAAAGCTGAAAAAGTTTATAAAGAAATCGAACTTTATGGACAGAAAGTCTCTTCTGCATTAAATTCCAAATTTTTCTTTCAAAGAGGGTATTTATCTTACATCAAAAAAGATTCAGAGAACGCACACAATTTCTTTTCTCAAGCCATTCACGAAAATCCTCAAAACGCCGAAGCCTTTTATTATCGTGCAAAAAATATTATTGATTTCGGAAAAATAGAACAAATCCCGCTCGCCATTGCCGATCTTAAAACAGCCGCCCAAATTAATCCTTACTACTATTTTGTTTTTCAAGAGATCGAACAACTCCAACAACGCTATAAATGAAATTCTTCCTTCCATGACTAATGCTCTTCCACCGCCTTTCATCCTCGCCATCGAAACAAGCCAGCGTGAAGGCAGTATCGCCCTCAGCTTGCCTCATTCTATTAAAGTAGTTCCTCTCCATCGTGATTTTGGACAATATCTCGTTTCTCAAATCCAGGAACTTCTTGTTCAAGAACAAATTTCGCTCTCTCAATTATCTCTGATTGTTCTTAGCGCTGGACCCGGTTCCTATACCGGCCTTCGTATCGGTTTTGCCATTGCGATGACCTTTGCTCGTATCCATCATATCCCGCTCCGAATGGTCGAATCCACACAAGTCATCGCTTATAATTATCAAGGCCCTGCGACCGAAATCGCTATCGCGCTAGATGCGCGCCAGAAAGAATATTATTTCGCCACCTATCAAAAAAAAGAAACGGACTGGATCCCCAAAATTCTTCTGCATCTCGTTACTACAGTTCCTTTTTTTGAACCCTGTCTCGGAGACTACATTCAACCCCCACAAGGACTACCTCCCCAAGCGCAATACTTACTTTCCTTAGGATATCAAGCATTTCTTCAGCACGGCCCCACTCCGCTTCAAGAGATACAACCCTTATATTTCCGCCCCACAGAAGCCGAACGAAGACTCCAGAAAAAATTGACGCTTTCCCTCCCTTCACCCCAAGCCTCAGAGAACAAAGGGAACCCTCCTCCTTAATTCTTATGATTGTTCAATACACAGACGCCCAGATTTATCAACCCGATGGAACATTTATTTCTAGCATTTTCGTAGAAAAAGGACAGATTGTTTCGCCTCAAGGTCCTCCAGATGAAATTCATTCTCTTGCGGGAAAATATATTTTTCCTACTTTTGAAGACGCTCATAATCATCCGAGTGGGATGTGTCGTGCGAATTATCATCTGAATCTGGAAATGGCCAAAACACAGGATTCTTTAGCCGTTCTACTGGCTCCACAAATAAAAAAAAATTCCTTTGTGATTGGCGTTCGTTGGAATGAAAATCAAGGAGGATCTCTGACGCGTGCCTTTCTAGATGACATTTCGCCGGAGGTTCCTCTTGTAGTCGTCGAACAATCTTACCATCGAGCCTATTTGAATTCTTCCGCACAAGAATACTTTCAATTGCCCTCTGGCTTTCCTGGAAATAAGGGAAGCGGAATTTTGGAAGAACAAGCCTGGATTGAATGGGCATGGCCACGCCTTCATACCGATGTTCTTTTATTTCAGCAAAGTTTGCTAGAGTTTCAACAATTGCTTCTGTCTCATGGAATTGGTGCCGTGCATGATCTCTTTTTGGGAACACGGGCCCACTTAACTATTTATCAAGAATTATTGTCCCGAAACGAATGGAAAGTAAATCTGACAGGATACCTATCGCCCCATTTACTACCAGAAGTTCGGAGGGAGCAATTCCCGTTTCTTAAAGGAGTCAAACTTTTTTTAGATGGTTCTTTTGGTGCTTATACCGCTTGTCTAAAAAGTCCTTATCTGAATCGGCCAGAGTATTCCGGTTATTTATGGTGGGATCTCGCTGAATTACAGAAAAGGATTCGTTTGAGCGTTCAGCAAGGATTCTTCCAAATCGCGCTTCATACCATTGGCGATGGAGCTGTAGAACAAGCGATTGAATTGATTCGCTGGGCAACTCAAGAATTTGGATGCGATCTCCAGTTTCGCCTTGAACACGCATCACTCTTGGATCTTGAACAATTGGAGCAACTCATTCATTTTCAAGTTGCTTTTTGTCTTCAACCCAATTTTATTCCCGGAGATTGCGAATTTCAGGATCGACTTGGAGATCGAACGCAACAACTCTTGCCGCTGAATCGCTATGTTCGCTCAGGAGCGAAGATCGGATTCGGCTCTGATCATCTCCCCACCGATCCCTGGTACGGAATTCGAGCCACTACAGAAGCGCCGTTAACGCAACAACGACTTTCGTGGACTCAAGCCATTCATTACTACACTTTAGGAAGTGCTTCTCTAGTTCAACAAGAGCATCTCCGAGGTTCTTTGGTTCCGGGAAAAGAAGCCAATTTTTTCATCACCTCTCAAAATCCGCTCACGCAAAAAACTGCTCCGGAAGAGGTCCTACTTCAAGGACACTCTGTCTTTAAGAAATCCCCTTATTGATTCGACACTTTATGAAAATTGAGTGTGGCTTTGGGAATGATTTGAATCGTATAAATCGCTGTAATCGGATTCCCTTTTTTAGGAGTAAAGGTGACTGGAAGTTTTACAATACCGGGTTTTTTCGTTCGGCTCAAAGTAAAACTACTTTTGTAATTAAAGCTTCTTCCACACGTAATTGTTCCACCGGTTTCCCCAAGATCCGCTTCTCCATAGCTTATTGTTCCCAGAACCTCATTGGCTTGGACTCGTATCGTAAGATCCGGATCTCCGAGGGTAAAAAGAATAGAAGATTCCGGTTCAAAAGTTAAGGTACTGGCCGGAACCACTTCAATAGTATAGAGATTGGTAATAGGATTCCCTAAATTTGGAGTAAAAGTGACCGGGATTTTGGCTACTCCTATTTTTTGTGGAGATTTAAAAGTAAAAGTACTCGGAGATTTTTCCGGAGAATTAAAGGTAAAGATTCCTTCGGTTTCGCCGCAATCAAGTTCGCCATAAGTGATTGTTCCTTCTAAGGGTTCTCCGGTGGCGATAATAGAGGCTTCTGGATCTCCTAGTACAAAAATAAGTGTGGGTGGAGCTGATTCTTCTTCGGAGGAATCTTGAGTGGTTTCTTTGTTCTCGTTGCCCATCAAATTCGAAAAATCTTCGATAGGTTCAGTTTCTTTTAAGGGTTCTGTTTCTTTTAGGGGCTCATTCTTTTCAGAAGAAGGAAGGGTTTCTGAAAGCGGTGTTTCTTTTTTTTCGGTCTCAAGAGGATGCTCTACAATAGTTTTCGTAACAGGATCCTTTAGCGGATCGACCGCTTGTTCTTTAGATTGATTTATTTCCGAACCGGTGGAAGATTCTATTTTTTCAACAGGTAATACATTTACAGGTAATACATTTACAGGTAATACATTTATAGGTTCTTGTTTTGTGGAATTCGTCGTTTTTGTATTAGTTGCGATTGGATTTTGTTTTTTTTCTGACGGATTGGGAACACTTAACGCATTAATCAGAATGAGAACTAGAATGATTAAGGCGATTGGAATGATTAATTTCCTTTTCTTCATAGAAATCTCCATAGACATTAAAAAAAAAGCGGATGAAGGCGAAAAAATAGTATTTTTTTAGTGGATAGGAATTTTGTTTTTTTTAAAAAACAGGAAGTGTCGGTTCGCTTTCGAGTGCAAGAATCCCGGCGATACATTCGTGAATCTCTCCATGAGATTGCTTTTTAACGAATCGATCAAGCGCTTCTACACTGAGCGCAAATGTTTTAAGGAGATGCATTCGGAGTGGCGACAAATTACGGAGCTTTAATCGTCTCAAATTTTTAGGGAGTCCGTATTCGGGACCATATTGTAATTTGAGGGTTTCGGGTCGTCTACATTTTAAAGCAGGTTGTAGCCGAGAATAGGTTCCTTGCGGGAGAAACGTCGCGGGTTTGATGATCCAACCCGCGTTGGTTTCTTTTTCCCATTCCTCGATGGCCGTATTCAATGAAGCAGAATCGTTTAAGGAAACCATCCGATAGGGAGTCGCTTTTAAGAGACGCAGATCCGAAGGCAGTTGAGATTCGGCTTTGATCCAAGATTGAAAAACATTTAATTGCCAAACATGTTCTTGGTTGAAATAAACTTTTTCTTGGGTTGCCAGCAGTTGGACAGGAGCCAATTTCAAATCCTGTAATCGAGAAACGGGCCAAAAATATTTTGGATACAAAGCCGATTCTGTTTCTCCGAGATATTTACGCTCTTCGTAATATTTAATGAGTCCCTGAACGCGTGCGCCTTGTTTTTCAGATTGATTTAAAGATTCAATAACTTTATTGTAAAGGAAATCCGTTGCATAACTTCTTAGGGAATAAGTCGAGGCAAACGAGTCTTCTTGATTAAAATTTTTAGGAGAAAGGATGGCTTCAAAGCAAATCCAATCCGTTTGAAATTCTTCCCAAAATTTCTGATGATTAAGGATTTGAAGGAAATGATTGAGGATAGAAGTTTCCCAATTTTTGGAGAAAATTCTTTGTCCAATACGATTGTAACAGACCCCGAACTCTCCCGGGGCGGTTCCAAAACGATTTTGGGCAGTGAGGCTGTTTCGGCACAAAATAACCACCACTTGAGAACCCACATGAAATTCTTCACAGATTGCTTGAGTAATGCCTGCACGGTAGTAGTAATGGAAGGCTTCTTGTGGATATTCTAGATAAGGACGAGTACGCGAAGGAAGCGTTGGCGAAATCGATACAGGGAGATAAATTAACCATTCTGGGGCCACGGTAAATCGATTTAAAATTTCTAGGGCGGCAATCGCACTTTCTTCATGGATAAGAATATGAGGAACGAGTTTCGTTTTAATATGTCGACGTCCTAAAACATCTTCGATATCTAAAAATTCGTCGTCGCCGTCGTCTTCACTGTCGTCTTCATCGTCTTCATTGTTGTTTTCACTGTTGTTTTCGCTGTTGTTTTCACTGTTGTTTTCGCTGTTGTTTTCGCTGTTGTTTTCGCTGTTGTTTTCCGTTTTTGAGCGGGTTTCTCGGAATTTATTGGATATTGTTTCTGGTGGATTTTTTTGAGTATGGGCTGTTTCAGAAGATTCCTCTGGGTGCATTTCTGATTTGGGACCCTCTTCTCTGGAGGAGACTGTAGAATCCAGTTCTTCGGACACTTCCTCATGAATAGATTTTCCTCTGGAACTCGCAATCGAATCTTCCTCTACAGGGGGAGGATTTATATCTTCTTCATCACGTGGAGTTAAGGGTGGAGGAGGTTCATACACTTTTCCCACACGGTAGGCCGCTTTTTGAAGTTGCATTAAGAATTTTTTAGGGGGATAACAATAGGTTTTAAGCGCATTCACGGAAACAATTTCTTTTTCGGGATAACGAAGCGCAGAGAGATTTCCCCCAAAAACACATCCGGTATCCATACAAATCGTGCGATTAATCCAGAAGGCTTCCGCTACGGAGGTATGGCCATAGACCACCATCGCTTTTCCTCGATATTCTTGGATCCAATTTCCTTGTTGATTGTGGTAATTATTTCCTTTTTTTAGCGATTCGCCATAAAGCGCAAAAAGACGTTCTTCCGGGGAGGAGCGTCCATGCATCGATTCTTTTAATCCGGCATGAGCCACCACAAGACGTCCGTCATCTAACACATAATGGCTACCTAACCCTTCGACAAAGGCAATGATCTCTTGGATGAATTCAGCAGGTTGGGGTTTCAATTGACGTAGAGATTCTTCAAGACCATAAGAAAGTTGAACTTCTCTTCCTTTAAGTTTTTGGATCAATTTTTTTTCATGGTTTCCGGGAACGATTAAGGCTTGTTTTGCTTTGACAAGATCCATCACAAGTCGAAGCACTTCTGGAATTTTAGGGCCACGGTCGACTAAATCTCCGAGGAAAATAATTTTTCGACCCGGAGGATTTTGGATTTTATACGATCCGATTCCTTTGGGTTCTCGGGTTTGAGTCATTTGGTAGCCCAGTTTGATCATTAATAATTTAAGTTCATCAAAGCATCCATGTATATCTCCAATAATATCAAATGGGCCTGTTTCCGTTCGAAGATTAATACAAGTGGATTGGCAAAAAATTTCTGTTTTATGGACTTCTTCTGGAGAAAAAAATTGATAAATAGAATTGTAGCCTTCGCGTTTTAGATATCGAAATAAATAACGTAAGAGGAGTCCTTGTTGGCGAATCATTTGAGGAGCGACTTGTCGATCTTGGCGATTTTTATTACGTTCTTGGCAAATTTCTTCGGGAAGATGAAAAATAAAGGCTATCGGATTGAAATGATATTTGCGTGCCAGATTTAATAAGGGAATACGGGACTCGGGTCGAAGATTAGCCGAATCGATTACGGTAAGTCGTCCGAGTTTCAAGCGTTTAGCGGCAATGCTATATAAAAGTTCAAAGGTATCTTTAGCGATTTCTTTATTGTTTTTATCATCAGAAATGAGCATGCGACAAAATTCTGATGAAATGATTTCGGTCGGTTTAAAATGTTTTTGTGCAAACGTGGACTTCCCAGAGCTGGAGGGCCCAATCAAAAACACAAGAGAAAGTTCCGGAAGACTGATTTTCATGATAAAACTTCTTTTTGTTCAAAACACTGGAATTTATGCGGAAGGCTGATGATGAAAAATAGCCATTTGAATCGAATTCGATGCAGACATCTTTTTCAGAGGGATCAACCGAATCGTATACGAGAATTGTTTAGCGACTTGTTGGGTCCATTCGCTAAAAGAGGAAAGGGTCCACGCATTTGTAGTTGAAGTGGAAACATCGTTTCTTGGGGTATTTTCCTGAATCAGCGCAGTCAAGAGTAAATGTTCTGGTTGACAATAATAAAACAAAGCTTTTTCTAATCGGTGGAGTCGGGTGGGGTCTTCTGGAGAAAAAGCGCCCATCAGGATCATCGTATCGAACCCTTTTAAATATTTGTCCTGATACATTAATGAACCATGAATTAAGCGAATTTTTGGATTTTCTTGTTCATTGAGATTTAACAAGAGTCGACTTTTTTCGAGCATTTCAGAAGAAATATCCATTCCGACGATTTCGTCAAAAATATTTTCGGTTTCTAATCGTTTAAGCAGATGGCCTTCGCCACAATTTAAATCAATCACTTTTTTTGTTCGCAGTTCTTTAAGATATTGGATGAGGATCTGAAGACATTCTGGATCCTGACAATAACTTGGAGACGACGAAAAATCTATTTTTTTTAGAAAATCTTCTCTTAAAATTCGGGAGACCGCTCGTGAAAGGGAGTTCGAAGATTTCCGTTGATAGCTCTGATAAATAAAATCTCGTTCCGGATGTTGCTTAATCCATACTTCTCCGCGTTGTAAAATTCGATTAATTTCGTACTCTTTCAACCAAAAATATTTTTCGGGATCAAAGATAGGAAGACACACATAGAGATGAAGCAAAAGATCCGACAATTTTTTTTGAGCCTCTAACCGAACCGTATAGTAATTCGAGGGAATAGGAGATCCGAGCGTAAATTTTTCGGGGATATTCTGTTTCTGGAGGGTGACTGTATAGCCAAGAGGTTGAAAAATACGCGTCAGCCAAGTTTCATCTTCACAAGCAATTAAGGCAATTTCAGCGCTGAGAGGAATAGAGGTTTGTGCTAAAGACTCCCGTTCTCGACTTTGCCCTATCATCGCGGTTCCTAAAACCTGAGTCAACGCAATACTTAAAAATGTCGACGCTCGATACGAAATATCACGAAGATAAGGGGACTGTAATGAAGAGTCTTTCGGGATATTAGGGCGACCATGAATTAAATTAAGCAGGTCTAAATCCAAAAGCAACGAAACACTACAGCGTTCTGCGGTCGCTTCTGGATAGAACACATAAACTTTTCCGAAAGGAATGCGGAAGGTTTGAGCTCGAAAGGGATTTTTATGTAACAAATAGCCTAAATCTGTGGCCGGGTGGTGAGTCGTCGTTAGCGTAAGTAACATTGGTTCCTTTTCAATCAATATTGGGGACAAGATATGGAGATAATAAAGAGTTAGGCAGAAAAGGACGCGACTGATCGAGAACTTTTTGCAGTTCGTCTATCCATGATTTTCTTTCTGCAGGGGTTGATTGGATCCAGGCTTGTTTTTTTTCCGCAGGAAATTGTTGCCATACTTCCGCAGAAACTTGTTGTTTTTGTGCGTTTTTATCCACCCATATCCCTTGATATTCGTGCGAATAAATAAGGTAAGGACGAACTTTTGGAATCCAGTCCTTCCAAGCTTGAATATTTTTGTTCATGTCTTCGAGAGAGGATTGAGAGTGATATCCAAAAGTCTTTTTAAACAATTCTTGTAATTTCAAAAGAGCTTGCTCTCGTTTTCCCAGTTCAGAATCTTCCAGTTGTGCAATCACTTCATCTAAGTTCCAATATTGGGCTTGAAAAAGCTCTCGTTTTAAGGGGTGGATATCTCGGATTTGGCGAAACTTGAGATGATAATGATTTTCATCGATAAGCGAAAAAAAATAAACTTGAGCGAGCCAAATATTATCGATATCTCCGATTTCTAAAGCCCGATTTAGCCAAATCAACATCGTGTTCCATTTTTTTTGTTTCCAGTAGCATTTGAAGAGTCTTACGTAACTTGGCAGAAAATAGGGAAATTGTTCGGTTTGTTTTTTGAAGAGTTCAATGGCTTGATCAATCTCTCCGGAGAGTTCTATCGCCATTCCCTGAAGGAGTTCAAGCACGAGATGAGATTTGGGATAAAGCTGGGTACAAATTTGTAGTTGTTGTAGACTTTGTGCCGGATCAAGGAGTAGTTGAGAAGCCGCTTGTTCCATCGCCAGAATAAAACGACTGATATCTAATTCTGGATTGAGTTTGGCTCGGGTTCCCGCATTGACGAGAATCTGAATACGTGTTTTTAAGGGTTCCGAGTTCGCGGGAGAGAAAAAATAGGCCATTTGATAAGACAAATAACTATCTATTGGTTTTCCAAGCGCTGTCCACAATTCCGCTTGCATCACATAGAAATCCGCAAAATTTGGAAATCGCGTGATCCCTTCTTGAATGAGTTGTAGCGCTTTTTCAAATTCTTTTTGGAGAATGAAGGCTTTCCCCAACATCATATAGTGGGACGCAAAAAACATCTTAGGATTTAGCGCATACGCCTTTTCAAAATAAAAATAAACCGCTTGCCAATTTTTATGAATTCCCGCCATTTGTCCCAAAAGAATATAGGCTCTCGCATTCTTGGGATCGATTTTAAGGGCGGCATTAATACGCAGGTTCGCAAGTTCCCATTCCACATATTCCAAATTATAGGTAGCAAGACTAGTGAGTGCCAACGATTGATATCGTCGATATTCTTCTTCTGCCCATAGGCTATAAGCTTGAGAATCATTTCCGCGGATCATGTGAAACTGCGATTCTGAATAACGACCCCCTCCGCACAGAATATTGACCCACAGATATTCAATAATGGGTTCGTAAGGATAGATTTTTTGGAGCAGTTCAAACCACTGATCGAGCTCTTTACTACTACATTCTGGGGAAAAAACTTCAATGGATTGCAAACAAACGGGAAAGAGTTCCTTCATTTCTTCGATCGATAACGGAAAAGTTCCAAGTTGTTGAATACTGAGGATCGCCGCAGGAAACTTTCGAGAAGCAACAGCCTGTTTAAATTCTTGTAAGAGTTTTTTCCGCTTCTGTTCTTGTTGAAGCGGGATCTGTTCAAGAAGGGCTTTCGCTTTGGCAGGCGGAGACTCTCTGTTTAAAACAGTTTGAATTCTTAATTCGGCTTGGGCCCATTCTTCTCGTTCCAAATTCAGGATCGCCAGATCCGTGAGTGCCAAACTCTGATAGGTTTGGACCGCTAAAGGCTCAAAAAGACTATCGTTTCGTTTATCGTTCCCTTGAATAATATGTTGGATTACTTTTGAAATCATTTTCCATCGACACAGTTGACTGGCCCAGAGATAGTCCCAAATCGGCTCTTGTGGATAAATCAGAGAAACCGATTGAAAGTAAAATTCTACGTCTTCGAGGGTTTGGGGCGGACATTTTTCAATGGTTTTCGCCAGTTCTTCCAGCAGAACGCGTCGAGACGTTTCTGGAATTGAAAGCTGGGAAATTTGCATCCATAAGGTTTTCAATTGAGAATGATTTTGAGTTTGACGTTCCGCCTGTAAATTCTGTAACCATAGAGCGAAAGGTTCTTGTGAAAAACAAGGAAACGATCCCAAGAATAAAAGGGAGACTCCCAAAGAAAGTAATTTGTAAGAATTATCCTTACTTTTCATCCAACGCTCTAAAAAAGGAACTTATTGAAAAATAACAGGTTACATTCTATTGGCCCTTTTCTTCAGAGTCAAGCGGGAATGCCTTATTTTCCTTGATTATTTCTTTGATTCGAGATCCAATTAAATTCGTAAAGTTGGTCTTCTTTTTCGGGCAAGATAGAATAATGACCTTTTAATTTTTTTTGATGAGGAGCCTTTTTTTGATCACTGAAAAGGTTTTTAAAACGTCACCCCTTTCTGCCCTCTTTATGTTGTCTTGGCCCCCCATTTTGTCGGGTTGGGTTCAAACGTCATTTGATCTGGTGAATGCTTATTGGGTGAGTCATTTAGGAGATTCCTCGATGGGGGTTCTCAGCGTAGCCACTTTTATTATCTGGCACTTTTTCTGCTTTCCCTTTTTATTACATCCGGGTCTAACGCAAAAAATTGCCTTTCTCTTAGGTCAAGGAGACACAGAATCGGTAAAAAAAATTGCCTGGAGCGGAATTTGTTGGTCTTTTGGATTGGGCATTTTAGCCGCAATGCTCGGCTTTCTTCTCCTTCCGGGAATTTTGTTGTTGATCAATTTGAAAGGAGATCTCTATCAAAAAGTCTATTTTTTTATGTCTATTTTTTTTCTTCATTTACCCTTCCTTTACGCTTTTCACGCGTGTCTCAGTATTTTGCGAGGATACTCTCAAACGAAAGAAGTCGCATTTTTAAGTGTGTTTGTTCTGCTCGTGAATGGACTCTTAGATCCCCTTTTTATCTATTATTTTGATTTTCAAGTCTATGGAGCCGTACTTTCCTCGGTTTGCGCTATTTTATCTGGCTTTATGATTGCCTCGGCCATTCTCTGGAAAAAAAAATTCTTGATCCGAAAACTCGCCTCGCGTCAGGTTCTCTGGGAATTTCTTCGGATTGGCACTCCAATGACTTTGAGTAATTTGTCCTTTTGTGTGGTGTACCTCATTTTGACTCGATATATTGTGCTTTTCGGGGACGCTCCTTTGGCGGCAATGGGGATTGCGTTTCGTCTTGAAGGAATTGCTTATTTTTGCGCGGTTGGTATTGGAATGGCTTCCACAAGCGCGATTGGATTAAGTTTAGGAAGAAAAGATTATGTGCGCACCGCTCAGTTTGGAAATGCGGCCATTTACTTAACAGCACTTTTTGTCCTGCCTTTATCTCTGCTTTTTCTTGGAATTCCTCACCACCTCATGCGTTTGTTTACGGAGAACTCAGAAGAGATTCGTCACGGAGCTTATTTATTGCGTACACTTGGATTCGTCGAACTGGCACTGGGGATAGAACTCGCGCTAGAAGGTGTTTTTGCAGGCTTAGGAAGAACATTTTGGGCTGGAACTGTCGCTTTATTCGGAACCTTGCTCCGCATCCCATTCATGTTTCTCTTTCTCCACTTCGATCCGTCCAATGTCTCCGGAATCTGGTGGGCCATTTCGCTATCGACCTTGTTTA
>CAZHAR010000010.1:0-114792 GCA_964530615.1 uncultured Planctomycetota bacterium | reverse complement strand
ATCAATTCGCTGTAAAAGAACTTGAGCAGGGAAGCGAGAAAAGTAACCTAGACAAGCGTGAGCGATTAACGCATTTATTAGGGGCAATGAGAGCCTTCAATGAAGCGCTAAATCTCAGAAAAAGCGACCCTGCCGGTGAGCAGAAAAAGTGGGAAGTCGGGGAAGCGGTACTCAAACTCTGTTACGAAAGCCAGAGCTATCAACTCGCGGAGTATATTCTTCAGGAAGTAGCAAATCTCAAAAGTATAGATGCAGGAAAAAAAGCGGAATTGCAACAGAACCTCAGCGTCGAGAAAAATCGAGTGCAAGAAAAACATTTAACCCGATTTGAGTATTGGATGAACAAGTTGAAGGAAGGCAGAGTTTTCGAAGGAGAACAAGAGGATATTCTCTATGAGATCGTGAAGATGTCGGAAAAAGAAATCTATCATCAGCTACTAGAGGAGTTAAAAGCGGGAAATGAGTATTTCTTAAAACTGAATTCGGAAAGTGTAGAAGCAAAGAAAGCGCTGTTGTACGGAACGGTAGTGAAAATTCTTGGACGATTAGAACCGAAAGAAGCCATTGTTGAATTGAGAGAGGGATTAAATCAATTAATGCAACAGGTATCAAAAATACCGGAAGGAAAACGCTCACTCGAACTGATCAATTATATGGTCTTACGAACTCAAGCGCTAGGAAATTTGGGAAGCAGAGGAGAAATCGCCTTCCTAGAAAATCTCCGTTTTAAAATGGGAGGGGATAGCCTTTTTTGGACGCGAACGCAACAAGCTTATAGAAAACTCCTCAAAAAAAATCCTCAAAGTGCTGAAGATACTAAAGAGTCTAATGAAACTTTTTTTTATTTTTTTTACAAGAGAGGACAACAAAAATATGAACTCAGAGACTATGAGGGAGCGATCCAAGATTATACCGAAGCCATTCACCTCAATCCTCGATTTGTACTTGCTTATAACAATCGAGGAATTGCGAAATTCGAGAAAGGAGACGTTGACGGGGCGATCCAAGATTATACCCAAGCCATTCGCATTAATCCTCAATTTGTGCTTGCTTATAACAATCGAGGATTTACGAAACAAGCTAAAGGAGACTTTAATGGAGCGATCCAAGATTGTACCGAAGCCCTTCGCATCAATCCTCAATTTTATAGTGCTTATAACAATCGAGGAAATGCGAAACGTGATAAAGGAGACTTTAATGGGGCGATCCAAGATTATAACGTAGCCCTTCAGCTCAATTCTCACGATTCAGACGCGTATTATAATCGAGGATTTGCAAAACTAGCTAAAGAAGACTTTGATGGAGTCATCCAAGATTGTACCGAAGCCATTCGCATCAATCCTCAATTTGCAAATGCTTATAACAATCGAGGATCTGCGAAAGAGGCTAAAGGAGACTTGGATGGGGCGATCCAAGATTGTACCGAAGCCCTTCGCATCAATCCTCAATTTCTTGATGCTTATTACAATCGAGGAAATGCGAAATTTGAGAAACTAGACTTTGATGGGGCGATCCAAGATTATACCGAAGCCCTTCGCCTTAATCCTCAATTTGTTATTGCTTCTCACTATCGAGGACTTGCAAAATACACTAAAGGAGATTTTGATGGGGCGATCCAGGATTATACCGAAGCCCTTCGCCTCAATCCCCAATATGATGATGTTTATCACTATCGAGGACTTGCGAAATCTAAAAAAGGAGATCGAAACGGAGCAAAAGAAGATTTTTCGATCTTTCTAGAACGGACTCAAAATACTTTGGTCCCTCAAACCTTACAAAAGCGTCAGTCGATTTTTAAACAGTTTCCTGAACTAAAGGAAAAGCAATGAGAAAAAAATACTAATGTTTTTTGCGGAAGCAAGCGGTTCGAATTTGTTTTCGTTTTTGTGTTTCCTCGGTACTATAGAGTTTTTGGGCTAACTGAAGAAATGTAGATTCTAATGCGTCAGGGCTCATTTTTTTTGGAACATAGGTCACATCAAAAAGAGTACAGGATTCCCAGAAAATGGGTTTCAGAAGGCGACCCTCTTGCTTGAGTTTTTGATAGAGTGCCGTTCCGGGGAAGGGAGTTAAAATGGTAATCTGTACTTCTGATAGTTCGCTGTCCTGCACAAAATCAAAGATAGTGCTGATACTTTCTGGAGTATCTTCATCAAATCCAACAATGAAACAGCCATTTACAGAAATTCCATAAGATTGAATTTTTTGTATTTGTTTCAGGTAATGTTCGCGTTGTTGATATTTCCAGTGACGGCTATCCAGAGAATATAACGATTGTGAAAGCGTAGATTCAAAACCAATGAGCAATTGAGCGCAATGCGATTCAGCAAGAAGTTTAAGAAGTTCCTCATCTTCTGCAACAGAAATATCGGTTTCTGTAAACCATTTTAGGGGATATTGACTAAAAAGTTTTGCCAGCGAGCGTGCCCAAGTTTTGGAAACAAAGGTATTATCATCGGCAAGTTCAATAAAGGGTCGCGGCCAGAGTGCCAAAATGGATTCCAGTTCTTGTTGTACTTGAAGAATAGGTTTTATCTTATACGAAGAAATAAGGCGCGAAGCCGCGCAAAAAGAGCAATCTAATGGACAACCTCTCGTCGTTTGCAACGGAATCCGTTGATACTGTTGCACATTCAATAGATCATAACGGGGAATCTTTTCAAACCAAGAGCGTGAGCGAGATCCCTTAGAAGTTGCGTAAACGGATTGAAGTTTTCCATTTTCAAAATCCTCTATCACTTGGCTCCAGATCAATTCCCCTTCTCCCTGAACAATTGCAGTCGCATGGGTGAGCGCTTCTTCTGGAAGCATCGAAACATGGAGTCCACCTAAAATAACGGGTATTCCGGTCGATCGAAGTTGATCCGCAATAAAATAAGCATCCAGAATACGTGCTGTTAATGAAGAAATGGCAACCATGTCGTAACGAGCGAGTTTTATTTTTTGAATCTGTTTCGTTAATTCTCTATCGACTTCTTCATACACTATTTCCCAATGCTCTGGAGTATATGCGGCCAAAATTAAGAGCGATAAACTGGGAAGCGAGGCAATCACTTTTCCTCGCTCCAGAAATCCGGGAAACGTCATCCCCATTTCTTGAAGTTTTTTATTTTGAATGCGAAGTCCACTCATCCCAAGAAACAGAATTTTTCGTTGCATTATTTTTTTTCTGTTGCGTTAATATCGTCTTTTTTTTGGGATAAAATTTGCTCTAGAGAAAAATTCTCTGGCAAAATGGAATTCTCTTCAAATTCTTTTATCAGGAACTCTTTCCCGCCTGAAAATTGTGCTATTTTACGAAACACCTCTGGTAAACGTTGGGGGTTGAAAAGTTCATCAAAGGTGATACTGTACAGATGGTGTAACACAATAGAAAAATACTGCATATAGAGTTGTTGGACCCATTGTTTTTCCGAACCTTCCATTGCGAGAATAATAAAAGGGAGAAGGTTTCTCCCTTCATAAGAATAAGGATCAGGAGGAATACTATAGCCCTTTGGAAAATCGGAAGGTTCAAATTGAGAAAGGTGTTGTATTATTTTTCGACTCTGTTGCATTAGTTTTTCTTCGGAAGGCTCCCGTTCGTAAATAGTATCGAATGCCTCTGCACAGAGTCGAAGCGCGGTCCAGCTTTTTTTGAATTTTTTCTGGGCAGGAATCGCGATGACAATACAGGCTAAAACAATAAATAACATAAAAAAATAAGGAAGTGGTATTTTTTGATCCGCTTGTTTCGGAGCGTGACTCTCGTTGCCGACTTGTTGATTCGCCACAACAATAAATCCGAAAAAGCTGACGATCACCGTAAAGAAAGCGCCACTCATAATAGTAAATAGTGCCCCTTGCATGAGTTCTCGTTCTGGAGAAAGCGCTGTTCCGCCCATAGCATCAAGCATAGTCATTCCCACAAAAAAGCTCCCTACAAAAGTCGCAATCGAGGCGGGAAATAAGATACAAAAAAAAGCAGATCCAAAGCGAATATTGAGCCAAACTGAAACAATACGGGTACACAACAGAACTCTCCAAATCGAGACCATTCCTAAAAAATATAAATTTAAAGAAGTGGCCTCCACAGGAGAAAAATACTGTTCCACAGGAATGGCATAAATCCATGCTACCGGAGCGGTCATCCAGAAAAGTCCAAGAAAAATTGAATATTGAGAAAAAAAGCCAATACGTGAAACTTCTGGAAGCTCACTTTTATTGGCTTTCTTTAAGTGTGACCGATAAATAAAAACAAATAAAAAAAACGATAATAAGAGTGAAGGTAGCAGAGAGTTTAAGAAAAAGAAAAAACCTGCTTCTTGGAAATAAAGTTGATCATATTCTCTAGCAAAGGAAGCTGTTAACAGCAAGAAAAATGCGAGTTTGAGCGTATTTTTATTGGAAATGAACGATTCAATGGCTTTCCGATTTCCCAAAAGATATAAAAGGGTCAGCTTCAAAATTCCCCCTTCATTTCAAAGGCCTTTTGTGGGCGTATAAAAAACAGCCTATTGTCATTGCGATGAGGCCGCAAGCCGAAGAAGCAATCTCCTCAAAATTCAAGCATACAGGAGATTGCTTCAGTACCTTCGCAATGACAATAGAGGTTTAAGAAGATTTCGTTTCGTTATAGGTCAAGCAACAGTTGATTGCCGCTTGTTTTTCGTCGAGTCGACTCACCGGAAGAGAGTGCGGAGCCGTTTTAACTTTTTCGGGATCTTCGTCCACTTCACGAAGAATTTTCAACATCACGTCCACAAATTCGTCTAATGTTTCTTTCGTTTCCGTTTCTGTGGGTTCGATCATGAAACATTCATGGACAATGGACGGAAAATAAATGGTCGGTGCGTGAATTCCGAAATCCAGTAATCGTTTAGCGATATCGAGTGCTCGAACTCCTTTTTCCGCTTGGAGATCGCAAGAGACCACAAATTCATGCATACAGGGTTTATCATACGGAACCTTGAAGTATTTTTTCAGTTTTTGAAAAACATAATTCGCGTTGAGAACCGCATAAGTACTATTATCTAAAATTCCCTGTTTACCGAGTGCCCGAATATAACAATAGGCCCTTACAAGAACGCTAAAATTACCAAAGAAGGCTTTTACTTTCCCGATACTCTCTGGAATATTTTCATTCAAATAATATTCACCCGTAGCATTACGCAACACGTCTGGAATGGGTCGGAACGGAGCGAGTTTTTCGTTAAACGCAACAGGCCCTGCCCCGGGACCGCCTCCGCCATGAGGAGTACTAAAGGTTTTATGCAAATTGAAATGCATAATATCAATTCCAAATTCTCCGGGAAGCGCTTGCCCCTGGATGGCGTTCATATTGGCTCCATCCATATAGACTAAACTTCCTTGTTGATGCATCAGTTTAGCAATCTCAACAATATTGATATCGAAGAGCCCCAAAGTATTTGGATTCGTTATCATCAACCCGGCCACTTGAGGGGTAAGTTGGCTCTTGAGATCCTCTAAATCAGTGCACCCAGTACGTTTATCCGAGTGAATATTTTTGACTTGAAATCCAGCAATCGTACAAGAGGCGGGATTTGTTCCGTGGGCCGAGTCTGGAATCAAGATAATGGGACGATCTTCCCCTTTTTTCTCGAAATAAGCTTTAATCATCATAAGTGAAGTAAGCTCTCCATGTGCCCCTGCGGCGGGTTGTAGAGAAACATAGGGAAGTCCAGAAATTTGTTTAAGCATTTCAGTGAGTTGATATAAGACTTCCAATGCCCCTTGAACAGTTGAAGGGTCCTGAAGCGGATGAATATTGCTGAATCCATCCATTCCGGCGACTGTTTCATTAATACGTGGGTTATATTTCATAGTGCAGGAACCCAGCGGATAGAAATTTTTATCAATGCTGAAATTGCGATGCGAAAGCCGCGTGAAATGGCGGATGATACCGAACTCTCCGATTTCAGGAAACGGGGCTGGTTCTTTTCGCAGATATTTTGCGGGAATCCATTCTGAAATTTCTTTTCGAGGAACATCACATTTCTGGAAATAGATTCCTTGGCGTCCAGGAACGCTTTGTTCAAAAATTAATTTTGTCTCCATTAAAAATCCTTCATACTTTGGCAAGCAATTGTTCGATCATTTCCACGGTATGCAGTTCGGTAAACGCAAACATCAAGCTGTTGCGTTCTTCGGGCCAAACGTTGGACAGTGGAAAGCCTCCGATAATTCCCGCATCTAATAATTTTTGATTGACTTCTACGGCGGGTTGTTTAGTTTCAATCACAAATTCGTTAAAGAACGGAGCGCTAAAGCGCAGACGAGAACCCATACTTTTAAATCGTTCCGAGGCGTAATGAGCTTTTTGCAAGCAGAGATTCGCGACATCCAGCAATCCTTGCTTTCCTAACGCGCACATATGGATCGTCGAACGCAGCGCGATAAGCGCTTGATTGGTACAAATATTGGACGTGGCGCGTTCTCGTTTGATGTGTTGTTCTCGTGTTTGTAGGGTAAGAACATAGGCTCTTCGTCCTTGAGAATCTTTGGTTTCTCCGACTAATCGACCCGGAATTTTGCGGATCAAATCGGCCTGAGTCGCCATAAATCCACAATGCGCTCCACCATAGGCCATATAGGTTCCCATCGACTGCATCTCTCCGACAGCAACATCGGCTCCAAATTCTCCGGGAGGCGCAATCAGCCCTAACGCAACAGGGTAATGGCAAGAAATGGCTAAGGCTCCAGCCTTATGCGCGATCTCACAGATTTCTTCGGACTCTTCAAGACAACCAAAAAAATTTGGTGTTTGAAAAAGAACCCCCGCTGTTTGGGAATCGACCGCTTTACGTAACGCATTCAGGTCGGTTTGTCCTGTTTTTGTATCCTGCGGAACGACGACACATTCCCCTTGCATTTTTAGATAGGTTCGGATCACCGCAAGATAGTGCGGATGAATCGCTCCAGAAACCACAATTTTGGAGCATTTTTTCTTTTCGGTCAACGCGAGTAAAACGGCTTCAGCACAGGCGGTTGAAGCATCATAGAGCGAAGCATTCGCGACAGGAAGGCCGGTCAGTCTTGAAATCAATGTTTGAAATTCAAAAATAATCTGCAACATTCCTTGACTCGCTTCTCCTTGATAGGGAGTATAAGCGGTCAAAAACTCGCCACGATTGCTTAGTTGATCGACAAAAGACGGAACATGATGATAATAAAGTCCCGCTCCTAGAAAACTTGGATATTCCGTGAACGTATAGTTTTTGCCAGCAAGCCTTCGAAATTCACGCAAGAGTTCTGGTTCAGACAGTGGAGGCGGGATATTGAGATCGTGTTTGAGACGAATCTCTTCTGGAATCGAGGAAAACAAATCGGAAAGATGTTTCATTCCGATAGTTTCCAGCATTTGTTTTTGATCTTCTTGGGTATGTTGGACAAATCGCATAAATTAATGAGATTCTTTCTTAATATGTTCTTGGTATTCTTCGTAACTTAATAATTTATTATAATTAATTTTGGCTTCTAATTTCATTCGAATCAGCCATCCTTTTCCATACGGATCTTTGGAGAGTTGTTCGAGTCCTGCAAGCGTATCGAGATTTTTATTCACAGCACTCACTTCTCCATCAACCGGAGAATAAATTTCAGAGGCGGCTTTCACGGATTCAACCTCTCCAAAAGAATCTCCTACAGAAAATGAATCCCCTTCGTCCGGAAGTTCAATATAGGTAATGTCTGTGAGAAGATTCACCGCGTAATCACTAATACCCACTTCAACTTCATTATTATTTAAAATACGGAGCCATTCGTGGGTCGTAGCAAATTTCAAGTCTTTCGGGTTACTCATACTTATTTTTGAATCTACCAAAACCAATTTTCGGTAGTCTCAAAACTCCTTTCTTCTAAAACAATCGTCTATTAAATTTTAGCATTTTTACTTAAATCGGCAAAACGAGAGAGAATTTCTCCGTTTAAAGGCAGGAGCACTTTATCTTTCACTCCCATTTTATCTTTTGCTACTTCGGGTTCATAGGTTTTATGGGAGAGAGGAAAAAACTTCAATTCGGTTCCTTTCGTTTTTATTTTCGCGTCGATCAGGGCCATTCCGATTTGAACGTTATTCACTATTGTAGAGGAGGTGATTTTCCCACGATACTGTCCTTTAGCGTCAATGACTGGATCTCCTGGATTCAAATTCTTGCCCCACTCCAAAATTTTGAAGCGAACTACGGCACGTTCTTCTTTTTCGAATTGCCCGATCATTTGTCGTCGTCCGATAAAGAAGGGTTTGTGAAATTTGGTAAAGGTCGCGTATCCGGCTTCTACAGGAGAAATTTCGTACGCTCCAGAGAGTTCATGTCCATAGAGAGGAAAACCCGCTTCGGTACGCGTGGAATCTCGAGATCCTAAGCCACAGGCACGAATGCCGAAAATTTCGCCTTCACGAATCAGAAGATTCCATAATTCAAGCGCTCGATCGGGATGAAGATAGAACTCGACTCCTTGCTCCTCGCCTGTATATCCGGTACGTGAAATCAGAACCGGAATGTGATGAAGAACCGTCTGGATCAATTGATTTTTCGCCATAAATCGGAACTGAGTTTGTAATTCGAGATTTCCTTCTGCGAGTTTATCGAGAAGTTCAAATGTTTTTGGACCCTGTAAAGCGATATCGACTCGTTGATCGACTCCAGAAGAGGGATCTTTTAGATCGTTAATGTGAACTTCTCCCTCAAACTGAAGAGAGGGGTTTTCTTGAGAAATTAATACTTTCCCTTCTGCGACTGATCGTAACCAGCAGACCACTTTATCATGATTGCTCGCGTTGACGACCAACATAAAACGATCCCAATCAAGACGATAAATCAAAATATCATCAAGCACATACCCCTGAGGATCAAGCAAATACGAATAGCAACAATGCATTAGAGCCAAGCGGTGAACACTATTTGAAGTTACAAGTTCTAGGAAGTCAATCGCTTGCTCTCCAGTAATTAACAGGGTTCCCATATGAGTGACGTCAAAAAGTCCAATTTGGGTTCGAACAATCCGATGTTCTTCCACAATGCTTTTGTATTGTACGGGCATTTTCCAACCCGCAAACGGAACCAGATTTCTTTCGACCGTGTTGGCTCGGTGATAAGAAAGCAGACAGGTTTCTTTCAAAGGTGCGTCTTTTGGCTCTTTCCAAACAAAGAGATTCGTAGTTTGGAGGGCAGGCGCAAGATAGCTACTTCTCCCGATGGCATAAGGTTTCTTGAAGGAAACCCACTGATTTTGTTGTTCCGTATTCAATAAAGTTCCCACTTTTGGAAGCGTTTGAAGTTCAAAATGGGCTTGAATTCTTTGTTTACACGCAAAAATAGTGGAATATTTTTTTTGGTGACGACCCAAGCTCTTCCAGACGCTTTCGACTTTTGAAATCGGGGTGAGTAGATAATAATGATAACATCCCGATTGAATTTGTTGGCGATGGATCAAGATATCTTTTTGTTCGATCAATGAATCTGGAAAAAGCGGTTGAAACCAAGGAAATTCTTCCTTGAGCAGGCTCTCGATCCGTGGACCCTCAAGGGACAAAATCGCTGTAGGATAATCCCGCACTACCACAGGTCCAGTAATATTCGCATACGGATCTTTTGGTTCAAAGAGTACATAGCCGTCGGAAAGAAGTTGTAACCAAGAAAGCAGAGGCCCCTTTTCTTCAGGACGAACTATCAATAAATAACGACTTCGATGATGAGACAGGTTTGAAGTACGCAAAATATAAGGAACAGAAATTACGTTTCCGTTTGCATTTAACGCAACACTTTGTGCGCTCTCTAAGGGCTTCAAAAGGAGAGAAGAAGAAAAAACTTCATTGATAAACGAAGCCGCTTTTTCTCCGGAAACTTCGATGACTTTAAGAGAGCAAGCATCGGCGAGTACCGTAGAATGTTCAACCGCATTCTTTTCTTGTTCCGGATTTCCATAATGAAGTGGCATTCCCGCAGAGTCACAAGTCACTTTATTTTCTTCATGAATCTTCTGTAAAGGAGAAATTTCGCTTTCAGAAGAAGGTTTCCAGGATTGACCTCGGACCTCATACAATAATTTTTGGACTTCTTGAGAGGCCGATTGGAACACCGCAACCTCTATTTTCCCGCGAGTGACTTTATCGTTTCCGATATAGCTATGAATAGAGGTCAGTACTCGATGAATGATTTGAGCCAGTTTGCGGGTATGCGATTCTTTGAAGCCAAGCTGGCTAATCATAGTGGTTCCAAAACGAACCGCGGTTGGATTTAAAGCGCTTGTGTCTCCGGGAATAGTATTTTTATTACAAGTAATCCCGATACTATCCAGAATACGAGCGACAATTTCTCCTTTAAGAGGAAATTTAGTCGGGAGGGGAACCGACTTTAGATCTAGCAAAAATAAATGCGAGGTGGTTCCGTTTAACGAAATTTTTAGTCCGAGTTTCATCAATTCGTCGCTAAAAACTTTAGCGTTGTGTAGAATATTTTTTTGAAGCTCTTTAAACGCGGGGGTCGCCGCAATCTGAAACGCAACCGCTTTCGCCGCGATATTATTGAGATGAGGCCCCCCTTGCTCTCCGGGAAACACCGCAAAATCTATTTTTTTAGCTAAAGCAGGATCAGTGGTGACCAGCACCGCGCCACGAGGCCCACAGAGTGTTTTATGGGTCGTAAAGCTGATCACGTGCGCATGTCCGAGGGGGTTCGGAAAATCTCCGGTTAAAATAAACCCGGCATTATGGGAAATATCCGCCAATAACAAGGAGCCCGATTCATTCGCAATTTTTCGCAGTTCTTTCCAGTCAATATCTAACGGATAAGCGGAGAACCCTGCGATAATCATATGAGGTCGTTCTGCAAGCGCTTTTTCTCGGATTTTGTCGTAATTTAAGCGTCCCAGATCTAAATCGACTTCATACGCGAAGATTTGATAGTTTTTTCCAGAACGATTCACAGGACTTCCGTGGGTCAAGTGTCCGCCATGCGTGAGGTTTAGACCCATCACTTTTCCACCAATCGGAACGAATGCCGTATAAACTGCATTATTAGCAGCGGCTCCGGAAAGGGGTTGTACGTTACAATAAATGCGCTCTGCAGGAATCGCAAAATCAGGTTTGGAGTGTTCCGCAAATAATCGTTGCATTCTGCGAATCGCCAGTGCTTCCACAAAGTTAGCAAATTCGCATCCCTTATAATAACGGCGATCTCCGTAGCGATTTTGGTAGGCCAGTTGATAATCCCAATCTTGAAATAGCTCTTCAGCACAATTCAACTGGCGAAGCGAGGGATATCCTTCCGCGTAAAGGTTGGTAAAATCGCAAGAAAGCACTTCCTTGACAGCCGGAGGACAATAGCTTTCAGACGCAATCAGGACAATTTTTTGTTCTTGTCGTTTTTTCTCCCGTTGAATGAGTTCCTGCACTTCAGGATCAATTTGGGAAAAGGGATTCTGCGGTACGGAAGTCATGAATACCTCAAATTTTTAAAGAAAAAGAAGGACTTTTTGTGCTTTAAACGAAGGGATTATATCAAAATCGTTCTCAGCGTCAATTTTTATCAACTTCTCATCGTAAAATCGGGATTTTCAATCGGTACCGGCTGTAAAATTTTTTCTTTCAGAAAATTATTTGTTTTTTTGTTCTGTGTGAAGATACGGGAATTGGCGGAAAGGAACCCAGTTTGTTCCCTCTTGGGAAAAGGCATCCTGTTGTGAAAGCCGGCCTTCTTGATGATATTGTAAAATACGGGAAACCGGATAAGGACCCTGTTTTTCTCCGTTCGAGCGTATGTAATATTCTTCGTGGCTTAGAAATTCTTTCAAGGGAACCCAATTTTTTTGATCCTGAGAAAACTCACTGTTTTGAGGCAATCGTTTTTCGTGAAGATAACGTAACACTGTTGCGAAGGTGTAGGGGCCTTGAATACTCTCCTCTTGACGCAAAAAACACGTTTTTAATTGAAACAAATTTAGTTTTGGAAAGGACGGAGCCGAAGCTTGTGGCACAAACAAACTAATATCTCCAAACTGGGTCTCCGCATCCACAGTATCCCAAGAAATATTGGCTTGCATGACTTCCATTTCTTTTTGAGTCGCTTCTTGAGACGATTTTTCTTCGGGGGTGAAGTAAGGAAATTTCTCGATAGGAAGCCAATCGAGTTCCTCTTGAGAAAATTCAGTTCGAGTGTTAAAGCGTCCTTCTTTTTGATAACGGAAGATACGAGCGACGGGGAAAGGGCCCTGCGATCGACCTTTAGAGCGCAAATAATAAAATTCGTTCAAGAACAAATCCGCCAATTTCACCCATTTTTTTTGATCTTGAGAAAATTCGATCTCTTTCGGGAGTCGTTTCTCTCGCAGATAACGCAAGACTTTTGTAAAAGGATAAGGGCCCTGAAGTTCTTTATTATTGAGCAAATAGCAAGAATCTAACGCTTTAAGGTTTAAAATAGAAGAAGGCAAAGAATTTGAAACTTTCTTTTCGGAGGGCGATTCTATTTCATAATGAGGAAAATAAGTAATGCTTTTCCATTGCTTTTGATCCGAGGAAAATTGGGTCTCCGCAGTTAATCGATTTTCCCGAAAATAACGCAAGATTTTACTAGTATGAAAAGGCCCCTGAATCTTGCTTTTGGATTTTAGATAATACTGTCCTTCGGGTAACGATTCAGATTTAGAAGCCTCTAAAATAGGGAGATCTGGAGAAACTAGTTTCTCATTCATAGTCGCCTCTTTGGGGGAATAGTAAAACTGCCTGAAAATTGTGTCTTTAATCAAAAACAATTTTCAGGCAAAATAGGTTACAAACACGTCTGTTTTATACTTTTTTGATTTGACAGACCGTATCAAACCACGATTGCATTCCTGTAATTGGGCTCGGTTGGATCGGAAGAATGGCGTTCACATTGAAACCAGCCCCTTTTCCACCACTATTCGCATCCCACCACAGATTTTCGGAAAGGTCCACATCTTCTGGAAGTACAGTTTCATCAAATCCCGGGCCTTTCAAACGTGGTTTCTTTTGCGCACTGGCGGCACGTCCGCTAAAAGTGTTTCCAAGACTATTACTAATCGCAATCACTCGCGGATGAATCCCTTCGGTGACAAAGGCTCGAATTTGAGTGCTTCCGATCACTTCACCGGTGGCTTGATGGGTTAATCCCTTGGGCCTGAAGGTGGTAATTTCAACCGTATCTCCGGTTTTGACTCCCAGTTTTTTCGCAGTCGAAGAGTTAATCCAGACCGGATTGTCATGAACAATTTCACTGAGAAATTTTTGGGAAGCGGTTCTTCCTTGGGTATGAACGTTCCACTTAAACGTAGTCAAAATAAAACGATCCTCTGGCAAATTTTCGTGAGCTGGAATCGGAAGATAGTGAGGAAATCCAGTATCTGAAATACCAATTTTCGCGGCGCTGTCCCGAACCGTCGAGCTAAAAATTTCAAAGTGACGGGAGGGGGTCTTAAATCCACGAACCGCTTTTCCATCTTTCATAATCCCAATGGCTTCTTCTTTGTTGATTTTAGGATTATTTTTAAAGATAATTCCGGTTTTTTCATCGGTTCGGCTTCCTTCGAGCTTTGCTGGCGCAAGGGCTTGATCATAATACTCATAATATTTAGGAGCGGAAGTTTCGACTAAAACTCCATGTTTCTTTAAATAGTCAAAACAATCCAAATCGTCTTTTTTAGGCACGTTTCGACACTGCAAACGAACATAGTCTTCATGATCTTTAAAATTAAAATATTGAGCAACGTTGGGCCCCAGACGTTTTCCAAGTTGAATCAAAGTATCCGCAAAACTCATACATTCCGCAGGAGGAGAAGTAATGGGTTGGCGCAAAGTCGTATAGGGTTGAAATTCATACGAATTTCGAGCGTCCAGTCCCCAACGTTCCATGTAGGTTGCGTCGGGAAGAATCAAATCGGAATAGTGAGCCATTTCGGAATACACAATATCCGAACAAGCATGAAACGGAATCAAACTCTCGTCTTTGAGCACCTCGACCGCGAGACTTCTTCCTTCGGGCCACGTTAGCGGAGCCGCGATCGTATAACTAATATACACCTTGAGTTGAGCCCGTTTTTCTTTGATATAGGAATAGACAATTTGTCCAACACGCATTTTTTGCCAGAAATTGGCGAGCGGATATTCAGGCGGATCTTCTAAATCCGTACGAATTTTTGGCTTAGGAGGAACCGGATCGGGTTCTAAAAATTTTTCTCGATCCACATCTCCCTTCCCATAAACATATCCACCCACTTTCCCAATGCTTCCGACAAGGGCGTTGAGCATAATCACGGCTCGATCATTATTAAAGCCGTTATAGTGAGCGTGGCTCCCGCGATTTGTAAAAGCGGCACAATGCGGGCGGCAAGCCGCAAATTCAAGGGCGATTCGTTCGATGTCTTTGGCTGGCATCCCGCTGATTTTAGAGGCCCATTCTGGAGTGTACGAGTGATAAAATTCTCGAAGTTGTTCAAGCGAGGTATTGGTCCATTTTTCTAAAAACGCTTGATCGATTTGATTATTTTTTAAAATAATGTGTCCCATCGCTAACGCGACAGCGCCTTCAGTTCCGCTGAACGGTGCGAACCATTCATCGCTACGTCCGGCAGTGTTTGAAAGACGCACATCAAAGGTCACCAGTTTGGCTCCATTATCGCAACGTCCACGAACGACTCGCTTTAAAAAATGAATATGTCCTTGGTGCGCTTCATAAAAATTGGAACCAAAGTTGAGGAGATATTTAGTTCGTTCCGCATCCACCGACTCCCAATCGGCATCTCCAATTGTCGCGTAGTTTGCCGCTCGTTTATTTAAAGAGCAAAGCGCACGATGATTGAGTTGAACCGGAGAGCCAATCGCATCCATAAAACGGCCAATAATATCGCCAATTCTGGAGCGTCCGATATGCAGAGCCACTTGTTCTGGATGTCCGTCCTGAAGACACGGTTGAATGCGAGAAACCATTTCCGTATAGGCTTCTTCCCAGGTGACTCGCTTCCATAAACCTTCCCCTCGTGCGCCGACTCGCCTTAGAGGATACAACAAGCGTTCAGGATAGCTACCAATTGTCTGTCCTGATTGACCTTTAGCGCAGAGGTTTTTTCCATTATTCGGATCTTCAGGGTTTCCGGCGACTTTGACTAGCTTTCCATCAATCACATAGCCCACAATTCCGCAAGTGGTGGAACAATTTAAACAGACTCCAGTGACTTTTGTGGCTTTCCGATAGTCGTTAATTTTTCTGGGAGCTTTTTTAGGTTTATCGTCTTCGTCCTCCGCGTGAACACATCCCGGAGTTAAGAAAATCAATTCTCCGATTCCTAACGTGGCTAAGGAAGCAATTCCCACTTTAATAAATTCTCGACGATCAATGGCGTTATTCATCGTTTTCCTCCTTTCCGGGAAGCGTGGTCCACGTTTCTATTTCATAGGAATGAGGATCGTGATTTTTTCCTTTGACAATCTTATTTTCTAATTCTGGAAGCGCTCCTCGATAGAAAACTTGGGGTTTTGTTCCTTCCTGAGGCTTGAGAACAGTGAGTTCGTCTTTATATTTAGCGTTGAATTTTGAAATCGGGCTTGTCGGATCATTCAGATCACCGAAAACCAAGGTTTCTCCGGGGCAAGTTTCGACGCAAGCGGGCTCCATACCGACTTCTAAACGGTGAGAACAAAAATTACATTTGTCGGCGATTTCGGTCACAGGATCCACATAAATTGCGCCATAAGGACAGGCATCTTCACATTTCCCGTTCCCTTTACAGGTTTCGGTATTGACCTTGACAATTCCGTCTGCGCTACGCGTAATGGATTCTGTTGGACAAGCTTTTAAACAAGGAGCATCCTCGCACTGCATACAGACCACAGGAAGGAAGAATCGTTTTGTGAGCGGATACTCTCCTTTATCGTAGTAATAAACCTTCGTTCGAAAATTTCCCAAGGGAACCTGATTTTCGACTTTACAGGCCACCGAGCACGCATGACAACCCGTACAACGGTTTAGGTCAATCGCCATCGCGTAATGTTTTTCAACCACGTGTATTTCTCCAATGGGGGCAGAAGTAAAAAAATACTTAAACCCACAGTTTAAAGAATTGTCGAGAAAACTCTAAATCGATATTAGTGTCATTTGTTTTTTGTATGCGATCGGCGAAATGTATTTTTTTTTAGCGATTGGAGTGGGTCGAGGAGGGAAAGGTTTTATCGAGAGCATCACGGAGCCATTCGTAGTCATCTTCGCACGAGACTTGAGGGGGTTCATCGTCGTCTTTTTGATCGCCACGGTCTTTAAAAATTTGCATAATACGAGCGCGTGAAATTCCGGTAAATTCGGGTTCTGGGTATCCTGAAGAAGAGAACCGTCGTTCTTCGCTTCCGAATTCATCAATAATGACTTTAATTCCGTTTAATTGAAGAAAATGTCGCTCTTCAATTGGATGACCGGGTCCTTTCATATCGTAATGTTCCAAGATTGCGTCCATCACTTTTTTGAAGCCATTAAAGGAAACTCCATCTTCGAGATAGAGGAAATCAATATCAATGCTACGGAAAATTTGGTAAATATATTGTCGAATCGGCTTGCGGTAAAGGACCTGAAAATGGGGGCCAATAAAGGTGTTAAAATAGTTCTGGAATGAGAATTCTTCTTCATTACGGCGCAATCCTTGAGTGAGCCACCACCAAGGGCCAAGAATATAGCCATCGCCACTTTTATTTTCTTGAGCGTTTCCAATTTTAAACAATTTTTTCATGCCTCGTAAAAATTGTCGCTTTTTTTGGAGTCGATCTTTACGATCGATGGTAAAAGCAGTGGATTCCGATTTAAGTTGTTCCGCATCTAGGATTATATCTGGCACTCCGCAGGAATGACGATCTTTAGCGGATTGAAATCCGAGTTTGATATCCGCTTCATCTGGTGCGGGCAGCCGTTTTCGGTAAAGGAGTTTCCAATTCTGTTTTTTTAAGGCTTGTAAAAGTTCTGGAACTATAGAAAAATGGCCTTTTTGATCGACCCAGAATATTTTTTTCGAGAATTGAGAAGGCGCCTCTTTTTTCCAAAGATAAAGATGATAGAAAAAGTAACTCCGCTGGAGGCACCAAAACCACAAAAAAACTTCTGCTAGGAATTGGGTCGTTGGATAACGATTTTGAATATCGGTTTGGTCCCTAGTTCCAATTAACAAACATCCCCAAAGTCCAGCAAATAGGGCAGAGCAAACCATATAAGATTTTAGCCATTGAATAAGAGCTAAAGAATGAATAGGCGTTTTTCCACGAAATCCATAAAGTAAATACGGACGTTCAGATTCATATCCGTGTAATAAGAGGTACGGAGTTAGACTTAATAAAATAACGATCCCGAGCGATAAAAGAGGAGAGAGAAACGCTTTTAAAGAAAGGAGAACGGCCATAAAAAGAACAAGAAGCACTCCCAAAATAAAATAACGATTCATTTTAGGATAACGGTGAAACAAGATTTCCCATAAAGAGGAAATTCCTGTAAATCCAAGAACAAAAACAAAGGTGAGGGTACCGCCCCAAATAAGACTTAAGAGAATAAGATAAAATACCGCAGAAAATTTAAGTAAATACCGATCGAGAAAGAAGGGTAAGGAAATTTGATAAAAAAGGGTAACGATAAATGTCCCTAGAATTAGAAAAACAGACTTTTCCATGCGAGTAAAAGAAGGAACTTGTTGCTTTTGAGGGCGAAAATCTAGACCCAATTCTACCGATTCCAAAAAAATTTGTAGCCTATCTTTGAGGCTTTGAATCTGCTCTAGAATTTTAGCGCCGATAGTGGTTCGCAATAAAATTAGGGTAATTCCAAAAAAAAGAAAGAAAATACCCAAAATATCCCAGAGTTCTGAATTGGAATTGCGCCAAAACATCTCGATGGAGCCAAAGAATATTAAAAAAAATAAGGATTCGCCCCAGAATTGGCTTCGGGTAAAATGATTTTCTAAATGGATCCGAGAACTTATGCTATTCATAATGTTCGTAAAAAAAAGAACCAAACTAGGTTATGTATTTCGGACCTTGCCACAAACGAGAAACTTTATTGATTATAAAATCGACTAGCGATATAGAAGATTAAGTATATATTATTTTTTAGTTTTTCGCTAGCACTCTCTTCTTTTAATTGATTAGAACAAAAACTAAAAATTAACGTTTTTCCTTTAGGGAGCTTCGCAAAACCTATCACAGAGGTCATTCCTAAATCTTCTCCGATCAAAGCACCCCCTGTTGTTCCTTCTGGAAAAGGATGGAACCAAAGATGAGATTGATTCTGTCCCAAATATTTTAAAAAAAGTTCTGAAGTGTTCCGGTCTCGAAGTTCGTTTTTCAAAGCTTTTTCGAGGAGTTGGGTCAACGTCTTGGAATTTGTTTTGATCCCAAAGGTTTGTGCCAATAAAAGTTTCTGTTCAAAAGAGAGTTTATTTAAAAAAATTTGGTATCGTTTATTTAAATCCGTATAACTTAAAGATTTATTTGCTTCTAAGGCTTCTTGGATTGTTTTTTCTTTGCGACTCGCGGAATACAAATTCCAGTTTTCTATTTTAGAGTCAAAGGATTTTTTTTGTAAACTAGGCACCAGATCGGAATAAACAAAGTGTTTAAAGCGAATGGGAAAGAGATTGTATTCTGGAAGCACTCCGAGGCAAATCGCTTGTTTAGGAATCTCGTCCCAACTCACTTGCGATTCGAGAAGTAAAAGAGCGGTCGTGTCATTGTGAGTTACGAATCTTTCGAGTAAAAATCCAATATCGAATTCGGTAGCCCCTTCTGCTTGGGAAATTTGGGGAAAAACAAGTTTATCTTTTTCTGGGAGGGTAATTTTAGTGGTTTCGGATAGCTTTTGTTGTGCTATAGCAGAACAGACTTCGATCAGGAGCAATATCGAATTTAAGTTCCCGATATAGGTGTTCTCTTCTTCTCGTAAGGAAATTCCAGACGAGGTATTCTCTAAAACCTTGATCTGGAAATAAATAGAAGAAGGACAAGCATACCCCAAATATAAAATTTTTTCTTCCTCTCCCACTTCTGGCAAACTTTTCAAGCGAGTCTCTATCTCTTGGGGAGAAGGCGGAGTCCAGTTTTCTTCGATTTTTACATCGAGTTTCTCTGGAATAGGAATGGGGTTTTTATTTTCAGTAGTGTTTTTAGGGTCTTCTTTTTTATCACTGCTTTCAAACCCATTAAATCCATTCAAAATTTGCTGTATTTTCTCATAGTGAGTCGCCAAATCTTGTTTCGCAATCGAGAGGCTAAAAATAACAATCTTTTGTTGAAATTCTTGCGCGAGTGCTACTTTATATTGAGTAATCACATAACACTGGCCAATCACTCCTGTGCGGTAAGACTGAATAGGAAAGGGTTTGTGTTTATATTGCTGAGCATTCAACCAACTTCCCATTTGAGCTTTCAAACTTTTTTCTGAAGGAAGCAACTGGACGGTTAAGTCGATCGAATCCAGTTTTCCTTGATACAAAATGGCTTCCTTATTTTCTTCTTTAGAAATTCCCTTTATTTCTTCTTTAGGTACAAATACGGTAATGGTCTTAGGTTGTTTGGGTAGCGCTAATTCAAATCCATATTCTTCATAGTTGAGAACTGTTTTTTGTGAACTTGCCGCATTCGGGTTAAAACTGAGGGGATTCTGCTTTTCGATTAATTCTTCAATCGAATTTCCAGCAAAATCCAAATTTTTTTTTGGCGTTTGCGCAAAAACGGGATACAACAGCAAAAAAAATCCTAAACTTAGTATTGTTTTAATCAGCATCGGAACAACACTCCCTGTAGATAAAGAGATAACGATAAAGTGGCCTTAAGTTCCAATTAGAATTAACCGAATATTTTGCATTGAATTCACACGAAAATTCGAATTAATGTTTTTCCAGCGTTTCCTGAGATTTTTTTTCCACATAATCCGGATGAAATTCTCCTTGTATCTCCATTTTATATAAAAACATCGTCGTATTTTTGCTGGATTTAAAGATTAAATTGGTTGTGTTATGTTCTGGGGAAGACACTAGCGGTGTTAATTCCTGATACTTGAGAATTTCTTGTTGATCCATTTGTACGACAATTTGAGAGTCCCTTTTATGGATTAAAATTTCGTATTTTTGTCCCATTTTCAGAAGGTACGAAGATGTTTTTAGCGGTTTTTTTAGATCTTGGGCACAAAGAAAAAGAGGTGTTTCTCCATCGAGAGGAATCACTAGTTGATATCCAAGAAAACGAATTTTACAGGAATTCGTCGGAGAGGGAGTTTTTATAGTACTTTCAAACTCACATTGTATTTTCAGCACAAAAAAAAGAGAATGAAATTTAATTTGGCACGCCGCCTCTTTCTGAACTACTAGTTTCCCCGGTTGCAATTGAAACTCATCATTGGCATTATACCACAAAAATTTGCTTTTCAAGGGATCCTGAAAAGCAGTCTGGATGTGAATTTTTGATTTTTCCCATGAAACCTCATAAGGGAAATAGCGTTTAATCATCTGTTGCTCTGGCGTCAGAGGAACAAGCGGTGGCAAAGATTCTTCTGACGAGGACGAAAACAAGGAATAAAAATCAAAAATTTTCTGGTCTGCTAAAATTTGAAATAGAATCAGCAATAGCACCAGTGAAAGCCCAAATAAACTAATAATCAAGAGGAGAAGCATCTTGCGTGATTTTTGAGATTTCGGCTGTGTTGGAGATTCAGCACGAGTTTTTTGAGCCATCTCTTCGGGTTTACTTCGTTTTAAAAGAATGGAAGAGTGTGGGACCGAAGGGACTGGGCCTGTTAGGTTCGAAGATTTTTCTTTTTCAGCGTCTTCTATGTCGCCAGAAGTCTCCATTTCTTCAAAAAGATCAAAATGAGTATCTTCTGTATTCGGGCCCTCGCTGAGCGGACGTCCAATTTTCATATCGAGAGTCGTTTCGAATTTACGCTGTTGGCGCAAATTCGAGACTTCAGAAAGTAACGTCTTTGGCAAATAGCGATCTTCCGGTTTTTTAGCTAACATTCTCAACAAAATGGCATCACATTCCACTGAAAGTTCTGGCCGTAATTTTTTAGGGGAAACTGGGATTTCCGCGACGTGTTTCGCCAAGATAGCGATTCCATCGGAGGCGTTAAAGGGAACTTGTCCTGTCGCCATATGATAAAGAGTCGCGCCTAAAGAATAGATATCGCTCCGAATATCTAGTGCTTTCCCTCGGCATTGTTCTGGAGAAATATAAAAGGGCGTTCCTACGACCATTCCCGCTTGAGTTAAACTATGATTGTCTGACATCCCTACTTTGGCGAGTCCTAAATCACAGAGTTTTGCAACTCCTTCGGGATCAATAATAATATTGTCTGGCTTGATATCTCGATGAATCAAATTAATCGAGTCCGCATAATCTAGGGCACGCGAAATTTGAGTCAGAATCGCCAAAATTTCTGTTTCTTGAAAAGGGCCTGTCCGATTTAATTTTTTTCGTAGATCTTCCCCTTCAATAAATTCCATCGTGAAATAGTAACGATCATTGGAAAATCCGACTTCATAAGCTTTAACAATATTTTCATGCTCTAAGTCGATACAGTGTTTCGCTTCTCGCAAAAATCTTTTGATAAAATTCATATCCTGCCCAAGATGGGAAGATAAAATTTTAATGGCGAAAAGGGCTTCGTCTTCGTTACGGCGAGCCTTATAAACAACTCCCATAGAGCCTTTACCCAGTTTTTTGAGTAAGGTGTATCCTTCGATAACATATTTAATAGATTTTTGAAGTCTCTTGGCTCGGAGTTGTTCAGAAGAAATGAGCCCTTTGTCAATCAGCACATCTCGAAGTTCTTTTTGAATTCCCAATTCAGCCATCACTCGTTGGGCTTTTAGACCTTCTTCTAAATCTTTTTCCGAAATCAGTTTGTATTTCAGAAGTTTTTTTTGTAAAACTTCTTCCTCTTTTTCCTTACTCATGGAAGCATTATCACCAAATGAAGTTATTTCCAATAAATCGTTCTTTCGGCGTTTCCAAATTTATTGTGGGAGATGAAATTGGAATTAGGAACTACGCCATTATAATTCATATCCAAGTAATTGAAAACCGAAATTTAAAGAATGTTTTTCTTTCTTTTCTCTCCGTCTCTTTAAAGCTCGCTTATTTGCGATAGAACTTCCTTTCAGGAAAAGAGTTATGTTTGGACTAACACGAGAACAATCTCAAGCCCTCGATCAAAAAACAATCCAAGAGATCGGTATTCCTGCTCTTGTTTTGATGGAAACTGCAGGCGCTCAAGTCGCTTATCGCCTAATGCTTGAAAACCCCCACCGCTTGCCAACGCTCATTCTTTCTGGAAAAGGAAATAATGGTGGAGATGGCGCTGTCCTAGCTCGGTGGTTGTGGAACCACCACTATCCCGTAAAACTTTTTTTACTTGCTGATCCGCTTCAACTCAAAGGAGAGGCTCTTATTCAATGGGAAATTCTACAAAAACTTCCACTGGAAACACAAGCGATTTCTCCAGAATGCTGGAGTTCTTTTCAATTGGAATGGCAGACTTTTCCGATTTGGGTGGATGCGCTTTTTGGAACCGGACTCCAAAATACTTTAAAATCTCCTTACCCCGATCTTTTTCATTGGTATAATCAACAGGCTTCGTTTAAAGTCGCTGTCGATTTACCCTCTGGCCTCTGTGCCAATACCGGACAACTGCTTCCAGAGGCTCTAAAAGCCGATTTAACTTGTACTTTTATGGCTCCTAAAATCGGATTTTTTAGAAATTTCGGTCCCGCGTATGTGGGAAAACTTCAGGTGATCGATATTGGAATTCCACGCCACCTCTTCGATTCTTATTCCTCGGCCTCATAGATTTTATGGATATATTCGATCGAACTATTAGCGATGTTCCCTTTAAGATTCTCAAAGAAAAAGAACATCATTTAGCCCCACTGACTTCGATAGATCTGAAGCATCTAGAGGCTTTTCCCGGATGTGTACGCTTAAAACATTCCTCCGCACGTACTGTTTATTATTTAACCAACGAACAAATTCTCTTGAAGATTTTTCGGCCAGTGACCTTCTTCGATAAAGTTCGCTTTTCTCTTTTTTCTTCCAAAGCTCAATTAGAATTTGAGGCCATGCTTTTTGCTCAAGCGCAACAACTGGCGACTTCGACTCCAATAGGTTTTGGGATCGATGTCTCCAAAAAAAGCTATTTATGGATTGAAGCGATTCCTGAGGTACAACCCTTAGATCGGCTCTTTGCAGAGCGGTATGCGTTTTCAAATCGATCGGAACGGAATGAGGTCCTTCAAGAATTGGCGCTCTTAATCGTTCAAATGCATCAGTGTGGCATTCTTCACCCGGATTTTCATGCCGGAAATATCCTCTGGTCCGAAAAAAGAAAAAAAGCCTGGGTAATTGATCTCTATCAATACAAAAAAAATAGGACCCTTGAAAGAAAACCTTGTCTTCACAATCTGGTTATTTTTAATCGTGTTTTTCAACTCAAGGCGTCCCGCACGGATCGACTTCGTTTTTTCTGCGCCTATACTTCCTTGTGGAACTCTGCGTACTATAAAGAGTCCCATCAAACGCTTTCTGTGCCAGATCAAACACTCCGGAAACACGAATGTTTATGGCTTGAAAAACACACAAGCGTTTCAAATTTACAATTTTGGAAACAGCGGGAACGTCGTTGTCAAAAAGAAAATAAATATTTTGGACGAATAGCGTCTCAAGGATATACCGGATTCGCAAAAAAAAACCCGAATCAAGGAACTTTTGAACTTTCCCCAGAGGTTCTGAAAAAAATTTTGGAACTGCTTCAAACTCCAGGAAAATTTCCGCCGGAAGCCTCTTGGATTAAAGAAAAGAGCCGAACCACACGGGTTCTAAAAATTGCAACTGGAGAACAGATCTATTACGTGAAACAATATCTTCCACAATCTCTTGGATATCAATTTAAAAGCCTCTGGAGAACAAGTCGCGCGCGAAAAGCCTGGCTTCTTGGGTACCGTTTGCTCACTCGGGGACTTTTTACCGGAGAGCCTGTGCTTGTCCTAGAGAAAAAACGTTTCGGACTTCTGTTGGATTCGATTCTAGTGATTAAAGAAATTCCCGAATTCCAATCGATCCTGCTCTCAGAATCTCCTGACAAAAGAAAACAAGAATTAGAAAAAATCGCAAAATATTTTCGCCAATTTCATGATCGCGGTTTTTCACATCGAGATCTGAAAGGGCCTAATTTACTCTGGGGCAAGGAAGGGCTTTATTTTTTAGATCTGGATGGGGTCAAAAATTCTCCTCCTTCTCCTAAAATTCGGTGCCGTGATTTAGGACGCTTTATTTACTGGTTGAAAGAGGAGTCGTCCTCAAAACAGCTCTCGTTCGAAGAAATAGAAAATTTTGTCCAAACCTATCTTTATTCTTTACCCGCCTTGATTTCAATTGCAAAAGAACAATACTATTTTCAAAGAATTCAACAATATTTACAAAAGAAATCGAAACAACGACAAAAAAAACTTAAAGGTCGCGCTTCATGATGAATTCGTTTGAGGTTCAACGTATTTTGATTATTAAACTTTCCGCGCTGGGCGATATTATAATGACGCTCCCCTTGTTAGCCGCTTTAAAAGAAGCGTTTCCGAACGCTGAAATTGATTGGCTTGTCAATAAAAGTTTTCAGGATATCTTGAAAGGACAAAAAGATTTACAACAGATTCTTCCATTTCAACGCACCGAATGGGGGCGAAAAAATTTTTGGAAAAATCGAAAGACATTTTTTCAGTTATTACAGAATTTAAGAAATCGACACTATGAGATTGTTCTTGATTTTCAAGGCTTATTTCGTAGCGGTTTTTTAGCATTTTGTACCCGATCTCCCATTCGAGTTGGATTTCAAAATGCTCGCGAATTCGCTCCATTATTCTACACAAAAAAAATTCCGGTTCCGGATCTCGAAGTTCATGCCTTTGATCGATATCAATCGTTGGTTGAAGCGCTTGGAGTTTCGGTTTCAAATCCTCCAAAATACGAAATTAGGATAGGGGATGAAGAAAAAATTTGGGCCGAACAACGGTTGTCCCCCTATCAAGCGCCCTTTGTCGGAGTGATTCCTCAAACTCGGTGGATCACGAAAATTTGGGGAACTGAAAAATTAATGGCGGTTCTGAAAAAAATTTCGCCTTGGACGACTCCGGTGCTATTCGGATCCGCAGAAGGAATAGAAGAGGGAAAGCAACTCGAATCGGTTTGTAACGGAAAGGCGCTTAATCTTATTGGCCAAACAAATTTACCGCAACTCTTTGCTTTTCTTCAGAGGATGGCTATTGTATTAACCAACGATTCTGGACCTATGCATATCGCCGCCGCTTTAAAAATTCCCGTAGTAGCCATTTTTGGCCCAACAAACCCTAAACGTACAGGGCCCTTTTTATGGGCCAACCAAAAGATATTTCACGCAACGGATCGTGTTCCCTGCGCTCCTTGCTACAAGCGCTATTGTCCGACGCAAATGGAGTGTATGAGCGCGATTTCGCCTCAAGAAGTTGTTGATTATCTTCTCAAATCATTGGAACATTCTTATGAAATCAAAAAAAATGAACCTTAAAGAAATGGGGATCGAACTCTACCAAGATCTCCATATTTTCTTCCGGATTATTCGTGAATATGTTTTTCCTTACTTTCCGCTTGTGGCTCTTTCAATCGTCTTTAGTATTCTTGTTGCCGCTTGTTTTGGCGGTTCCATCGGTTTTCTAAAACCGATTATGGATAACCTTTTTGAAGTGGATGGATACCAGAAAATTGTTCATCACGAATACCTTGAAGCGTATGCGCCAAGCGTATCCAAATGGGTAGATTCGGTTTGTAATGCTCCCACGCAAGCAGAACAGGGACGAAATCTTTTTACTTTGTTGTTAGTTTCAGTCATTCTAATTTTAATTCTGGAATACTTCTTTAAATTCTGGGAAGAATACTTGATTGGGAAGGTGGTTGAACACGTTTCTTGCGATTTATCTCGAGATCTCTATGCTCATCTTCAGAAGATGGATATTGGGTATATTAATTCGACGGGAGTCACCCGTTTTTTATCTTCGTTTACGAATGATATTTTGTATGTGAATAAGGGAATTAAAACCCTTTTTGGAAAAATTATCGGGGAACCGCTCAAGGCTATTTTTACTATAGCACTCGCGTTTTGGCTAAACTTTTGGATGGCGATGATTGCGTTTACTGTGGTTCCCTTTATCTTCATCTTTATTTATTTCGTTTCCAGACGTGTTAAAAAACATACCAAATCCTATTTAAAACGACGTGGAAATCTGGTTTCGCTTACCTCGGATACGCTTTACGGCTCCCGTGTTGTTCAGGTTTTTTGCATGGAAGAGGTCGAGCTTAAACGCTTTCAATATGAAAATGAAAAAACCTATCAATCCAATGTCAAGATTCTTTTTTATGATGCCCTCTCAACCCCATTGATTGTGATTTCAACGTCACTTGTCGGAGGAATCGCGGTCTGGTATGTGGGGCTAGAAGTGTTAAATAAACAAATTTCCGCAGGAAGTTTTTTTGCCTTCTATGCGGCGATGGGCGCTTTATCTGATCCAGTTCGCAAACTTTCGAATGTATTCACTCGAATCCAAGGCGCGATTGTGGCCTCTCGCAATATTTTTGATATTCTGGATACTCCTTCGAAAATTCAGGACCCTCCCCATCCACTTCCACTTTCCTCTTTTTCCGAATCCATCGAGTTTAAAAATGTTTCGTTTTCGTATGGATCTTCGGAGCAATCGGTTCAAGTTTTAAAAAATATTAATCTCAAAGTTCTCAAAGGCGAAAAAGTGGCTCTCGTTGGGCGCTCTGGTGCCGGAAAATCGACTTTCGTGAATCTTATTCCCCGTTTCTATGATTGTTTGACGGGGGCTATCACTATTGATGGAATAAATATCAAAGAGGTTAAATTAAAAGATCTTCGTCGACTCATTGGTATTGTTACTCAAGAAACCCTCTTGTTTAATTCCACGATTTACGAAAATATTCAATATGGTTCGACAAACGCCTCAAGAGAAACTGTCATTGAAGCCTCGAAAAAAGCGAATGTTCATGAATTTGTGATCGAAACCGAAAAACAGTATGACACCATGATTGGCGAGCAAGGCATTCAATTATCTGGGGGACAGCGTCAACGACTTTCGATTACTCGTGCCATTTTAAAGGACCCCCAAATTTTGATTCTGGACGAGGCGGCTTCTTCCTTAGATACCATTAACGAACAAAAAATTATTGAAGCGCTCGATCAATTTATGGTCAATCGCACTACTTTTGTGATCGCGCATCGCCTTTCTACGGTGGTGAATGCGGACAAAATTGTTGTTTTAAAAGAAGGCCAAATTGTCGGCGTAGGAACCCATAGCGAACTCTTACAGAATAATTCAGATTATCAAGAACTCTATCAAAAACAGTTTAGCGCTTTATCTGATACAAAAGAAACGTCTAAAATTCAAGAAAACGTTGTCGCTCAGAAAATTTCTGAGTCTGAGATGGAAAAGGAATAAAAAATGGGTATCGCAAAAAATATCGAAGTCGCGATCGAAAAAGGAAGCTGGATTCGGAAGCTCTTTGAGACCGGCAACGAATTAAAGCGACAATTTGGAGCCGACAACGTTCAAGATTTGAGTATCGGGAACCCTGTCATTGAACCCCCTGCCGAATTTTTTGATACTTTGCGTGAACTTTCAACACGTCGAAACGAAGGTCTTCATCGGTATATGACCAACGCCGGACATCTGCGCGTTCGGCAAGCGGTCGCGGATTCCCTAAAACGCAAAGGAATTATGGAAACCGATAGCAGTAAAATCGTGATGTGTGTCGGAGCCGGTGGTGGACTCAACGTGATTTTTAAGACTTTACTTGATCCCGGAGACGAAATTATTTTACTCACCCCCTTTTTTCCGGAGTATTTCTTTTATATCCAAAATCATGGAGGGGTCTCGGTCAATGTGGATACGCGTGACGATTTTCAATTGGATTTGGAAAAAATAGAAAAGGCGATCACTCCGAAAACAAAAGGAATCCTCATCAACTCTCCGAATAATCCTTCAGGAGCCGTCTATCCGGAACCCGATTTAAAAGCTTTGCGTGAACTATTAGAGCGAGTCAACGCGAAACGGAGTAGTCCTGTTTTTTTAATCTCGGATGAACCCTATCGAGAAATTTATTATAAAGAAGGAATTCCCCCGAGTCCGGTCACCGGAACACCCTATGGCATTTTGGTTTATTCTTGGTCCAAATCGCTCTCTATTCCGGGGGAACGTATCGGATACATCGCCGTTCCACTAGATTGTCCGATTCGAAATCTGGTGGATGGATTTATTTGTTGTACGCGTATTCTTGGATTTATTAATGCTCCGGCAACGCAACAGTTTATTGTTGAAAAACTTCTAGACGTTCGTGTGGATCTTTCCACGTATCGACGCGATCGGAAATTGGTTTTGGATACTTTAAACGAAGCCGGTTATGAAGTGATCGCTCCTGAAGGCGCTTTTTATATTTTCCCTAAATCTCCGATTCCAGATGATGTTCTTTTTTGTCAAACGGCGTTAAACAAGTATCGGATCGTAATCGTTCCGGGGCGAGGCTTTTACCGACCCGGACACTTTCGTATTTCATTTGCTGTGGAACAGACTGTTTTGCTAAAAGCGATGGAAAAACTAAAACTCTTGCGTAAAGAGTTCTGACATTTTGTGTGAGTGACCGTAAAATGATTTTTAGACGCATAGCAAACCGTTTAGTCTTTCCATTGTTGCTCGATTTCTAACAATTGCGGATCGTCTGCGGGAAGATATTTTTTAAGAATTTGAAGTGTTGCGTTAAAGTGGTCTTTTTGTCGTTGTTCTAACTGCGTCTTCAAGTGATGATATAAGGCTTCGATCCAGGCCAATTTATAATTGTCATTTTCTTCAGGAGCGAGACGAATCGATTCATTAAAATCTTCTTCTGCTTTCTCGAGTTCGTTTTGGCTTACTTTGAGAAGACTCCGTTTAAAATAAGCTTCGCTCCATTCTGGAGAGAGGCTAATTGCTTTATCAAAATCGGCTAACGCTTCTTGGGGATTATTCTGTTTTTGTTTAAGAAGTCCACGATTTAAATAACAAGAGTTTTCTTCAGGAGCGAGACGAATACAGGTACTATAATCTTCGAGCGCTCCTGTAACATCGTTCATTTTTTCTTTCAATTCTCCTCGAGAATAGTAAGCAAAAGCGTATTCTGGAGAAAGGCGAAGCGTTTCATTAAAATCGGCTAAGGCTCCGGTATGGTCTTCTAATTCTTTTTTGACGGTTGCACGATTATAATGAGCCTCAACCGCTTCTGGATTCAAACGAATCGCTTCTGTATAATCTTCAAGCGCTTCCGTTGGTTTTCCCATATAACTTTTGACCAATCCTCGTGAATTATAATATTCACTATTTTCGGAACTAAGTCGGATCGCTTCATTAAAGTCGACCAAAGCGCTTTCGTATTCTTCCCGATTGTATTTAATCGTTCCACGCTTGAAATAAGCTTCCGTATAGTGAGAGTTTAATCGAATGGCTATTGTCAGATCTTCAATAGCCCCTGCCAAATCTTCTTTAGAGGATTTGGCCTCTCCTCGTTGATAATAATAAAATTCATCCTCAGGATTTAAACGAATAGCTTCTGTAAGATCCTGAATCGCCTCTTCAAAATTTTCTTGAAGACAGTAAACGCGTCCTCGGTAATAATAAGGATCTGGAGTTTGAGGGCTAAGACGAATCGCTTCATCATAATCCGCGATGGCCCCCTCCAAATCATTTTGCTCCGCTTTGGCTAATCCACGATTACTAAAAGTGATATTATTTTCTGAATTATATTCGAGTGCTTTGGAGTAATCTTCAATCGCTCCGGGATAATTACCACTTTGATACTTGACTAAGCCTCGATTTGAATAAAGAACAGCGTCTTCAGGATAAATAGAAAGCGCTTCTGTAAAATCTTTAATTGCATCCTCAAAGTCATTCTTTTTCCAAAGAGCGGTCCCTCGAGAATTATAAACATTATAAAATAATTGCGGGTCCGGAGCACTTTGTATTTTCAAGAGACGGAGAGCCTCTGTATAATCTTGAATGGCTCCGGCACAGTCGTCTTGAGCATATCTAGCCTCTCCTCGATACAGATAATTATTGAGCTCGTGAGGATTATTCTGAATTTCCTGGTTGTAGTAACGGATATTTTCTGCGATAAATTTTTTGGAAATAGTATTAGTTCTGATTCCAAAAAGACTGGCCGTTCCCATCTCGGAACGAATTTTTCCTAGTTTTAGCCCATAATCATAAGCTTTCAAGCGTCCTAATGCCCGAAATAATGCAATCATATAATCCAGTTCATTTTCTGGAACCGCTAGCGATCCATAAGTTTCAGAAACCTTTGAAGCCATTTTTTCGAGAACTTCAAAAATATCTTTACTCGCTTTTTTGCTTTCCATTCGTTCTAAAATCTTGATCAGGATATGGCTATATTCTTCCTCTTTAATCGATCTTTTTTCTACAGAGGTTTCTATCATAAATTGAGCGGTCATTTTGAATTCTTCGAGTATTCTCGTATAGATTTCTTCTTCTGTCATTTTAGAGATTTCGTAAATAAAATCCTCTATTTCTTCATCGGTTATCCCTATCCATTCTTTGTTAGAACTCGGTTTGGCTTTAATAATCCAATCTTCCAGTCGTTTTAAGTGCTCTTTAAAAGTTCGAGTTTGTTCTTCTCGGACTTGATGGAACCATTTTATTTTTTCTTCAGAGGATAAATAACTAATGGTTTGTAATTCTTCCGCAATAAATTGTGCTAATTGATAATCTTGATTATTTAAAGATTCTTGTAATAGTTTTGTTCCTAGCACTATTTTTTGTTCTTCGGCTTCCTTTTCTAGTCGTTTCTGATAGAGAGCCTTCATGATATTTTTGAATCCGCTTAAAAGCTCTTGGATTCGCTGTCCTCGTTCTTTTCGATCTTCGCCTTCAATACTTAGCGCTAGGTGATAACTCTTTTTCGCTTCGTTCATATAGCCTTGATATTTTTCCTCACGCTGTTTTTCTTCCAATTCTTTGTACCATCGTTCTTGCAAGAAAACATAGCCGATCTCTGCGACAATCGTTAAAAGCGTCAATAATGCTAGAATGCCAAGTTTTTTATTACGAAGAAACCATTTTTTTGTGTAGGTCCAGGGATTCGGTCTTCTGGCCCTGATCGTTCGGTAATTTAAAAAATTTTCTAATTCTTCCAAAAAATCGGTCGCGGTGGCGTATCGTTCTGTTTTCTTTTTTTCCAAGGCTTTCAAGCAGATGGCTTCCAAATCGGGATGGACCTCTTTATGCAACACACTAATTCGGTTCGGTTCTTCATGAAGCACTTTTCTTAAAATTTCTCCTTCGCTCGTGCCTGTAAATGGAGCTTTCCCGCTGAGCATTTCATAAAGGGTCCCTCCGAGCAAATAGACATCAGTTTGTTCTCCGATGCCGCTATATTGACCCTCATCGCATTGTTCTGGAGACATATATTGTGGAGTGCCTCCGACGCGACTTATTGAAGCTTCGGCTCCAATTTGTTTAGCGAGGCCAAAATCCATAAGTTTGGGTTCATCACCAAGCATCATAATATTGGAGGGTTTGATATCGAGATGAATTAAATGGTGTTCATGAACATGGACCAACGCAGAGGCTACTTTTTTTGCGATTTCTGCGGCGGAGCGGGAATTCATGGTTTTTCCACCTAATTGATCCGCAAGGGTTTTTCCTTCGGCCAATTCCATCACGACATAGAATTTGCTTCGTTCCCCAACTTTGAATTCTCCCATATCATAAATCTGGATAATATGGGGATGGTTCAATTTCCCTAAAGCACGGGCCTCTTTGAAAAAACGCTCTCTTTGTTTTTGATCGAGGCTCCCGAGTTTAAGAAATTTTAACGCAACATGTCGCCCTAACTTTTCATCGTATCCTCTATAAACTTCCCCCATTCCGCCTTCGCCTAGAAAGTCTTTTAATTCATAGCGATTATCCAAAAATGTTCCCGGAGATTGCTTCACTCCGGCGATATCTTCCAGATATTCTTCGACATGAAACGCATGAGTTGGAATTTGACTATCTCCAAGAATTTCTACTTGGGTGTGTTCCTTTTCTTCAACCGGCAAGGGAATTTGTATTTTTTTAGTCGTTCGCTTTTGGGATAGAACTTCCAATTGGTTGTCACTAATTCCAAATTCTTTCAATTTTTCTCTTAATTGTTCTTCGGTAATTCCAACTGTTTTTTGTAGAATTTTTAACTGTTCACCTGTGAGCCATTTCTGGCGATACGCTTCAAGAACAAGCCATTTAAGATCGTCCACTAGTTCCGCTCCCTATCATTTAATTTTTATATTTTTTATAGTAAAGGATCTTGGATTCCCATTGAATTTTATCTCCATCTTGTAATTCGCGGTTATCTCCGATCAATAAAATTTGGGAATTCACGGAAATCGGAGTTTTCGCTTCTAGTGAACACACTTCTCCAAAAGGAATAAATTCTGCAAGAAGGGGCGTACTTTCAGTAGGGCTAGAAGTCATTAATTGAAATTGATTATTCGCGTCAATACTCAGATAAGAAGTTTCCAGAATGAGGATGGGAAGGGTACCACTTTGCATCAATTTATGTCCAGTCCACGACTTTCGAATATCTCTATAAGTTTCCAAAGCTTGGGCAAAAGCTTCACCCGTTGCATAGCGATCTTTTGGATCTGGAGCCAAAACTTTTCGAACGATTTGTTGAAATTCTTCATCCATAGCGGGATAGAGATCGAAATTGAAGTTTAAATTTTCTAGCTGAAATTTTAATGCTTTTTTCATGCCTTGAATATTATCGTTGAAATGATAAAGATCTTTATAATTGATAGCGATTTGGCCCGTTAATGTAAAATAGAAAACATGTCCTAAAGAAAAAATATCACTTTGACTATTGACACTTTTAGGATTTTCGGCTTGTTCCGGAGCCATAAATGTCGTAGTTCCTATCAGATCTTTAGAACGGGTAAGACCCACGAACGCGGAAGATTCTTCATAAATTTTCGCGATTCCGAAATCTAGAAATTTAGGCTTTCCAGTCCCTTTATCGATCATAATATTTTGCGGTTTAATATCACGATGAATAATTCCTTTTTGATGAATTTGATATAGATAGCGCGCAAGTTGAATAAATATCTCTATTATCCAGATTAAGGGCTGTTCTCCTTCTTTTAATAAAGCCCTGAGTGTCGCTCCTTTAACATATTCCATCACATAGAATACTATCTTTTTAGAACGATAGATAAATTCTCCAGCATCTAGAAATTGAGTGATTCCCTCTACATCCGATAAATAGATCAAACTTCGTATTTCGCGAGCAAATCGCTCGATTCCTTCTGAGGATAAAGCGCTTGTTTTAATAATTTTGACAACGACTTCTTTATTCGTTTTTTGATCATAAGCTACAAAGGTTGCTCCCATTCCGCCTTCCGCTAAAAAGGAGAGAATGGTATATCGCTTATTGTCTCCAAAAGAAAAGCCTTTTAGCGCTTGAGTCGGATCCATATCAATCAACGTTTGCTCCGGAGTCGATAACGCTTTCTCAATCGTTTTTTCTTCAACTACTGTTTGGCTCTGAGTTCGGGTCGAAGCCTCTTGAGGGGGTGACATTTTTTCAGTGGGATTGATACTCATGTTACTAGGAACGGCCTCGGTTCGTATCCCTTCTTTCTCGAAAACATCTGTAAAATCTTTCACTGTTCTTTTGGAAAATTCCGAAGGCTGAGCCTCTGCATTTGTTTTTTGTATTTCAGTGGATATTTCATCTTGAATTTTTTCTATTTTTTTTCGCTCAATCGGATTCATCATTTTTTGACTCACAGAAAAAGCATAATGTCTCAAAACCTCAAATAATACCAATTCCTGTTTAAAATAAAGCATTTCCTCTCGTAGGGGCACGGCGCGCCGTGCCCCTACCACAACATTTTATGAGGATATGGAATTGGAAATGGTATAAGATACCCATTATCATAAACAAAAGAAGCATTTGCTTCAAGATGGAGAGGCTTTCTAGTCCTTCTTTAATAACTGTTGCGTTAATTCTTGACATTTCTGTTCCAGTGAAGGTCGCCTTGGATCGTCTGGCGACAGATATTTTTGGGCGCGAATCAGGCTGTCCCTTGCAGATTCGTACTCTTTTTTCAGAATCTGGACTTTCGCTTGACGCAACAGCAAAGTGACCAACTCGTTCGCTACTTCCGGATTGGATTGAAGCGATAATCCGTACTCCCAATCCGCAATCATTCCAGCAAAATCGCCCTTGTCGCGACGCAACAATCCACGATTTAAATAGGCTTCCCCATACTGAGGATTCAAATAAATCGCTTCCGTAGTATCGTTCAGAGCCTCGTCGAGGTTTCCCAGCGCGAATTGACAACAAGCACGGTTATAGTAAAACAGGGCCTGTGGTTTGATACGGATCGCTTCCGTATAGTCCCGAATCGCTCCGAGCCAATCGTTTCGTTTTTCTTTTAATATGGCCAGATTTAAATAGGCCTTGACCTGATTTGAATCTAAATGAATAGCTATCGTATAGTCTTGAATCGCGCCTTCCCAATCTTGAAACTCATCTTTTACATTTCCCCGATTATAGTAAACATTCGCATTATTGGGGCTAAGATTGAGGGCTGTCGTATAGTCCTCGATCGCTTCCTTATATTGTTTTAAAATAAAACGGGAAATTCCTCGCTGGAGATACGCTTCCAAATAATGATCATTGAAGAGAATCGCTTGCGTATAATCGGCAATCGCTCCTTGAAAATCCTGACTTTTAAATTTGGCTAATCCTCGGTTATTGAATCCCGGACTAAAGTGAGCGTCCAGCACGATCACTTCCGAAAAATCGGCAATCGCTCCTTGAAAATCCTCAGTTTCCAAGCGTACGAGTCCTCGATTGTTATACGCCCCAAAGAATTTTGGCTGGAGTCGAATAGCCTCCGTAAAATCGTTGTTCGCTTGCGCCCACTCTGATTTTCTCATCCACGCTAAACCACGATTACAATAAGCATCCGCACGATTTGAATATTCTTGGATCTCTTGGATCTCTTGAGAAAAATCGGCAATCGCACCCTCTAAATCTCCATAATCTAGCCGAGCAACTCCTCGTGTATGACGCTCTTTTACGGATTGAGCGGGTCGATGAATTAAAGCACTCAAAATTTTGTGGTAGGAATAGAGATGGAGATGGAGATTGGAATTAAACAGGGTATTCATTTCAGGGTTATGACGAATCGTTTGAATGAGAACCGCAGAATCCACGTCTTTCAATTGACAGAGCGCTTTTGTTAAAGAAGACATCCATTGGATATAATTGATATCCTTATTTTTTGAGGAGTCCTTTAAAAGTGTTTGATATGAAATATCCAGAACCTTACGCAGAGGCTCAGACGCTTGAGTATTTCCTAATCGTCCCAAGACTTGAACCAAATCGAGAAAAAAATAATCTTGTAACACCGTTCGCTTCGATTGTAAAAAATAAATTTTTCCTTCTTCTAGAAGTGATAATAACCGTTGTAAAATTTCTTTTTCCTTCATCTGGGAAACTTCAAAAATAAATTCTTCCCGATCCCCGGCTCGAATGAGCGTGTTTCCTGATTTCTCTTGAAGACGATCCACCCAGATCTCTAGAGATTGTTGATGTTCACGTAATTGTTGCGTTTTTGCGAGATCCACATTTTTCTGGAGTTCGGATTTTGTAAGATCGGATAAAAATTGTAAGGATTGTATTTCGTTGGCAATATATTCCGCAGTATCATAATTTTGAGTTTTCAGACAGATCGCTAAGAATTGTTCCGCGATTTGCCATTTCTTCTCTTCGGCGGATCGATAAAATGGCTTAATTTGTAAGGCTTCATTTACTGCGTTTAAGGCTCGAAATAGAGATTGAAGCTGTTGCGTTAAATCCGTAGTCTCTTGAAACGATTGCGTTTTTTCCAGCGCTTCAGTGGCTCTCTGTAGCGCCGAATAATATTGCTTCTGCAGAGTTTGATAGTGTCGCCATTGAAAATAGCCCCCTAAGGAAAACGAGAGTACTAGAAAACAGAGGATCAGCATCGATATCGATTTGTTGCGCCCGATCCATTTTTTTAGATAAATCCAGCGGTTCGGAAGTACTGCTATTACAGGACGATGCTCTAAAAAATGGTCCAGATCTTGAGCCAATTCGTTCGCGGAAGCATAACGCTGAAGTTGTTCTTTTTCGAGCGCTTTTAAACAAATGGCCTCCAAATCAGGATGAATCTGCGGAGAGCGTTGCCTCGGACGTATGGGTTCCGAAGAAAGCACTTGATAATAAATATGATTCGCGCTCGTCCCACTAAAGGGAGGCTTTCCTGTCAACATTTCGTAGAGCGTTCCTCCCAATAGATAAATATCCGTTCGTGCGTTAATTTGAGAGGCGACTCCCAAGACTTGCTCTGGAGAAATATAAGACGGAGTTCCCGCGATTCGGCTAATCTTTGAGAGTTTATGTTCGGTTTCTTGAGCCAATCCAAAATCCATGAGTTTGGGTTCTCTGGACTCTGTGAGTAACACATTGGAGGGCTTAATATCGAGATGAAATATATTTTTCTGGTGGATATAAGCGAGTGCTTGCGCCAATTTTTTTGTGAGTTGAGCGGATTCTTTTGAGGAAAAGGGAGCCCCTTTTTTCTGGAGTGCGCTAGAAAGAGTTTCTCCTCGAACATATTCCATCGTGAAATAAGGTTGCGGATCTTCATCGACTTCATAAATTCGAATAATGTTCGGATGTTCCATCTTCGCAATGGCGCGAGCTTCCTTGAAGAAGCGTTTTTGAGCTTCTGGGGTTTGATGTCCGAATTTAATGAGTTTTAAAGCAACCTCACGCTGTAATTTTTGATCGTCTACTCCATAGACCGTCCCCATTCCTCCTTCTCCTAACAGCGATTTGATTTGATAGCGATTGGCGAAGAGTGTGTTTAAAAGGGAAGAATGGGGGTTGGTTCCCCCCGAAAATAGTTCCAGACATTCTTGAAGTTCTTTAGGTGCAAGCATTTGAGGTGTATTTTGGGTATCCACAATCACTTGAATTGCCGTTGAACGCGGGGTGGGTTGTAATTGTGTCCATTGTTCTTTTGAAAGGAATCCGCGCTGAAAAATCATTTCAGAAAGTGCTTCGGGAGACGGATTTTTTGACTTGAATTGTTGAATTTCTGTCAGTTGTTCCTTTGAAAGAAACTTTCTGCGATAGGCTTCCAGAACCAGTTTATGGACTTCCATCTGAAACTCCTATATTTTTTTTGGAGGATCGTCGTCTTCTTTTTTATTCATAAAATAGTGATCCTCTGGCGCTTTTTTATAAATAAAAGTGCTGGAGTGAATTTGGATAAAGTCTCCGTCTTGCAAATAAATACTGTCTCCGGGATTCAAGAGTTGTTGGTTGACCTGAATCGTTTTTTTCGCTTCCAAAAGGCAAGAGTTCCCAAAAGGAACAAATTCGGCCCAATTCGCTTCTTCGCTTGAGGGATTTTCATTTTTGAGAGCGACGTGTTCCAACTGGGCTTCGAACCAACCTGCCATATCAATAGAAATTGGAACCTGAGGACGAGATTGCGAGGTCGGAAAGAGAAAATGATGCTCCCATTGCTCTTTTTGTGTTAAGTGAGATTGATAAGAGCGAAGTGCGTCTCCGAAATCTTTAGCTGTGGCGTATCGTTCTTGGAGATTAAGATGTAACGCTTTTTGACAAATATTTCGTAGTTCAGTATCAATAAAGTGGTCAAACTGTAGATTTTGCCGGGTTAATTGAGACGATAACTCCTTGAATAAACGAGAAAAATCTCGTTCTTCTAGACATTGCCTTAAAAGACTGGTATCGACCGCCAGTTTTCCAGTGAGGAGCCAGTAAAGAACGTGTCCTAACGAATAAATGTCACTTTGCGGATGAACCTCTTTCGGATTCGTTCCCTGTTCTGGAGCCATAAATTCGAAGGTTCCTAAAATCATTTGAGAAAATGTCAGTCGAGAACTCCCGTCTTCCGTTTCTTCATAAACTTTTGCTAATCCGAAATCAATGAGTTTAGGAACTCCAGATTCAGTAATAAAAATGTTCGCGGGTTTGATATCTCGATGCACAATTTTTTTCTGGTGGATCAGTGCTAGCGCGTTAGATAAGGCAATAATCATTTCTAAAATCGCCGAAATAGACAAAGAACCTTTTGAACGCAAGCGATCTAATGCTTCTCCTCGAACATACTCCATACAAAAATAAGGAAGGGTAACATTTTTATAAGCGTGTACACCAGAACCCAAAATTTTGATGATGTTCGGATGGTCAATTCGAGAGAGAATTTCAATTTCTCGTTCAAATCTTTGTCGAAAAATCGTCATTAATTCTGGGGAGGCCTTACTCGAAAAACGAACAAATTTAATGGCTACTTGTTCTTGCGTTTGCTTATTCAGCGCGAGAAAAACACTTCCCATTCCCCCTTTTCCGATTCGTCCTTGAATTTGATATTGTAGTTGATCTCCAACACACATTCCATTTTGAAGAATGTTAGAGACTGAATCTATGATGGGAGTGCTTTCGTTCACTAAGGTTTCTTGTGCACAAGATTCTTCATGGAGCGGTGTTTGTTCAGTTGTCATGGAGTTCCCCCTTTGAAACAAGACAACTTCCTACTTTAAAAAAAAAAAGCTTCTTAGGGAAGAGCCTCACAACGTTGTTTATCTGTTGTCATTCTTTTATAATCCATTCTTGAGAAAATGAACGAGGTTCTCAATAAACGAATTTCGAGTTCTTTAAAGTTTCGAAAAAAAACTATGGACGATGATTTTAAAAAAATAACTGAAGAACTGCAGGCTAAGGGAATTAGCTCAGAAGACTACTATAGCTATTTAGGGAATACCTATCGAGCCCTTTCTCATGTAGAAAAAGAGAGCGCTTCAAGCGAATTGAATCTTGAAAAAATTTCGGAGACTCTTTCCGAAATGGAAGCGCTCGAAAAAATAGGATTAAAATTGCTCTTAGATACTAAAGTCTCTGTTGGAGAACTCAATAACTTGGTCAATAGCTTACCACGAGGCAAGGTAAGCGCGCGCACTCTTCTTCAAAGTTTACTTCAACAGAAAAAAATCACGATTGACGAATTTTTGGAATTGGAGCAAGGAAATTGGACCTACGCCGGAGAAAATCAAAATTTCTATCGTATTCGTTCGGCTCAAGAACGTCCGGAATTTTATATTGAATATCAACAAGACGACCGTATTTATGGGAACTATAACATTCTGGAAGAAATTGCTCGTGGGGGAATGGGCATTGTTTATCGAGCCTATCATCCGGGACTCAATCAAACTTTTGCATTGAAGGTTCTCTTGAAAGGGAGTGACGCTTCCGAAGATTCGCTCCAGCGATTTTTCCGTGAAATTCAAGCAACCGCGCGGTTACAACACCCTCATATTATTCGTGTTTTTGACTCCGGGCAAAAAGGGCAAGAACATTATTTTGTAATGGAATTTATTGAAGGGGGGAAAACACTTGCGGATTGGCTCAAAGAAAAACATCCGATTCGGGACCGTGTTCGCGTCATTCAACAGAGTCTTGAGGCTTTACATTATGCGCATACCGAAGGCGTTATTCATCGAGATATCAAGCCAGACAATATTTTAATTACCAAAGAAGGCATCCCCAAACTCACCGATTTTGGATTGGCTAAGGATCAGAATCAAAAATCTCAAAATCTTACGAAAAGCGGTTATATTTTGGGAACTACCGCTTATATGCCGCCTGAACAGGTGAGTGGAGAAATTGACAAACTAGACGCCAAAAGCGATGTGTATTCTATGGGGGTGTGTTTATATGAAGTTTTGACAGGAATGCGCCCATTTCGAGCGGAAACAGACGCGCTTTTATATGAAAAAATTTTTAAGGAAGAAGCCCGTTTACCTTCTCGTATAAATCCTGAAATCCATCGCGATCTGGATACGATTACGCTCAAAGCGATGGAGAAATTGAGACATAAGCGTTATCGCTCCGCGGGTCATTTTGCGGAAGATTTAGATTTGTTTTTACAAGGATACCCGATTAAAGCAAAGCCTTCGGGTTGGCTAGAAAAAATTCTGAAATGGATCAAGCGAAATCCACAACTTCTGTTGGGCGCGAATTTTATCTTGCTCCTCTGTTTGCTTCTGTTCAGTCAGATCTGGATGTATCGAAAGACTCATCAAAACAAAATAAACATTCCTCAGGATATTTCTGATACCCAATTCCTTGTAAAAACATGGGACATTCTTGATCAGGAGCAAAAGAAACTAGAGCAATTTTCTTTACCAGAGGAAAAAGTGGTTTGTCTAATAAAAATGTGGGGTGTCACAAATGCGGCACTCTTAAAAGCGCCCCACTTATCTTCGTTAAAGAAGAAAAAAGAAGAAGTGGAGCGCTTTCTATTTCAACTCGTCTGTGAAAATAAAGATAATTTTTTCGCAGAGTACCTTTTTCTAGACCTGAAAGAATTAGCACCCGATTCTTTAGGGGCCTTCCAAAAAATGCTTCAAGAAAGCAATCGGTAATCTGCAACGCGGCCTTATTTTGGAGCTTCTTGATGGAGGCGAATTGAAATAATTTTAATGTCCGTAGTGGGCTTCGCCTGTGCCCCTACAGCCACAAGTCCAATTTTATCCACAATTTCCATGCCTTTGAGAACTTTCCCGAATACGGTATGTTTTCCAGTCAACCATGGCGTATCGATAAGATTAATAAAAAATTGGCTCCCGTTGGTATTGGGGCCACTATTTGCCATGGCAATGACCCCTCGTTTGGGTGGATGCGATTTCAATTGTGAATTATATTTGTAGCCCAGATTTTCATAACAGGCTTTAATGGTAAGTCCCATCAAATTTTGTTCTACTTCTTTCATCCGTTCATGAAGTTGATCTTGGCCTGTGATCCCCAGTTTACTAATCAATGGACTCATCACCATTTGGTTAAATTGTTGTTGGCCCTGGAGTCCCATCATTTGCATCGCTTGTGGATTCAGTTGAATCTGTCCCCCTTGCAAAGAGCCTTGCATAATTTGAATTTCATGAAGACCAAGCGCTTCCGCGCTAATTTCATCTTCGAATTTATAACCCGGATCGCCCGTCCCTGTTCCTTGAGGACATCCGCCCTGAATCATAAAATCTTTAATCACGCGATGAAAAATCAAATTGTCAAAAAAAGGTCGTTTGATTTTTTGTTGGGTTGTAGAATCCGTAAATTCTTTTGTGCCTTCTGCTAATCCGATAAAATTTTCAACCGTTTTCGGAGCTTCTTTTGCAAATAATTCGATATAAATTTCGCCCATAGAGGTGGTCACGACAAACACCGGATCTTCTGCATCTTCTTTTGCGGGTAAAGAGCCTTCATCTTGAGCAAGAACCCCCATTCCTGAAACCCATAATCCCAATAAGATTGTCCAGAAAAACGTTTTCACAGAGAAACTCCTTGAAAAAGAACATAAAAATAAATGAAAAGAACATTCTGAAATAATTCCCGAAGAAAATCAATATCTCCTAATCGGCTTCGTGTGCAATAAATAATGGAGAATTGACAATGGAGAATGGACAATTAAGATCTTGTCTCTTCTCCCTTGTCTATTATTCACTATTTATTGGGGTTCTCATGAAGTTTCCGCTTGCTCTAGAGGCGTTTCAGCCGTTAAAACTGGATATGGACCAAAAGGAGCTTTCTATGGAGCAAGAAAAAATCCTGAAAGCAAATATTCAGTTGTGTCGAGATGCGATTGTATTTTTTACTGCTGTTGCTGAAGCGAAAGGATTAGGGGGTCATACGGGAGGTGCTTATGACGTGGTCCCTGAAGTATTGATTGCGGACGGATTTGTTTCTGGAAGTGATCGATTTTTTCCGGTGTATTTTGACGAAGCGGGTCATCGAGTGGCGCTCCAATATCTGATAGCGGTTTTACATCGACATTTACCTGCGGACGCTCTGTTACATTATCGAGAATTTGGTTTTAAGCTTCCCGGACATCCTGAGCGACATTTTACGCCGGGAATCGATTTCTCATCTGGACGGTTAGGACATCTCTGGCCCTATGTGAATGGAGTAGCCCTAGCGAATCCCCAAAAAATTATTTTTTTATTAGGTTCAGATGGTTCTCAGCAGGAAGGAAATGAAGCAGAAGCGGCACGCTTTGCGGTGAGTCAAAAGCTTTCAGTGAAACTGTTGATTGATGATAATGATGTCACGATTGCAGGACATCCGAGTCAGTATCTTCACGGATTTGATTTAGAAAAAACGCTCCTAGGCCACGGCCTTCAAGTTTCAAAAGGATCTGGAGAAAACGTGTCTGAACTTTATCGTCGTATGCAACAAGCGATCCACTTTTCTGGGCCTGTTGCAGTCCTTAATCAGCGCCGGATTGCTCCCGGAATTGCAGGTCTAGAAGGCTCTCATAAAGCGCATGATGCCATAAAAGTTTCGGTCGCGATAGATTATTTAAAAGCAAGGCACCCGAGTGCCTCGGAATTTCTAGCGGGCCTTACCAAACCTAAAACCGCTTTTAGTTTTCGCGGAAGTGGTCCTAAAATGGCTAAAAATCGGGAATACTTCGGCCAAATCGTGTGCCAACTTCTACAAAACAAGACTGTAGAAGAGCGGAAATCGAGTACATTTGTTATTGATAGCGACCTTGAAGGCTCTTGTGGCTTAACGCCGATTCGAGAAAAATTTCCAGAAATCTATCGAATGGGTGGCATTATGGAACGCGGAAACTTTTCCGCGGCCGCAGGTTTTGGGAGTACTCCGGGAAAACAGGGCCTCTTTGCGACGTTCTCTGCGTTTCTGGAAATGATTGTTTCGGAAATTACTATGGCTCGTTTAAATGAATGTAATGTGTTGGCTCATTTTTCTCACGCAGGGGTAGACGAGATGGCAGATAACACCTGCCACTTTGGAATCAATAATTTTTTTGCGGCGAATGGCTTGCCAGAAAACGATTCGACTCGCTTATATTTTCCTGCGGACCCGCATCAAATGAAAGCCGTTCTAGAAACTATCTTTTTTCAATCAGGGTTACGGTTTCTCTTTTCAACACGATCGGCGGTTCCTGAAATTCTCAACTCAAAGGGTTCCCTTTTTTTTGGAGAAGGATATAAATTTTGTCCCGGAAAAGAAGAAGTCATTCGTGAAGGATCGGCGGGTTATGTGGTGAGTTACGGCGAAATGTTATATCGCGCTTTGGACGCTGTAGAAATGGCAAGGGAAGAAGGAATTTCGGTGGGACTCATTAACAAGCCGACTTTAAATATTGTAGACGAAGAGATGCTTGAGAAGATAGGGCGAAGCGCTTTTGTGTTAGTGGTTGAGAGTCAAAATCGTGTGACTGGTTTGGGGATTCGTTATGGAACGTGGCTCTTGGAAAGAGGTTACGCTCCTAAATATCATTATATGGGAACGGTTCGAGGCGGGAACTGTGGACTTAGCGAACAAATACCGTTTCAAGGATTAGATTCCAAATCTATTTTCCAACAAATTAAACGTCTCTCTCAAAATGCTTCTAAATAAAGCATAAGGAAATGATCTGCTCGTGAAAATCAAGATTGTTTTAGTTCAATTAGGCTCTCCACGATCTCCGGAGGTTTCAGCGGTTCGACGCTATCTGAAGGAATTTTTAGGAGATCCTCGTGTTGTTGATCTTTCTCCGATAGCCTGGAAAATCATTCTGAACCTATTTGTTCTTCCGTTTCGACCCAGAAGATCGGCCCGACTTTATCGTCGTATTTGGAACGGTTCTGGCTTCCCGCTGGTAGAACTGAGCCAGAGCTTCGCAAAAAAACTTCATCAAGAACTGGCACCCTCAGGAATCGAAGTCGATCTCGTTTTTTTATTATCGGTGCCTCGACTGAATGAACTGTGGGATCAATGGGAACAGCAGAAGCGTTCCGGATCGTCTGCAGATTTTTGGCTTGTGATTCCTTTGTTTCCTCAATATTCTGAAAGTACAACCCTTTCGGTGTTGGATCGATTTTTCCATGAAGCGAAACGACGAACCCTTGTTCCAGCATTTGAATTTTTACCCTTTTTTTATCATTCTAAATTTTTCATTGATCAGAGTGTGGCGCAAATTGAGAATTTTCTTGAAACACTTCGAATGCAAGGAAAGACGATAGATCATCTTGTCGTATCATTTCATGGAATTCCCAAGCGGCGAGTGATGGTGAAACAAGATCCTTATTTTCAACAGTGCTATGAAACGTTTCATCTCTTACGAAGCCGAATTTTATCTCTGAATTCCAATCAGATTCATCTTTCGTTCCAGTCTCGTTTTGGTTCGGAAGAGTGGTTGACACCCTACACAGAGGAGATGGTTTTTCGCTTGTTAGATCAGGGCGGAAAAGGAATTGCCATTTGCTCTCCAAGTTTTGTAACGGACTGTCTGGAAACTCTTGATGAGCTTGGACACGAATTATCTAGGCAAGTTGAGGAGAAGGGCGGATCGTTGTACCTTATTCCTTGCTTGAACGATCAAGATTCCTGGGTCAAGGGATTTGCTCAATTTCTTTCTTCTTGGGTGATAGAAGGCCCTCTGAAGCGTTCTGAATTGTTTTATTCCCCTATTATCGAGAAAACAACTATGCCTGAAGTCAAAATGCAATCGCCTCCGTTATCCGATTCCGCTAAACAATGTTTGAAAATTATGTTTTTAACTTTGTTTCTGGACCTCGTCGGATTTTCGATTATTTTTCCCTTATTTCCAGAGCTTTTAAAATATTATGTGGAAAAAGATCCGCAAAATTTCTTTCTTAAAACGATGCTGAATGCGGTGGTTTCGCTAACAGGAACGCCCGGGAACACGAGCGCGGATCATTTAGCGCATATTGTACTTTTTGGAGGAATTTTAGGAGCCATCTATTCTTTTTTACAATTTTTGGCCGCGCCCTTTTGGGGTGCCCTTTCGGATAAGATTGGACGCCGTCCGGTTTTATTAATTTCTCTCGTCGGACTTGCCTCGAGTTATGGACTCTGGTTTTTTTCAGGAAGTTTCACCCTCTTGATTTTGGCGCGTTTTATTGGGGGAATCATGGGTGGAAATATTTCTACGGCGACTGCGGTGGTCGCGGATATCACACCCAGAGAAAGCAGATCGCGTGGAATGGCTATTATTGGGATCGCCTTTGCACTCGGATTCATCATCGGCCCCGCGTTTGGAGGAATTCTATCACAAATCAATTTGTTGCGTTATTTTCCCGGGTGGGAAGTCTATGGAGTCAATCCATTTTCCATGCCTGCACTCATTGCGCTTGTGTTATCGCTTTTTAATTTTTTCTGGATCTATCGTAAATTTAACGAAACACTCCCTCCTGAAAAACGAGGCCAACAATTAAGTGACCGAAAAGCTAATCCTCTTCAACTTTTTAAACCGTTCCCGTTTAAAGGAGTGAATCAAACAAACCTGAGCAACTTTTTATTTATTACCGCTTTTTCTGGAATGGAGTTTACGTTGACATTTCTTGCGTTTGAGCGACTCCACTACACTTCGCTTCAGAATGGCTTTATGTTTATCTTTATTGGTTTTTTAATCGCGATTGTTCAAGGCGGAATTGTCCGAAGAAAAGCCGCGCAAGTCGGAGAGCGAAAAATGGCTCTAATGGGACTGATTACGTTGGTTCCCGGATTAATTCTAATTGCTTTGACTCGAAACAACTGGATCCTTTATTCTGGACTTTTCTTTCTCGCGGTGGGTTCTTCCTTAACGATTCCTTGTCTTACCTCACTCGTGTCCATTTACACGCCGGCAGAACACCAAGGAAAAACGATTGGAATTTTTCGTTCTCTTGGCGCGTTGGGGCGTGTGTTGGGCCCTATTCTAGCCTCTGTTATTTTTTGGCGATTTGGCTCACAATGGCCTTATTTTATTGGTTCTGCATTTCTTTTAATCCCAATTTTAATGGTTTCCAGACTCCCCAAACCTCTTCCAGATGAATTGCTCCATAACGAAGCAAATCGCTAAGTTTAAAACACTAGAGTGCGAAAATGATTTTGATTGAAAATATTGTGATTGATCCTCAAATTATAACGCAACAGTTCGTGTGCGCTCTAGAACGATGTAAAGGAGGCTGTTGCGTTTCGGGAAAACAAGGAGCGCCTCTGGAAGTGGAAGAAGTTGAAGTTTTAGAAGAAATTCAGGAAATAATACTTCCCTTTTTGACTCCAGAAGGACGACTTGCTGTAGAAGAGCAAGGGACTTCGGTTGCTTTGATGAAAGGCAAATTTGTCACACCGACGTTAAAGAGGAATGGTCAGAACAATCAAGCATGCGCGTATGTCTGCTATGAGGAGAACGGGACTGCAAAATGTGCGATAGAGGTCGCGTTCCATCAAAAAAAAATTTCTTTCCAAAAGCCCATTTCTTGCCATCTTTACCCCTTGCGTCGTCAACCAAAAATACCTTGGGAATTTCTCTATTATGAAACGTGGGATATCTGTTCTAGTGCTTGTGAATTGGGAAAACAATGCGCGCTTCCACTCTATCGATTTCTTCAGGAACCACTGATTCGTTGTTATGGAGAAGAGTGGTATCAAAAATTGATTGAATTTGTCGAAAAAATGCCCTAAATAAAAAGGTCTCTTTAGCTCTACAAGAAGGATATCTATTGTGACCCTAGAAAATTTTCCTTACGATAAAAGCCTTTTCAAAAATCTTGAACATTTGTTTCGTCTTTTAATTGAACACGCTCCGGATACTATCCTTCTGCTGGATTTGGATCTTAAAATTTTATTCATTAATCGTATTTATCCTCAATATACGTTTAGTCAGGTTTTAGGACAAACACCACTCGTTTATTTATCGGAAGAAGATGGAAAAGAATATCAACGAGTCTTTCAAAAAGCGATTCAAACCGGAGAGATTCAATCCATCGAATTTGGCTCTGTTTTAGAATCCAAGTGGTTTTCCCGCTTAATTCCGATTCGTTCCTCGACTGGAAACGTGGAATCGGTGATGGTGATTGCCCATGAATTCAGCGAGCAACAACGAGCCGAAACTGCGCTTCGAGAAAGCGAGGAACGCTATCGTTCGCTTGTCGAATTTTGTCCAGATGCCATTATGATTCATCGCGACGAAAAATTTATTTATATCAATACCGCGGCAATGGCGCTTTTAGGCGCCTCTAGCTTACAGCAAGTGATTGGAAAAAAGATTTTTGAAATTTTGCACTCGAGTTATCATCAATCGGTTCACGAACGGATAAAAAATATTCAGAAAAAAAAGATTCGAACGAATTTTTTAGAAGAAAAATTTATCCGATTTGATGGACAAATTATTGATGTTGAAGTCGCCGCGCAAGAAATTATTTTTGACGGGAAACCCGCCATTTTAGCGATTGGAAAAGATATCACTAAGCGAAAGCAAGCGGAAGCGATCCAACGCGCCAATGGAGAACTCAATCGAAGTATTATTGAAGCGATGCCCGGTGGAATTATTCAAATACGTCCCGATGGCTCGATTGAAAAAGCCAACTTACAAGCTCAAAAAATTCTTGGACTCTCCTTTAATCAATTAACGTCTCGATATGTGAACGACTTCGCTCCAGAAACCCTTTGGGAAGATGGAAGTCCTTGTCCGGTGGAAGAATATCCTGTTTCTAAATGTTTGAAAACAGGACAACCTCAGCCAGCGACAACAATCGGGGTCAGACGTCTTGATGGAAAGATCTCTTGGGCGATTTATCAGGCGGTTCCCCTAAAAAATCCGGAGAGCGGTGAAATTCAAGGCTCGATCGTGATGTTTGTAGATATTACATATCGCAAGCAATTAGAAGAAGAATATCGACAGGCGCAAAAAATGGAAGCGATTGGACATCTCGCGGGTGGGGTGGCCCATGACTTTAATAATTTGCTCTCTGCTATTCTTGGCTATTCAGAAATCGCGCTAATGGATCTTCCTTCTACTCATCCCCATTATGAACTATTTCAAAAAATTTATGAAGCTGGAAAGCGTGCGGAAGGCTTAACTCATCAACTTCTTGCCTTTAGTCGAAAACAAGTTTTGAAAGTAAAATTTTTAGACTTGAATCTTGAAGTTCTAGATTTCGAAAAAATGATCAGCCGCCTCATTGGAGAAGATATCCGGCTAGAGACGCGTCTGGAACATCCGCTCTGTTTTATTAAAGCCGATCCGTCGCAAATTCAACAGGTTTTAATGAATCTTTCCGTGAATGCTCGAGATGCGATGCCGAATGGCGGGAATTTGATCCTTCAAACAGAAAATGTGGTTTTTGATGAAAAAACGGCTCCTACAGAACTCGCTCCGGGTCCCTATATATTGCTTTCGGTGATCGATAATGGACAAGGGATTAAACCTGAAATTCTCCCCCACATTTTTGAGCCCTTCTTTACGACGAAATCACTAGGCAAAGGAACGGGTTTAGGGCTTTCCACCGTTTATGGAATTATCAAACAACATAACGGAGCCATTTATGTAGAAAGCGAATTCGGAAAAGGAACCACTTTTCATATTTATTTTCCAGGATTGGCTTTAGAAAAGCGCCCTCCTTCAGAACCGACTCTGCTTGTTCCAGAAAAAGAACCCGGATCGAATGAAACCATTTTAGTCGTTGAGGATGAAGAAATCGTTCGCAAATTAATTTGCACGATGCTGACCTCTCAACATTATCGAGTCCTTGAAGCGGAGAATGGAGTGAACGCGTTAGAGATGTTTCGCAATACCACCCTTCCTCTGGATCTTTTGTTTACCGATGTGGTAATGCCTTCGATGAATGGAAAAGAGCTTTTTAAAAAACTGAATCTGCAATATCCTCAGTTAAAGGTAGTCTATGCGTCTGGATACTCTTCTGATGTCATTGATCATCAAGGCATTTTAGAAAAAGGGGTTCATTTTCTTCAAAAACCGTTTACTCAAGCGGATCTGTTTCAAAAAATTCAGGACGCTCTAAAAAGTCCTTCTCCTCCTAAAAAAGAGTGAGCCCAAACCGTTATTGAAGTTCAGGAATATTTTGAAAAAATTCTTCTTTCCCGCGTGGCGAGGATTCTGTAACGGCGATGGGTCCTTTCCACAAACGGAGCCAAGCTTTCCAATAGGAAATTCGTTTGGGATCGGGTTCGACGAGGTGGGGCAGATATTTCCAAGAAATCGTTGGATATTGATGATGAGCCAAATGGCAGTTGAAATTTAAATAAAGACGACGCGTAATGGGTCCAAGAGAATGATTATGGGCCCCTTTTAAAATATCTCTTGGGGAAAACGCATGATTCACATAATTTTGCGAAGACCAAATCAACGCATGAAATAAAAACAGGGTAAGATAGGCTTCCCATCGTAAAGAAAGCCCCCAAAAGAGAAGTCCTTGAAAAAAAAGAACCCCAACACTTTCCAAACGGATTCGTGGAACCCATTCGGGTGTAATATCCTCAACTTTTGAAGCAATGGAGACTGAACTTAAAAAAAGAGGATTTCGCAATAAAGGGGGCCAAATAAAAAAAATAAAAACCGATAATGGGAGCGATAGCCAGTGAATGCCAATCATATTAAAATAGAGAAAAAATATTTTTTTAGAGCGACTATCTTGAGGATAATATAAATCAAATATTTCAAAATCGGTCCGATTTTTTCGATGGTGTCCCACATGAATCCGGCGCAAAAAAGTAAACGGGGCCCAAAACATCGCGGCGAGTAAAAGTCCAAAGAATTCATTCCATCGAGGAGAAGAAAATAAAATCCCGTGGGTAGATTCATGTAAGAGCGAATAGATCGGAATCATTAAAATTGTAAACGCCAGTGTAATTCCAGCTAAATCCCATCTGCTTTCTACGTGAGAAGCCACCCACAGTAATACCAAATAGGCGAAGAAAAACAAAATGAGCAGAAACCCATTGAGTTTATTGGGAATTGGATATTGCGTTTCCATGATAAAATCTTCTTTTGCTTGCAATAATTTTTTTCAAACGGTAAGATGAAATCGAAGAAAACCATTCGTTGTTCAGGAGAATTATATGGGACTTTTTGATAAACTAAAAGCGAAAATGGAAAGTACGTTAGACCAGTCTAAAAATAAAGTAGAAGCCTCTTTAAAAGAAAAAGCAAAAGACAAACTGAAAACCGAAGCCGTAACCCAGATCACCGGGATTGTGATGAAAAAACTACTTTCAGACTCGTCTTGGGCCGAAGTAGCGGAAGAACAACTGAAAGAAGCAGTGACCTTGAAAACGTCGGAATTGGTCCAAACAGAAGTCGAAAAATACACCAAGGGAAAATGTGAAGATCTGACGGACGTGATTGTTGACGAAGTGACCGCGGCCGTTGTCGATGAAGCGTTCGAGAAAATTAAAGATCAACTCAACAGTTAAACTTACGGTAATATCAGTGGACCCCATCCTTTCCGGAGTTGCCGAAACCCTTTTAATTCCTCTTTGGGCACGTGCTAAAGAAACCAAGCATCCTCAACCCATCATCCGCGATCCTAAATCGGTCGAGTTGCTGGAAACTCTTAACTACGATTTCTCCAAGTTCCAAAAGGACTGGGCCACTCAACTTTCTATTGCAATTCGTACGCACCTGATTGATCAACAAACTCTGGCCTTTCTCCAAAAATATCCGCAATCTACGGTGATTAACTTAGGCGCTGGACTGGATACCCGTTTTTCGCGTCTTGATAATGGACAGATTCTCTGGTATGAACTCGATCAACCCGAAGTGATCCAATTGAAACATCATTTTTTTCAAGAAACAGAGCGGTATCGATGGATGGGTCAATCGGTACTTGATTTTTCATGGCTAAAAAAAATCGCGGTTCCCAAATCACCCGTTTTAATTATTGCGGAAGGGCTATTTATGTACCTTTCCCCGCCAGATGTTCAGCAACTTATCCAACAGATTCTTTCGTATTTTCCCCAAGGAGAAATAATTTTTGAAGCGATTGGTCCAGGAGCAGTGGGGCGAAGCAATTGGGTTCCGAGTGTTGCTAAAATGCAAAAGCCGATTCCTCAGTTCTTATGGGGCTTACGAAACACTCAAAACCTGACGCTCTGGGATCCAAGAATTCAATTATTTCAAGAATGGCATATGTTCGATTTGTATCCACACCGTTGGAAATGGATTTGGTGGAGTACTCGTTTTCCCAGAATCAAAAAATGGATTGGCCATCGTATTGTTCATGTTGGATTTACTTCCCCAAAATACTAGAAAAACGCTCAGGAGATATCTTATGGACAACGAAAATCAATGGCAAGATCCTTTAGAAAATCCTAATTCTGTACCCGAGCCCTTCCTCGAAAAAACTCCCGCAAATTTCGAAAAAATAGATTCAGGACATTTAATTTCTTGGCTTGTCCTTTCTTTTTTTATTTTTTCTGCGCTTATTGTGTTTCTGACGCGCTCTTCTAATACGGAAGTCAGTGAAATTGATGCCCAAAAATTTGCGGAATTTTTTCCAACCGACCGAGTGGTACAAGCGGTCGTTTTTAGCTCTCCAACCTGAGTCCCTTGTCAATCAGCAAAAGCCTTCTTAAAAAAACACCGTGTTGTGTTTGTGGATTATGATGTGACCCAACCCGAATATTCCTCCCAGTTTAAAAAATTGGGAGGCGGAGGAGTTCCCGTAATTTTAATTAATAATAAAAAAATTCGCGGATTTTCAGAGACTCACTTGTTAGAAGAAATCGGAAAATTAAAATGAAACAAGTGATTGATCAAATAAAATCTCGAATTTCATCCCCCTCTCTTTATTAAGGAACAATTCATGGTGCAGAGAAAAAAAATGCAATGGTTTGGTTTTGCGATTCTTTTGCTTGTCATTGGGTTTTTTGGAGCCCGTTATGGTATCAAAGCCATGAGTTCGGCACCAAGTCTTGGGGTACAAGAAGGTAAATTCACTCCGCTTCCCAATCGTCCGAATTGTGTTTCTTCGCAAACAGAGGTTTCCGAAAAAAAAGTGGAACCCTTGTCTTTTCAAGGTCCAATCGCGAACGCTCGTCAAAAATTGCTTCAATGTATTCAACAAATTCCAACCGCAACGATTCTTTTGCAAAAAGAGAACTATATTCGTGTCGAAACACGGTCTTCGTTATTAGGCTTTATTGATGATACCGAGTTTTATTTGGAAGAAGGGAAAATCCAGATTCGAGCGTCTTCTCGTTTGGGCTACAGTGATTTTGGAGTCAATCGAAAACGGGTGGATACGATACGAAATTTATTCGAATCGAAGTAAATCGTCTTACAGCAAAAAATTATGAATTTAGGACTCTATTTTCGATCCGAGATTTCTGTCGAATCGATGTTGGATATTTTTCAACAGATTGCGGCACAACTCCAACAAAAAGAACGCCTTCCTTTCCAATTGACCGCGTTTCAGGATTTGGAAGCATCTCATCCGCAAGGATACTCCCTTCGAGAAGAAATTTGGGAAGCGGAGCATTCTCAACTTTGGTTTCGAGTTAAAGCTCAAGGAGAAAACACCGATCTCTATAATATACAATTTTCTTTGGAAGTGACGGTTTCTGAAGGTTCAATCCTTTGCCAATTGTTCGATAGTTCTTATAATCCTTGGCCGAAAGAAATTTCGCTTAGCCTTCAGATTCATCAACTTTCTCAATTTGATACCATTCGACACGTTCTTCAACAAGAAATAGGAGCGTCTGTGGACGAAACCGATGACCCAAAAAACGCAATTTCTAATATTGAATCCTTAATCGCGATGGGTCACTTTTCTCTGGCTTATGCCTTTACAGAACGGTGTTGGAATCAACACCAACTTCGAAAGTCTCTCCCGGATCAATGGTGGATCTATTTTGATGAATTGCGTCGAAGCCTTCTTGAACGACTGGGAATCATTTCTTCCTCACTGAAACCAGAAAACAAATGAAAACGAGCTCTGAGAAAAAAACAAAAACAATTCACTTTCCGGATAACCCTAAAGAAGATTGGAAGCCATTTTGAGTAATTTTCATTCTGAAAATCAAGCAACCTCTTATCCCCAAGTGGTACGAATTTTTGCAACCGTTCAGGACCCCGATTATGATTGTCCTTGGCAATCTTTACGGACCGCCAATTGTACGGGTTCTGGTGTTTTAATTCGACCCAATGAAATTTTAACGGGTGCCCATGTCATCGCGAATTCCACTTTTTTAAAGATTCAAAAAAATGCAGATCCGAATAAAACCGTTGTGCATGTGAAATCCGTTTGCCATGATTGTGATTTAGCGCTCTTAACCATCGAAGATCAAGATTTTTTAAAAGAAGTCGAACCCGCAACGCTCGGAGAGATTCCCAATTTACGAGACAAAGTCTCCGTGGTTGGTTTTCCGATTGGAGGCGAAGAAATTTCAATCACCGAGGGGGTCGTTTCTCGAATTGAAGTTCAGCAATATAGCCATTCTCAACGAAAAATTTTAGCCGTAACCGTTGATGCGGCTATTAATAAAGGAAATAGCGGGGGTCCTGTCTTTAAAGACGGAAAAATTGCTGGAATCGCTTTCCAAAAACTCAATCATGCCGAAAATATTGGAGAAATGGTTCCCGCAAATATCATTCGACACTTTTTAAAAGGAATTGATTCGAAAAAATCTCCTGTAGTTCCTGCATTAAGTGTCATTACTCAAAAACTGGAAAACCCTCTGCTGAGAAAACATTTATCCATGAAAGCAGGAATGACCGGAGTGATGGTTAAAACCGTGGCGTACGGAGGATCAGCCTGGGGTCATCTGAACCCGGGAGATGTTCTATTAGAAATTGAAGGGGCTTCTATCGCCAACAATGGAACCATTTTGTATCTGAATCGCTATCGTACTCGATATGATGTCGTTTTAGGACAAAAGTATGTGGGCGACACCATCCAATTAAAAATTCTGCGACAGGGTAAAATTAAAAAAATTCGCCTAAAACTTCAACCTTTAAAACATTTAGTTCCTTACAGCCAATATGATCAAACGCCTAGTTATTTTATTTTTGCTGGACTCGTCTTTCAGCCACTGACTTATAATTTCCTGAACACATGGGAAGAATGGTGGGATAAAGCTCCACCTGAACTTCTCTATCAATATTATTCTGGAAACTGTACGGAAGATCGGGAAGAGGTGATTCTGGTCACACAAATTCTTTCCGATGAAATTAATGTCGGTTATGAGAATCTTTATAATGAATGTATTTCGACCGTGAATGGCGAAAAACCTCGTCACATTCAGGATTTTGTCGAAAAACTTGAAAAGACCCAGGACTCGCTGGAATTAAGAACTTCTAGTAATAGTTTAATTATTTTAGAAATGGAGAGCGTCAAAAAATCAAAGGATCGAATCTTAAAAAGATATCATATTATGCAAGATCGTTCTCAAAATTTGCGATAACCCAAGGAAAAGACGAATAGCGATATGAAAATTACTTTTTATGGAGCGGCTCGTACCGTCACCGGTTCTCAACATTTAATTGAAGTGAATGACCGACGAATTTTATTAGATTGTGGCCTCTTTCAAGGGAAACGAAAAGAATCGTTTGAACTCAATCGAAGAGGCTTCTGCGATGCCAAAACGGTAGATGCCGTGATCCTCTCTCATGCCCATATCGACCACTCCGGAAATATCCCTTCTTTCGTCAAACGAGGATTTCGCGGAACTATTTTTTGCACTGCCGCCACACGCGATTTATCGGCAGTGATGCTTTTAGATAGTGCTAAAATCCAACAGCGTGACGTGGAATATGTCAATCGTAAACGAGAAAAACAAAAAAAGAATCTTTTTGAGCCTCTTTATACAGAAGAAGATGTATTTCAATCCTTGAGACAATTTATCGGGCTCCCTTATGATCGAAAACTGGAAATTTTTCCCGGAATCACCCTCACTTTTATCGATGCGGGACACATCCTAGGAAGCGCTATCACCCTCCTCGATATTCACGAAAACCAATCTGGAAAAGAAATTCGTCTGGTTTTTACAGGAGATTTAGGACGTCCCGGACTCCCCATCATTCGCGATCCAAAAACAGTTCCAGAAGGAGCCGATATCCTTTTGATTGAAAGCACTTACGGCAATCGTATTCACCCGCCACTCGCGGATCTAGAAAAAGAATTACAACGGATTGTTTCGCAAACTTATGAGCGACAAGGATGTCTCTTGATTCCCGCATTCGCTATAGAACGAACGCAACAAATTCTTTATCTACTTCATCGATTACACACTCAAAAAAAGATTCCCTTTCTACCCATTTATATCGATAGCCCCTTGGCGATTCGCGCGACCGAAATCTTTTTGCTTCATCCAGAACTCTATGATTCTGAACTCCAGAATTTTTTATTAGGAGATGAAGATCAAAATCCTTTCGATTTTCCGGGAGTCCATTATGTTTCTTCGGTACAAAAATCGAAAGAATTAAACCACTTAAAAGAGCCCGCGATTATTATTAGTGCTAGCGGAATGATGGAGAACGGACGAATTTTACATCATTTGAAGTATCGGATTGAGGACGCTCGAAATACCATCCTGATTACGGGATGGCAGGCACCGAATACTCTGGGCCGTTATATTTGGGAACAACAACCGGAAGTCAAAATTTTTGGAGAATTTTATAAGCTCAAAGCTCAAGTCGAAGTGCTTACTAGTTTAAGCGGACACGCGGACCAACATGATTTATTGAGGTGGACCCACTCTCTCAAAAAAAAACCGGAAAAAACATTTCTTATTCATGGAGAAGAAATTGCCGCGACGGCTTTTGCAGAAAAACTAAAGGAAACAATGGATTTAAAAGAAATTTATATCCCTAAAATGAATGAATCTTTTTCGTTCTCTTAAAATTCTCTCTTTTCTTCCTTTCTGAAAGTGTTTAAATTAAATACATCTAAATTAAATTCATCAACAAAACCTATTTTTTCTTCTGATTAAGGGATACTAAAAAAATAATATGCCGACCCTCATTATTGTAGATAATCCTACCGAATGGCCATTTAAGTTGGACGGAATTGAAATTGTTGCGGCAAAAAGTTACATCACTAATACAGAATATCACAAAATACGAGGCGCAAAAGTCTTTAATTTGTGCCGTTCTTATCGTTATCAAAGCATAGGATACTATGTATCTCTTTTAGCCGCGGCGCGAGGACATCGTGCGATTCCCAGTGTTTCTACAATCCAGGACTTCAAATCTCAAGCTATTATTCGAATCGTTTCCGAGGATCTGGATGAATTAATTCAAAAAATCTTAGCGCCTATTCAATCTAAAGAGTTTACGCTCAGTATTTATTTCGGGAAAAATATGGCGAAAAAATACGATCGTCTGAGCTTACAACTCTTTAATCAGTTTGAAGCGCCTCTCCTACGAGCTCAATTTGCTTTCGATGGACAATGGTACTTACAAAGTATAGGCCCTATTCCAACCGATGAAATTTCTGAAGAACACCGACTCTATATCGTTGAATTTGCTCAAGAATATTTTCTTCGGCGCTCCGGTCGTCAAAAACGAGCGGCCTATCGTTATGATTTAGCTATTTTAGTGAATGAATCTGAGGCTCACCCTCCTTCCGATGCGGACGCTTTGAAACGCTTTATTAAAGCGGCGGAAAAAATGGAACTGTTTACCGAATTTATTAGTAAAGATGATTACGGCCGTTTGGCCGAATTCGATGCACTCTTTATTCGAGAAACGACCAAAGTCAATCATCATACCTTCCGCTTTGCACAACGCGCAGAAGCCGAAGGACTCGTTGTTATGGATGATCCGGAATCTATTCTCAAATGCTCAAATAAAGTGTATTTGGCCGAATTAATGAGTCGACATGAAATTCTAACCCCCAAAACCCTCATTATTCACAAAAAAACAGAATTGACGACTATCACTGAAACCATCGGATTCCCCTGTATTCTTAAGCAACCCGATAGTTCCTTTTCGCTAGGAGTCATGAAAGTCGTTAATGAAGAACAACTCGCCCGCGAATTAGATCGACTCTTTCAAAAATCGGATTTGATTCTGATTCAAGAATTTTTGCCCACTTCGTTTGATTGGCGCGTTGGAATCGTTGACCAAAAACCTCTTTATGTCTGCAAATATTTTATGGCCGAAGAACATTGGCAGATTCTCAACTGGAGCAAACAAGAAAATGAAAAAGGATTCCATGGGGGTGCCGAAACATTCGCCATAGAAAAGGCTCCAAAAAAATTGATCTCTGTGGCAACAAAGGCCGCAAATCTCGTCGGCGATGGTCTTTATGGAGTCGATTTAAAAGAAGTGAACGGAAAATTTTATGTGATTGAAATTAATGATAATCCTAATATTGACGGGGACGTAGAAGATTTAGCCACTAAAGAGAATTTATACAATCGTATTATGGAAGTTTTCCTGAATCGCATTATTAAATTGAAAGAGGGAAAACGCAATAAAAGAAGGTAATTTTTTATGAGCGATCAATTCCTTCACTTGTTCGAAGGTTATGGAATCGAGATGGAATACATGATTGTCCATAATGAAACCCTCTCGGTTCTCCCCATTTCCGATCAGATTTTATATAGCATCGCCGGAGAATTTGTCGAAGATGTTGAACGTGGCCCTATCGCTTGGTCTAATGAACTTGTTCTTCACTTAATTGAACTGAAAACCAATGGCCCTTCGCCACTATTAGAGGGACTTCCCGAAAAATTTCAAACGAGTATTGCCGAAATTAATCAGATCTTATCCTCCAAACATGGCCAACTTCTGGGGAGCGGGATGCATCCATGGATGAACCCCACTAAAGAAATGCAACTATGGCCCCATGGCTATAATGAAGTTTATGAAACCTACGACCGCATCTTCAATTGCCGACATCATGGATTCTCTAACCTTCAAAGTACTCATTTAAATCTCCCCTTCGCTAATGATGAAGAACTCGGAAGACTTCATGCCGCTATTCGCCTCATTCTCCCGATTCTCCCTGCCCTTTCCGCAAGTTCTCCTGTCATGGAAGAAAAACTCTCTGGGAAACGGGATACTCGGCTCGATATCTATCGAAAAAATCAGATTAAAGTGCCTTCTATCGCCGGAAAAATTATCCCGGAACAAGTCTTTACTCGTCGCGAGTATGAAGAAAAAATTTTCCACCGCATTTGGAACGATATCGCACCTTATGATCCGAAAGGACTTCTCCGCTACGAATGGCTCAACTCTCGTGGAGCCATTGTCCGGTTCGATCGCTACGCAATTGAAATCCGTATTTTAGATATTCAAGAGTGCCCGCTCGCCGATCTCTCGATTATGGCGCTGATTGTTCAACTCTTAAAAGCCCTCGTTAGCGAAGAATGGATTTCTTACGAAAAACAAAAATCCTGGCCGGTTGAAGCGCTTGAACCTTTATTCCTTGCTTGTATTCAAGACGCAGAAAATACAGTTATTTCCGATATTTCTTATTTACAAACTCTAGGAATTTCTTCTGCTAAATCTTGTACAGCCGGAGACGTTTGGAAACAACTCACGGATCGTCTTTTTCAAAAAGATCAGGATCGTTTTGCACAACGCTGGAAACCGGCCCTAGATATCATTTTTAATCAGGGCACACTCTCGACTCGCATTATTAAGGCGCTTAATAACGACCTTTCGCGAGAAAATTTGCGACATGTTTATCGTAAGTTAAGCCATTGCTTGTCCAAAGGGACCCTGTTTACAGCGTGACATAAATTAATCTTGAAAATAGAAAATGACTCGATCATGAATCAGTGCCACTAAATCGGTTTTCCCATCGTGGTTAAAATCTCCAGTGGCCAATTCTCGAGGTTCATTTAATTTTTTCTCGCTTTGCCCATGGAGGCCATCGATTTGGAACACTCTAAATTTTCGGATATGCTGTAATTTTTGTTCGAAGCTCCAATTTAAAAAAACAATATAGTTTTCAGAAATTTCCACTAGGGCTAAATCGAGTTGTTGATCGTGGTTAAAATCTCCAGACGTAACCGTTGAAAATCGCGCGTTTCCATTGTTTAGTTCTGAAATATGAGAATCCGTTAAAATGAGTTTTTCCTCAGAGGATTCTCCCAAAATAATACCAAATTGATCTTTTCCCATGAGAAATAAATCGGTTTTTCCATCTCCAGAAAGATCGACTGCCATCATTTTTCGGAACTGGAAGGCACCGACTGGAATTTCATTAACGCAACGAAAACTCCCATTGTCTTGTTTTTCAAGGATGTCAATGGATTTCGTACTCTTATTAAATACCGCCAACTCTCGTTTCTGATCGCCGTTAAAATCGCCAAGACAGGCACTTAAAAGTTCCGAAGTCGATTGACTTCCGTTGAGTTGATCTAAAATTTGAAATTTCTGATGAGAATCAATGGTAATCACTCGAACAAAGTTTTGTTGGCAAAAGAGGATCTCTTTAAAACCGTCTTGATCTAGATCTTCCAAACTGAGAGCGCCAACGCCAACATCTGAAATCAAGCCTTCACGATACTCTGGAAATTCGGACATATTTTTAAAGTTCAGATCTCCTTGATTTAGGAAAATCATTAAAGGTTTTGATGGCCAAATGACTAATAAATCGGGTTTTCCATCTCGATTGACATCCTCGACGAAGATTTCTCGGGGACGAGCAGAGCTCTCATTTGAAGGAAGCGACAGAGATCTTTTTTCGATCCAGTTATTCTCTTCAAAGCTGATTATTTTTACTGTATATTGACGAGCGTTTTCTTCTGTAATATAAACAATCTCATGGCGTTCATCTCCGAGAAGGGAAGCGGACGTAGCGATCACGACTTTTCCTTGTGTCGGAAGGAGTTCCGGAAAACTTAAACGACCCGAGGCTTCCCAAGAAGAGAGTCCAAGACTTTGCTCTTTCTGGCTGGTAATTAAAAGTTCACACTTCTTGAGATCTCGATAATATCCCGGAGCAAGGCTATTCAAGGCGAGTAACGAAGGATAATTTTTGCTCGGCTCAAGTTCTCCTTGAGTTTGAAAAAAAACGTTGATTTGAGAAGTTTCGGGATCGCTGAGCAAAATTTCCACCGTTGGATCGTTATTGATACTGACCAGAGAGACTTCTCGATTCGCGCTCCCCGAAACAGGATAGAGGCGCAGAGCGCTAAAATGGAAACGTTTTTGAGGAGAGGGATCGGTGCGTTGATATTGATAAAGTTTGACAGAAGCCGTTTTATCATTGAGTGTAAGGAGGGTCGTATTGGAAGAGAAGGGCGTTTTTATCGGGAGCAAATCACGAATACTTTCCGCTTCAAAGGCACATTCAGGACCAAATTGATGAGCATTATTCATAAAGCGAATACTAATAGGTTGATCGGGATGATCTCTCAAAAAGACCAGATCCATTTGTTGATCCCCATTCATATCCGCAAGCACACACTGAGAAAACTTTAGATTGAGATAGGTCGTGGGGTCCGTGAATAGACCCTCTTTTTGTTGATTCAAAATAGAAAATTCCGTTTCATTCGCGATCAAAATATCAAGGAGTCCATCATTCGAGAAATCATAGAGTAAAACGTCTTTTCCTTTGGTTCCCAATTTGGTGGGTGCTGTGAAATCAAGATTATTTTTTTGAAAATAGAGCCAGACATTTTTTTTATCATCCGTGACCAGCAGATCTTTTTTCTGATCCCCATTTAGATCGCCAATTTCCATGCTCTGTATCCATTTTTCAGTATAAAAACTGCTTCTCTGAAACGAATTGTCTTCAAGGTCACGTTCATTCAAAGGTTTAGAGGTTTCGTTTTTAGGAGGAAGTTTTTCACGAGTTTGGATTAAAAATTCAATTTTAGCTTTTTTATTGTCGACTAGAACCAGATCGGTCAACTGATCTCCGTTCATATCAATGGGTTTTAGGAGATGGGTATCATATGAAAATTTATAGATTTCCATCCCGGAAAATCCGTAAGACAATGCGCTTTTGTCTTCTGGAGATTGAGCCGAAAAAGGACACAGGAGCGTAATAATGCAACAGAAAATAAAATTTCTATAAATCACGAGGACCTCAAATTAAAGGGAAAATGTAGGATTCGGAGATATTTAGTAGGGGCGTATGGCATACGCCCATCATAGAATAGAAATATCGATTTTTTATTTCTGTGGCAGATAAAGACTACGAATGAAAAAACCGTGTTCATCACAACGATAGGTCATCAAGTTTGAAGGTAAATAGGGTCGAATTTGGGCATAATCAGGAAGTTGGGAGACATTGATTCCGAACTGTTCAAATTGTGAGGGTTCCGAAGCATTAAGAATTCCCTGCCAATATTCTTCACTCGTGGCATTAGAAAAAATTAACATTCCAGCATGAGGAATCTGATAGGTCAGCAATTTTTGATAAGCGGGTAATTCCGTGATCAGAGCGCTCTGTTCATTAGATTGACGAATAAAATTCTTAAGCGAGTTTTGGGTTAAACTCACACAAAAAAGATTATTATCTGTCATAAAACAAGGACTTAACGGAGCCGGCATCATTTCCGGTTTAAGGGTCCATAAGGTTTTTCCTAAATATTCTTCCTGAAGAAAAAGGCTGTCCGCACCGATCATTTGCAAGAGAAGTTCTCGAGCGCGAATAAATTTCTCCATATTGGCAACTTCCATTAAAACCACCATATCCGGCATCTCTTTATTCAACATCCCGTAAAGAATCAGGCTAAAGCGTTGTCCTAAAGAGCCCAAAATATCTTGCTCAATATCCATTTGTGAGGCTTCTTTAATTTGTTGCAGTCCGGCTTCCAATTGGGCTAAGGTATTGGGATCGATTTCTCCGACTTTTTTGAGGATCTCTCGATAGAGTTCGGTTAGACTGTAATAGCAAGTCATATAAGACATGATCTGATTGCTCACGAAATTTTGTGGAGTGAGATCTCCGGGTTTCACGTCTAAAAATTTCATCACGCCTTGTTTCTCTCCGGGGCAACTCACGAAAATGGTCGTTTCTAGCATCTCTTCTTGGGCGGTGAGTGCGAAGCTAGCGCTATTCAGATTATGAAGCCCCAAAATAGGCGCGTACATTTCCACCATAGGAGCCATCTCGCCTACAGACATTAAAATGATATCATACACTCGGCGCAAGTTTACAAATCCACGAGTAAATGAATTTTTAGGAAGGAGCGAAACACTTTCTTTTGCAATATCGCTTTGAACTAAGGAATTAGAAAGAGTTTTTCCAGATAAAGCTTGAAACATCATTTCTAACGCTTCTTTATTTTGAAGTCCCAAGATCAAATAATTTTGATGAATTCCGTAATATATTTTTTCTGCTCGCGGAGCCCCATCATTTTGAACAAAGGAAAACTCCACTATTTTTCCGCCATAAATTTGAGATTCATTAGTGACAAGTTCTTCTCCGGATTTGCGAACATTTTCATCAATAAAGTTGGCGAGTTTATCCAAGAGTTCCTGAACTTTTTTTGCATAGTCGGGCGAAAATTCTAGAACCACACTGGCCGAGATATGTTCAGGTCCAGCGCTCATGCCGGATTGATAAGAAAAATCGTGCCAGACAAGAGAGATTTGGCCTGACGGAATCGAGAAAAATTCCTCCATCGAGAGTCCAATTTGAGGTTGTATTTTGGAGTAAAATTCCTGATCGAATTTTTGAATCGGTCCCTGAATGAGGGTCTGAAACCAAGATTCATAAACCACTTTGAGCAGTGGGTGTGTGCTGGCCATTTTCTTCAAATCGTTCAAATGATTAAGGGTCCAGTAAGCAATCGTCCGATCTGAGATCATGGATTCAATACGAATTTGCGCAACCAAAAAATTGTTGAATAGGGTTAATAATGCAACACTTAAAATAATACGAGAGATCATGAATGCTCCTTTACCTTTTTAAAATAAAGAAAAAATATTTTGAAAACACATTATTCTTTAGACAGTTCGGCCAATTCCGGTTCTCCTTTTTTAGGAGGAGGAAGGTAACGATATCCCGCGTTGGGCGATTGCTTATCAAAGGCATAAGAATCCCGATGGAGTAAAAATTCTTTAACATAACGTACTGGAATGGCATACCCTAAGCCTTCGATCATGAAGCCACCCATTTTCATATTCGTGACCCCAATCACTTGACCCTTAAGATTGAATAAGGGCCCCCCCGAATTTCCGGGATTGATTGCGGTCGTGGTTTGAATATAAAGCTTATCATCTACGTTTCGACTTCGATTAGAGACAATTCCTTGAGAAACGGAACGATCAAGCCCAAGCGGGGCTCCAATCGCAAACACCGTATCTCCTTCTTTTAAGAGGTCGTAAGGCGCTAAATAAACATAGGCGAATTTTCGAGGTTTCGGAGGCTCTATTTTTAGAAGAGCCAAGTCAAAACCGGGATTCATGGCGATAATTTTAATCTGATCAAATTTTTCGGTGACAAGTCCTTTTTCTCCTTTTTCGTAAACGGTAACGGAGAGTAATCGTTCTCCTGTAATGACATGCTGATTCGTGATCACATAACCGTCTGGATGAATAATCCAGCCTGATCCTAGCCCTCCCGGAGACATAATTTTTACGACTCCGCTTCCATGTTCTTGAACCAATTTCTGGATTGAAGAAGCTGGAAACTCTTTTTCGGTGTATAGCCCTTGCTCCGAAACGGTTTCATTGGTTTGAAGAGTCGTTGATTTTTCTTCTTCGATCCTTTGCGCAATTTCTTTTTTAGGAAGCTCGAAAACGGTATATCCTAAATCAATAAAGATCGAAAATTCTGTTTCTTTAATGACGGTTCCCTGAATACAAGTTCCAGAGTGAAGAATGAAATTTTCGGCCCAATTTGCGGTCGAAAAAAGAATCAAAAGGAGGAGAAGTTTTTTAATGTGCATAATAAAGCTCCATAAAACCGACGAAAAAATACTTAAAATCTTTTTTGTTCTGCGAGCATATGTGAAACGAATTTGAGAAAACAACAAATTTAAAGTATTCTAAGAACGGATTTTTGAGGAGTCAAACTCAGAGAAACGAGTTTTTTATGAAAAAAACAAAAACTATCTTAAGAACCATTTGGTTAGCGCCTCAAGCGGAAAATGTTGTTTGGATTCTGGATCAGACAAAATTGCCTCATCTTCCGGTAGAGGATCTAAAAATGCCTCTTTATACGGTGGCGGAAACAGTTCAGGCGATACAACAAATGAAAGTGCGAGGGGCTGGACTCATTGGAGTGACTGCCGGATTTGGAATGTATCTAGCGACACTTGAGGCATATAAACAAAAGATTTCAGCGTTTTCATTTCTGGAGACTTGGGGACAGCAATTGATAGCGACTCGTCCTACGGCGGTTAATTTGGCGTGGGCCGTGTATCGTCAACTGGAACATCTAAAACCGATTACTTCATTAGAAGAACGGGTCAAAGCATCCAAAGGGATGGCCCTCCAAATCGCTGAAGAAGATGTCCACGCTTGCAAAAAAATTGGCGAATACGGAGTCGAACTGATTCGTCAGATTGCCAAAAAAAAACAAGGACCCGTTCATATTCTAACGCACTGTAATGCGGGTTGGCTCGCGTTTGTCGAATATGGTACAGCGACAAGCCCAATTTATCAGGCATTTCAGGAGAAAATTCCTGTTCATGTGTGGGTCGATGAAACGCGTCCGCGCTGTCAGGGAAGTAGTTTAACCGCCTGGGAACTTCATCAACAAGGTATTCCTCATACGATCATTGTGGATAATACGGGCGGACATTTAATGCAACACCATCGCGTCGATTTAGTTTTTACCGGAGCCGATCGTGTGACACGTACCGGCGATGTCGCTAATAAAATAGGGACCTATTTAAAAGCCTTAGCGGCTCAGGATAACAGGGTCCCTTTCTATGTCGCCTTTCCCTCCTCGACGTTCGATTGGGAAAAACGAGACGGAATTCGAGAAATTCCTATTGAAGAGCGGTGCGCTGAAGAAGTTCGTTGGATTGAAGGGCTTTTACCCGAAGGGACGCTCGGAAAGGTTCAAATCACTCCAGCGACAAGTCCAGTGCTTAATTATGGTTTTGATGTGACCCCCGCTCGATTGATTACCGGCCTCATTACAGAACGAGGGATTTGCAAGGCGGACGAAAATTCGATTTTAAAGCTGTTTCCAGAAAAAAGTAAAATGGGGTAATTCGTGAATTACCCCTCCAGAATGGACTACGGAATTTCTTTTTTCGGAAGGAGTGGGATATCCTCAATTTTTAGCTGATTGAGTAAAGCACCCAACCCGCCTACAACTTGGATAGTACCAATATGCGAAGCGACTTCCGTTAAAATTTCGAGTTCTTTTAAACGCAACAAAATAGGATTGTTTTCCATTAATTTTGCGGTATTCAACAAAGAACGAGTGGCGGAGGTTTCTTCTCTGTGGCGAATTAAATTGGCTTGTGCTTTCTTTTCCGCTTCGACGACTTGATTCAAGATGGTTTTCATTTCTCCCGGCAAAATGATGTCTCTTAACCCAATACTTTTTACGCGGTAGCCAAGTTCTAATGCTCTTGCTTGAATGCCTTGAAGGAGCGCTTCTGCCAGTTTTTCGCGTTCTGTTAAAAGATCATCCAGTTTACGGCTAGCAACTTCTTGCCGGCAAATTAACTGGATTTCCCGATACAGGATATCTCGGCTCTGATCGACTTCTAGCGCGGTTTTTACAGGATCATTGATCTGATAAGTGCAATGAACATTCATTCGTAGCGTCACTTTATCTAGGGTCATAATTTCTTGACCCGAGATATCGATTTGTTGATCTCCGATACGAACATGAACAAATTTGAGTTCTCCAAGAGTGCGCCAGAAAACATATCTTCCCGGAGATAAGGTTTTGATGTATTTTCCTTTAAAGATCATTAACGCAACATGGTTTTGAATCACTTGGCAAACTTCTAAAAAGTTTTGATAGTTGGCTCTGTTTAAAATAATATCCAGCTTCTCATGTTCGAATTCTGGAGTTTTTACCTCTATGATTTCGACATCTACTTTATAAATATCTTGGAAAAATCCATATTTTCCCGGAGCAAGAATTTCCTGAAATCGTCCATCGAAAAAAAGAAAACCGCATTGTGTATCCTGAATTTCTATTAGCTTCAAATCCTTTTGGACATCGGGATTTTTTAGAAAGATCTGGGCATCGGTATGGGTTAATTTAGGAATTTTTGTCGAAATTTTAAAGATTTGAATCCGATAAAAAGGATCAAAAAACCAGTGATTCCCGGGAGTTAAGTACTTATAGAAACTAGCGAATTGGTATAAAAAACCACGTTCTTGATTACCAATAAAAATACGACGGATCATAAAATTTACCTAGTTTTGGGAGAAAAATGGGAATGAGAAAAAAACGTAGAGAAGAACTCCCCAAAAAATCAACGGGTCCATTTTTAAGAAAGAGAGGCACTAAATTTCTAGCAGGGTTTTCGAGCGACCTAATCTCGGTTCTAAAACAACTCCAGCAAATTTAAAGCGTCCGTTTCGGTATCCAAATCGACTCAAGTCTCCTTTTTGTTGTTCAAAAAAAACAGTTCCAGGACGAACCTTGGAGCCACTTTCTTTAAACAGGTTTCTTCTCTTTGTTTAATCTAACAGTCTAATAAACCAATTATCCAGTTTAATGGATTTGGGAATCGAACCCAAGGTGAACTTTCGTTCGACAGATTTAAAATCTGTTATTTCAAAGGGCCGCACCCCTTGAAATCGCGATAAATTTTCGAATACAGTCCGTGATGGAAGATTGAGATTTTCGTGGAGTTCCTGATTTTAAAAAGTGTAACTTCCCAAAAAGGTTCTCCGCATTCAAAATCCAACGTTCTGTAGCTGGAAGGATGGACTTCCGAATTTATTGCGGATGTATTATAATCGATTTTATTCTTAAAAGATCAAAAAAAAATAAATTCTTTTCGATTAAGTAATAGGTTTAAAATGTTTAAGAAAATTTTTTTAGCATTAATACTTCTCATTTGCATTGCTATTCTTGTGGCCTTCTGGTCTTATAAACACGCTCAATGGGAAGAAGAGCGAAAAGGAGACCAATTATTAACCCAACTTAAAGAAGTCGCTTTAAAAGCGGGCCTTTCTTTAGAAAAACCGTTAACTGCTCCAGAGGTTCCACCCGAACAAAATGGGAAAGACCTTTATGCGCAAATATTTGCTTTGCTTGACAAAACTCCGGTTTCCGAAAACCTCGACTACTATGTGGATTTTAGGCTTGGAACATTTGATACGACTGTCCTAGAAGAACCGCTTGACGAAAAGAAAATTCGTGAAGAATTGAACCAATTTGCTCCTCTTTTCGAGTTGCTTTCGCAAGCAACCACGAAAGAAAGAACCGTTTTTCCTTTAAAATATGAGGATTTATCTGAGATGGAAATGCCTCATCTTTTTAACTTAAAAACGCTCGCACGGTTATTGATTTGTAAAGCGTTCTTTCAACTCGATGAGAAAAATTATGAAGCGAGTCTTCAAACGGTAGATCAGATATTTCGCTTGACTCAACCTTTGGACGAAGATTATGTAATATTATCGGTTCTTGTTTCTTTACCCATACGAAGCTTGGGTATTGAGGCCGCATCCTTAATTTTGAGCCAAAGTCCTTATCATCAAAAACTTGAAGAACAATTAATGCAACAATTGAAAAAAATCAATCCGCAAGAGATGTTTTTTAGAGGTTTGAAAGGTGAAATTTACTGCGGATCTTTTCTTTTAGAACGTTGGAAAACAGGGGAATATTCAACTGAAAAGGTGATGAAGCTCCTTGAATCTCCTTTATCTCAAGATAAATTCTGGGATAATATAAAGGTCAGTATGGCACTGGATTCAACCAAATACAAGGATCGCTGTCTCTATTACAAAAACAGTATTAATTTGATGCAACAGTATAAAAAATCGGATGTCGAGCTTGAAAGCGCACTGAATCAGGTTTATGATACAACGACAAAACTTCCTTTTGAAACTCCGCTAAATTCAATGATTTACGGGAGCATTTCTGATATTTGGCCTCGTATTAAGCAAAACCAAATGAGTATTTGTTGTCTGTCTCTTTATTTGCAAGTTCGTCAGTTTCATTATAAAAAAAGCCATTATCCAGAAAATTTGGAAGCATTAAAAGGTGAATTTTTAGACGTTCCTTGCGATCCGTCAACGCAACAGGATTTACATTATTCACTCACCCCAGAGGCCATTTTAATTTATAGCAATGGGCTGAATACTATCGATGATGGGGGGAAGATTGATGCCCCGTCAGGAGACTTTTTAGATGTTGGATTGAAAATTTCTCTAAAGCCTTTGACGGAAGAGAAAAAATAAAGCATTTTCCTCTGTAGGGGCACGGCGTGCCGTGCCCGGAAGAAAACAATTAATATAAATTTCCTTCGCGTTTGCTTCCCGTATAGTCAATATAAACGGTTTTAGTTTCGGTGAAGAATTCAAGTGCTTCTTCGTTGATTTCTCGATGTCCGACACCCGTGGCTTTCATTCCACCAAACGGGAGATGGGCCTCACCCCCCATTGTTGGAGAGTTCACATGAGTGATTCCCGTTTGAATTTCATTAATAAATCGGAAGATTTTTGCGTTATCATTAGTATAGACCGAAGACGAAAGTCCATAACGGCTATCATTTGCGGCTTTTAAGGCGGCCTCAAAATCTTTCACACGAATCATAGACAGAACGGGACCAAAAATTTCTTCTTGAGCGATAATCATTTGGGAATCGACCTGATCAAAGAGGGTCGGTTGGAGAAAGAATCCTTTCATTCCGTAGATTTCTTTTCCCCCTTTGACGAGTTCCGCTTGCTCTTCTCCGGTCATAATATAGCGTAGTACCGTTTCAAATTGATTGCGATCGACAGCGGGGCCCATTGTTGTTCGTTCATCGAGTCCATCGCCCACGACGATTTTATCCATTTTTTCGATGAGAAGTTTTCGGAAAGCGTCTGCGACAGGTTCTTCGACAACGACACGAGAAGTCGCTGTACAACGTTGTCCGGTAGAACCATAGGCACCTTGAATGGTTGCTTCTGCCGCAAGATTCAAGTCTGCATCTTTTAGCACGACCAGCGCGTTTTTTCCACCCATTTCACATTGGACCGGAATTCCGCGCTTGGCCGCGTCGATATAGAGTTGTAAGCCGATTTCATTGGATCCGGTAAAGGTCACTGCGTGAACATCAGGAGCGTTCACGAGGGTGTTACCCACTTCCGAGCCTGAGCCAATCACGAGGTTTACCACACCTGCTGGAACACCCGCTTCTTCTAAAAGTTGGACTAGTTTTACTGCGCAAGCCGGAGTCAGCGAGGCGGGTTTGAAAATACATGTATTTCCGGTCACTAGTGCCGCGACTAATTTCCAGACCGGAATCGCGACTGGAAAGTTCCAGGGAGTAATGACCGCTACTACACCGCGGGGTTGTTTTAGCGTATAACAAAAATTATTAGGGAGTTCGGATCCACGAGTAATTCCGCCCCACCTTCGGCCTTCGCCGGCTTGAAATTCGACAATATTAATCGCTTTTTGAACTTCTCCTCGACTCTCACGCAAGATTTTTCCTTCTTCTTGGGTGAGCATTCGAGCGAGTGCTTCGGTATCTCGTTCTAGCAAGCGTTGAAATTTGAAGAGAATCTGACCTCGTTTAGGGCCGGGTAGCGCTTTCCAAGCGGGTAATGCCTTTTTTGCCGCGAGTATAGCGTCAATAGTATCCCCTTTACTGGCCAGTTTCGCAGTTCCCAAAATTTCTTCGTAGTTTGCGGGATTGATATTTTCATCGGAACGAGCCGAAGTTCCTCGTCGCCATTCTCCATTAATATATTGAAGATATTCAAGCATAGGTTCCTCTTTAAAATTTTAAACGGTACGCTTCATTTTGATCTGTTGATACTATATAAGATATCCTTGCAAAATAGCAATTTTTCTTTCACAAAAAAGAGATTACTCTTGGAGTAACGATTTTTTTGAGGGATAAAAAAAAGTGAATAATGAGAGAATCAATAAGGCTATATCCCGTAAGAGCAAAGTTATTTTGTCGTTCCACCCTTCAAGGTAAAGGGGGGTGATCCATGTTGTTTCTGTGAAACAGCCACATTGAAATTCATGCCCGCGAATCATGTTTGTGCTTACGGCGATCATATAAACGATGAGAAGCAAGCTAATCGTTCCGCTAGAGCCTTTCCGAAAAAAATCTGTCATTAAACAAAGCCCTGCAATGACTTCCAAAATAGGTAAAATAAGGGCCATTCCGTTGATCCATTGACCCGGAATCAAATCATAGTTCCAAATATTTTTCGCGAAGATAAGCGGATTTAGCACTTTTGGAACCGAGGCATACAGGAAAAAAAGACCCACAAAGAGGGACGCGATCCAGAGGCCCATGTTTGTTTTCATCTTTTTCCAACCCAGCACAAAAAGGATTCCGAAGGCACAGGGAATCAAATCCAAAACGAGATGCTCTAAATACATTCCGGGCGGTTTTTCCGAAGAATTGGTCGTTGAGTTTGCCGTATTTTTCGGATTTCCTTCGGTGGGATATCCTTCTCTTTTCCATTGATCATAGCCACCGCTATAAATGAAAATGTTTCGATATCCGAGTCGTTCGAAGTCTTCTGCTAATAATTTAGAATCTGTACACTCTTTACCTCGGCAATAAATGAGGAGAGATATCGGTTGATTCTCTTGAATTTTTTGTTGAACTTCAGGTAAATATTTAGGTTTTTCATAAAAATGCAACAGCGTGGCTCCTTGAATATGTCCCTCTTCATAAAGTTCAGGCGAGCGAGCATCGATCCAAAGAATTTTATCAAAAGCATATTCATGTATTTTGGCGGCCTTTTTCGAACCAATAAGTGTGGAGCTTTTTCCCTCGTTATATCGTAAAAACATTTCTATTTCATTGGGAAGCATTGTTGCGTCTAACTCTTCCCATTCATTGATTTCTTCAAGTTCTAGATCAACCTGGTTATTATTTTTTAACTCAGACATAGGGGTCCAGTATTGGAGCCAATCGAGGGAAACTGCCGAGCGGAAATTATTGACGAATGCCAATACAACAGAGAGCATCAATAGCAGGAGCATTTGAAAAAACAATGATTTTTGCATAAGTTTATAAATTCTCAAGAAAATGAGGAAACGATTTGTTGCGTTAATTGTAGCCAGACGTGAGGATACTGGCGAAAGGATAGGATCGACTTGTAAAAAGGTTATGATTCTGAATTGTCGACTAAAAAGGACTCGATCCATTGAGCGATCAATTGTTTTTCGTGAGTAATGACTGAGTTTTCCGTATTTAAAAAATGAACGATACTTAAAAACGAAAATGCTTTCAAAAGACAGTTCAAGACTTCTGAATGATGATTTGTTTTGGAGAATTCAAAGGCTTTTTGTTTCTCTTGTAGAGCCCATTCAAAATATTTGACCTCGTTGTCTACCGAAAGTCGAGTCGGTTGTAGTAAGGGATCAAATTCCTCAATCGCTTTTTTTGGGGAGGAATTTTGAAGATTAAAAATGACTGTAGACGGATCGATCACAAGGGCTCGCGACTCTGTTTTTGTTTTGTTTGATTCGTTATTTTGGGAGTCTTTAATGGTGATTCTGGAGGCTTGCTCTGTCGAAAAAATGCTTTCTTCTAATTCTGCTTTAGACGAGTGGGTTTGAGAATATTTTTCAATTTCCATGAGCAAATCGATTTCATCTTTAGAGGAAGGCGCCTGAAGGGGTTCATTAGAAACTTCCTCAGCCTCTTTGTTCATTTTTCCTAAAATTTCGGAAGAAATAATCGCGGTTCTATTTTTATTTGGGGAATGTGATTTTCGAAGGATTTGCGTTTTTTCATGAGGTTTAAGGCTGTGGGCGAGTTGGCTTGAAGGAAGCGAGTCAAAAATATTGCGATATTTTTGGTATTCCTGAGTCCATTGAGTGAGTGTTTCTGGAGTGATATAATTTTGTTGAATTAAATAATCAAAAAATTCTTGTTCAAGTTCCATACATTTGTTTAAAAAAATCAGCCGATTTAACTTGCGCCACCCTCTGTATTCTCTAAGCTGTCCATTATAACTCATTTTCTGATTTTCTCTAATAAATAATTCTTTGATCCCTAAAATACCCTCCGTTAAAAAAAAGGTTTTATATGTTGCTCCAAGCTTCTTCTTACGCGATTTCTCATAAATTGCAGACTCTTTTTTTGCGTTGTAGCTGTCTCTTTTTTTGTTTTTTTTTAGAAGACTCTCTTCCTAAACGGGAAGAACGATTTGTGGAAAAATTATTATCTAAAAATATAGTCGTTAGTGGAATTGCAATTACTCAACTCAAAAAACTTCCGAACGAAAAACAAAAAGAATTGACCTCGTTTCTCTTAAGAGACCTTCTTCAAGAAGAGAATCTTTGGCGACGAGAGCGAGCGTCTTTGATGTTCCTGTATATTCAACCCAAAGATAAAGAACTTGTTCTGAAAATTGTTCCCCTCCTTCAAGATCAATCGATTTCTGTGCGAGGCTATATCACTAAAATATTGGGAAATATGGGGTCTACTGCCATCGAGGCAATTCTCCCTCTTAAGACTTTGTTATTAGCGGAAGAAAATTATTTTGTCAGAGAAAATGTTTTGGAGGCGCTTCTCCAAATTCAAAAACAATAGCCCAACAAGAAACTGTTTCAAAAAATTTCATCTTTAGTCTTTTTTTTGTCAACCTTTTTCTCCTGAAATTGTCTTTAAATAGGAATTGATAACCTTTATTTTCAGGAGAAACTATGAAATTTAATTTTATTTTTTTCGGATTATTCTTTTTGAGCCTCTTTGGTTGTCTAGAGCGAAAAGAAAAATTGGTGATCGCACCGGATGGCTCGATTTACGTCTATTGGGAGATTTCAGGGGACGAAGACGACGCTAAAACAGGGCTAAAGCTTCCGGGGGGTGCTGGATGGAAACAGCAAGAGTCTATCGAGCAACACGAGCAAAAAAAAACCTATCATTATCACACTGAAAATACCTTTTCTTCAGTAGAAGCGTATCAAAAAACACTGGAGGCTCATTTTGTACCACCGGATCTTCAACTAAAAACCTCGCTAGACATCAAGATCGAGGGAAATCGAACGTTCTATCATTTTAAACGAACCTATTTCGCACGTGATTTTTGGAAAATGGACCAACTTCGTAAAAAAAATGTAGATGAAAATATTTCTAAACGTGTTTCAGAAAACGGTTTAAAAGATTTGAACGTTCAAGAACAAAAGCAGTTTTTACAGGGATTAGCGCGTTTTGAGTGCAAAAAAAGAATCCTGCTCGTAATCGATGCGCTTGGCCAAATGGCTCTTGAATATGTATTTTCAGCAGACCTGTTGGTTGAATCTGAAACTCAACTGCTTTCGGCGTATGAAAAAATTTTGAATGTGACTCGGATTGAATCTTGGCTGAATCTGATTCAACAACTCGAAAATGCGAAGAAAAATAAAGAAGATTCCTCGAAACAAAAGTTATTGGAAGAACAAATAACACAACAATTGGCTCAAATCGAAGAAGAATTCGCAAAAGCGGAACAAAACACTTTAAAAGAAATATTTCAGAATTCCCCTCAACTTCCTTATGCTAAATATCTTCAGAATATGAAAGAATCGTTCCACTTCACGGAGGACCTCTCCGATGAACGTTTCGAATTTCGTCTTGAACTTCCAGGAAAATTACTCTACACCAATGGTCTCCGTCCCTCTAAAACTCAAGAAAAATTAATTTTTTGGGAGTTTGATGGAAAGGACCTAAATAACCGACATATTCCCATGGAAGCGATTTCCGTTGTGGAAAAAGAATAATTTATGACTCCGGAACTTCAGGAAGAGTATGAGAAGTTGATTCAGCAATGCACTCCGAGGTTGTTGCGTATCGCGTTGAGTATTCTTCCTGAACTCGAAGAAGCAAAAGATGTCTGTCAGGAAGTTTTTTTGAAACTTCTGGTTACGCCCCATATTCGTGAAAAATCGGCATGGCTCTATCGCGCGACAATGAATCAAGCCCTCAATCATCGAAAAAAACAATGGAATCGAAAATATCGTGAGGAAGAAAAAAGCCAATCGGAAACATTTTCCCAAGAACCCGGGAACTCTTTAACACAACAAGAATTACGAGAACGTCTTCAAAACTCGCTTGAAACACTTTCGGAAAATCAAAAAATGATTTTTTTGCTTCGTCATGAAGCAGAAATGGCGATCAAAGAAATTGCCCAAGTACTTCATATTTCGGAAGGGAGTGTTAAAAAACAACTCAGTCGCGCGCTTGATAAATTACGAATACGCTTAAAACAGGAGGAACCCCAATGAATCTGTTCTGTCGTGAATTTCAGGAAGAGATGGGCGCTTATGTCTACGAAACTCCTCCGCAAAAATTAACGCAACACCTTTCAGAATGTAGGGACTGTCAAAAACATTTTCAGGAACTTGAAACCTTAAAAACAGAGTTGAAACAAGCTTCTCAATCTCCTTCTATCGAAGCGATTGAAGCCCTTCAGCATCAACTTTATCGGGAATTGGATTGGAAAAAATCGTACTCCGCTCCTCCACGATTTTCCTGGTTTTCTAGGGTCGCGGCGATTCTTTTTTTTGTTTTAGGATTTTGGATGGGGACCCAGAAAACGAATCTGCTTCCCGAACGGACTTCTTCTGAGAAGCAAACGTCTATAGTCCCCACAAAATCGTCTTCATTGAAAGAAATGCTTCCCTTATCAAAAAACTGGCTAACACTTGAAGGTTTGAAATATCTGAATTCTGGAACACAAACGTTAAAAAAAAATTGAAGGAAAGGGTATTTTAAGGATCGGTTTCTGTGGAATCGATCTGCAGTTGTTGCGAAAACGCACCATTCTTTTGTAAAAATCGCCCATTTTGTGGTTTGCTTTAAGGAGAACGAATTTTATGAGAACGCTTCAATAAACGATTTCCGGAAATTTTTTCAATCCTCAAAATTTTTTTTTACGGGAACGCTAGTTTGGTCTCTTTCTTGCGTAATAGGAAGGTTTTTTCGACCCCTATTGAGGAGAAAGAGATGTTGCGGACTCGAACCCGAACTGTTTTGTATTCACTCGTTCAGGCGCTTGAAATATTCACGGAAGAAGAATTAAAACGTTGGTGGAACGTCCGATTAGGAAAACTGCGTTCTTCAGAATGTTTTCTCGAATTTGGTCTGGACTGGGACGAGTTTTCTTCTGAGCTTGAATCTTTACCCGATCAACTTCCCCTGAGTTTGGCTCTGGCGACTTTTCAGGAGCATAAATGGTTCCGTTTTTTAGGCGTTTCTGAAGGTTTATTTTTTTCCTCGGTAGACGAAGAACTTCAAGCAATTCGGTTAGGAGTTTCTTTGCGGACGTATTTAAAAAGAAACGATTTAGGGATTGGAAATTCTTGTTCAATTGCCGTTAAAATGGCTCAAAAACTATATTCTGGAATATATTTGGTTTCCTAGTTGAAAAAAATATTTAAGAGATTTAAGAATTTCTAAGGTGACAATTTTTCATTTTTTCTTATAATAACCCCATTAGAAAGAGGATATTTCCCGTAAATAGTTTAATATATCCTATAAAACCAAATAGTTCAACAATTTAGAGATTAAGTTTTATGACGGATTTTTTTTCGCTTTCCATCGAAGAACATCTAAAGCATCATGGCAAATGGGCGACGGTTTCTAAATTTCCCCTAGAGACACGTGAACAACTTGCCATCGCTTATACTCCCGGAGTCGCAGGTGTTGCAAATGCGATTGCACGAGATCCGGTTCGAGCCTATGATTTAACGATGAAAGGAAACTCGATTGCGATTGTTTCGGATGGGAGCCGTGTTTTAGGTCTTGGAAACATTGGCCCTGAAGCCGCTCTTCCTGTGATGGAAGGGAAAGCGATTCTTTTCAAAAAATTTGCCAACATTGATGGGGTTCCAATTGTTTTAAACACGCACTCAATCGAAGGAATTATTCAGACTATTTTAGCGATAGCCCCCACCTTTGGAGGAATCAATCTCGAAGATATTGCGGTTCCTCAATGCTTTATTATTGAAGAATCGCTACAAAATATTGGTATTCCGGTTTTTCATGACGATCAACATGGAACAGCGATTGCCGTCTATGCCGCGCTGTTAAATGCCTGTAAAGTCGTTGGAAAACCGATGACGAACCTTAAAGTTGTTTTAAACGGAGCGGGTGCCGCAGGGACTGCTATCGCGCGGATGCTTACGGGTGTCAGTAGTAATACTAGCGAAAATCCATCTGTCAAAAATGTTTATATGTGTGATACTCAAGGGATTGTTTCACGTCGTCGCACCGATTTGCAACCTTACAAACAAGATTTACTGAATTTTACAAATCCGGATAATCAATCGGGAACCTTAAAAGACGCTTTACGTGGAGCCGATGTGTTTATTGGAGTTTCTCAGGCAAATCTGCTCAAAGCGAACGATATCCAGGAAATGACATCGACACGAATCATTTTTGCACTCTCGAATCCAACTCCTGAAATCTCGCCAGAAGAAGCTAAAGCGGGCGGGGCCGTGATTATTGCCACAGGACGAAGCGATTACCCGAATCAGGTCAATAATTCTTTAGCCTTCCCCGGTATTTTTCGCGGAGCGTTAGATGCCCGCGCTGTCCGAATTACGGATGGAATGAAGTTTGCCGCCGCAAAAGCCCTAGCTTCAATGGTTCCAGAGCCAACCGCGGATTGTATTATTCCAGATACCCTAGATCCGACAGTGGCTCAAATCGTTGCACAAGCCGTCCGAGAACAAGCAATTCGAGAAGGAGTTATTCGGAAATCTTCGCGCTAATGCTTCTTTTGCTGTTGCGTTATTCTTTTTTCTCTCGTTCCGCTTTCTGTTTTTCTAGTTCCGCTTTCTGAAGTTCTTGTTTCTTTTTTAATTCTTCCATTTGCTTTTTCATCGCTTCGATAGCGGGTTCTTTGGCTTTAAGATCGGCTTCGATTTTTTCTTTGTTCGCTTCGAATTCTTTAGTGATTTTTTCCAATTCTTCTGGACTCATTGCGGATTTGTTAACCTGAACAGTGCGTTTTCCTGTTTTAGGCTCAACAGTTTTGGGATCAGTGGTTTTGGGATCAACTCCGCCCCCACATCCTAGACAACAGAAGAAAACAACTAAACAAGGAAGGATTAGGGAAACTAATTTCATAGAAGGTTCCTTTCAAAGAATTTTAACAGAGACCTATTATTTAATAAAAGTGTCATTATATCGGACTCTGAAACAAAGAAAACATTATTTCGGAGCCTCAAAGCGATCCAAAAGTTTGAGAACTATATATTTGGGCTAATTGCGTCACAGTAGCGGCTTCCTTCATAAAATGGCGGTTTCGGAAGATTTGATTGGGTGTGACCCATTTAGATCCACGACGAGTAAAAATAGAAAAACAATCAATCATTCGTTTGGATCCCCAGTTGACACACTCTTGTCGGATACAGCATAACCCGGCATTTTGAGCAAATTGTTGAAATTTTTCAGCAGTCATACTCTGCGCTCGCCAATGATCCTGGACATCTTGCCATCCCGCTTTCGCTAAAATCCTTTTTCCCAGAGCCGGGATCTTTTTGACATAGTGATAGTAGGTAGAATAGGAACCCAAATTAGAATGATGAATAAATCCGATTCCCTCGTCCGTGAATTTGCACGCAAGTTCCTTTAAATAGCTCTCAATCACTTCGTCTTCTGCATGAACAAGTGAATCAAAACTAAAGACAAAATCAATGGACCCGTCTGGAATCATTTCCAGAGAACGTCCATTATTGACATAGTAGGAAATATGGGAGTCTTTTGAAAATCGTTGCTGACACGCCTGAATACATTTTTCGGAAAGATCCACAATCGAAAGATGTTGCGTTAAATTCTTTAAATATTGAGTCCAGCGCCCAAAGCCCGGCGCAATCTCTAAAATAGACGGAGTTGGAACAAAGGTATGAATTCGAGGAAGCAGGGTTGCGTACCATTGCAGATCGGTCGTGCCCCAATAACGGGACCATTCGTCCCCCTGTTGCTTCCACGAAAATTCTTCGTTCCAGAGCTTTCGATTTTCTTCAATACTAGGCATCTAGAAATAACTTCTTAAGATTTGATTCCCATTCGTTTTTGAATACGACTCTTGAACCACTCTAGCATTTCGGCTCCGTTTTTGGAGTTCTGACAGATCCATTCCGCATGGCGAAACGCTTTGGGAGACATATCTTTCCGAAATTGTTCTAGATAAGGAAGTACTCTGGCATAAAGAAATAATCCTTCCGCATTATTTTCTACAAGATAATCCGCGTCAATGATTCCGTTTTTGGCCATTCCATACACCATTTCCCAATAGCTGGAAGTCTGGCCAAACGGAGTATTTAATTCATGGGTGGGCCCAGTGACCGCGATCATTTCTTCGTAGTTCTTGGGCCAAAAGCGTTCATTGATAGCTTTTCGAGACGCCCTCATAACGTCTTCACGACGCAAATCGTAAAGTTTAATGATTAAGTCAGCATCTTGGTACGTTAATTTTTTTTCCATTTTTTGTATATCTCCAAAATTTTCTCTGGGGGTTCACGAATCGCCCTCGATCCTTGAATTATTTATGCGTTTATTTTAAATCGCTTTTTTAAGAAGTACAGTATTCCTATTTTCGTTCTAAAACCGCTACAACGGCTCGATGGTCGGAAAGCAAATCAGAGAGCGTCTTATATTCGGAAAACTGGAAATGATCCGAAATTAAAATCCAATCCATTCGTTTGGGGGGAAGCAGGAATTTCTTCGTGGTGGGATGGGTTTCATGTCCGATGAGAATGGGTTGATACGCTTTTAGATTCAATTTTTCCGCTAGTTGTTGCACTGCCGTTTTATTTTCATCCAACGCCCAACTATTATTAAAATCGCCCATCACGATCAAAGGCCGATTTCGGGATTGGAGGTGTTGAATGATTTCCTGAATTTGTTTTTTTCGTAACGATTCTCGTGAAAAATCGAGATGAACCGAAACAAAGTCGGCTTCGAATGGAGGATCCGTGGGGAGGGTAATAGTACTGACTGTAAATCCTTTAGGAGGCGTTGGCCAAGAGAGCGCGAAAGTGACAGCTAGCGTATTGGAGAGTGGCCATTTAGAAAGGAGCGCCGTTCCATAAGAAAGATCGAATTTTTTGACATGTTCCCCGCGAACCCAATAATTGAAAGAAGCCTTTTGAGCTAAATATTCAACATGGTTGAATTTTCCGCTCCAGATCGATGGCCCATCTGCTTCTTGAAGCGCAACTACATCTGGATTCTCTCGTTTGAAGACCTCTGCGATATCCTTGAGATTTTCCTCAATTTCTTCTTTGCTGAGGAGTGCCTGATGTTCTTTATCTTTTCGTCCATGAGCCAAATTCAAAGTCATCACCGTCAAGAGTTGTGGATGGGGCGGGGCGAGTGCGACTCCGGCGGGATTGAGCAAAACGGTTTCAATGGGAGGCGAAATTTCCGAGGGCCCGCGAAGCAAATAAGGTAGGGGGGCATAAAGAAGAAAGAGGGTCAGCAGAAGGATGCTGATTCGCTTGATCCATCGTCGTTTTTTCGAAATTTTTCGATCAGGAGTTTTGGGGAGAGTGAGTGTTGCCGTTTCCATACAAGTTCCTTCTTTCCCGTATTTAGTTCTCTTCAGAGTGTTGCGATAATTTTTGTATCAAGACTGATTCTGATAGCGCAAATAACGTGTCGCGATGATTGTAAATAGGGTTCCAAAAGCCATTAAGACAAGCATTTCTGAAGTGATCTTTTGCCAAGAACCTCCAAAATTGATAATTTTGTGAAGCGCGTCCATAGCCCAAGCGGTGGGGAAGAGGTGTCCAATCTTTTGAAGCGTTTCGGGCACAATTTCCATGGGCCACCAGCATCCACCCAGAGCGCCCATCGTGTTTCCTATCAATACCCCCAAGCCGATAATTTTTTCAGGGTTCGTCACAAGAGTACCAATGACGACACTGAGTGCCGAGCAAGCCCAAGAGTACATGAAAAGAACACCGGCTAGCGCTAGATAATCGTTTCCGAGAGAAACGCCAAAAACCGGAGAGAGTGCGAGAAAATAAAGAATCATCACCACGGCTAAAAACATTCGTCCTAAAATTTTTCCAGCGACAAATTGAAACTTGGAGAGGGGATAAATGGCCATTCTCCGAAAGACTCCGGATTGACGTTCTTCTGCGAGTCCGGTTCCACCGTAAATTAACAAGTTGATGAGAAGAAACAAAACAAGGGTTCCTGGGAGCGTTTGTTGAAAACCTCCGGGAATTTTGGCACCCTCTCCAGCATAGTCTATTTTAACGCTTACCGTATTTTCCTGTTTTTGGCGAAATTGTTGATAAGTCGTATCCGATTCTGGAGGTTTTTCTGCCAATTCAATGAGAGTTGAGGTTAATGCAACAATCGCTCGGAAGAGACGAATCTCGACCAGAAAATGAGCCTCGCTCTTTCCTTTTGGATCTTTTGTATACTCGACAGAGACTTGTTCTCCAGCGTTTATTTTGGTTGTAAAGTCTGCCGGGATTTCAATTTTACGCAGGACGGAGTCCGATTCTTTTTTTTCTTGCCAAGACATCAAAGATAATCCTTGCGCCTCCATTTCCGTCAATAAACATTTGCCCAAGGGCCCCGTATCCTGATTGTGAACCCAGATCCTTACCTGTACTTCTGGGTTCGGAGCCTTAAACGCGATTCCGAAAAAATAAACGAATACCACCGGCATTACAAAGAGCCAGACATATCCAGATTTATCTCTCAAAAAAAGTTTCACATCATTGAAAGCAAGGGTCAAAATTAAATTCATGGATGACCTCCTGCACGAAGGCGTTTTTGAAGGAATACAGAAGAAAGAAGACTCAGGAGGAGACCTCCGAACAGAAACGCAGTGCTTACTAAAGCGAGATCGTGGGTGCTTAGCGTTCCCTGCTGAAGCTGAACAATGCTTTCGATAAACCAGTAATTAGGAAGATAAATACTGATATGATCTCGAATAACCGCCGGAAGTTCTGAAACGGGAATCATACTCCCTCCAAGAAAACCGCCTCCCATAATCACAATCGAATTTAAGGCACCCATCTGTCGTTCATTTTGAACGAGCGAGATGAGCAAACTTACTAAACCGGTTCCAATAAAAGAATAGCTCACTAAGATCAACAAGAGTTCAAAAGGCGACTGCCATTGAATCCGAAAAATGAGGCCCCCTCCGCCAATGAGGATAATTCCAGAAATAATCAGCAAGCAAACTCCGAACAATATCTTGGCAAAGACCAGAGAAAAGAGGCTGGATTGTAAGGTCTGATAGCGGGCCAAAGTTTTCATTTGACGTTCTTTCAGGAGATCCGACATCGCTTGTTCCGCGATGAATAACAAAAAAAGCGCGCTAAGTCCCGGAAGAATCAAAGTAAAAATATTGATACTGGGGGCTTTTTTCTTTTCTTCTTTTGATGCATCTTCCTTCGCATCTGAAGGGGTTTTCAGAGTAATAATAGGGGGAAAGAGATATTTTTCAGCGGATTTAAATTTTTTAGCGATTTTTTCAGCGAGCTCGGCAATTTTTTGGGTGCTTGGAAAGTATTTTTGGGAGGTTATTTCCACAATTTCAGGAAGTTCTTCTTTTAGGTTTCTAGACAAAGCGTTGAGAAATTCAACGGCGATCAAAACGCCTTCTTCGATGATTCTAGGAAAAAAAGATTCGGACGGATTTTTGAGGACCTCGATAGGCAAGGATTTTTGCGCTTTAAGAAAATGTTTAGAGAAGTTCGGTGGAATACGAATAATCGCACTTAACTCTTGGTTTTCAATCGCTTGCTTTGCCTCTTCCCAAGTGAGTTTTTGAAGTTTCACATGTTTTTGCATTTCCTCTTGTTCAAAGGCACCCGCGAGAAATTGGCTTAAAAAGTCCTCATCTTCATCGACCCAACCGACTTTGATTTTAGGAAATGAGTTGTCCCCGTCTCCGGTTCCAAAAGTAAATCCAATGAGAAGCGTAATCACCAGTGGAAACGCGAGTTTAAGGAGATAAACCCCCGGTGTTTTTTTGACTCGGAGTAAATCTTTTGTGATTAAGTTCCAGAGCATACTTAATCCCTCAACTCTCTACCCGTTAATTGGAGAAATACATCATTCAGCGTTGGCTTTTTTAGGGTAATATTTTGGATGGTCAACGGAAGTTTTAGAATTAATTGTAGCGATTCTGCTGGAGTCTGATCGTTTTTGGGCGAAACAATCATCTGGGAATCTGACGTTTGAAGAATTTTAAAATGATTCATTAAATCGGGCCATTCTTGGTAGGATTCCTTTTGGAAAGGTGCTTCTATTAAAAAGATCTGAGAAGCATTCAACTGATTCTGAAGTTGTGTGAGGGTTCCTTCTGCTAAGAGGCGTCCTTGATCGATGATCCCCATGCGGTGACAGAGTTTTTCAGCTTCTTCAAGATAGTGAGTCGTATATAAAATCGCGTTTCCCTGTTTGGCTAAATTCTGAATAAATTCGAGGATGGTGAGTCGTGCTTGGGGATCAATTCCGACAGTGGGTTCATCTAATAATAAGAGTTTGGGTTGGTGCATTAAAGCGCATCCGAGATTGATCCGACGTTTCATTCCGCCCGAATAATTTTTGACGGCTTCTTTGCGCCGATCCAGTAATCCAAGAGCCTCTAAAAGTTCTTGAGCCCGAAGTTCTGCTTGTTTTTTTTGAAGTCCCGCGATTTTTCCCCAAAAAACGAGATTTTCTTCTCCAGAGAGTTCTTCATAAAGCGCGATTTCTTGCGGAACCACGCCCATTTGCTTTTGTGCTTTTTTAGGAGAGAGCCAGAAATTTTCTCCCAGAATCGAGATTTTCCCTGTATCGGGTTTAAGCAAACCGCAAATCATGGAAATAGTCGTGGTCTTTCCGGCTCCGTTGGGTCCAAGTAGTCCATAAATTTCGCCGGGATTAATGTGGAACTGGACCGATTGAACGGCTTGTAAGGTTCCAAATTTTTTACTGAGGGCCTCGACTGCTAAAATCGGCATCATTTTTTTCTTCCTTCTGGCGACAACTCTTTTCCTTGCTTTCACGTTAAATATCTTCTCTTTATTTTTTCCTGAAAAGCTCTATTATGGGTCGGTTGTCTCTGGAGTTCAATACTTCTCAAGAAAAATGTACGGCTGTTTTGGTTAGAAAAGAGGATTTATGTCGTTGACAGAAAAATTTGAAGAAGCTCAAGGACGTGCTAAACAACTTCCTCCACAGTCGAATGAAACTTTGTTAGAGATGTACTCCCTTTATAAGCAAGCCACTGCAGGCGACGTCTCTGGAAAGAAGCCGGGGATGCTTGATATTAAAGCTCGCGCTAAATATGAAGCTTGGGTGAAGAAAAAAGGACTCTCGAAAGAAAAAGCGATGGAATCCTATATTCAACGGGTAGATCAATTGAATATTTCCTCAAAAAAATAAAGAGGATTGCGATGAAAAAAGCATTGATTACTGGAATTACGGGCCAAGATGGTTCTTATCTGGCCGAGTTCCTTCTTGAAAAAGGATACGAGGTTCACGGAATTAACCGTCGTTCGAGCCAATTTAATACGGGCCGAATTGAGCATCTTTATCAGGATATTCATGAGGAGAAGGTTCGCTTTCTTCTTCATTATGGAGATTTAACGGATAGTAGCAACTTGAATCGCATTCTAGAACGAGTGAGACCCGATGAAATTTATAATCTGGCGGCTCAATCTCATGTCAAGGTTTCTTTTGATATGCCGGAATATACCGCGGATGTAGATGCTTTAGGAACCTTGAGGTTGTTGGACGCGATTAAAAATACAGGAATTAATACAAGGTTTTATCAGGCATCTACGAGCGAATTATACGGCAAGGTTCAAGAAATTCCTCAAACCGAAAAAACTCCTTTTTATCCGCGTTCGCCTTATGCGTCGGCGAAGTTATTTGCCTATTGGACGGTTGTTAATTATCGAGAAGCCTACGGATTGCATGCTTCTAATGGAATCCTTTTTAATCATGAAAGTCCGAGACGCGGAGAAACTTTTGTCTCGAGAAAGGTCACCCGTGCGGTGGGACGTATTAAAACAGGGCAACAAAAATCTCTTTATATGGGAAACCTTGATGCTAAGCGCGATTGGGGCTATGCGAAAGATTACGTTGAAATGATGTGGTTGATGCTCCAACAAAAAACTCCAGACGATTATATTGCGGCAACTGGGGAATCTCATTCGGTGCGAGAATTGATAGAAAAATCCTTTGCTTGTCTGAAGATGCCGATTTCCTGGAAAGGAAGCGGGGTGGACGAAAAAGGAGTGGATTCTGAAGGAAATGTGCGAGTCCAGATTGATCCAAAATATTTTCGACCCACCGAAGTCGATTTCCTGTTAGGAGATGCCTCCAAAGCGAGACGAATTTTAGGATGGATGCCGAAAATGAAATTTGAAGATCTGGTGCGTTTAATGACCGAACAGGATTATGAACTGGCCCAAAGAGAGTTAGCGGCTAGTAATTATCGTGTTTCTTGAAGAAAGGCGCTGTTTCAATGCATCCGCAAGACAAAATATTTGTGGCCGGACATCGTGGCCTAGTGGGATCGGCTATTGTTCGGAATTTACAGAAGCAAGGATTTACGCGTCTTTTGATGAAGACTCATCACGAATTAGATTTGGAAGACGATTCTGTAGTGAAAGGTTTTTTTCAGCAAGAAAAGCCGGATTATGTCTTTTTAGCGGCGGCTAAAGTGGGAGGCATTCATGCAAATAACACCTACCCCGTTGATTTTTTGCAGAGAAATTTGAAAATCCAGTTGAACCTCATCGAAAATGCTTATCATTTTCAAGTGAAAAAATTGCTATTTTTAGGAAGCTCTTGTATTTATCCGCGTTTGGCTCCACAACCCATGAAAGAGGAGTATCTCCTTTCTGGACCTCTGGAACCGACTAATCAAGCCTATGCCATCGCGAAAATTGCGGGAATTGTCTTATGTCAGTCCTATAATCGGCAATATGGAACTCAGTTTATTTCCGCGATGCCAACGAATGTTTATGGAATCCAGGACAATTTTGATCTACAGAGCAGTCATGTTTTACCGGCACTGATCCGAAAATTTCATGAAGCGATGATTTCGAAACATTCGGAAGTCGTGTTATGGGGAACAGGAACGCCTCGTCGTGAATTTATTTTTGCGGAGGATCTCGCGGAGGGCCTTATTTTCCTTATGCAGAATTATCACGATTCTGAGATTGTGAATGTCGGCATAGGTGAAGATATTTCGATTCGGGAACTGGCCGAGTTAATCGCTCGTATTGTGGGCTTTTCAGGGAAATTGATTTTTGATCCTTTGATGCCGGATGGAACCCCTCGAAAATTACTCGATGTTCAGAAACTAAGTCAACTGGGATGGCGAGCGAAAACACCGTTAGAAGAAGGAATTCGAGAAACTTACGAGTGGTATCGTTCTCAGTGAGTCGACGTTCTTTCTATTCCTTTTTTTTATAAATAGTTATTTTTTTTGGTCTTGAATTTGCTGAAACTTCTGATAAGTATATTTTTTCTTTAATCCCTGTCTTGAGGAGAATTAGAATGGTTCCTGATATTAAAAAAATTCTTGTTCCTACCGATTTTTCTGAGGGTTCCCGGATCGCATTTGAGTATGCGTTCTCGTTGGCTAAAAAAATAGGGGCAGGGATTGATCTGGTTCATATTTGTGAACATAGTCCTTATATTTATGCGGAAACACAGCTAGCAAAACCTGGAGATGCTCCTCAGTCGCTTCAATCCTATTTGGAAAAAGAGACGAATCTTCATATGAAAAATTTTATGAAACATCTTCCTCAAGAAAATACGGTAACCGTTAAGGATTATGTGGTTTATGGAAATCCTTATGAAGAAATTGTCAAAATGGCAATAGAAAAACATTTTGATCTAGTGGTGATGGGAACTCATGGTCGTACCGGAGTTGCGCATCTCCTATTAGGAAGTGTCGCGGAAAAAGTGGTGCGTTATTCAGAATCTCCTGTGTTGACAGTGAGAGTTCCTTCTCAAGATCCGAGGGATCATTACAAAGGGAAACATGCGGGAAGTCCTAGTGGAATCTCTACTTCTTTTGGAACGGGTGGATATATGACGTCCGAACCTCATAAATTTTAGATCGATTAGGAAATCGTTTTTTCGTAGGAGGTTTTATGGCAGATACTGTTTTTGGAAAGATTCTTCGGCGAGAAATTCCTGCGGATATTGTTTACGAAGATGAGCAGTGTATGGCATTTCGTGATATTAACCCTCAGGCTCCCGTTCATATTTTACTCATCCCTAAAAAAGGGATTTCCAAACTAAGCGACGCTCAAAAAGAAGATACCCCCTTATTAGGGCATCTGCTGTGGGTTGTTTCAAAAATCGTTCAGCAAGAGAAAATTCAAGAGGGTTTTCGTGTAGTGATTAACAATGGCAAGAATGCGGGTCAGGAAGTGTTTCATTTACATCTTCATATTCTTGCGGGTCGCCGTCTCAATTGGCCTCCCGGATAAAGGGGCTCTCGATCCATTTTTTTTCTTGACAAATGGCGATTTTTTGTTATTATTCCGGCTTATATTTTTTTGTTTATATATTGTTTATATAACCTTCACAATTTATGAAAATAAGGTTATTTTTGTTTCTATAGCTAACAAAAATTTTTTTATTGTTAGTTTTTATTGTAGAAGTTAGTTTAAGGAGATTTGAATGAACTATTTTAGTCGATTGGTATTCGCCTATATTATCACCATGCTGATGGTTTTGGGGTGCACTACCACTGAAATAAAAGATGATGGTACCCTGCGCACAAAGATCCAGATGCTCGAACAGCAACATAATAAAGATAAAGCTGAAATGGAAGCCCTGATTCGAAGTATGTCTAAAGGGGGTGGTAGTACTGGGATTACTTGTGGAAGTAATGGTGGACTGCGAGTTTCAGCGAACGGCCCCTCAAATGCAATTCGTGGCGCAAACACTACTTACCAAGTAAAAGTTGCCAATGTGACAAATTGTCCTGGACGCGATATTGAAGTTTACGCGTATTTACCTAATGGGGTTCAATTTGTTGGATCTTCTGATGGTGGACAAAATTCTGGCGATATGATTACCTGGCATTTCCGTGAATTAGGCGCAGGCGATGAATTAACCGTCAGCTATGAAATTATTCTTCCCGAATCTGGAGTCTATCGAAACTGCGTTTATGCGAGCGCTCGATTCCTTGATTGTATTGAAACCCGCGTTGCTGAGCCTGTCTTAGCTTGTAACTGGACTGCCCCTGAACGTGTTCGCAAAGGAAGCGATTTTGAAGCTTGTATCGAAATTACGAATACAGGCGATGGCGATGCGACAAGCGTCAGCGTCGAAATCAGCCTCACTGGATTAGAATTCTCGGATGGAAGTGCTTCTCGTACTTGGAGTAATGTAACCATTGCGGCGGGCCGTTCTGCTCGTGAATGTTGGACACTCCGAGGAACAACCGATGGAAATGGCGAGATTCAAGCCGTCGTTCGTATGTCGGGTGGCGCTCAAGCCGCAACTTGCGGAAAAACCGTTCAAGTGGCAACTCCTGACCTAGCGATCATAAAAACAGGTCCTTCTCAGGTTAATATTAACAGTCGCTTCAAATTCAAGATTGAAGTTTCCAACCCTAGCGAATCGACGAATACCAATGTGATGGTGAACGATTCCTTACCTGAAGGTTTGGAATTCGCGGAAGCATCGGATGGGGGTTCTTACAATTCTTCGAATAGAAGCGTTCAATGGAGTTTGGGTGATCTGGCCCCGGGCGCAACCAAAGAATTGACTGTCAGTGTTAAAGCTGTTCTGGAAAAAGGAGCTCCGGGTTGGTGCAACGTGGCATCTGTTCGTAGTAACGAAGTTCCCGCGAAAGATGCTCAAGCGTGTACTATTGTGGAAGCTGTACCCGCAATGCATATTGACGGATATGACACAGAAGATCCCGTCCAAGTTGGTGATACAACGACCTATGTGATTGATGTTCGCAACGAAGGTAAAAAAGCTGCAACTAATATGCAGTTAGTATTTACCCTCGACGAAGAAGCCGGATATATTTCTCATGAAGCGACCTTTTTGGGTCGTACACTTCAAGGAAATGTTTCTGGAAACGTAGTGACCTTTGATGTAATAGTTACAATGAATCCAGGAGATCAAGCAAGCTATAAAATTACTGCGAAAGCCTTAGAGGCTGGTTCTGCTCTCGGAACCGCAACGGTAACTTTTGCTGAATTCTCCAAACCGTTCCAAAAACAAGAACCGACCACGTTCTACAAATAATGACTGTTGTATAAAGACGCAGGATTTGTGTCTTTACCACAGAGACGCAAACCTTTGCATCTCAATCTAACATAAACAAAAGGCACTTCAATCGCTGAAGTGCCTTTTTGTTTGTTGAATCTCTTCTTAATAGAGTAAAATTGCTCTAATCCACGGGATATTGTAATAGGACCCGCTTTCCGTCCACTTTTCCTCCAGAGGGGGACCTTAAAACCGTTTCTGTTTGTGCTTTCGTTTTTCTTTAGGACGGGTTTGAGCCAAAATTTCGCTAATCTGAGTCGATAGTTCCACCCTCTGTTTAATACCGTCCTCTAGACTCGGGAAGGTTTCAGGGTAACGATACGCCAACCATAAATACACATCAATCGTCTTAATACGTTCTTCGAAAACCTGAAGAATGACATTTTCTTCATCCGGATCTTTTTTCTGAAATTTCGGTGCTTTCAGAACTAGGGGCAGGACTGATTTTTGAGCTCTCGCATGAACCATTTGTTGGAAAAGCTGAATCGGCAACGTACATCGCATATCGACGGGTGCGCAACAAAAAAGGAATCGTTCTTCGAGTGGCATCGCCGGGTGGGTGAGTTGAGCCAATTCAATCATATCATCCATACGACAAAGCTGATAAACCGAACGATCGGTTGTGGCTCTTCGTCTGAATTCCAGAAGGAGTGCGGGTAAATCTCCGTAGCCTGCGGCTTCTTGAAGAGCTTGAATATGAGTAAATTCAGGCTTGAGTCCAGCTCTCATTTTTTCATTTGGAGTCACAGACGATTCAAATGCGTCTTGAATTTTACGATGCAAATGATGATTAACTCCGGAAACATAGCCAATATCATGGTATCCATAACGTCCGGCCCGTCCTCCGATTTGAAGGATTTCCGCGGGGGTTAAGTCATAGACTTGAAGATTATAATGTTTGGTTAACTCCCAGAAGATGATTCGATTGATATTCAAATTCAATCCCATTCCAATGGCATCCGTTGCCAAAAGGATTTCATTTTTTCGTGCATTAAAGAGTGCGGCTTGCGAACGTCGAACTTCTGGAGGAAGAGCGCCATACACCATAGAAGTTAAAAATCCCCTTTGTTTGAGGGCATATTTTAGTTCATGGAGAGCCCTTCTCGAAAACGCGATGACTGCGTCTCCGGGTTCTAGTTTTTCTAGGGGGACAGGATGCTCAGTGACTCGTAAGGGAGTGAGACGTTTATAGTATTTTTTCGTCAAGAAGTCTCCGCAAATTTGAACCAGTGTTTCCACAATCGGGACGGCTTCTTCGTTTCCACAAAGATGAATTTCTTTGGCTGGAAATCCAAGTAAAGCTCGTGTCCACGCCCATCCTCGATCTTTATCGTTAATCATCTGAATTTCATCGATGACCGCGATTTCTTTGGGATGATTTAAATCCGCCATTTCGATTGTGGAGGAAATATGGGTGGCCTCAGGCACCAGATCTCGTTCTTCTCCGGTAATCAAGCTAGTTCTAACCGAATGCTGAGCCAACTTATCTTGACCTTCTTGTGCCAATAACCTTAACGGAGCTAGATATTGTCCATCTTTGGCGCGACGTAACGCTTCAAATGCGTGATAGGTCTTTCCGGCATTCGTCGGGCCAATATGAAAAATAATATCGCGATAGGATTGACGCGCTTTTTTATAAAAAAGATGAGGTGACTTCATATTGGTCGCTAAATTTAGCCGTCGTTCCAATTCGCTACGCTCCAGTTCAATGTGGACCAAATCTGGATTATCTTGAGCGAACTGGGCCATATACGCTTCCATATCAGGGGCGATCTGAGCAAACCATTCCGCATGGGTTGGCGTTTTTAGAAGCTCCTTAACCAGTCCCTTTGTTAGGGTTTCTGGAAACTTCTGAAGAAGCGCGTTCATACTCGTGGAAGGAAGCGTATACTTTTTTAGTAAGGGGGCGAGAACGGGCCTTTTTAAAAGTTTTTGTAAGGCTTCAAGAAAAAATTTCTTTCCCTTGGGTGTTTCTTCCCAATAAGGAAAGAGAAGAGAAGTCGGTGATTCTTGGGGATGATGAAGACAATAGCTCGAAAACGAATCCACATCTTTATTACGAATATCAAATTTTCGCGCCACCGCGCGAACTTGTTCTAGTCGTTTCTCTTTCCAGTCTTCTACTTGGGTTTTACATTGAGTACAATAACAGAACTGTGGATACGAAGGAATACTTTTTTCTTGAAGTTTTTGATGGTACGTTTGTGCTTCTTTTAAGGCACCTAAAAAATGCGCTTCAATTGAGGAAAAGAGATATTTTTTGAGCCACTTTTCCGCTTTCTTTCGAATTTTTCCTGAAATGGTTTTAAGTTCCGATTCATGGAGTCGTAAATAAACATCAATTTGCCTGATTCGCTCTATCTGTGATTCTGCGAGGGTACTTCGACATAGTTCACATGAGGGAAGGTCATACAAGTCAACTCCCTCTGGAAACAAATTTAAAAAAATCTCTGGATCCATCGGTTTTTGATGAAAAAAAAGAAATCGTTCTGGATGTTTTTTTTCAGGAGCGGTTTGACTCTGAGGAGTAGAAATGTTTTTTGAAGGAGAATTGGAGTGCATAAATACTTTGAGATTCAATCTAAATGGTAATAAAAAAATAATAAAAAAATAAACCAGCGGAAAGGAGAAAAAGATCAAAAATTTTCTTGAAGTTGAACAGAATCCAAAAAATAACTAAGATGAACATAACGTCTAAAAATGAAGATATTTTGCTCGAAAGAGAAGTAGTGTAACAAAAATTGAAAAGAGTGTTTTATGGCGGAACAAATCGAGAAAAGTATTCAATTCCTAGTTTGTCCTCAAAGAGATTTTATTGACAAGATCGCCAAAGGACAAGAGCCTCCAAATCGGTTACATATTGGATATGAATCCGCGTTAAAACTTCGGGGCCTCGAAGGGAAGCCGGATCCGTTTGTCACAGTGGTTTCGCGTTTTTTTGATCCTAAAATTTCCGGATCTGAAAAAGTCTCTATTGTGATTGATGAAGACTGGCACGCGAAGTCTTGTGAAGAATTCCCTATTTTTGGCGAACACTGCGTAAAAGGAACCGATGGAGCAAAACTTGCCGGAGAATTGGAAGAGTATCGCTGGAGCCCCAAAACATACATTATTCGAGCAAATTCAATCAATCCGATCGCGGATAAACGCTACTATAGTGTGATGGAAGAAATTCGAGGTAAAACCAAAACGGAACATATTCGTGTGGGTGTGATGGGCGTTTGGACCCACGTGAAAGTCGAATATCTACTGATTTGCCTAAGAACTTTGGCTCCGTATTTCAACCATATCGCCGTCTGTGAACCTCTATGCGCTAGCCCCAAACAAGAAGATCATCTCTATGCCATCGAAAAATTCAAAATGTTAGGATTTAAAGTGTTTCATGAGATTGATGCGTATTGTGAATGGATGGGATTAAATTTAAAAGGACTCAAACATCATGAACCTGTCCTTGCTTCATGAAACCTTCTCTCTGCGTCTCATTACAAAACTTGCCGTTAATCGAAGATTTATTTCTCCGAGCAAGGCTCTCGAATATTTAGAGACATTTCAACAGGTTCAACAACCGCCCTATCTGCTCTGTGAGGCTCTGCTAAAAAAAATGGATCCGGAGCAAGCAGAATGGATTCTTTCCTTACTGGAAGGAAAGAATCCTGCCCCCTTTAGAGCGATATCCGAAGAAGAGGCGCTCAAGAAAATTTTAGCAGGAGAACCTCTAGAAAATGTCAGAATTCGAAAGTTAAATCTTTCTGGAATGATTTTGGAGAAACCCTTACAGATTCGTCACTCGATTATTCACGAAATTTGTTTACAACAAACCGTTTGTGAAGGCCCCCTTGATTTCTCTGGAACTTTATTTCTTAAAACGGCCCGCTTCGGTTCTAGCTATGCACAAAATCAGCACGAAACACGAAAAATTTCAGGCTTACGTTGTACTCAAGAAGCTTGTTTTGAAGACGCTCTATTTCTGGAAGAGGCCGATTTCTCGGAAATTACGTTCTCTAAAAAAGTTTCGTTCAATCATTGTCATTTCTACCAAGGAATTGATTTTCGAGCCTGTCGATTTCTTAATTCTTTTTTCTTTGACGGAGGATTTTGTTTTGGAAAAGCGGTTTTCCAAAATTCAACATTTCTCCAACCTGCTTCTTGCCAAGGATCGTTTTTTCAAGAAGAATGCTGTTTTACCGAGTCCGTTTTTCAACAACGAGCTGTTTTTAAACAAACGACCTTCAATCGAGGAGCCATTTTTAACGGATGCTATTTTGAAGAAGAAGCTAATTTCTCGAAAACTTTTTTTTTAGGAGAAGCCTCCTTTGATGATTGTCGGTTCAAAGCGGGTGCGGAATTTCTTCAGGCGACTTTTACCTGTTTGCGTCTGACCCAATCCGAATTTTCGGAATGGGCCGACTTTTCCAGTATCATCTGTAAAGAACATCTTTTCGCTTCTCAAACCCTCTTTAAACGCGGTCTCGATTTCTCAGGAATTCAGGTTCACGGAGACACCGATTTTCGACGAATTCAAGTTCACGGAGACGCCGATTTTTCTCGTTGTTTGATTCACGGTAAACTGAATCTGGACGAAGGGGACTTTCAAGGGAAAATCTCACTACGTCGCACCTCTCTGAACGGATCCTTAAGCTTTCTTCATGGAAGAGTTTGCCATGAGTGTTATGCGGAAGAATTGCAAGTCAAAGAAAGAACGGATTTGAATCGATGTCGTTTTGAACAATCTGTTTCTTTTCAAAGAGCTTATTTTGCCGGTATCGTCGATTTTTCTCAAATCCATTTTCTCCAAACCGTCTATTTTTCCCAGAGTGAATTTTTGGAAAAAATTAGTTTTCAAGAAACTATTTTTCAACAGCAAGCTGATTTTCAAAAAATACGTACCTGGGATAAAGTGGATTTTACTCAAGTCACGTTCCATCAAGACGCCATTTTCACCCAAGCCCTCTTTAAAGAAGATATTTACTTCCATCAAGCGAAATTTTTGAAAAAAGCGCTATTTGAGGCCTGCGCTTTTCTAGGCAAAGGCTTTTTTATTGAAAACGAATTTCACAACCTGTTCTCCTTAAAAAAATCGGAGTGTAAAGATGAGTTCTCGCTTGAAAGGAGCCGATTTCATCAAATTTCGCTGGAAGATATTCATGTTCAGAATTTGTTGATACGCAAAGAACAAATTGAAGATCATCTTCTATCTGTTGAGGAACGAAACTTCGAAATTGCGAAACAAGAATTTGGTTTTCTCAAAAATATGTTTGAGGGCCAAAATCTTTACGATGAAATGGATTGGGCCTATTATTTCTTTAAAAAATATGAACGAAAATCGAAGCAAAAAGCGGTTCCTTGGTATAAACCTTGGGCTAAAATACCGCATTGGCTAGATTTTTTGATCTATGATCTCGGTTGCGGATACTGCACAAAACCCTTTCGATTAGTGTTCTCTGGATTCTTTGTAGTGCTTGTTTTTGCTTTATTTTTTCAATATGGCGATTTTTTCCTTGAACAGCATAAACCTCAAATTATCTTTTCTGGAGAAGAATTTGCCGAAACACTTACGCTTTTCTCTCCTTCCCCTTTTGAACACTATCTTTACTTTAGTTTTTGTAATTTTATCGCCCTCAGTGGAGGCGATTCTCATGCAAGTTACAAAGGATGGCTAAAATATGGAGTCGCTTTTGAAGGATTATTGGGTCTTTTTTTTGTAACTCTTTTTGTTACAACATTTACACGTAAAGTTTTGCGATAACGCTTGAGATTGTTTTTCCAGATTTTTGTTGATCTGTTCCAACCTTTGAAGTTAAAATAACCCTTTTAAATTTCTGGGTGCTTGTGTAACTTGTCATTTCCTGTTCTTTATAAGGCGATTTTATGCTATTTCGAACAATTCTTATTATGGCACTTGCCATTGTTTTTATCGTGGGTTGCGAAAATTTTCAACAAAACGCGGAAAATCTTAATAAATCAACTCATGAAGATAAGAACACAGCTAAAAAAGACGATACTTCCAATACGGCTAAAAAAGACGATACTTCCAATACAGCTAAAAAAGACGATACTTCCAATACCTCCAATACCTCTAAAACGTCGTCGAATACTTCAAATACTTCCAATACCTCCAATACCTCCAATACCTCCAATACCTCAAATACCTCAAATACCTCCAACACTTCCAACACCTCCAATACCGCTTCTGGAATTACTTTAAAATCTCCAGCGGAAGGGGCTACTGAAGTTTCTGTCATTCCAGAATTTGCATGGGATTTGAGCAATAATCCTAATTCTATTGTGATGTTTCAAATCACGAGTCAAGGAACACAAGTCTACTCTGCCGCCATTAGCGATCTAAAAAAATCTTACAAATTTAAGTTATTTGATCCCTCTGTACAAGGCTGGGGTAGTATTTCTACAACAGGTCGTCTGGAAGCCAATACAAAATATACTTGGGAAGCAACCGTTGATGGAACTCTCAAAAAATCGGCTTCGTTCACCACTGGAAAAATTGATGTCGAAGTCGAAAATCCGATGATGACTGCGATGCTTGCCAATATGAAAGCTCCTTATAAATTAGGACCCTTAGGCGAAAATATTTCTGCCGGGCAATGGACCGAATATTCTGCGGGTTCAGATGTAAGCTACCGAATGGCGATAGTCGGTGAAGATGGCGGCAATTTCTGGGTAGAAATGCGCTATAAAATGCCTGCCCAAAAAATGGAATATGTGATGAAGTTTTTGGTGGATAGTTCCACAGATCATAAAGTTCAGAAGGCCTATGCAGGCGCTGTTGATGGAAAAGGAAAAGAAATCGGAATTTCGGACGCAGGAAGCGACCCACAAACTTCCGATGATTATGAATATGCAGAAGAAGAGCTTTCAGGAGAAGACGTTAAAGTTCCCGCTGGCGAATTTAGTTGTACCGTAAAACAGATTAAAATGAGCAAAAAAGACGGTGCTTATCAAGCAGAATCGCTGAGCTACACTTGTGCTGATGTTCCATTAAGCGGAATGGTAAAAACGACCACCGATACTACAATGCAAGGGGGAATGAAAGCAAAATCGGAAGTTCTTCTTGTGGGTAAAGGAAATGACGCAAAATCCGAATTAAAAACAGAATAATCCGTTCTCTTTTTCATTTAAAAAAATTTAATTTCTAAAAGCCGCAGAAGCGGCTTTTTTTATTTCTAGAATTGGGCAAATCGGAAAGATCAGGTTAGACTATCAATCATCTGCAAAAAAAACTAAAAAAGGAGAAGGTGAAAAGAAAATGCGGTTGCCTTGACAGTGACTTCCCAATCATATTAAAATCCATAGCGGTTAAGATAGGATTTTTGAAAAATATGGATTTATCTCCATCCCATCTGTCATAAGTGTCTCTAATATTAATGCTTAATTTTATTCGGAGAATTATATGTTTGATCGTTTTACGGATCGAGCCAGAAAAGTGATGGGGCTAGCTCGACAAGAAGCTCAACGCTTTAATCATGAGTATATTGGTACCGAGCATATTTTGCTGGGACTCGTTCAGGAGGGAAGCGGAGTTGCGGCTAATGTTTTGAAAAATATGGACGTGGATTTGAAAAAAATTCGGCAAGAAGTCGAAAAGCTGGTCCAGACCGGAAATAATTTGGTCACAATGGGACAACTTCCTTTTACGCCTCGCGCTAAAAAAGTTTTAGAGCTTTCTCTTGAAGAAGCGAACAACTTGGGTCATAACTATATTGGAACGGAACATTTGTTGTTAGGCTTATTACGCGAAAGCGAAAGTGTGGCGGCCAAAGTATTAACAAATCTAGGATTAAAACTAGAAGATGTTCGAGATGAAGTGTTAGATTTTTTGGGTGCGGAGCCTTTAAATCCGAACACCGAAAAAGCGTCTGTGACTCCTCCTACCACCAATCCAAAATCTAAAACACCCGCTTTAGATTCTTTTGGACGCGATCTGACCGAACTCGCACGAGAACAAAAATTAGATCCGGTAATTGGACGAACCCGAGAAATTGAACGAGTCATCACGATTTTGAGCCGACGTCAAAAAAATAACCCGGTTCTGCTTGGAGAAGCAGGGGTTGGAAAAACAGCGATCGTCGAAGGTTTGGCTCAACGTATCATTTCCAATGAAGTTCCGGATTTACTCAAAGATCGTCGGGTGGTCGTTTTAGATTTAGCCCAAATGGTCGCTGGAACCAAATACCGCGGACAATTTGAAGAACGAATTAAAGCCGTGATGACCGAAGTTCGTCGCGCAAAAAATATTATCTTGTTTATCGACGAATTGCATACCCTTGTTGGCGCAGGTGGTGCTGAAGGTGCGATTGACGCTTCAAACGTTTTAAAACCGGCCCTAGCCCGTGGAGAACTCCAATGCATTGGAGCCACTACTTTAGACGAATATCGAAAATATATTGAAAAAGATGGGGCATTAGAACGTCGCTTCCAAACGATTATGGTTGAACCTCCGACCGAAGAAGAAGCGATGGAAATTCTTTTGGGGTTGCGCGATCGCTATGAAGCGCATCATCGAGTTCAATATACGGAAAAAGCCTTAGAGCAATCGATTAAACTCTCCTCTCGCTATATTTCTGGCCGTTTTCTCCCAGATAAAGCGATTGACGTGATGGACGAAGCAGGAGCGCGTGTCCGCATGAAAGCATTGACTCACCCCCCAGATCTCAAAGAATTAGATGAAGAAATTCGTAAACTCGACAAAGATAAAGAAGAATCGGTCGCGAACCAAAATTTTGAATGGGCCGCTCAACTTCGAGATAAGGCCTATAAATTACGAAAAAAACGGGAAGAAATTCAAAAAAAATGGCGCGAATCCAACCAGGAAGTCGATGGGATCGTTGATGAAAACGTCGTTTCGGAAACGGTTTCCAAGATGACCGGAATTCCGCTGACTCGACTCGAAAAAAATGAAGCGGAACGACTCTTGAATATGGAAGAAGAATTGAAAAAAACGGTCGTTGGCCAGGAAGATGCCGTTCATACCATCGCCAAAGCCGTTCGTCGTTCTCGTGCTGGATTAAAAGATCCTCGCCGTCCAATGGGATCCTTTGTTTTCGTCGGTCCTACCGGCGTAGGAAAAACCCTGCTCGCTCGAGCCCTGGCTAAATTTATGTTTGGAGAAGAAGACGCACTCATTCAAGTCGATATGTCGGAATTTATGGAAAAACACAATATTTCCCGACTGGTCGGCGCTCCTCCGGGTTATGTTGGATATGATGAAGGCGGACAACTCACCGAAAAGATTCGAAGGCGCCCTTATGCAGTCGTTCTTTTAGATGAAATCGAAAAGGCTCATCCCGATGTCTTTAATATGCTTCTCCAGATTATGGAAGAAGGACGGCTCACGGATAATGTGGGCAGAAAAATCGATTTCAAAAATATAATTTTGATTATGACGTCTAATATTGGAGTCTCAGAAATCAAAAATCAGAGTTCTCTTGGTTTCCGCGCCGCAAGTGCAGAAGCTAATTTTGAATCGATGAAAAAACAACTTTTAAGTGAAGCGGAAAAACATTTCAAGCCAGAATTTCTAAATCGTTTAGATGGAATTGTGGTCTTTAGACCTCTGACTAAAGAAGATGTCCGAAAGATCATTGATATTGAAATTATCTCGGTAGACAAACGATTGAAAGAACATAATCTCTCAATTAACGTGACTTCGACCGCTAAAGATTATGTCATCGAAAAAGGTTTTAACGCAGACTATGGCGCTCGTCCTATACGGCGCGCTGTAGAAAAAATGATTGAAGACCCTATTTCAGAAGAAATTTTGAAAGGAAACTTGGTCGGATCACTCTGTGTAAACGTCGATATCGGTACTGACGAAAAAGGAATTCAATCCCTAATATTCCTTCCTGATAAAAAAGCGGAAACTCAACCAGTTTCTTAATGCAACATTTTTAAAGCACCCCGCCTCTCTTCTCAAAAAGAAAGCGGGGTGCTTTAGATCTCTCGATCAATCAGGTGAACCCATTTTTTAGATAATCCCTGTTTTTCTAGGTAAAGAAATAAGGAGCTTGTTATGCCAGGACGCGATTTAACTCCCTCAGAAAAAATAGATCAAGAATATGAGCGAATGATTCAAATGGGTGCGGCTCTAATTGTGATTTCTGTTCTTCTAGTCGCCGCTTATTTAGGATTAACAAATCAAGAAGATTCTGATGACGCTGTTGTTTTTTTCTTCGATCAAAAGGCTCATAGTGATCCCAATTATTCTTCGAAAGGAAAAGAATTCAAAAGCGAGAATGTGGAATCTCATATTGTTGATCCCAAGTTTTTTAAACAACGTCAGCAAACGTTTCAGATTGAAGACGATGAAAATCTCCCCAAAACTGAAAAACATAAAGTTGCCGAAGACGAATGATCAGATACTTAAAATCGATCTGGCAAAAAGTAAGAGGGCTGGCAAAAGAAGCGTGGCAATTACGCTTCTTGAGCTTATTGGCGGGGCTCACGGGGCCCTGCTTGTTTTTGGTTTGTACTCCTCATGATTATCACACCCTTCATTGGGTTTCCTTTCTGCCTCTCTTTTTTGCCTGTCAACAATCAAGTTGGAAACAGAATTTTTATTTAGGGTGGTGCGGAGGTTTAGCCTCCAATTGCCTTATTTTTTCGTGGATCTTTCTCACCATTACCTCCTATGGTCAGTTACCGGCTCTCCTCACGTACCCTGTGGGCGCTCTTGCACTGCTGGCAATGGCAAGTTGGGGCGCGGTTCTCTATGGCTTTTTAGGAGTCCTTCTTCCTCTCACCCGTCGACATTTTCCTAAGCTCTGGATCCTTCTGGTTCCATCGGCGTTCAGTTTTTTAGAATTTTATTTTCCCAATATTTTTCCTTATTTCCAAGGATGTGGACAGTTTACTAATCTTCCTCTGCTCCAACTAGCCTCCGTGACCGGTGTGACAGGTATTACCTTTTTGGTTCTGGAAGGGAATTGTATTCTGTTTGAAGGGATCTTACAGATTCGCAAGAAAAATTGGAAATGGATTGGATTTATTCTGATCGGCTGGATTCTTCCGTTGTTCCTTGTTATGCAATGGGGAAAACAACGCGTTCAAAACTACGACGATGCCTTAAAACAAACACCCCACATCAAAGTCGCTATGGTTCAAACAGGCTGGACTATTCAGAAAGCCTTTGAAACCCGGTTAGGGGAAACATTGAGATTTTATCAGACCCAAAGCTCGATTGCGCTGAAAAATGGAGCTAAACTGATTATCTGGCCGGAATCCTCAATGTCCGTGAATACACGCTCCCCTATTTTTCAGCAACTTCATGATTTTCTTTTGCAGTGGGTACAAAAAGAACAATTTCAGTTGATTTATGGTGGAAACGCGTCTTCGCAAAATGCTGATTTTTTAAATACTGCATATTATATTAATCCTCAAGGAACGCAAAAAAATTACTCCAAAATGACCCTAGTTCCTTTTGGCGAATACACTCCATTCGTGAGTTTGATTCCCGCATTAAAAGGGAAGTTGAGCCGAGGAGTACAGTTAGCGGCCGGAGAAAAGAGAGAACTCTTTCAACTGGATTATGGGAAAAATCAAACCTTCCCGTTCGCGATGGCTATTTGTTATGAGGCGATTTTTCATCGTAAAATCTGGCAATGCGTTCAGGATGGAGCTAGGCTCATCGTTAATGTCACCGTTGATGCCTGGTTTTTAGGCACTAATGAACATACTCAACATTTGATGCTCGCAAGTATAGGAACTGTCCAACTTGGCGTCGGCTTATTAAGATCGGTGGATTCTGGAATTACCGCTTATATTGATCCGGTCGGAAGAATCCATAATCCTACACCGATTTTAAAGCAAGCGCTCTGGGAAGGAGAGGTTCCGCTAGGGGACCTAGATACCCCAATTCGTCGCTATGGTTTTTGGTTCCCCTGGCTCTGCTTTATGTTGAGCGTAATCGCTTTTCTTTATCGCTATTTCACGCTCAAATATACTAAATCAGGATCAAAATGAGGGGCAGGTATCGCCCCTCAAATTTATTGAATAGTAACGCCTGCTCCTAGCGTTATCCCTGCACCTAAAGTAGCATTGGGGGTATCGATGATGGCAGTTCCACCATTGACATTAATAGTGATTCCAAAGCCATTCGTATTCGCTAGCATATTACTCGTTAATGTATAAGTTCCTGGTCCTAAAGTGATGATGTCTGGTCCTGGCCCAGTAGAGAACAGATTAAGTACATTGATCTCCGAATTGAGTGCATTAACATCAATAGTTAATTGTCCATCAATAAAGTTGCTCGATGGCAAAGCTCCAGTAAAGTAACGATTTCCTGTAATCGTGTTCCCGCCAGAGAAAAATTCTCCGGCGGTTAGGATTGCAGAGACTAAAAAAGTCGCGTCCCCTATATCTGCAAGAACTCCCTGACATTCCGTAAAAGTATTACCACTGATAGTTGTGGTTCCTAGGCTCCCGATATCAAAAAACAATAGTGCATATCCTATAGTCAGATCACTCGCAACTAAACCAATACCTGGGGTGGGAGGCAGAGTTGTTCCATCTCCTGAAGGACCAATGTTGCTGAAATCATTATCGGTTAGGGTAACATTTAAACTGGGAGAATCAACAAAACCAAATGTAGTCGAAGAAATTTGAAGTCCATTTTGGCTTATTTGCACGGTAGGAACGATTCCTTGGACGATACAATTATTCATAGTAAAACTAGCGAGAAGTGGAGTTGCTGACGCATCTGGATCAGAGGAAATAACTACTCCCGTTTTTCCAAAATCTAAAAAAGAACAATTGTCGAGTGTAACAGAATTAGCAGGAAATCCGTTATCGGTTCGATTATACCAGAAGAAAGCAATTTCAAATTGATCGGAAAAGGCAGGCAATGGTCGTCGGATACCAGTAATAACACAATTTTGTAGGGTGGCATCTACTCGAGGACGAATAAAAACACCCACAAAACGATCGTCCGCCAGAGGGTCTGTGCCGGCAGTAGCTCCAGAAATATTTGAAACAGTGGTTCCATCAATCGTCAGGTTCTGAAGAGTAATGGTGGTATCAAATGTTTCTTCCCCTAAAAAACTAGGCCCAAAATTAACATTATCGCCTACATCAATAATAGAAATGATTTCACGAGCACCGGGAGTCGTAAAATCTGTTTCAATAAGAAAACGATTTAGGGTAACGCCGAGTGCTGGTCTTATAATAGTGGTAGCAGGATCACTCCCTATAACCGTAATAACTTGATCAACCCCGGGATTAACCGTTAATGCTTCATCATAAACTCCGGCACCGACTACTACAATACCTCCTGCAACGGGAAGTCCATCAATGGCAGATTGAATTGAACCCACAACAGTTCCGGGAGTTCCTTCAACTACGCCAACTCCTGCATTTCCAACCAGAATAAAATCGACACGAGTTAATGTAGTGGAATTCCCTAGAGTGGCGGTATTAATAGTTAACGTCACATCAAAAGAACCTGCTGTAGTGTAAGTGAAGGTAGGATTTTCTAAGGTACTGTCAATAGTACCATCTCCATTTAGATCCCAAGACCAATCCACAGCATTTGTACTTAAATCTGTAAATTGAGCCGTATTACCTACCGTAAAAATATTATCATCCACGGTAAAATCAACCACATCTGCGGCAGTATAAGTAAATGCATCTTCTAGGGTAGAGGAAAGTCCAATATTATTAGTAAGGACCACATCTACAATCGCTCCAACTGTTCCAGGAGGAGTGACACAAGTAATTTCATTATTAGAGATCATTTGAATATTAAAGGCTTGACTGGCTCCAAAAATACAGGTATAGGTAATTCCATCATAAGGAGTAAAATTCGAGCCGGTAATTCGAACAGAGGTTCCTCCGGATGCAGAACCAGAGGTTGGAGAAATAGCGGTCATAAAAGGGCTTAAGTCGGGTGAATTATTAACTGTATTGCTATTATTCCCTGAATCACAACCAAAAGCAAAAAAGAGAGTTAGAAAAACACAATTGAGTGTTTGTAGAGAAATTTTCTTATAATCCGATTGAAACATGAGTTCTCCAAAATATTTGGCTTATTTATTTGGTTTGGTACCATTTTAAAATTTGTATAAGAAATTGAATAAATGCTAATATCTTCCCCCTATAAAAAAAAAGCATTCACAATTTTTATTGAAGAGACAACGCTCTTAATAATGAATAATCTAAAAATAAAGGAATGAAGATACAAAATTTTTATTGAAAAAACAAGATTATCCCCAATAAATAACTTTAGAATAAGATAATAATATATATTAAATTTACTGTCAATTCAATAACTTAACGATTTTAAAGTCCAAAACTCCCTATTTTGGTCATTGCGAGCGAAGCGAAGCAATCTCCTGTAGGCTTGAATCTTGCGAAGATTGCTTCTTCGGCTTGTGCCTCATCGCAATGACAAAACGTTTTTTTTTACATCGTCCGCCATCAGGCATTTTGTGGCTCGCCACGAATAGGCATTGAAAAGTTATCGCTGGCGGCGATTTCACTGAATTTTTCGGGGTCCATCGTCATCTGAATCATTTCTTCGTCCATATGGTGAAGGATTAAAGCGCGGGTCCGAATTTCTTTTCGGTGTTCCTGAATTTCCTGATAGGACAAATGAATTTCGGGAATAATCGTATCGTAAGTGGAGCATTCCATCATCAGAACATCGGTTCCTTCACTCAATTTAGGAATATTTTTATTCCAAGCGGTATCTCCGGTAATAGCAATATCTCCATTCTTCCAACGCACGCGTAATCCGGTGGATTCTTTTACATGTTTCATCGGAAACCCTTGTACCGTAAAATCTTCGACTTCTAAGAGTCCTTGATTTGTTTCTGGAAATTCGTGAAAGTGGATCGGATAGCGATTTTCAGTTAAAAGATTGGAATACGTTCCCAGAACCAAATTTTCAACGGTTTTTTTGAGTCCATAAGGCCCCACTAGATGTAAGGGTTGAGTTCTTCGTGATTCGTAATGCCAGTACAATAAGCAAAATGGGACTCCCGCGAGATGATCTCCGTGAAAATGCGTAATGAGAATCGCCTTCACTCGATCTAGATCTTTATGGGTTTGTTTAAAACGATAGCGTGTTGTTGGACCGCAGTCTAGGAGAATGCTGTCTTGAGGTCGTTCGATCAAAATGGCCTGATTAGCGCGACTATCATGACAAAAAGCATCACCCGATCCCAAAAAAAAAAGTCGATCCATGCAGTTCCTCTCTTTAAAAGGGGTCCTTAGGAATTTTGTGTAGAACCTCCTCAAACGAGGTGATCCCCTCTAATACTTTCCAGAGAGCTTCAATCCAAAGCGGTTGAAATCCGTCCTCTTGCGCGGCGTGATACAGTGGTGTACTTAGAGATTCTTTTAAAATCAGTTGTTGAAGTTTTGGGGAAATCGGAAGCAGTTCATAGACGCAAACAAAACCTTGATATCCAGTTCTTTGGCACTCGGCACAGCCGACAGCGCGATAGACAGGGCGAGTGTCCTGAGCTAAGGGCTCTGGGAAATTTTTTTTCTGAATTTCTGTTAAAGCGCAGGGTTGTCGACAATGAGTGCAGAGTTTTCGAAGTAAGCGTTGCGCGACAATTAATTTGAGGTGGGAGGCAATCAGGAACGGCTCCATTTTAAGTTCAAGCAATCGAGAAATGACCCCTAAGCTTGAGAAAACGTGGAGGGAAGAAAATGCGAGCCCACCGGAAGCCGGAAATTTCAATAAGAGTTCAACGAGTTCTAGATCGAAAAGTTGTTCGAGATACAAGATATCTGGACGTTGTTCGCAAGCGGCATACGCTAACGATTTTTCGTTTAAGCGAGAGTTCGCAATAGATTGATAAATACCCTTTTTTAGTTTGCGTTTAAGTGTTTCTTCAACCGTGAGAATGGAACAAGAGGAGTGTTCAACTTCTTCTAATAAGGCGAAGATTGTTGTTTTTTTTCCGCAACCGAGAGGCCCCGCATGAAGGATAAGTCCTCTTTTTTCGAGAAGAATTTGTTGGTAGATATCCAATTGTTGAGTGCGGAAGCCCAACTGGTTCAGAGAAAAGACAGGCGAAGTTTGCGGAAGTAACTGAATCCAGATTCGTTCTCCATTGAGAGTCGGAAAGGTATGAATCGTATAAGAATGATCTTTCCATTGGAAATGGTTATTTTGAGGCAATCGTCGTTCAGCGATATCGAGGTTCCCTATAATTTTCAAACGGGCGGATAACATTTTATAACAAGAAATAGGATAGTGAAAGACCTCGTGAAGCATTCCGTCCCATTTCATTCGAACCCGTACTTCTTCTTCGTAGGCCTCGACGTGAATTTCCGAGGACTGATGATCGCGAGCGCTTTTTAGGATTTCATTTGCAATTCCAACAACAAGCGGTTCTTCTTCTAAAAATTCTTCGGAGGCGTGTTTCGTTAAAGAATCGATGAGTTCCTCGATTATAGCGGTAGAGTCTTTTTTGTCGGACGGTGCAGGGAGTAGTGTTAAGGATTCTTTTTTGTCGGGCAGAATTTTTTCAGCAAAAGGAATTGGATCTTCTGGAGAATCCCAAGAATACTCCCAAGAAAGGAATACCTGCGGATTTTTATTTTTCCACCACTGCATATAGTGACGGTTGCCACAAAATTTTAAGATTTCTTTTTCTGTAGCGATTTCGATTCCAGAGGAAAAATTCTTTTTACATTCGTTACAGTTTCCGGTCACATAAATTTTGGGTTCTGCTTTTCCGTACCAAGGAATACGAACATAGTCATGATTAGGAGCATCGATGGGTCGAAGCGGCATCAGTTTTTCTTCATAGAGTCCCGCGCGAAAAATCTGCCCTTGAGGTGCAGGGGGAGATTCAGGTGCAGGTTCAGAATGAGAAACAAAATGAGAGCAAGATGTCCAACGAGGGAACTTGAGCGGAACCATATGGATATCGCAATACGCAGGAACATTTTTTTGTGCGTGATTAAACTGGCAACTGGAGCAATTGTCAATTTCGCCCTTCTGCATAAAATCCTCTTTTTTGACCTCTTGATAAAAAACGAATGGGGCAGGCTAAAATAGGATTGAAAGTGTAACACAAAATGAAAAAGACGCCATCCTCGCTGGGCAAATAAAGAAGAATTTGATATTTTAAAGGAATCTCATATACTACAAACATAAACAAATCTTACCTGCTTTGTAAAATGGATCAAATCACTTCTCTATTCTCGTGAGGTTATACATTCTTGGCTTCGTTGATTGTTACCAAAGGGAAAAAAATAGGGGATAAGTTCAGTATTCCTGACGGAAAGAAAGTAGTCATTGGTCGTGATGTAGACTGTGACGTCAAACTTTTAGACGAAGGATTATCGAGAACGCATTTGATGATCCAATCTAAGGGCGCAAAAAATTTCCTGATGGTCGATTTGAACTCCACGAATGGGACCTATCTTAACCGTGTTCGAGTCAAATCTGCAACGTTAAAAGAAGGCGATTTGATTCAAGCTGGAGATGTAGAATTTCAATTTTCCGAAATAGACGAAAAAGAGAATCCAACCACAAGCAGTGTCGCTCTCAAAAGTACGGCAGACGTTCATTTTATTGATGGCGGAGAAGAAGCGCTGATCAAAAAATCGGTTCTGGCAGATTCGGTAGAAAATTTAGCCCGTCTGGCGCAAGATAAAAATCAATCGGAAAAAGCCTTAGCGACGATTTATAAAATAGGAAATGACGTTGGCGGAGAAGAAAATCTCGATAAACTTTTTGTTTCCATTATGGAATCTGTGATGGAAGCCACCGGGGCAGATCGCGGTTTTTTAATTTTGAAAAATACAGAAACGTCTCAAATTGAGCCTCGTGTGATTCGGATTCATCCTCGAATCAATCAGCCCGATAATATTGATTTAACGATTAGTCGTACGATTGTGAATGAATGTATTGAAAAAAACGTAGCGATCCTTTCTTCGGATGCGATGGTTGATGAACGTTTTAAATCCAAAGAAACCATTTTGCTTCATAATATCCGCTCGGTAATTTGTGTTCCTTTACATACAAAATCGGAAACATTAGGAGTGATTTATGTCGACTCCCAGATGGTTTCAGGTTATTTCAAAGAATATGATTTGGATCTCTTGATCGCGATCGCCAAGCAAGCCGCGATTGCGATTGTACGTGCTCAACTTCATGCGGATCTCCATAACTTATTCTATAGTTCTATCGAAGCGATTGTCACTGCACTTGATGCGAAGGATCCTTATACCGCAGGGCACTCCAAACGAGTCACTGAATTTTCAGTGATGTTAGCGCGCGAAATGGGACTCTCCGAAGAATTGCTGGTGAGGGTTCGCTTAGCGGCATTATTGCATGATATTGGGAAAATCGGAATTCCAGATCACATTTTGAGAAAGCCGTCGGTACTGACCCCAGAAGAGTTTTTAGAGGTTCGAAAACATCCTTGTCTTGGAGCTGAAATTCTTTCCAAGATCCCGAAAATGGGGGAAGTGGTTCTCGCGGTAAAACACCATCATGAGAAATGGAATGGCTCTGGATACCCAGACGGAATTTCTGGAGCCTCGATCCCTTTACTTTCTCGTATTCTTTGCGTTGCGGATGCGTTTGATGCGATGACTTCAAATCGAGCTTATCGAAAAAATCTAAATATTGAAGAAGCTATTTTAGAAATTAACCGTTCGATCGGCTCTCACTTTGAGCATCATATTGCAGAAGCGTTTCTCAAATTACTTCGAGAAGGGAAACTTAAACCTTTTTATGAACGCGATGTGCGTATTTCTTAAGCACTGTGCGTGAGGATCGGAAATTTTTCTGTCTTGACAGTTTTTGAGATTTGGGATAGCATTCAGAAATAAAGCATTTTGGAACCAGGAGGCGGCGACGATCCCTTTATTTTTGTGATAGAGAAGAAGGGAAGTTTAGCCGAAATGGCATGATTTGTGAATCTTGTAAAAAAAGTGTTGCCACCGTTCATCTCACCGAAATTATTAATAAGACTAAAAAAGAGATTCATCTTTGTGAAACTTGTGCTCAACAAAAAGGAATGGCACTCAAAACCTCTTTTTCGATTAGTGAACTTCTTGGCGCTTTAGATCCGGCCCAAAAAAGTGGGGGCCTACAAGACATTGTTTGTAGCGAATGTGGCGCCAGTTTTTCTCAATTTAGACGTACTGGACGATTGGGTTGTGCGAGAGATTATGAACTTTTCAAGATGGAACTTTTACCGCTCTTTGAGAAAATTCATGGTGCGACTCAACATCGAGGAAAAACACCCAAAAGAGTGACTCAAGCGATGGCGAAAAGAAAAGAATTGGACGATCTTGAGAAAAGTTTACAAGCCGCGATTGAAAATGAAGAGTATGAAAAGGCCGCTCAATTTCGGGATCGAATTCATGCTTTGGAGAAACAACAACATGGATCTAGTGAGCAAGTTAGCTGAATCTTCAGGTGAATGGTTGACTGGAGAGGGTGCAGAAAATGATATTGTTATTTCTACCCGAGTCCGTCTGGCACGTAATGTAGAAGGGTTTCCTTTTGTCCAACAACTTCCGACAGAACAGAAAAAAAAGATTCTGGCCTTCTTGCAGGAAAAAATTCTTACGGCTTTAAGCGAATCCAAGCCAGAATTTTTAGATCTGGAAACCTTTAGTGAAACCGATTTGCAATTTTTTGTCGAACGCCAAATCATTTCTAAGGAACATGCCTCAGTCAAAGTTCCTCGTGGAGTGGTTTTCCCGTTGAACGAACATTATAGTATTATGCTGAACGAAGAAGATCACCTACGTATCCAAGTCATTCGCTCTGGATTTCAGCTAGAAGAAACTTGGGGAGCCATTCAAAAACTGGACGAAAAACTTGAAGACCTCATTGATTTTTCTTTTTCTCCACAATTCGGCTATTTAACCGCTTGTCCTACCAACGTCGGAACGGGAATTCGAGTCTCAGTGATGATGCACCTCCCCGCCCTTTCGATTACCAAAAATTTTGAAAAAGTGTGCCAACAAGTCCAAAAAGTCTCGCTGATGGTTCGAGGCCTTTATGGAGAAGGGACACAAGCAACAGGACATTTTTACCAGATTTCAAACCAGATTACTTTAGGATTAACGGAAGAAGAAATTGTCGCTAAACTCCACAATATCGTCCCCCAAATCATTAAATATGAACGTGGAGTTCGGGAAACCTTGATCAACGAAAACCTAAGCTCCATTGAAGATAGGGTCTGGAGATCGTTTGGAATTTTAAAAGAAGCTCGCTCCATTTCTTCTAAAGAAACAATGGAACTTCTCTCGAATCTTCGGCTAGGAGTGAATCTCGGTCTTATTCCTCAGTTGAAAATTCTAACGATCAACAAAATCTTTTTAAGAAGTCAGCCCGCTCATTTAAGCAAACTCTATGGAAAAGAATTAGAAGCGGGGGATCGTGATGCGATTCGAGCACAGTTTATTCGTCAAGAAATGAATAGTTGTCAAAATTAACCCTTCTTTTGAACGACACTTCTTCTAACCAAAAAAATCAAGGAAAGCCAGCCCATAAATTTATGGCTTTAAGAGGAAATACACAAAGTTTTAAACTTGCGGAACTGCTCCAGTCCCTTTATACCAGTTTAAGTAGTGGAATACTCTCCATTGCACAGGGGAATGTTTCACGAAAAATTTATCTTAGCAGCGGAAATATTTTACTTCTGGCCTCGCATATCGAACGTCCGTGGTTGGGTTCTTTTTTGCTAAAGCATTCGCTGATTTCTCCCAAAGATTTAGAGATCACTTTACAAGAAAAAAAAGTATTAAAACTTCCGCTTCTGGATTTACTCATCGATAAAGATCTCCTCACTTTGAAGCAAGTATTAAAAGTGATCGAACCTCAAATCCTTGAAGAATTCTATGAAATCTTTCTGTGGCCCGACGCTTTTTTTGAATTCCAAGATGAAGAAATCGAACAGCTTCCAGAAATGAAACAAGGCAATTTTCAGATTTTTAACACGAATAATTTGGTGATGGAAGCGTTTCGCAGAGAAGATGAATGGAGCCGAATTAAAACCCTTCTCCCCTCTCTGAAAGTCTTGTTTGAGGTTCAATCGACTTTGAAACGACCCTTCACAGAACTTGAACAAAAATTATTAAACCACTATCGCACCTCTAAGCCAGCAGAAGCTTTTTTACAAGATTCGCTTTATTCAAAATTTGAAGTTTGTCTAGCCACCTACCATCTTCTCAAAGAAAACGTTCTTTCTATTTTGACCGGAGAAGAACTGAAGCAGTTTTTTACGAAAGCACTAGGCGATAAAAATTACGCGCAATCCGTTTGTATCCTTGAAGCTTGCGATGAAATCAGCGAACTTGATTTACTGTCACGAAGTCGAATGGAAACCGCGCTATTCTCTGAAAAGGATTTTATTCAAGAATCTCAAGAATACTCTATTTCTCTAAAACGAGAAAAATGGAACTTGGCTAAACTTTTTTTTACCCTCTTTCTTAAAAAACATACGGGGGTCTTAACCATTCAGGACCCACTCCAAACAAAATTTATTTATTTTAACGATCAACGTATTCATATTCGCTCTCAAGGGGAACATTCAGGGATCTCTTTTGGCGACTTTCTCCTCGGACGCGGATTAATTAGCCAGCAACAACTCGATATGCTTCAAACCCACGAAAAAATTCGTCAGATATCTATGATTCAAAACATCAAGGAAATGGGAATTCTAGAGGAACAAACCTTAAATAACCTGTGTAAGGAAAAAACGCTGGAAGAAATTGCGACCATTTTTTTATGGAAGAATCCTTACTGCGAATTTACTAAAAATCACTGCCCGGTATTTCTCGAGAAAATACTCCCGGAAGATACGGTATTCGATATTCAAGCGAATCCCTTGCTCCACAAAGAATTAATGAACGAATTAACACAATGGGGCGATCTCCTCGAAAAAATTAATTCCAACAAAATCATTTTCCAAAAATCCATGAAAATGATTTCCCTTCCCTTAGATACAGGAACGCAAGAAATTTTTCAGGAAATCGACGGAAAGCAATCGATGCAAGACGTTTTTGCGCGTTCCAATCAGGGAACCTTAAAAGTTTGTCGCAGTTTATTTCAGTTATTGAATCGTGGATTAATTCGTCCCTTGACGATTGAGGAATTAAAAACAGGAGCAGAGGTCGCCTTACTCGAAAATAAGCCCTCCCTCTGTTTAAAGTTTTGTGAATATGCGTTTGAACGAGGAGAAGAAATTCCTTATTTCCAAAAAATTCAAGAAAGTATGAAAGCCAAAAGTATTCACTTTCTTGACACCACGGAAACCTATAAATTAGAAGGCGATCTCAGAAGTGTTAATCTCGCGGAGATCTTTCAGTCATTCCATGCGGGAAGACAATCGGGTCTTTTTGTTCTGAAAAGTGGTCTGAAACAATTGGAGATCCATTTTGTCCGAGGCAATATCTATTATCATGAATCCGCTCCGTTTCCTCTCCCTCCTGAGCAATTGACCGCGAGAGAAACGAATGCGCTTCACCAAATTTTGGAAGTTTTTTTCTGGAAAGATGCGACCTTTTCCTTTACCAAAAACTTTTATTTAGATTCGTTTTATCACCCTCCTGCCAATAGCACCAATTTCAAATTTGAGACCGGAATGGTTCTCATGCAATCTCTACAAATTTTTGAGGAATGGGAACAAATTACGCGTCAAATTCCATCGATGTATGTTATTTTTATTTCGTCTTACGGAGGCGGAGATCCCTTTCTGAACTATTTTAATGGAGAGCGAAACCTTATAGAAATTCAGGAAAAAACAGGTTTCAGCAGTTTGACGTTGTGTCGCCAAGTGGACCACCTTTGCCGAGGAGGGCAATTAGCGCTTTTGAACAAATTTGACGCGTATCAATGCGCGACACAAGCATTAGAAGATAAAAATTATCTTCGCGCACTCAAATATTATTGGCACATTCAAAATCTGGAATCGTCCAATAAGGAAATCAAAAAAATCATCCGACTCTTGCAGAAACAAACTCAACCGAGTCCTATTCAGGATAGTTTTTCGGGATTATGGACCCGAGAAACGGCTCAACTTTTTTTTACAAAACTTTCAGACGAATTTATTTCTGGAACTTTAGAATTTTCGAGTGGAAAACGATTTTATTTTTCGCAGGAGGAACTTTGGTTTTTTTCGGATCAACTGGACTGGACTGCGGAGATGAAATATTATTTTCTTTCTCGTCAAATATTGAACGAAAAACAATTTCAGCAAGCGATACAAACGAAACCCAACCAGATGACCATTCTTCAAAATTTAGTCGCTTTACAGTATTTGAATCGTGGGCAAGTGGTTGCGTCTGCGGGTGATTTGGCACTGGCTCATTTATTGAAACTTTTTAGTGAAGAGGGCGATACGTATAACTATCGGCCTCATTATTTTCCATACCCTTGTGATCTAGAGCGAGCCGTTTCCTCGAAAATAAAAACGGTTTCGATGTTGCGTAAAATACTATCTTTATGTAAAAATCTTCCGCGAGAAACACAACTAAGCAAACTGCCTCAAATTGTCGATTTAATGGCAGAAACCTTTGAAGAAACGGCCTAAAGGAGGGAGACAATGGCGCGTATTGAGGGAATCCTGAAAAAAGTAAAAACTTTAGAGACTGTGGCTCTAGCCGAGGTCCAAAAACTGCTCGAAGAACAAAGAAAAGATGATGAACACTTCTTTAAAATCAAACCTTTTAAGGTGACGATGGCACAACTCACCAAATTACTTCATCAATGGATTGAGCGAACTGGTTCTGAGTGGCCAGACACTATTGGCTATTTACAAAATACGACCTTAAAAGAAAAAGTAGTTTGTTTTTCTGTGGAAGTGCGTACTCACTGGATCGCCAAAGTTGGAGAGGATCAGTATATTGTCTGGCGCAGTTGTGGCGATTAAAAGCCCTTAAATGGGTTCCAATAAAAAGGGTTCTGACGTTAAAGAAAACCGGAAAGAGGTTTCACCCGAAGTCGATTGCAGAGGACGATCTCCCCAACAGCACCACTCTAAGCCTTGAAAGTGGAAGTTCCAGAGCCATTTTCCCGGAAGAAATCGGTACTCTAAAAGTTCTGCGGTATAAGGGCCTGTTCGATCCAAACGGATCTGTTCTGGCCAAAGGCCAAGATAATGTTTGGGGCTCAAAGAGGTGGGATACGTAAAAGGTCCAAAAGGAGTCTGAAGCTGTTGCTCCGAGAGACGTTCTCCGATAAATAGGTTGAGGGGACCCATTAGTTGGGCGACTTTAGAGAAAGAGGGTTTTTGATACAGCATTTCTGGAGATCCTTGCGCGAGTAAACGTCCCTGATCCAGAAAAAGAACTTCGTCCGCGAGCGCAAGATTTTCCAAGGGATCATGAGTGACCAATAAAACGGTTAACTGTTCTTGTCGAACCATTTTTTGAATCTGTCGACGGCTTTTTTCACGCAAACAATAATCCAGATTCGCCAGCGGTTCATCGAGGAGCAATATTTGGGGTTTGGCAAGGATCGCGCGTGCTAGGGCCACTCTTTGCGCTTCGCCTCCAGAGAGTTCGTGAGGTTTTTTTTTGGCCAGCGGATTCAGTGAAAAGAAATCCATCCAGAAATGAAGACGACTCTCTGCCTCTGGATTTTTTTTTGCAACGGTAAAAAGCGTTTTGTGAACATCCCAATGGGGCCACAAAGCAAGATCTTGAAAGAACAAAGAAATCGGGCGTTGATAAGGCGGAAGATGTTGAATTTCCTGTTGATTCAAGAGAATTCGTCCCGATTCAATCGATTCTAATCCGGTCAAACACTTCAATAAAGTCGTTTTTCCGCTTCCAGAAGATCCTAAAAGAACAGAAAAAGAACCGGGTTTGAGAGAAAAAGACAGATTTTGAAATAAAGGTTGTTTCGAATATTTTTTAGAGATTCCACAAATTTCCAGCATAAATCGTTTCCGTAATGAACTTTTTTTTAAAGAGTGGTTTGTATCAGGATTCTCCACTATTATAGAAGATTTTTGAATTTAATTTGACAACATAGAAGAAGTCACTATAATATTATCTCACTTTTATACCCATAGCCCGATAGTGTAATGGTAACACCCAAGATTTTGGTTCTTGTATTTTAGGTTCGAGTCCTAATCGGGCTGTATTTTCTTTTGTAAAGACGCAAGGCCTTGCGTCTTTTTTTGTCTATACAAAAAATTTGGCCCCTTAAAAGCAAAAGCAAAAATGCCATCACCTTCGCCTTCGCCTTCGCCTTCGCCTTCGCCTTCGTTAACTGTGGTTGTTTTGGCGGCTGGTATTGGCAGTCGAATGAAGTGCAAAAAGCCCAAAGTACTTCAAGAAATTTGTGGACGAACCTTGCTAGAATGGGTGCTGGAATCCGTAAGCCCTTTATCTCCACAACAAATTCTGGTGGTTGTAGGACCCGATCAACTCCAAATTCAAAAAACCTTAGAATCAAAAAAAACGATTCAATGGGGTGTTCAACACGAACGAAAAGGAACCGGACACGCTTTACAACAAGTGTTTTCCCAAATTATTTCGGAGCAGATTTTAGTGCTCTGTGGGGACACTCCTCTCCTAATTTCGGACGATTTGAAAAAATTGTGGCAACAACATCAACAAGAAGAAAACTGGGCCACTTTGCTCTCGGCGCTTGCCTCAAACCCTTACGGATATGGGCGCATTGTAAGGAACCAAGAGAAGATGATCGGGATTGTTGAAGAAAAAGACGCATCTGAGACCCAAAAAAATATTGCAGAAGTGAATACCGGAGTTTATTTGTTCCGCCATCAAGCACTCCAAGAGTATTTGTTTCAGCTCAAAACCAACAATCAACAAAAAGAGTATTACCTCACGGATATCATTGGGATTTTGGCTCAGCAACGCCATCCTCTGGGGGTTCAGGTTGCGGAAGACTTTTCTTCTTATCAAGGCGTAAATTCGTTTGCACAGCTTGTTCAAGTCCGTAAAATCGCTCAACAACGCATTTTGTATCACCATATGGAAGCGGGAGTAGACATCGTCGATCCGCAAAGCACCCACATCGATGTACAGGTTAAAATTGGAGCCAATACAAAAATTCTTCCTTTTTGTGTGATTTCAGGCCCCGTTGAAATTGGAGAGTATTGTGAAATAGGACCCTTCACTCATCTTCGAGCGGGAACTGTACTCGAAGAAGCAGTTGAGATCGGAAATTTTACCGAAGTAAAAAAGAGTCGTATTGGAAAAAAAACCAAGGCGAAACATCTGAGTTATTTAGGCGATGCAGTGATTGGAGAACGTGTGAATATTGGTGCGGGAACCATTACTGCCAACTATGATGGACAGCGAAAATCAACAACCCTTATTGACGATGACGCGTTCATTGGAAGCGGGACCATTCTAGTGGCTCCGCTTCAAGTCGGTAAAAATGCGCTTACCGGAGCCAATGCGGTCGTTCGAAACAATGTTCCGGCGAATACTATTGTGGTGGGTGTTCCAGCCAAAATCCTTCGAAAAAGAGAAGTCTAACTCCAAAATTTTAGAATAAGGAAGATTTTCATGAGTGAAGGGAAGTTATTAATTTTTTCGGGAAATGCCCATATTGCTCTGTCAGAAAAAATCTCTGATTTTTGCGGGATTACTCTGGGGGTTGCCAAGTTGGACCAATTTCC
>CAZHAR010000009.1:93939-132520 GCA_964530615.1 uncultured Planctomycetota bacterium | reverse complement strand
TGCTTCTTCGGCTTGCGCCTCATCGCAATGACAAAACGTTTCTTTTTACATTATCCGCCCTTGGACGGTTCATTCATACCCACCCGCGTTCCCTGAGCGGTGCACTGAGTTTATCGAAGGGTAATGGCTTTCTTAGCCATTATATCGAAGGGAACGTCAGCGTTGCTTTCGATACCCGTGTTCCCACGTTCCCTTCGATACGTTTTGCTTCGCAAAGCACTCAGGGAACGCTAAAATAATATGTGTAGATACTAATGATTCGTGAATGACCCCTACAAATGGAAAATACAAGGTGTTGTGGTTTTCCTGAATTAAAATCAATCACTTGTACCTGAACAGTTACTATAATTTTAGATATTCTTTGCCTTTGATTTTTTTCAAGGCTTCGGCGCTGATATAGCGAATACTGTAGTCTTCGGCTTTAAGGACTTCGACCAATGCAGTAATGGCCTCTTTCGCTTCGGAGCCAATTTCTCCTAGAGCAAGAGCGGCCTTTTTACGGACGTCCTCATTTTCATCTTTTAGCGCCTCCACCAATACAGGAACCGCCTCTTTCGCTTCGCTTCCGATTCGCGCGAGAGCTCCAGCGGCTTCATAACGAGTTTTCCAATTGGTGTTTTTCATTAAACCAATAAAGGCAGGGACTGTTTCTTTGGAATCGGGTCGGATTTGTCCCAAAGCCCATGCGGCTTTTTTGAGAACCTCTTCATAGTCATCTTTCATGAGTTCTAATAGGGCCGGAACCGCTCCTTTGGCTTCACTTCCCATTTTTCCCAAAACAAGTCCGGCTTTTTCTCGAATATCCGGAGAAGGGTCCTTTAAGGTTTCCACGAGTTCAGGTATGGCTCCTTTCGCTTTTGCGCCCAATTCCCCAAGAGACCAAGCGCCCCAATAACGAACATCAGGGTTAGAATCTTTTAATATTTCAACCAATGCAAGCGCCGCTTCTGTGGAGTCGGTTCCAATTTTTCCCAAGGCCCAAGCCACTTTTTTGCGAACATCCTTATTTTCATCGTGGAGTGCACCCACTAAGCCAGTGACCACTTCAGGGCTCGTGTTTCCCATTCCACCAAGCGATTCAGCGGCTTCTCGACGAACGATCCATTCTTCATCCTGAAGGGCTTCTAAAAGCGTGGACACGGCGTTATTCGTTTCTGTACGAACCAATCTACGTGTAGGTGTGGGTGCGGGTGCGGATTTGTTCGGAGAGAGATTAATTTCAGAATCGGGGCCAATCTTACTGAGCGCTTCTTTGGCCCAACTTTGAACATTCCAATTTTCAGCGCGCAAGCGTGTGGTATTGGGACTCGTTTTTTGGGGTTTATAATTTTTAATCAGCTCAGAAATAACATTTTGATAACCACGGATAATTTCATCGGTTTGTTGGCCCGGAACACGAATAAACCAATTCAAGCCATCGCCAAATGGAGTTTCTCGAAACCAAGAAGCAATATCGATAATCCGTCCTTCCGGTTTGAAACAAATCCAGAACGGGTTCCCTTTTTCTTCCCAGAAACGAAAATCGATGAGTAAATTAATCTCGGAATCATCTTCGAGATAATACGGAAAGCAAAAGCCATTGATTCCCCAAAACGTGCGACTTTCTTGTTTGCGTACCAGACCCGCAATTTCCAGTTTTTGAAGTTTTTCGACAATTTTTTCCATATCCCGCAAAGATTTTGCTAAAGGCGTTAGCTTCGAAAAGCCCGAAGTTTCTGTTTCGAGAATCTGATCCAACTTTTCTTCAAAGTCATACCATAGCGTTTCGGCGGAAATTTGTTCTAAGGATTCTTTGAGTAAAATGGGTTCTTCGGTGCGTCCGAGTTCTTGTTTGTTGGTATCGAGCCAACGCGTACAAATGGTAAAGGGGGTTTTTCGACGGTTCCAGGAATAAAAATGCACTCCGCATTGGATTTCAACAAACGATCCACGAGCTTCTTCATTGGAAGTTGGATATTGATGGGTTAAAGTAAAGAGACACCCATACGGCGTAAAAAGAATACGGCTCACGGTCCAAGTTCGGGATTCGTCTTGATACGTTTCTCTTGCTTTATCACGAAGGGAATGAACCACTTGCACCAGCCAATTTAATTTTTGAGATTGTGTCGTTCTTTTTTGGATGGCGGGTTCGGTGCTGATGTTGCTCTGCTCCATCAAATTTTCAAGGTATTCGACAAACCACAGTTCTAAATCTTCGAGATTTTTGGATTTTTCAACATAAGTATCCACGCGGTATTGGTTCCATCCAGACGGGAGGTTCTGAACATTGGAGTTTGAGATCAAGTAAGGTTCTTTCCCGTAACCCAATGCGATACCCGCTTCGGTCATCACATTAGGATAGGGCCACGCAGAGCCGGGAACAAAGCTGACATCGGCAATAATAAGTGCGGACTTGGTAATTTTTTCTTTGATTTCGGGAAAGGTAGAAAATCCAGTAATTTGGGCATTATTACGTAAAACCTTGAGGTAACGGAAGGTTTTAACCGCTCGACGAATACATTCCCAGACAACATCAAATTCTTTATTGAAAGGAAGAATAACGAAGCAAATTTCTTTTCTGGCCATAAAAAATCAATTCTTCACTTTCAAGAAAGACGGTTCAAAGATCTTGATTAAATTAGCCGGAACCGAATAAAAGTCAAGACTTTGTTTTTTTTTGATTCCCCAGAGCAAAAATTTTTTTTTTTAGAACCCTTTAGCTAAGTTTAAGAATAGCAATTGCTAAAAAGAAATAATAATAATAATAACAAAAAGAAGGTTTTTTCCTCTTGTTAAATCAAAATTTTGGGATACTCTTTGGGCAATTTTTTTACGCTTCTCTGCTGGAGAAAGAATTTTGAAAACGGTCTCCCATCTCTTTATTTTTTACGCAGGTACTGTGTATCCTTTTTCTCAACGAGATATTCTTCTCTCCATTCCCTCCAATTTCCCTCTTTTGGGAGGGCAGATTTATGTTTGCTAGTCAACGACTACCAAACATAATCATCCACCCTTATTTTGTCGACTCCCAAATCTCTCCTAAAAAAACATCTTCATTTAAGAAAGAAATCTCTGTTTCTGTTCGTAGCTGTTTCTCTAAACTGAACATTTTTTGGGTGAAGAAAGACATCCAGCAAGAAGCATTTTTTCTTGCAAAGATAACGACCTTATGAAACACCTTTTTATTTGTTTTCTTGTTTTGAACTGTTCCTTTTTATGGGCTCAACAATTAGAGATCGATCCCAATATCAAAGAATATGTGAAAGTGGAAGGGGTCGCCGGTAATTTAAATAGTATTGGCTCGGATACGTTAAATAATTTAATGACTTTTTGGGCAGAAGGCTTCCGTGAAATTTATCCGAATGTTAATATTCAAATTGAAGGAAAAGGCTCTGCGACCGCTCCTTCTGCGTTAATTTCTGGAACGGCTCAATTGGGCCCAATGTCTCGCCCAATGAAACCCTCGGAAATTCAGGAATTTGAAAAAAAGTACGGTTTTAAACCCACAGAAATTGCCGTTGCACTTGATTCTCTAGCAGTCTATGTGCATAAAGATAATCCGTTAACATCGCTCTCTCTTCCTGAAGTGGACGCGATCTTTTCAAAAAATCGTACCGGTGGATTTCCCAAAGATATTAATTCTTGGGGACAATTGGGTTTGAAACAGGAATGGGAAAAACGACCCCTCAGCATTTATGGACGCAACTCCGCCTCTGGAACCTATGGCTATTTTAAAGAACACGCCCTCGCTAAAGGAGATTTCAAAGATAGCGTGAAAGAATGTCCCGGTTCGGCGTCGGTTGTCGTTGGGGTCACAGAAGACATTGCGGGTATTGGTTATTCGGGAATTGGATACAAAACTTCCGGGGTGAAAGCCTTGGCCCTCGCCAAAGTGCTTGGTGAAGAAGCATTTGAAGCGAATTATGAAAATGTTCTTTTAGGAAACTACCCTTTGGGACGTAGTTTGTTTGTTTATATTGTTAAAAAACCGAATGAACCGCTTTCTCCGCTGGTCAAAGAGTTCCTGAAAATGGTCCTCTCTAAACGGGGTCAGGAAATCGTGATTAAAGACGGTTATCTCCCGCTTCCCGCTGAAATCGTGGAAGAGCAATTGAAGCTTCTTGAATAAAGTCATAATCCTTCGCAAGACGCGGAGGATTATACTTTGCTCCTAAATTTTCTGTCAACCCTAAAACTCGGATTCTCCAGAAAAAGAGAAGCATTTTATGGAACCTCACATCATCAAGCGTATTAAACGAAGAGATAAAATAGCCCGTCTTGGAATTATCTTTGGGGGATGGCTGATTTTGGTCAGTGTTATTGGGATTTTGGTCATCATTATCAGCGTTGCTATTCCACTTTTTTATTCTCCTTCTCTTGAACTCACCGAAAAATCTTCAATTCAAGCTCTTTCCACTTCGATTCTCGGCATCCAAACCGATGAACAATTCCAAAAAGGGTTTATGATTTCTCAAGAAGGCCAAATCGCGGTCTTGGATCTGGGAAAAAATCTATCTAAAGAAAGGATTCTTCAGACCTTTCCAGTCCTTCCACCCTCTGGGAAGCAAGAAAATCTCACGGTTCGCCAAATCGAGTTGACTCACCAGTTTTTGATGATTCTCTGGTCCAACGGAATGAGTACTTTTGAACAGATCCAGTGGCAATCTCCGTCCGTAGAACATCCAGAAAATTTTCTTCAACTTAAACGCATTACTCAACTTGCGGAAGAAAAAAATACGGAACCTTCACAAATCACTCATATTAGTATGCGCCTTGATAAGGAAAATCAAGCTAGTCGTGCTGTTGCATTAATAGATCGTCGTATTTTGATTACACAACAATTTGCCATTAAAAATGTTTTTGGCAAAATGACCCAAAAATTGGTGTCTTGGGTGATTCAAGCGGATATTCCCGGAGAAATCACGGCAATTGCTTTAGATGAGGCCGGAAAAACACTTTATGCGGGAACTTCCGAAGGCACTGTTTTACGATGGAACTTAAAGAAGAGTAAAGAACCGGAATTGACCGATCGTCTGAAATATAGCGAGGGAAAAATTACTTCGCTAGGGTTCATTTTTGGAGATGTTTCTCTCATTGTAGGCGATTCTTTAGGATCTTTGAGTGCTTGTTTTACAATACTTACTGAACTCGAAGAGAAAAAAGAAAATCCTCACAAAACACTGGAAAAAATTCATGTTTTTTCTTCCCAAAAAGGAGAAATTCAAAAAATTCTCCCGTTTTTTCAGGAAAAATCCTTTTTGAGTCTTACAGAGAAACAAACCCTTTCTGTTCATCATCTCACTACCGAAAAACAATATTTTGAATTTACAGTTCCTGAAAAGATTCAACACGTGGTTGTGGCTCCAAGAGGAAACGGTATCCTTCTTTTGGATCAACAATCGAATCTTCAATTATGGAGCTTGGAAAATCCACATCCCGAAGCGAGTATGACTACACTTTTTGGCAAAGTGTGGTACGAAAACTATCCGAAACCGGCTTATGTTTGGCAATCGTCTTCTGGAAATGATGACTTTGAACCCAAACTGAGTCTGGTTCCTTTAATTTTCGGTAGTATTAAGGGTACTTTTTATGCGATGATTTTCGCAGCGCCATTGGCTCTGCTTGCGGCAATCTATACCAGTCAGTTTCTTCATCCGAATTTGAAAAAATTTATTAAACCCACGATTGAATTGATGGCGAGTATTCCTTCCGTCATTTTAGGTTTTCTGACCGCACTCTGGTTAGCGCCTATGGTTGAAAAAAGGCTGGTTGCGTTTTTTCTCGGCTTTATTTTTGTTCCCTTGTGTGCTTTTCTCTTTATTCTCTCTTGGCCCATTTTTAGTAAAAAATTTCCACGTCTTTCCAAAGTGGGTCAAGGCTACGAATTTTTCTTTGTGCTTCCGGGAATTTTGTTGGGAATTTTGCTTTCGCTCGTTTTGAGTCCTTGGATAGAATCCTTGTTTTTTCAAGGAGACTTTAAAATCTGGATGTTCCAAAACCTTGGAATTCTTTATGACCAAAGGAATTGTGTAATTATTGCGTTTGGTTTGGGCTTTGCGGTTATTCCGCTTATTTTTACGATTGCGGAAGACGCAATTTCGAATGTTCCCAAAAGCCTTTCTGCCGCTTCGCTTGCTTTAGGAGCCAGCCGATGGCAAACGCTCTGGCGTGTCATTCTTCCCACTGCGGCCTCAGGAATTTTTGCGGGACTGATTATTGGGTTTGGACGTGCTATTGGAGAAACAATGATTGTCCTGATGGCCACCGGAAACACTCCCATTCTCGACTGGAGCCCTTTTAATGGAATGAGAACGCTTTCCGCCAATATTGCCGTAGAAATTCCAGAAGCGCCTGTGAACGGAACGCTTTACCGCATTTTATTCCTCTCAGCAGTATTGCTTTTCCTATTGACTTTTATTTTAAATACCCTTGCGGAAATTGTTCGCTATCGTTTGCGTAAAAAATATGGTCGTATCTAAAAGGAATTAAAAGGGATACTTATGAAAAAATTCTGGGATGCGCGAGAACCTTTTGTTTGGATTACGGCCTCGGGACTCACTTTAATTCTGCTAATTGCGTTTCTCTTTTTGATGATCATTCTCCTTAATGGGGTCGGTAATTTTTGGCCATCTCCTGTCATTGAACTTACGTTAAAAGACGAAAGTCGTGTGATCGGAGAACACCTCCAACGAGAAAAAATACCGCAAAAAGAAAATTTTCAAGCTCAGTTTAAAATAGGGAACCGTGATATCTATGGTTTGGATTTTCGATGGATCAAGGAAGAGGAGATTCTGTCCCAACAGTATCCTGAAGATATTGTTGTTTTAGAACGACAAGAAAATGGAAATTTTTATGGCCGTCTTCTGGAAATTCAAAGTTCGGAAAAACAAGAATCTCAAGATTTGAATCAACAGTTTTCCAGCATTTTAGAGCAAATGGAAGAAAAAAAAGCCTTTCGAAAACAGCAAAACAAGGAGATTTCTGCGATTAGCAATCAAAGTGAAATCCTTCGCTTGAATATTCTCCGTTTGAACTATCAGGATGCAAAAAAAAATAAAAAAACAGTAGAATATCTTCAAGAAGAACGGGAAAAACTTAAAAAGGAATTTGAAGATCTGTTACAAAAACAGACGGCATTTGTCGGAAAAATGAAAGAGCATCAAGCCACTTTTATCGAAGCGAACGGGAAAAAGAAAACAATCGCTTTTTCAGATATTGTTCGATTTTATCGGCCTAATACGATGTCGTTTGGTTCAAAAATTCTTTATTACGGAACTCGCCTAAAAGAGCTTTTATGGGAAGATCCTCGCGAATCAAATACCGAAGGAGGACTTTTCCCAGCCATTTTTGGAACCGTGATGATGGTCATGATTATGAGTTGCGTTTCATTTCCTCTGGGAGTGATTGCCGCCATTTATTTGAAAGAGTACTCCAAAGAAGGATTTGCGGTACAGTTAGTCCGTATCGCGGTGAACAATTTGGCAGGAATTCCTTCGATTGTTTATGGAGTTTTTGGTTTAGGCTTTTTTGTGTATTCTGTGGGCGGAACTCTTGATCAATTGTTTTTCCCAGAACGACTTCCCACTCCAACCTTTGGAACGGGAGGTATTTTATGGGCAAGCTTAACCTTATCATTACTCACCGTTCCTGTCGTTATTGTCGCCACTGAAGAAGCATTAAACTCGGTTCCGAAAGGAATGCGAGAAGCTTCGCTTGCTTTAGGGGCCACAAAATTTCAATCGCTTCTGCGAGTCGTACTACCGATGGCCTCTCCGGGAATTTTGACTGGATTTATTTTAGCAATGGCCAGAGCCGCTGGAGAAGTCGCTCCACTGATGATCACCGGAGTCGTAAAATTGGCGCCCTCCTTGCCGATGGATGGAAAATTTCCTTATCTTCATTTAGATCAAAAGTTTATGCATTTAGGATTTCATATTTATGATGTCGGATTTCAATCCCCAAATGTGGAAGCCGCAAAACCGATGGTCTTTGTAACAACACTCATTCTGGTTCTGGTCGTTTTACTAATGAACAGTTCCGCTATTTATTTAAGAGAACGGATGAAAAAACGATACACCCTTAAAGCTTTTTAATTGAGGCCCTATGTCTGAAATAAATCCCGTTGTGATCACGGATCCTATTCTCGATGTGAATCAACTTTCTTTTTTTTATGGATCTCAACAAGCGCTCTATAATATTTCTATCGCATTTCCTCGTCAACAGGTGACCGCGCTGATTGGCCCATCCGGTTGCGGAAAATCGACTTTGCTCCGATGTTTCAACCGAATGAATGATTTAGTAGAAGGAATTCGAGTTGAAGGAAGTATTAAGTTGGACGGAAAAGAAGAAATTAACAATCCTAAAACCGATATTATTCATCTTCGCCGAAAAGTGGGAATGGTTTTCCAAAAATCAAATCCGTTTCCTAAATCCATTTACGAAAACGTAATTTATGGACTACGAATCGCTGGAGAAAAACGAAAAAATGTTTTGGAGGAATCCGTTGAAAAAAGTCTAAAGCAAGCTGGACTTTGGGATGAAGTCAAAAATCGTCTTCACGAGTCCGCGTTAGGACTTTCTGGAGGCCAAATGCAACGACTCTGCATCGCACGCGCCATCGCGATCAATCCGGAAATTATTTTGATGGACGAGCCTTGCTCAGCGCTGGATCCAAAATCCACAGGAAGAATTGAAGATTTAATTGCCGAACTACGTAATAATTATAGTATCATTATAGTAACGCATAATATGCAACAAGCGAGTCGTGCTTCAGATTATACCGCATTTCTTTATGAGGGAAAAATTATAGAATTTGGAGTCACCACACAAATTTTTACTCGACCGATTCACAAACAAACCGAGGATTATGTTACGGGAAGATTTGGATAACTTCTCAACAAAGGAAATAACGATGCCAAAACGACTTCAAAAAGAAATCGATAAATTAAAGCAAGATCTGATGGATATGGCAGATCTCTCTAAAAAAGCGCTCGGAAAAGCGATTCAGACGATTGAGCAACGAGATATCTCTTTAGCAAAAACCCTGATTTATGAAGATGATATTATTGACCGAAAAGAAAATGATGTCGAAGAAGAATGTTTGAAACTTCTCGCTCTCTATCAACCTGTTGCGGTCGATTTACGCCTCATTATTTCTGTACTTAAAATTAATAATGACCTAGAACGTATTGCGGATCTTGCCGCCAATATCGCTCAAAAAGCAATTTGGCTACAAAAACGAGAACCTATTGAAAGTCCGTTTAATTTGACACTCATGGAAAGTAAAGTGCAATCGATGCTAGAAAAAAGTATTGAGGCGTTTGTAAGACTTGATATCGGATTGGCGCAACGGGTTCGACACGCGGATGAAGAAGTCGATGAAATCCATCGCCATGCCTATGAAGCTGTTAAAGCAGTGATGCGTAACCATCCAGAACGCATTGATAGCCTCATTGATCTCTTGTCGGTTTCCCGCTCTCTAGAACGAATCGCGGATTCGGCGACCAATATCGCAGAAGATGTGATCTATCTTGCCGAAGGCGAAATTGCTCGACATAAACCCATTGTTTTAGATTATCAGAATCCAAGATCTTCCGCTTCTTCCCCCATCACGAAAACGCATTAAGGTCAATAACCGAATTCAATTAAGGAACTTTATGCCTTTATCCGCTACTCCATCAGGAACTGGTGGTTACCATCAACGAATGGGAAATTCACCTTCTAAAACACTAGGGAAAACTGGTCTTCATGTTAGTCCTTATGGATTCGGATGTTATCGCGTTCATATACGAAATCCTGCTTTTCAAGACGCTTTAAAAATGGCGCTTCTGAACGGATGTAATCTGATTGATACCTCGAGCAACTATGGAGGAGATGGCGGAAGCGAACAGCTCGTAGGTCACGTTCTCGGGGAACTTTTTTCGACGCGTCAACTTCAGCGAGAAGAAGTCGTTATCGTCACCAAAGTGGGCTATGTACAAGGAACCAATATGGCCCTTGCCCAAAAACGTCTTCAGGAAAAACAGCCTTTCCCCGAGATGGTTCGCTATACGGCAGACTGCTGGCATTGTATTCATCCTGAATTTCTGGAGAACCAGCTTGAGCGAAGTTTAAAACAATTGCAAGTCCAAAAAATTGATGTTTATTTGTTACATAACCCGGAATATTTTTTGATCGCCTCGAAAAAAAAATCTACCTCCGCGCAAGAAAAGATCGAAGAAGCGTATTATCAGCGAATTTCGCTCGCTTTTGACTGGATGGAAAAACAAGTCGCGCAAGGGAAAATTGCTAGTTATGGAATTTCTTCCAATACCTTCCCTCGTTCAGAAGACGACGAAACCTTCACTTCTCTTGAAAAAGTACTCGCTTTAACTCAAAGACTTCGTCCTCAGAACCATTTCTCAACCATTCAATTTCCTATGAATTTGCTTGAGCGTGGAGGGATTATCCAGAAAAATCAGCGAGAGCAGACTCTTACCTTATTGGAGCTTGCCGCAGAGTCTCAGCTAGGCGTTTTGATTAATCGACCCTTAAACGCGATTATAGAGCAGGGACTCATTCGTTTAAGTGAAAATCCCCCACCGAAAGAAACCACTATTCTTGTCCCCAATCAATCTCAAAAACTAAATCAAACGCTGTTATCTCTTGAATCACAACTAAAATCCCTTCCACTCCTTTCTCAAAAAGCACTTCATTTATTGGCTTCCCTCGAATCTGTCTCTTGTGTCCTTTTAGGGATGCGCCAAATTTCGTATGTGCAAGAGTTCATAAAGTTGAAAAAAACTCCATTTTTTGCTAAAGTAGACACTTTCTGGAACAGTCTTGAAGAAAAATATCTTCTGGAAGAAGTTTTAGGACTTTAGTTTATATACTTTAAATAATTCTAAATCCTTCCATAAAATATCTCCAAAAGAAAATATTTTAAACGGTATTTTCTTCAGTCTTTCGTAGACCCATTAAATCCTAAAATCAGATTTAAGCTTAAACGAATCTGTTGGGGGTTATTGGAAGTATTTTATTTATGGACGTTACTTGTTAAAGAGGAACAAAATGGATGAGAAAACTAGAAAATATATCGAGGAGAAAATTCTCTATTATGGATGGATTTCCGAAATAGAATGGTCAGAACAAATTCGAAATTATAATTCTCTCCATGAACCCGATCTTCTAAAATGGCTCATTCAACGTCGTTTAATTGGCGAAGAGCAAGCCGGTCTGCTTCGCCCCGGATTACCTCAACAGTCCACTCCGAAAACGAATCCTCAAAGCTCTTTTGAAAACGCTCTGTTACAGCAAACGGAAATGGAAGAAATCTTAAGTCCGGCCCATTCAGGATCTACTGCCACTAGTACACAAACATCAACCGCTCATTGGGAATCGATCAATCAATCTCCCACGATGGTCGGAGCGGACCAATCTCAATCCTCCACGATGGTCGGAGCGGACCAATCTCAATCCTCCACGATGGCTGGAGCTCCAACAGAAACAACCCCTTCTTCTCCAGAACACCATGCTTCCGAAAAAATAGAGACTCTGGCTGTTACGCCTCAAGGAAATTCTAACCAAGCGACTATTAATGTTGATTTCGCTCAGAATTCTAACCAGGCAACTATTAATGTTGATTTCGCTCAAGATTCGGTTCAAAATCCTCCGCAAGTCGCTGTTTCACAACCTCCTTCAACAGGAAAAGGATTCGATCCGTCAAAAAAACGTTTTGGTCCCTATGAAATTATCGATAAAATAGGAGAAGGGGGGATGGGGCAAGTCTATAAAGCACGGCATATTTTTTTAGATAAACTTGTCGCACTTAAAGTATTAGCTAAACATCTTTCTACAAATCCTCAGTTTATTGAACGTTTCTTTCGTGAAGCAAAAGCCTGCGGAAGGATGGAACATCCGAATATCGTTCGTTCTTTAGATGCTGGCGAATTAGATGGAATTTCTTATTTGGCTCTAGAGTTTATCGAAGGAAGGCCACTCTCCAAATTGATTCGCGATGGAGATGTCACGCAAAGTCAAGCCGTCAAATATCTTATTGGTATTCTCAAGGCGCTTGATTATGCGGAAGGGTTACGCCTCATTCATCGAGATATTAAACCCGATAATATTATGATCAACGAAAAAAAAATTGCTAAACTACTCGATATGGGATTAACTAAAGAGGTCGGGGATACTTCGATGACAAAAGCGGGCCAAATCCTTGGAACCCCTGATTATATCTCGCCAGAACAAGCTCGCGGAGATATGAACCTTGATATTCGAGCCGACATCTATTCTTTAGGCGCAACGTTTTATCATGTTTTCACTGGACAAAAGCCGTTTCCAGGAGGCGGTTCTCTGCTTGTTTTATTAAATCAGCATATTTCAGCGCCACTGACTCCGCTTCAACAAATTAAACCACTTCTCGATAAAAATATTTGCGCCATTATTGAACGAATGATGGCTAAAGATAGGAATGATCGATATCTGCACCCAAAAGACATTATCCAGGAAATTGAAAGCCTTATTCAAGGTACCAAGCAAGGTTCGGATCTCAATTCACCTGCCTCCTCTCCGGCATTAACTCCAGTCCCGCTATCGCCTCAGGAATTGAATTCTGTAGGAACTGCACGTACTGTTATTCCGGGGAAAGGGCGAAATCCAAACGCTCCTGTTCGACCCTCAACTCTTGAAACACAAAATACAGGAACGACGGTTTCGTTTGTGCCTAAAAAAGTAACGGAGGTTCAATCAACACCCCTACTTGTAACAAAATCAGAAGCAGATTCTGTTGTAAAAGAAGCTCACTCCAAAACACAGAAACCTTCAAAAATAGCTGAAGAACTATCGCTTCCTGCGAAATCTGTTGGATTTAAATCCACACCGAATGCTCCCTTTAAAACGCCTCTAGAAAACAAAAAAGGAGCTCCTTTTGAAAATCAGAACGCTTCTTCTCTTTTCCCGAAATTGTTTTTAATCCTTATTCTCATCGCTATTGTCGTTGCCATCTTATTTTTCGTATTCTATTACAATAAACCCAAATAATTGCGAATTTTTACTTCTTCTAGGACAAAGGTGAAAAATGGCCAAAATTGACGCTTTTTTTCGGTTGATGAATGTACAAGGAGCTTCTGACCTTCATTTGGCGGCAGGAAATCCTCCACTTCTACGAATTTCTGGAGAACTTCGTCGAGTGAAATATAAAATTTTACAAAGTGAAGAACTGAAAGAACTCTTCTATGAGATCTGTCCAGAACATAAAGTAAAAATATTTGAAGAGACCGGAGATATTGATTTTGCTTATGAATTAGAAAATGTGGGCCGTTTTCGCGCGAACTATTTCAACCAAAAACATGGTGTCGGAGCCGTTTTCAGACAAATTCCAACAGAAATTTTGACCATTGAACAACTGGGTCTTCCTCAAGTCGCCAGACGTTTTGCGATGCTCAATAAGGGACTACTTTTGGTTACAGGGCCTACTGGAAGTGGCAAATCCACGACTTTGGCTGCAATTATCGATTATGCGAACAAGACTAGACGCGATCATATTTTAACGATTGAAGATCCCATTGAGTTTGCTCATAAATCGCAACAATGTTTGGTAAATCATCGTGAAGTTGGTGTTCATACCAAATCTTTCGGTGCCGCGCTTCGAGGTGCCTTACGCGAAAATCCCGATATTATCTTAGTGGGCGAAATGCGTGATTTGGAAACGATCTCGCTTGCTGTTGAAGCCTCTTCCACTGGACACCTCGTCTTTGGAACCTTACATACCCAAAATGCAACCAAAACAGTCGACCGAGTCATTGAAGTTTTTCCTGGCGATGTACAGGCACAAATTCGGAGTACGCTCGCGGATTCTATTAAAGGAATTATCGCTCAAACCCTCTTTAAAAAGAAAGAGGGCAAAGGTCGTGTCGCCGCATTAGAAATTATGATCTGGACCGCCGCCGTTGGAAACCTCATCCGCGAAGGGAAAACCCATCAACTCATCAACGCCATCCAAACCGGAAAACGATTAGGGATGCGTATGTTAGATGATTCGATTGAAGATCTTGTCCAGAGAAATATTGTCGCGCCCGAAGACGCGTTTGACAAGGCGATTAGTAAAGAACGGTTTTTTAAATATCTGAAAACGGTACCCGAAGAATATTTGGATATGTTTGAAAAAGAAAATGCAAATAGTGCGAATACTCCGAATAAACCTACTTAATTTTAATAAGAGAGCGAGACATTTATGCGAAAAGAAGATCTCGATCTGATTCTCCATCAAATTTTGGATTCTCATAAAAGTGTTTCTGATATCAACATCACCGTTGGAAGAGGGTTTCAGGTGGAAGTTAGCGGCTCACTCGTGCCGGTCAATTTGACGCCTTCAATTTTGAGTTTGACTCCGTATCAAACCGAACTTATTGTGATGTTACTGATACAAGGTTCGGTTCCATTAACACGCACTTTGCTTAAAACCGGCTCCTGTGATTCTTCTTATCAGCTTGCAGATCGGGCTCGTTTTCGCGTCAATGCTTTTTCTCAACGGGGTTCTTACTCGATAGTGTTGAGAAAATTGTCTACCGTTGTGCCCTCTATTGAAGAAATAGGACTTCCAGAAGTTTTTTATAAAATGGCCGAAGAAAAAAATGGATTAGTGCTCGTCACGGGGCCCACGGGTTCCGGAAAATCAACAAGCTTAGCCGCTGTCCTTCGGTATATTAATGAAAATATGGCAGTCCACGCCGTAACCTTGGAAGATCCGATTGAATTTGAACATAAGCACCAAAAAGCGACGTTTAATCAACGGGAGCTGGGAATCGATTTTGATTCCTTTGCCAATGGATTACGCGCCGCTTTAAGACAGGCTCCGAAAGTGATTTTAGTGGGAGAAATGCGGGATCGTGAAACCGTAGAAATCGGACTCAGCGCGGCAGAAACCGGACACTTGGTTCTAAGTACGCTTCATACCATCAACGCTGGTCAAACCATCAATCGTATTGTGGGACTCTTTGATAAAGAAGAACAAGACATGATCCGCATGCGTCTCGCGGAAACCCTTAAATGGATTGCTTGTCAGCGCCTGCTTCCTAAAATCGGAGGCGGACGAGTCGCGGCCATTGAAATTATGTATCGAAATCTGAGAACTAGCGAAATTATCGCGACTGGAGAAACCGATCAAAAGCAGTTTTATGATGCGATTTCTGGAGGAAGTACTTACGGGATGAGAACCTTTGATCAACATATCCTAGACTTATTTGAAGGCGATTGGATCGACGAAAAAACCGCGTTAAGTTACTGTACCCGCAAAAGTGTGACCGGTCAGGGAATTGATCGTATTAAGGGAAAACGTGGAGAGGTGACCTCTAGCTTACCCGATCTCGAAATGCAACGCAATCTAGATGAAGAATTTAAAAAAGGAAAAATCAGCGATGTCGAATACTATAAATTGAAAAAAGAAGAAGCCTTAAAAGAAGCCAGTCCTTCTACCATTGAAACCGTTCTCGTTGAAAATCTGCCGAGTCCTGCGAAAAAAACAAGCGTGGATGTCTCGAACTTACAAATGGAATCGATGGTGCTTAATGCGGCGAATTTGCACTCCGCATCTCCACCACCGGCCAAAACTCAGATTTCAAATCTTGGAAATACGACGGCTCCAACGCTGCAGGGCGGTGTCGCTCAATCCACGACAATGGCAAAGCAGCCTTCCGTTGTTGGAGCTCGTTTCCCAAATCCTCCTACACCCTCCGCAAAACCGACATTTCCGACTTCGGGAACTCTACCCGCAACTCCGCTAGCCCCCCCTTCAGGAGTCACTCCCCCTCCTGCGATCCAGAAAAAACCAAATGCGCCTTCGCCTAGTGGCCAATCTTCGGTATGGAAAGAGTTAAGTGATTTAAAAATGGATGAAACTTAGGAGAAAAGGGTATGCTCACGAATATTTTAGATCCAGATTTTACTTCCTGTGCGGGAATTGATGTATTAGTTTGTGTTCCCTTTGGACCTAAAGCGGATCAAGTGATCCAAATTTTAAAATCCTTAAAGTGCCGTCCTTATCTAGCGGTTTCCCCAGAAGACGCTTTGAGGAAGCTTCGCTTTAACGCGTTTCAAGTCATTTTGATTACGAGCGGATATTCTTCTGAAGTCTCGAAAGATCTCATGGAAAAGCCGATGTCGAGTCGACGTCATTTTTTTTATATTTATGTAGATAGTGAGGCCGAAACTGGAAATCCGTTTCAAGCCTTTGCGTTAAGCGCTAATCTGGTGCTAAATATGAACGAACTGGATATTTTGAAAGAGCGTCTCGAGCCCGCCTTGATGGATTATAATAAATTGTATCGGGTCTATTACAACGTATCCAAAACACAAGAAGAACAATCACATTAATCTGCCTTCAATCGAAAGGGAACCTTATGGCATTTTCTTCTGCTCAATCCTCAGAAAGTAATAATCCGATTATTGTCAAACTTAAAAAGCGCCAATTTATTTCTGGAAAAGAAGAAAGCGATTTGTTAAATCAACTTTTGTTGGACGTCCCTCAGCCGTTAGAAATTATCTGGATGTTATCTGATTTAAATAAACGCTACCAAGAAGTAGGACAAAAACTTTTAGAGCCTTATGGAAAAGATCCGAAGGTGTTTTCGCTTTTGATGAACGAAATTAAAAGCAAAGGGGGAGTCGCGCGAAAAAACATTCCTAGAATCATTGGAAAATTAGCGTTCCCTAATCTGTCTAAGGATCTTTCTGATTTGATTTATTCCAAAGAAAAAGATCAGCGATTGATTGCGATTGAAATCCTTGGATCCTATCCCAAGTGGGAAGAATTTATTTCGATTTATAAAACGGCGCTAAAAGATGCGGATCAGGAAGTTCGCTATACTGCTTTGCAAAAGCTGACGCTTTTTACTAAGAATGAAACCGTATTTTTAATGTTGCTCCCGTTGATTCATGAAGAATCCGATATTCTTCGACATTTGGTACTCACAAAACTTGCGGAACTAGACCGCACCGAATTGGTGGAACCTTTTTTTGCGCGTTTGAATCAAGAACCCCCAGATATCCAAAAAATTCTGACGATCTTTATTGGACGATTAGCTAGAAATCCAGCGCTTCGTATGGAAGAAAGACTGATTCCAATTCTCGCCGATGAAGACCCCGCTTCTCGTAATCTGGCGATTCAGATTTTGATAGAGATGCCCAATAAACGAGAAATTATTAAAAAATTCTTAATCTATACTCGTGGCGTGGTCGTTTGGTTGAGAGAACGTTGCTTTGAATCTTTTGGAAAGATTGCATCAAAAATTGCGGACGATGTGATTGCACTTTTAGACGATACAGATCCGACCATTCGAATTGAAAGTATGTTTCTTGCCGCTTATATTCATGATCCACGAATTATCCCCGGCGTTACCCGAATTTTGAAAAGTGACGCGGAATGGTGGATTAGGATTTCTGCGGTGGAAATATTGGGTAAATTTCAAACTCCAGACGTGAGCCAACTTCTTCATGAATACGTGAATGATGATGAACTTCAATGGTCTGTTCTTAGTGTCTTGGGAAGTGTCCGAGATTTTTCATCCATTCAGGTTTTGTTAAAATTTCTCAAATCCCCTAGCAAATTCATTCGTCTTGAAGTCATCAAATCTCTATCCCAGTTCCCTGATCTTTCAGCACTTCCTATTTTTATTTTCCCCATCGCCAAAAAAGACCCCGAAGCGGATGTTCGGCAAGCCGCGATAGAATTGCTGGAAAAAGCGGGAAAAAAAGCCGACATCTATGAACAAGTGCCGGTCAATATTACCCGAGAAAAAGAACTAACCTCTCTGAAAAAAATGGGTCTAGAGATGGAAGATATCCAGTTTAATTTTACTGAAGAAGCCTTGGAACCGCCTCCGTTTTCTCAGGAAAGTCCGCCTTCTAATTTAACTTCCTTGCTTTCGAATAATAAACCCAAACCTTAAGGTTAAGGCTTCCTTTCGTTTATGAACAAGCTCCATTATTTTTATCACCCTATCTTTCTTGAGCATCATACCGGTTTTGGTCATCCAGAGCGTGCGGAGCGAATAAAATCAATTCAGACCCATTTAGACTCCACTCGTCTCCTTTCTCAGATGGAACAAATCACTCCAACTTTACCTGCCGAGGATCTCCTCACCTGTATTCATCCGAAAACGTATGTCGAGCATCTTCGAAAAAAGATTATTCAAGAGAAAGTTACCCGTATCGATGCGGATACTGCGGTTTCCGAAAAATCTTTTGAGGCGGCGCAGTATGCGGTGGGGGCCGTAACGCAAGGAATAAAGCTTCTTCAACAAGATTCAATTCACCGTGTTTTTTGTTGCGTTCGTCCTCCCGGGCACCATGCGGAACTCCAGCAATCGATGGGTTTTTGTTTGTTTAATAATGTCGCGATTGCCGCGCGTTATGCCCAGCAGATCGGTTTAGCCAAAAAGGTGTTAATTATTGATTGGGACGTTCATCATGGCAATGGAACGCAACATATTTTTGAAGAAGATCCAACCGTTTTTTATTATAGTCTTCATCAATATCCTTTTTATCCGGGAACGGGCGCTGAAACCGAACGCGGACGTGGCGACGGAGAAGGATTTACCTTGAATCGTCCCTTACGCGCTGGTGCAGGAAACTCCATTTATCAGGAGGCACTTCGTCACGATCTGAAACAAATTCGAGAATGCTTTAAAGCGGACTTGGTTCTCATTTCCGCAGGATTTGACGCGCATCGATTAGATCCGCTCGCTTCTATGAATCTAACGGAAGACGCCTATTTGGAGATGACCCGATTAATCTTGGAGTATATGAATCAAGTCGGAACCCAAAAAGTGTTGTCCGTTTTGGAAGGAGGTTACCATATCGAAGCCTTGGCGAGTAGCGTTGAAGCTCACCTTCATGGCTTAATGAAGTCTTAACCGTTTTGAGAGCTTTGGAGAGTTTTGAGTGCTTCATGAATTCGTCCCCAATTGATTACGATCTTTTATTCGCAGGAAATGTCGTTGAGCGCCAATGGCTGAATGTAGAGCAAGTCGCTCATGCTCAATTGATTCAGAAGAAACTCCGACAATTCCAAATTTTTCATAGTTTGGGAAAAATCTGTCTTGAACTTCATTTACTCACTCGTAAACAAACGCTTGAAATTCAGGAAGATATTCAGAAAACCTGTAAACTCACAGAAAAACCCCTCTTGAATATTTTTCTTTTCCCTTCAGAATTAGCAGAGCATTTTTGGGATAAAATTCAGAAGATCCCGCTCTTATCGGCAATACAAATTCAGCATTGTGTTTTTTTACAAAATACGCTTCACGCTTTAGGCGTTGAGCGAAATCTTGCAGAAATTGCGCTTGAAGAAAAATTTCTGACTCCAAGCCAACTTGAAACCTTTGTTCCTTCCGCGGGTTTGCCGATTCTAAATTCTTCAATCCATTCCCTAGATTCAAAATCTCCTATTCATTCAAAACCATTACTTCCCTCCGCGCTATTTCCTTCAGAATTTTTTCCAACCTCAATGCCAACAGAAACAACCCAACCGGAAGTGATCAAGACTTCCTCTGAGACGAAGAACGAAAGTGACCTCCTCGAAAGTTTAGCGAAAGAGATTCAACCACAGTCTAGCAATAGTGTTCCGCTACTCAATCCTACGCCTGTTCTCCAGAACCTGAAAAGTAACCTTTCTTTTCAGTTAGAAGATTATGAAATTCTCCATGAAATTTCTCGGGGTGGAATGGGGATTATTTATAAGGTTCGTCAGAAAAAATTGGATCGTATTGTTGCGTTAAAACTTCTGAAAGGAGGGGAAGAAGCACCTGCGAGTTTGATTGAGCGTTTTAATTTAGAAGCGAAATCACTGGCACAGTTGTCTCATCCAAATATTTTGCCGATTTACGACTCTGGTATTTTTCAAAATTGTCCCTATTTTGTCATGGAATACGTCGATGGCCAGAGTCTAAAAGAAATGCTTAAAACACAAAAACTCCCACTCTCTCAGATTGTCCATATTATCCGCTCTGTCGCAAAAGCGCTTCATCACGCGCACGAAAAAGGTTTCTGCCACCGAGATATTAAGCCCGCTAATATTATGATTGATCACTCGAATCGGGTCTTTTTAATGGATTTTGGATTGGTTAAAAATTTTAATCATGATTTAAATCTCACGAATCCCGGCGCAATGATGGGAACTCCTGCGTATATGGCACCAGAGCAAATTGATTCTAAAAAGTTTGGAAAAGTGGGTATTTATTCCGATATTTATTCGCTTGGGACGGTCTTTTATGAAATGTTGAGTCGAATTCGACCCTTCTCTGATCAGATTGCTCCGGGATCGAACACCGTCGGATTAGCTTTATTGATTATTAGCGCCGAATTAAAATTGCCTTCAAAATATCAAAGTGACGTTCCTTCAAGTTTAGAGAAAATCTGTATGAAATGTCTTCAGAAAAAACAGGAAGAGCGATATAAAACCGTTACCGATTTTCTTCAAAGTTTAGATCAATGGCAAAAAGCAAACGCAACACTTGGAAAATTTGAGCATTCTGCGATTCTCAATATTTTGCCTTCTTCGGAAATGACTTCAACTTCAAGTGCGACGAAAAAAATTGCTCCCTTAATTTTTGTGAAGCCCTCTACTTCAGCACCCAAAAGTTCTTCCTCCTCTACCTTTTCGTCTTCGGTTTCTGAAGAGGCTTTTCTCCGGAGTCCAATTCGTAGCGTTTTCCCAAAGATTCCGGATTTTATTTTAAAGAAAAAACTGGAGCAAGAACTTTTAGGAGATTTATTTGTCGCCAAGCAAAAAAGCTTAGATCGCAATGTTTTTATTCGTATTGTTCCGCGAAAAATTTATATCGTTTCGCAAGCGCAGACGAATCCTTTATTTCAGAACTATCTTGAACAATCCCAACGATTAAGTCGTATTTATCACCCGCAATTGCTCCCTTTTCTGGATCTGGACTCCAGTGGAGAAAACTTTTTTTTTGTGCGACCTTTTATTCGGGGGAAAGACTGTGGAGTCTTTTCTCAAGAATGAACCCCTTTCTTTTTATCGTAAAATCGAAGTATTTCTGGGGTTAGCTTCCGCTTTGGCTTGTCTCGCTCAAGAAAATCTTGTTTATTATGATCTGCTTCCAGAAAATATTTTGCTTGGAGGAGAAGGGGAAATAAAACTTTTTGAAAGTTGTTTGGGACGACCCCGATACGCTTTTATGAGTCCGGAAGAAGCGTTAGGAAAACCTGTTTCTCCACGCGCGGATCAATTCAGTTTAGGATTAGTGATGTTTTCTCTTTTTTGCGGATATTCCTTAATGCCTCCAGAATTAGCGCAACAGAAATGTCTAGACTATCTTGGCCAGTATCAAAATCTTCCGGCAGTAGATCATCGTCAGGGATTACAGAAAATAGAACAATCTAAAGTGGTTGCAACCCGAACGATGGCTCTTTTAGAACGCTGTTTAAAGGGAAATCCTAACGATCGATTTGACGACCTTCACGTATTAATAGAACAACTAGAACGCATTAAAATCTTGTTATTAGAAGAAACCGTCAAGAAAATGCCAGTCAAAACTCGCATTCTTCAAGGGATTCCAGTAAAATCAATCATTCTTTGGAAAAAGTTTTTTTTATCTTTGTTATTTTGTCTGATCCTCTTGTGTTTAGGAATTTATCCTTATTTTGATCCGACTCGCAGTCGAATTTTGTATCAGATAGTGAAACAATTTTTTATCCGCTATTTTGGACATTTTTAGCACTATCCAAAATAAATACTACAACCTTGACAAGTTTTCCCTTTTTTGTTTGGAGTTTGAAATGTCTCTGGAGCAAGATAGAAAGCAACTATTACTTTGGGTGCTTCTTTTTTTTACAGGGAATCTCTCTGCTCAACCCAAAAATAGTGTTGAATTTAAAAACCAGATTATTGAAAATTTAACGAAAGAGGAACGACAAGAGAGCCACAAAATGATGCTGAAATGGCTTGAACAAATTCGGGACGCGACCGAAAAGGATCACAGCTATATTGGGAAATCTTTTTATAAACAAATCCATGAAAAATTGAAACGCTCAGCGAAGCTCAATTTAGACGCCAAAGAGAGATGGCTTCTGTATCATAATGTTGGTTTTGTTGAATTATACTTTGGAAGCCTTGAAAAGGCTCTCTTTTATTATAATAAAGCGGATGAGTTAAAATCCAAGGCCCAACTAGAAGATATTAAAGAATTAGTTCAAACTAATTTTTATCGCGGTTTGGTTTATTTACGATTGGCAGAAACCCAAAACTGTTGCTTAAAAAACCATCCACTCAGTTGCATCGTCCCCATCCAACCCGAAGCGGTACATACCAACAAAGAAGGGTCTTTGAAAGCCATTCAAGATTTTGAAAAAATTCTAGAACAAATGTCGACTTGTGATAAGAATTATAATACAGAATCCTTTGAAGATGGGATTAAATGGTTGCTGAATGTGGCTTATATGACGCTCGGGGAGTATCCTCAGAAAGTCCCTGAAAAATATTTAATTCCGTCTTCCGTCTTTACTTCCAAAATAGATTTTCCTCGATTTCCCAATATCGCCGCCACATTAAACCTTAATCGATTCAACCTTGCTGGAAGCGTTATTGTGGATGATTTCAATAATGATCATTATTTAGATATTGTAACCTCAACGTGGGACACAGCAGGACAGCTCTGTTTTTTCAGGAACGAAGCGGATGGAACGTTTTCCGACCAAACTGAAAGTGCTGGACTTTTGGGGTTGTATGGCGGACTGAATATACTTCAAACAGATTATAATAACGACGGTTATTTGGATATTTTTGTCCTTCGCGGAGCTTGGCTTAAAGAAAAGGGGCAACATCCCAATTCCTTACTTCGAAATAATGGAGACGGTACTTTTTCAGATGTCACATTCAAAACGGGCCTTGGTGATATTCACTATCCGACGCAAACAGCGGCATGGGCCGATATGATAATGATGGCGATTTAGATCTTTATATTGGGAACGAATGTAGCCCAGAAATTGAAGCCTATAACCAGCTTTTCCAAAATAATCAGGGAGTTTTTAAAGATGTGGCGCAAGAATCGGGTGTCTTAAATCGCGCTTTTGCGAAAAGTGTGATTTGGGGCGATTTTGATGGGGATCGGTTTATGGATATTTATGTATCCAATATGGGCCAAGCGAATCGGCTTTATCACAACAACCACGATGGCACCTTTATCAATATCGCTCCACAACTTCAGGTCACGGCTCCGCAATATAGTTTTCCTTCTTGGTGTTGGGACTTTGACAATGATGGAAACCTAGATATTTTTGTGGCTTCTTATTCAGGAGATTTTAAAGAATTTGGAAGGGTCTGTTTTGGGAAATCAACTGTTTTTGAAAAATCTTGTCTTTATCGCAACACAGGACAAGGAAGCTTTATCAATGTGACTCAAGAGCAAAATTTAGAAATGATGGCGCTGGCGATGGGGTCGAATTTTGGAGATTTAAACAATGATGGTTTTTTAGATTTTTATTTGGGAACTGGAAATCCGCAATTTGAGAATTTAATACCAAACTATATGCTTTTGAACCATCAGGGACAATCCTTTATCGATGTATCAATGGCTGGGGGGTTTGCTCATCTCCAAAAAGGGCATGGGGTTGCCTTTGCCGATCTGGATAATGATGGCGATCTGGATATTTTCGAACAAATGGGAGGATCGTATCGTGGAGATGAATATGGGGATGTTTTATATGAAAATCCCGGATTTTTAAATCATTGGATCACGATCAAATTGGTGGGAACGCGTTCCAATAGAGCCGCTATTGGAGCGCGAATTCATCTAATAATAACAGAAAACGGACAGGCTCGATCAATCTATCGGCATATCAATAGCGGAGGCAGTTTTGGAGCCAATCCGTTCCGGCAGACCATTGGGCTTGCTCAAGCGCAACAAATTGATGTTTTAGAAATTTTTTGGCCAACGACAGGAGAAACTCAGAGCTTTTTACAGGTTCCAATCAACCAGTACATTGAAATTATTGAGGGAGAATCACACCACTCGAAAATAGAACTAAACCCCTTCAAATTAGGAGGGAAATCAGGTTCGAAATAATAGTTTTAAATATTAAATAATTTCTTCTGCATTATTTTGGGAAAATATGAGTCAACTTGTTGTGCTTCGTGGGATAGATGAGGGAAAAAGTTACGTTTTTGAAGAAAACGTAACTTTGGGCTCTACTCCAGAAAGCAACCTCATTCTCACGGATAGAACCTTAAAAGAGATTCAACTCGGTATTTTTAAAAAGCCAGAGGGTTATTTTCTGTCAAGACAAAAAGGAAGCCTACCGGTTTTTCTAAATGGCGCTTTATTTCAGAATAATCAACCGCTTCAACATGAAGACATCCTTCAAATAGGTTTAACACTCATTCAACTTCAAGGAAACAACCAAACACAAAAACGCGCGATCTTAAAAAATCGTTATCGTTTGGTTCGTCCTCTGATTGCCGAGGTCACAGGAAGTTATTATGAAGCCCAAGATCAAAAAATTCAGCGACCGATTTTGCTTTATTTAGCGTCCACTGCTCTTCTTTCCCGATTTCCTCAATTACAGGAGAAATTAATCGCTTATGGACAGATGTATTCAAAATTAAACCATGATTCGCTTCCGGCCCTACTCGATTTTGGAATCGATGGAACTTTTCTGTTTTTTATCTATGAATTTTTAGGAGACGTTACACTCCACTCTTTGCTGAAATCAGGACATCCCTTGCCAACACCGCAAGTATTATCTTGTGTAAAAGATTTGGCGTTTGTATTACGATTCGCACAAAAGCATCAACTATCTCATTGGAACATTCATCCGAATACGATTTTACTTCATCAAGGACGCACCATTTTATTGGGATTGGGATTAGATCGAATCTGGATTGAAACCTGTGCCGATGGCTACTTAAAAGCGAGTTGGCAGAATAAAATTTCGTATTTATCTCCAGAGCAGACGCGTAAAGGAGATGTAACGGCGCTCTCGGATTTATTTTCACTTGGCGTTTTATTTTTTGAGATGTTAACTGGACAAAAACCTTTTAAAAGCTCTGATCCATACGAGTTGATCGCGCAAATTCAGAAGAATCCTTATCCTCCTCTGAGCAGTTTGGGAATTGAAGTTATTCCTAGGCTAGAAAAGGTATTAGCAAAACTATTAGAAAAAGATCATAATTTTCGCTATCAAAATTTACGGGATCTGACGAACGATTTAGAAGTCTGTTCTTTAATTTTTACGTATCGAGAGCAATTTGAAAACTCTATTTTTTCACGCGCGATCAATACATTTTTTTTCCGATGGTTCGTGCTTCCGGGAATGGCTTTTGCAATTTTATGGGGGATGTGGCACGCGTACTTAAAAACAATTTTAGAAGATCTATAATCACTTGTACTAGAAAGCAACTTTGAAGAATGAATATTGCAACACTGACAAATAGCTTAATTTATCTCTGGATCTGGACAGGAGTTTCTCTGAGGCATCGTCGAAAACTTCATATCAAAATGATGCTTTCCGCGTTGGTCGCGGATTTGCTTTTACTGGTTTGGGTTGAAATACAGAATCAAGCCATTGAAAAATCCATACAAGGAATGACGCTTTTATTGCTCGTTCATATTATTGCCTCATTTCTTTTCTTAGGATGTTATGCATTATTAATCGTTACCGGAATTCAAAAATATCGAGGAAAACAAGGAAACATCCATAAATATCTAGCCTGGACTTTTTTACTCTCACGGGGTATCAACTGGAGCACCGCATTTTTTCTGTAATCTAGGGCACGAATATAACATTATATCCTAAATTTTCAATTTAATATTCAATTCATAGCACTGCTCACTCTTATTTTCAGTGATTTCGAGAATTTCTCCTAAAGTTTTCGCTTTGGCTTGAATGGCATTTTTTGCGACTTCGAGAAGAATTTCGTTTAATTCTTGACTTCCTTGAGATTGTTCAATATATTCTTTCGCCTGTTCACGAACACAGGTATCTACTTCGTTTTGGAGGTTTTCCATTGCTCTTTTTTCATCCTTCTCCCAAATCTCAGATTCTTTCACAACATTCGTTTGCATTTTGATAAATGTAGTCAATGTCAGTTCTTCCAAATTGATTTTCTGAAGATCGTTCGAATTCATTTCTTTGACCCAAACTTCTGGTTGTTCTGAATCTCTTTTCCAGTCTCGTTCTTCGAGAATTTTTTCTGTTATTTCTTTTATTTGATTTTCGGGGCAGAATTCAGGCAACATAAAGCGTTGTTGAGTATGATCCTCATACGTTCCTTTTGACGTGATCGATATTGTTACTTTATAAGCGAGACTCATTTAGAAGGCTCCTGTCTTTTTATTATTTCTTGAGAAAAGAGATTCACTCTTTAAGATTTTAACCACTCGATCATTTTTGGCACTAACGATTTGGAGTAATTTTGGCTTCCCAGATCGTTCAGATGAGAAAAATCACTGAATTCGGAATCGGGACGCACTTCTAATGCTTCGATCAACTGAAAAGAATATTTTTTTTGGAACGCTTTAAGCGTTTTTGAATACTCGGAAAGCAGAGAACTTTGTATTGCCGCTAATCCTTGAATTCGAGATTCTGGAAAAGGCATCGAAAGATAAATGATACGAATTTGTTCTTGCTGACAGAGTTGAAAAATTTTTTCACAATATTCTAGGCTAAGCGGATCCGGCTCAAATTTCCATTGAAGTTCCAACGAATCCGAAGGTTGAAGTTGCCGATCGGACCATGCTCGGAACCCAAGATTTTCACACATTTGCCGTTCGACTTCACGATTATGCTCTCCTCGCTTGAAGAAAGAACCTCGAAATTCCGGATTAAAAGCATAGACCGATTTTAACGAAAATAACGGATATTGAAGCAGAAGGTTCCATCGTTGAAAAAAGGTTTTGGGAACGAGTTCCTGATATTCTGAAAAAGACATCGCAAATTTTAATTGATTCTCAAAAAATTCATCATGTCGATTCCAAGCATAAGGCGCTTGAGAGAGAAAAACAAATTCAGGTTTAGAATGGGTCTTTAAATACCGTTTCAAAAGAAAATACATCGCCGGAAATTGCATTCCTCCCCCTGCCAAATTGACCATACTTTTGCCCGTTTCACGACTCAAAATCGTTGGATTAACCGCGCCAAGAACTCTTGAATCGCCTATCCAGAGAATCTGATAGTCGATTTCGCCCTCTTTATTTTGGCGGTCAGCCACCTGATGTTTCCAGCGCCACATAAAAAGATCTTGACTCATAATCTGGTATTCTAGAACAGAAATTAAAAGATAATGAAATCCTGTAAATAGGAAGAGAAAAAGAAGTCCGCGCTTTAAAAAATGTCTTTTTTGGATATATTCTAGCGTAAGTTTTTTCATGAAATTTCGATAAAACCAAAGAAGTTGTAGAAGAGGAAGCCCCTTAAAATCCCTCTTTATTCTAATGAAAAAAACAAGATTTTTGAAGGAATTAATTAATAAAAGGCAAACGATGTTAAATAGTATTGAAATCGCTCAACAAACACCCTTAAAACCCATTCAAAATTATTTGGAAGAACTTCAACTGAGCCAAGACGATTTTGAAGGATATGGCACCTATACTGGAAAAATAAAACTGGACGTTTTAGATCGCTCTGAGACGCGAACTCCGGGAAAATTGATCTTGGTCACGGCGATGACGCCCACCCCTTCAGGCGAAGGAAAAACACTCACGACCATCGGAGTGGGACAAGCTCTAAAAAAATTGGGGAAGCGGGGACTCATTAGCTTGCGTCAACCCTCGATGGGGCCTGTCTTTGGAATCAAGGGAGGGGCTACGGGGGGTGGTTATGCTCAAGTCCTTCCGATGGAGCGAATTAATCTTCATTTTAATGGAGATATTCACGCCGTTTCTACTGCGCACAACCTACTTGCGGCGATGATTGATAACCATTTATATCAAGGAAATTTATTGCGTTTAGATCCAACGACGATTCTCTGGCCCAGAACGCTAGATATGAACGATCGCGCTTTGCGCCAAATTATTGTTGGTCTTGGAGGAAAGTCAAATGGAGTTCCGCGAGAATCCGGATTTGTGATTACCGCGGCCTCAGAAGTGATGGCTATTTTAGCATTGGCCCACTCCCGCTTAAACTTAAAAGAACGGCTTAGCGAGATTGTTGTTGGTTTTAACACGGACGGAAAAATCATTAAATCTTCTGATCTAAAAGCTTCTGGAGCCATGGCCGCGACGCTTCAAGAAGCGATTCTTCCGAATTTGGTTCAAACCCTAGAACAAACGCCCGCATTGATTCACGCGGGTCCATTCGCAAATATCGCTCACGGAGCCAGTAGTATTTTATCGATCCAAATAGCAAGGAAACTTGCGGATTATGTAGTTACCGAGTGCGGATTTGGAGCGGATTTAGGAGCGGAAAAATTTTTCCATATCGTTTGTCGTCAAGGAAATTTTTGGCCTTCGGTCGTGGTCGTTGTAGCGACTTGTCGCGCACTCAAATATCATGGCGGAGTGTCGCTTGCTTCTCTCACTCAAGAAAATCTATCCGCTCTTCAAAAAGGATTTCTCAATTTGTCTGCACATCTCCATAATCTCCAGCAATTCAAAGTTCCTGTGATTGTGGCCTTAAATCAATTTACCTCGGATACTCACTCCGAAATAGGACAGGTCATTGAACTTTGCCGAAACATCGGTATTGCTTGTGTTCCCCATAATGCTTTTAGTCAAGGCGGTAACGGAGCGCTTGAATTAGCTTCTGAAGTGATAGGACAGGCGAATACACTTTCAGAACCCCAACCACAATTTCTCTATGAATTGAACCAATCCCTAGAAGAAAAAATTCAAATACTCGCCACCCGCATTTATGGAGCCGATGGCGTTTCTTATGAAAAACGCGCCTGGAAACAACTCGAAAAATGGACCCGCTTAGGCTATGGAAATTTGCCGATTTGTATCGCAAAGACCCAATCCTCTTTATCCGATAATCCGAAAGCGTTAGGAGCTCCAAAAGGATGGAAACTACAAATTTCCGAAATTCGACTCTCTGCTGGGGCCGGTTTTATTGTTGTTGTTTGCGGAGAGATGATGCTACTTCCCGGTTTACCTGAAATTCCTACCGCCACTCATATCGATATCGACGAACGCGGACGGATTCGCGGACTCTTTTAAAGGGCCGAAAAATTGGAGGTTTTTCGACGTTCCAAAATGGCGGTTTCGAGACAATTCGTGATGTCTTTGCTTGTACTTCCCGGTCCAAAAATAGCATAGACACCCAGTTCTTTTAAGCGTGATTGATCTTCTGGAGGAATAATTCCACCGAGGATCAGCAGACAATCCAACTTCTCGGCGCTCATCCGCTGAATAATACGTTCCGTCAGAGAAAGATGCGCTCCAGAATGCATCGAAAGTCCAAGAATTTCGACATCTTCATCCAGTGCCATTTGAACAATTTGATCCACTTTTTGATGAAGGCCCGTGTAAATGACTTCCATTCCAGCATCGCGAAGAAGAGAAGCAACCACTTTCGCCCCACGATCATGGCCATCCAGCCCCGGTTTTGCAATAAGAACCTTGATCGGAGGTTTTAACATAATGAGTCTCCCTTCACTTGTAACTTGTCACTTGTATTATGGATGAAAATGAATCTCAATACTTTGAAAGAGTTGCGTTAATTTTTTTGAATACTCTTGCCGATTTTCAAGAAGCGAGTGGGCCAACTTTTCAATTTTTTCAGAAAATTCCGGCTGATGAAGTTGCGTTAACACATAAAATTCGACTTTCTTTCGCAATTGTTGCGCGAGACGTTTTTGTTGGTTTTCATGGATTTGTTTCGTTTCCAAGAGATGATGACAATGCGTTTTCAATTGTTCATATAACTCAGGAAGCCCTTCTTTGGTTAACGCAGACCCCTTTAGAATAGGGAGATTTCGTTGAGTTAACGTAAAAAGAGAATCGAGTTCATAAACCAATTTTGAAGCTTCTGGACGATCTCCTTTGTTCACAAAAATAAGATTAGCGATTTCCATAATGCCCGATTTCATTCCTTGAATACTATCCCCAGATTCAGGACTCAAGTTCAGGAGAATCGTATCCGCAATCTGAACAATATCGATTTCCGATTGGCCAACACCCACCGTCTCAATAAAAAGCGTATGAAAGCCAAAGGCATCTAGCAAGTCACAGATATCTGCGGTAGATTCTGCAATGCCTCCAAGCATTCCACGATTAGCGGTGCTTCGGATAAAGACCCCGGGATCCGAAGTATGATCGCTCATTCGATATCGATCTCCTAGCAAAGCTCCTCCATGAAAAGAAGAAGAGGGATCAATACACAGAATACCAACAAGTTTATTTTCTTTCCGATAAATTTCTGTGAGCGCAGAGATCAGAGTTGATTTTCCTGACCCCGGTGGACCCGTCACGCCAATACGATGAGCCTTTCCGGTATAAGAAAAAACTTCTTCCAAAATTTTCTCGTACCCTAATTTTCGATTTTCGACCCAGGTAATGGCTTGAGAAAGGGCTCTCCGTTGGCCCGCTTTAAACTCTTGGAGAATTTTCATAAAAATATTTTCAGGATTTTGTTTCTACAGGATAGTCATAAAAACCTTTTCCCGTTTTACGTCCAAGCCATTTCGCTTCGACCATTTTTACGAGAAGTGGACAAGGCCTGTATTTAGAATCTTTAAATCCATCATACAGAACATTCATAATGTCTAGACAAACATCAAGCCCAATAAAATCGGCTAAAGTCAGAGGGCCCATCGGATGCGACATTCCTAACTTCATAATTTCATCAATCGCTTCGCGGGTCGCTACTCCTTCATAAAGACTAAAGATGGCTTCGTTAATCATCGGAAGCAAAACGCGATTGGAAATAAAGCCCGGCGAATCTTTACATTCAATGGGTATTTTTCCTAATTTTTTAGAAATTTCCATGATCTGTTGAGTGGTTTCCGGAGCCGTAGCGATACCCGAGATGACCTCGATCAGTTTCATCACCGGAACTGGATTCATAAAGTGCATTCCGATCACTTTGGAGGGGCGATCGGTCAGTTGAGCGAGTTTTGTGACTGAAATGGAAGACGTATTACTCGCAAAAAGTGCGTTCTTCTGAATTGTGGAAGAAAGTTCCTTGAAGATTTTTGCTTTCAAGTCAAAAATCTCAGGAACCGCTTCAACGACCAGATCGATATTCCCCTGATTAGGAGCTTCTAATGTAAAATGAAGGTTTTTTAAAGTAGCTTCTTTTTCGATCGAGGAAATCTTCTCTTTTTTCACGAGACGATCCAAAGAAGTCTGAATCTGATTTTTTGCGCGATCCAGATATTCTTGAGACATATCACGAACATAGACCGAAAAACCACTTTGAGCAAAAACTTGAGCAATTCCGTTTCCCATCGTTCCCGCGCCAATGATTGCGACGTTTTGGATCATAGTTCTAGCATCCTCTCTACACTCAACGCGACCGCGTTTCCGCCTCCGAGACAGAGTGTGGCTAATCCTGTTTTTAGTTGACGGTCGATAAGTGCATATATCAAGGTGGTTAAAATTCGGGCCCCAGAAGCCCCGATAGGATGTCCAAGCGCCACAGCACCGCCGTTTACATTCACTTTTTCCGGAGAGAGTCCCATTTCTTGAATAAGCGCAACCGAGGCGACAGAAAACGCTTCATTCATTTCAATCAGATCAGTCGATTTTGCTTTTAATTTTGTTTTTGTTTCCAAATTTTGGACCGCTTTGAGAGGAGCCATCATCACCCATTCCGGGTCCATTCCACCGGTCGCGTATCCAGTAATTTTGGCGAGTGGTTTTAATCGAAGTTCTTTGGCTTTATCCCAAGAAGCAATGACGAGCGCTGAAGCTCCGTCATTAATGGTAGAAGCATTTCCCGGAGTAACAGTTCCGCCCTCTTTTTTAAAAGCGGGTTTCAGTTTTGCAAGCACTTCTAACGTCGTTGTTTCACGAGGGCCTTCGTCTTGCGTAAAGGGGAGCGGGTCTCCCTTTTTTTGTTTAATGAGAACCGGAACGATCTCTTTCTTAAATTTTCCTTCTTTTTGAGCCTGAAGCGCTTTTCGATGGCTATTCAAGGCAAATTGATCCTGAGATTCACGAGAAATATGATATTTTTCGCAAACTTTTTCAGCACAAATTCCCATATGAAAATTATTGTAGATATCCCAAAGTCCATCAAAAATCATGGAATCGAGAACTTCAGCGTGACCGAGTCGCATTCCCGCGCGAGCGGAAGGAAGAAGGTAAGGCGCATTGGTCATACTTTCCATGCCGCCAGCAACAATAATGTCCGCGTCTCCAGCACGAATGGCTTGAGCGGCAAGCATAACGGCTTTTAATCCAGAGCCACAGACTTTATTGATGGTAAATGAGCCAACCGAGGTCGGAATTCCGGCGCCAATCGCGGCTTGCCTAGCGGGATTTTGTCCAAGGCCAGCGGCAAGGACACATCCCATAATCACCTCTTCAACGGAATCTTTTGAAATTCCGGCACGAAGTATCGCTTCTTCGATAGCGATACTTCCAAGTTGAGGCGTCTTGAAATCTTTCAGTGCTCCGTTAAATGCGCCGATAGGAGTACGAACAGCAGATAGAATAACAACTTCTCGCATAAAATTGGTTCCTAAAATAGGGATAAAGAGAGCTTGAGGAATTTTTCTCTCCGTTTATTTAAGATCTTAGCGACTGAAGAAAACTTTAAAAGAGGGAGCAGAGAATTAATAAAGGGTAAAAAGATCCTTCTCTATTTCTTTTGGAGCTTTTGAAAATTGGCCGTATTTATTCTCATGTTCTGGAGTAGGGAATCGTGTACTCAGGGGAAAAGTTTTATGTATTTCAGCAAGTGCTTTTATTAACTGTTGATCATATTTAGAAACCTGTTTAATTTGTTCAATCATATGCGAGTTAGAAAATCGCTCATCAAGACATTTCACAAGAGAACGGACTCTTTTTGGTAGTTGTGGGAAATATTTCATAAAAGATTCATGACTATCCAGTGCACCTTTAGCAAGTTCGTGCCAGCTCATAAGATCTCCTAAAAAAAACACAATAGTCCTTACTAAAAAATATAACGCGGAGAGGAGGAGAAGAAAAGAAAAAAAGAAAAAAAAATCAGGAAGATGAAGTTGAAAGTTGATCCCGCTTTTGACCATAGAGCTTCCTCAATTCTGAAATTTCTCGTAGTGGGAGCACCAACTTTTTCAGATGGATTTCTTTTCCGATAGATTCGAGTTGCTCAAGCGAGCGACATTCTTGAAACCGGGTGACAAATTCTTGAAAACTTTTAGAATGAAGCAATTGAGAGCTTGCTGGAACTTTATTGAACGATAGACGATGCAAGGTTGAAGGCCCATAGTTTTGGAGTGCTTGACAATGGCCCGCAGAGCCATAGCCTTTGTGCGATTTGAATCCATATTGCGGGAATTCCGCGTCCAGTTCTAATAACAGGCGATCTCGATGAGTTTTGGCTAAAATACTCGCGGCCGCAATAGAACAAGAGAGCGCATCTCCATGATCAATCGCTCGATGGGGAACTCTTAATTTAGGTAATTTTAAGGAATCCGTCAAGACATAATCCGGCGCTGGATTCAACTGAGCCAAAACTGCATACGCGGTTTTAATCGTCGCTTGCAAGATATTCACTCGATCAATTTCTTCCGCGGGAGAAAGCAAAATACTATAGGCAAGCGCTTGTTTTTTGATTTGTTTTTCAAGTTCAAGACGTTTTTTTTCGGAGAGCTTTTTAGAATCGTTCAAGTAAGGCAGATCCCATTTTTCTGGAAGAATACACGCCGCGACACAGACGGGCCCAGCTAGTGGCCCCCGCCCCGCTTCGTCCACTCCGGCAATGATTTGAAAGCGTTTTTGTCGCGCTTCTTTTTCAAAACGTTGTAGTGCTTCTAATCGTTGTTCTTCCGATTGTTGTTTTCTTCGCATCATTTCCCATTGTTGAGCTAATTTTTGGACAGAAACACGAGGATCCGCTTTTATTTTTTCTAAAAGATTTGGGAGTGCGGAAGATTCGGTTTTCGTTAATTGCGCTTTAATTGCGGAAACAGATAAAGATTGAAAATCAGACATAAGCGGTAAATTCAATTGAAAGTAGGATTTGAAAAGATAGAAAGCTGAAAAAATCAGTGTAAAATGGAACGGAGAAAACTGCAAGGAGAAGAATTTTTATGACCAACCCCCTTTATTTTTCTGCACAAGATTATTATGTGGATGCAGATATCGGGAAGGCTCAAACGTTACCGGTCCAAGCTTTTCGAGATCCTCATTTTTTGGATTTTGAATTTCGCACCATTTTCTCTCGGAATTGGTTGTTTGTGCCCCAAAAAACACAACCCGAATTACGAAAAGATGCTCGCGCCCTTCAAGAAATCTTGCAAATTCGCGGAGTACAGGTTCCGTTTTCTTTGTTGAATCAACCCTTATTTTTACAACGCGATTGGGAAGAAAAGCTCCATTGTTTTCCCAATATATGTACTCATGCTTGGTTTCCGTTGGTTCATGGAGTGAGCCGTGAACGATTGATCACTTGTCAACAACATGGTCGTAAATTCGATTGCGCAGGGAAATTTTCCGGACAACCCGGATTTCAAAATCTTCCCGGAGTTCCTCGTCCAGAAGATCATTTGAAAGACTTACCGATTGCGGAATGGGGCCCTTTTTTCTTTTTGTCTTTAGAACGCCCTTCGATTTCATTTGAAGATCTGATGAAACCGGTGCAAGCCTCGCTTCCTCTCATCGATTGGCAAGAATGGAAACGAATGCCCCAAGTACACGAAGAACGAGAAGTCGATGGGAACTGGAAGCAACATGCGTGGAACTATATGGACAAGTTCCACGTCACCTTTATTCATCGAGCACCCGGAGGCTTAGGGGATGCGGTGGAAATGAGTTCGTATCAGACTGAACTCTATCCGGGTTCAGCACTCCAGTGGGTTTATGCTCGAAATCCTGAACACGGTTGGGACCCCGATCTCTTGCCACCCCGATTTCGCCATCCAGAAAAGCGAGTGCTTGCGATCTGGTGGTTCCTCTTTCCGAATCTCACGCTCAATTTTTATCCGTGGGGACTCTCGATCAATGTTTATTACCCAGTTCCCCAACATCCAGAAAAAACCTTATTTTTGTGGTACCATTATGTACGAGACGAAAAAAAATATGAACAACGCAACACGATTTGGTTAAATCAACAAGTCGATCAAGAAGACGTAGATGCAATGACTCAAGTCCGACGAGGGATTGCGTCCTTTTATGCGGCACGAGGTAACTTTTCGCCTCAAGAAGAAGCGGGGCCCCACTGGTTCCATCGAACACTTTATACACAACTATTTCCTACGGACGGATTTCCCGCATAAGGCTCTTACCTTGGGTAAAACACAGAAAACGTTCTAACGGATAGGGATGATAAATCTTCGGTTTAGGGAACACCTGTCCGTCTAAGGAAACTGAATTTTTCGGGCTTGATAGGCCGGAACCCAACCTCGGACACCATTTTCGAAACGGGCCTGCCACCATTCTTCGCCTTCGTTTTGTGTGATGTTTTCAATAAAAAATAAAAGTCCGGAATTTAACTGTAAATCGGTTTGAATTTTTCCTTGAATGGCCTGAATTCGTTCTTGAGAAGTGCTGGGTCCAAAATAAACCTTCACCTGATTCCCCGTTAATACGGCACTTATTTGGTAACATTCTTGATAAATTTTATAGAGACTTCCCGATAACATCATCACCCACGCGAAAAAAATAAAAAAAAGAACAGGGAACCGCCAGGATTTATTCTGCCGCCCACGAAAATAGAGTGCCAGCAACCCTAATAAGAAGAAAATGAACGCTAGGAGAAACTCCTCATTCAGGGAAGTGTAGAAGTGCCAAGAGAATACAACTTGAAAAAACATCGGAATCGAGGAGTCCTTAAGCGAGAGGGGTTCCCGGGCGATTCGATAATTTTCCTGGAGTTCCGGATCACGAGGAATCCATTTTTTCGCGAGTTCATAATATAATATCGCTTCTCCTGTTTTTCCTTGTCGAAGAAAGGTGTTCCCTAAATTGTAAAAAACGAATCCATTACAAAATCCTTGTTGTATTATTTGAAGATAATACTTCTGCGCTTGAAGCATGTCATTCTCTTTATAAGCAGTATTTGCTTTTACAAAAAGAGTCTCAATTCCTTCAAACGCCCCTAACAGAGAACCATAAAAAAAAAGAACAAAAATGACTGCAACACGTTTCATTATAATTTCTCCAGTTGGTTTAACGCTTGTGTGACGCGTGTTTCCAGATTTTCTATAGAAACTCCTCCGAAACGACTATGTTCCATTTCTTCTAAAAGCTTAGAGATCGTTTGAATATTTTCCGGCTTTACATGCTGTTGCGTTAATGGCTCTACGATTTGTTTGGTATTGATCATCCCCAAAGGAAGCATTAATTTTTCACTTAAAAAAGTCGTTACGATTTCATAAAGATTTGCTACAGAACGGTTGTCTTTCGTTTCTATAAGTCGTAAAGAAGCTTTTTTATAAGCCTGATCTTTCGCTTTCAGAGATTCATTTCCAGAGTAACGTTGCAAAAATCGTCGACGCAAGGTGAATATCGTATAAAGGAGAAGCGTTATCGGATACAGGAGCCAATAGAAAGTATTTTTAAAATAATAGTTTTGATGATTGAGGAGACTCAATTCTTCTTTAATATACTGAACTCCAGTTTTAATTTCTTTATACGAGTTCTCTTTCGAAGGACCGCCTACTTCTAAAGTCGTTCCTTCCGTTTTTTGAACTTTTACTTCAAAAGCAGGGCTTGTCAGCGTTTGATACGTTTTTTTCTGAATATCAAAATAGGAAAACAATACCGGGGGTAACGCATAAGTACCTGAAGCCTTTGGAACCACTTCTGCTAAAATAGTCGCTTCTTGCTCATATCGTTTTCCGGTCTCTTTAATTTCCATTTTAGGTTCATAATATTTAAAATTGGGATGCGCTGGAATCTTCGGCAATCCCATCGTTTTCAGATTCCCTATCCCACGAATTTTCAACCGAAAAACAAGCGCTTCCCCCAGAGCAATTTCATTTTTTTCAAGAGAGGATTCAAAAGTAAAAGTACCAATTCCGCCACAATAAGATTCTGGGCGGCCCTCTTCTGGAGCATCTTGAATCAACAAGTCAAGCGAATTGCTGGGTTCGATCACCTTTAAATCAATCCAGCGTCCACGATTCTCATCGAAAAGCCCCCCACATCTCAGCAAACAAGAGGGAATTTGATGGCTTCCAGAATTCATTGCGATATATTCCTGTTGGAACGTATATTGATAAGAGACGACTCCTTCTCGATTCATAACTTCTCGTTCGAAAGGAATTCGATCTCCTCGCCTCATATTTGGAACATCTAAAAGGATGTCAAAGGCTTTTCCTTTGGGTGGAATCTTGGGTTCTCCTATCGTAAAATTAGGAAGATCCACAATCCATTCTGTGTCAATAGTACAATTATCAGGGGGGAGTTTTCGTTCTGAAGTAATGACAATTTGAAGCACAAAAGGTTGGCCAAGGTAAATTTTTTCAGAAGGAACCGTTTTTAGAACGACCTCCACATATTTGTTTCCGGGTGCTTCTTTTTCGACATAAAATAAAATGGGTTGAACCCCTTGAGAGAAGCTTTCGTGTGTATACGTAAATCCAGAAATCTCACATTGTCCTACTTTTTTTGGAGTGATGATATAACGAAACACCATTTCAAAATGTTCTTCTTGAACCAAACCCTGTGCGCCAAAACTAATCATTTGCCTAGAGTTTGAACTTGGAGGAAGTTCTTGAATCTGAAAATCTGGATTTTCCGGGATTTGTGGAGGGGAGGGCTCTTTAATATCTTTCACAGTAACATAATATCGAGTGCTTTCTCCAAAAATAATTCGCTCCGGTTTCAGATTGACAGAAACACTTTGGGCTTCTCCAAGAAGCAAGAAAGAAGTCCAGAAAAAAAATCCAATCCGGTTACCAATCTTTTTCCACATATTCGTTTGTTCCTATCGCTCGTTTAGCGTTATTTTCTTGACGTTTCTGTTGTTGCTGACGGATCTGATTTAGAAGGCGCTGACTCTCTTCTTCAGTCAATTCCTGCGGGGAACTTTCTTTTTTTTGCTCGGTTGATCCTTCTTCCTGTTTTTCTTGATCTTGCTTTTCCTGGTCTTTTTCTCCTTCTTTATTTTCTTCTTTTTGTTTTTCCTGATCTTGATTTTGATCTTGTTTTTCTTGATCTTTCTCTTGTTTTTCTTGTTCGTCTTTATTTTTTTGTTGATTCTGATTTTTGTCTTGAAATAGTTTATAGGCTTCGTCTAGAAGTTTTATACCCTCTTGCTGATTTTTCATTGCGGTTGGAAGTTCTGGTTTTTCAAGATCTTTCGTCGCTTGTTTTAACTCTCCAGAAGCTTCACTAATCAATTTCTGGGCCTTTAGAAAGAGTTCGGCTTGTTCCTTAGGAGAGGGGGCATTACTTATTCCTTGTATAGGATTTTGTTGGTTTTTGGCCTGTTGGCCCATCATTTCCATCGCTTTCGAGGTCGCGAGAAATTCTTCTGAAAGGCCCTCACATCGTTGCGTTAATTATTGTTGTTC
>CAZHAR010000009.1:44189-93929 GCA_964530615.1 uncultured Planctomycetota bacterium | reverse complement strand
AAGGAAGTTCTTTTTGACTCGCTTTAAACGACTCTGTTTCAGATTGGATAGATTGTTCCAGACTCGCAGAGAGTTGTTGATATTGTTCCAAGGGGGTTTGTATTGTAAATTCTTTCAGAGTTTCCTGAATTTCTGGAAGTACTGAACTCTCTGGACCTAAGAGGTGTTGCTTTAATTGTTCCCATTGTTGCGTCTCTGGATTCCCTTGATTCGGATACGCCGAACGCTTCCACTCTTCTAAAGTACGCACCCATTTTTTCATGTTTAGAAGTTGTTCTTGAAAACGAGAGATATAGTGCGTTTTGGAAGCAAGTGTAATTTGGTCCTGTAAAAGTTTAGCGAGTTTTTCCACAGGATTTAAAAACGGAAGCAAAGCTTCATTTAATTTGTTTAATCCTTGAAGCTGTTGATCTAGCGATTGGAAAAGCTCCAACTGCCTCATGTGAGCTTGGGCCTTCTCTAAATTAGAAGCGCCTTCAGTAATCAACACACTCGCTTTTTTATAGCGCTCCAATTCTTGCGGGTCATTCCCGTCCGAATTTCCTGGCACCGTTGGAGTTACAGGTTTCTCTGCTAACTTTAAAAATTCCAGTCCTAATTCCTTAGCTCTCTCTGCCAATTTACCTTGAGTTTCAGCGAGCGGATTTTTTTTACTGTCAATCGCCGTCGTGATCTCGCTTTTTGAAAGTTCTAGACTCTGGTGAGCCGAAGAATAAATTTCTGCAGAGGATTCAAAGGTTAATGATTCAAGAAGTTTATAAAATTCTTCGGGAAGCCCTTTCTCTTTAGCCTTCAAAAATCGCTCTTTTAAAAGAGTCCATCGCGCTTTATTTTCCGGAACCAAAGGATCATTCAGACTTTGTAAATTTTTCAACTCGCCCTGAAGGAGTGATAAAAATTGAGTTTGTTTTAGTTGGGCCTCAAATTGACGATAATCTTGGGCAAATTGTTGATTATGTTGCGTTTGCTCTTGAACCAATTTTTTTAATTTTTCGACAGGATGGTTTTCATCGGGTTTGTTTTTTTCATCTTCTTGTTTCTTTTTAGCGACATGTTCAAGAATTTTTTTTTGGACCAACGCGTGGTTTTTTCTCGCTTTTTCTTCTGGCAGTGGCTCTTCGGGCGCGGAATCTTTATCAATTTCTTTGCAAAGTTCAATACACGATTGATAGGATTCTAGACTTTCTTTCCATTTCCCTTGGCGATAATACACATTTCCTATATTGTAGTGAATACGAGCTTGAAGAACAGAATCTTGAGTAATATTGAGCGCTTCTTCATACCGTTCTTGCGCCTTATCATAACGTCCTTGTTGATAGTAGACGTTTCCGATATTAAATTTGATAATCGCTGACTCGGGAGCATCAATCAAAGCTTCATTGTAAACGGCAAGTGCTTCTTCGAGTTTTTTTTCTTGAAGGAGTTGATTCCCCTTATTCACTTTCTCTTGAAGGTTTTCCGCCAGAAGCATGCCAAAGCATAAAAGTGCACTATAAAATACTCTTTGCATACCTATTCCTTTTGTTGTTCTCTTATCAAGATAGCACGTTTTCGCTCAGTTAGAAGTGGTTCTATAAAAAGTAGGAGAATGGCGATCATTAAAGGGAACTGAAAGCGTTCTTCTTTACGTTTCACCCGATCCTCAGAAAGTTCTTTTTCTTGCATTTGACTAATATGTTTTTCATAGAGATCTTCAAGTAAAAAACCTCCGCCAGTCGTTCCAAAAAAAACGCCATTTGTTTCCAGTGCCATCATCTGAAGGGCCACTTTGTCCATTTTACTCCGAACCCAATTTCCTTTTCGATCTTTTAAAATACTTTCCTCAACTTGTCCAGAACGTTGTTTTTTCATCAAAGTAATATAGGAACCCTTCTCCGGGGACCCAATGCCTACAGTAAAAAGACGTATTCCTTCTTCTCTTAAATATTGAGCCGTAGCTTTCAAATGGTTTCGTATTTGTTCTTGGGCCTTTTCCGGAGTACTTTCATCTACGGGGATCTGATTTTCTTCTCCATCGGTAATTAAAATAATTGCCTTGTGTTGTCTCAATTTGCTTTTAAAAGCATCTTGTGCAATATGGAGAGCGTTGCTAATTCCCGTTCCTCCTTTTTGAATCGATTCCGTACTAATTTGATCCAGAAATAAATTAAAGACTCCATAATCAAAGGTTAATGGACATTGGACAAAGGCGCGCCCCGCAAAAATCACCAGACCTAAGCGATCGCCTCCTTGTTGGGAGAGGATATGAACCAGATCTTTAATTTCCCGCTTCGCGCGTTCCAGACGGTTGGGTTTGATATCATCCGCAAGCATCGATTTGGAGACATCGAGGACAACCATAATATCAATTCCTTTGTGTTGAACCTGAACCCAAGTATATCCCCATTGTGGGCGCAATAGCGTCAGAATCAAGAAAAATAAAGCAATAGTAAAGAGGTTCCTTTTTTGCTGACGTTTATTTTCATCCACCGAATCCATCAAACTTCGCAACAAATGGGGCGAGGCAAATTGGGAAAGCGCTTGTTGTTTTCGATATTTTCCGTAATAAAAAAGGGCCCAAAATATCGGAAATAAAAACAAGAAAAATAACGCTTTCAAATTTCCAAAAATGTTAGCAAGTAGTTCCATAGAAATAATTATCCTGTTATTTTTCCGGGTGAATAGCGGTCGCGGCATAATCTTAAGGAAGTTTGCGAAACCAGGTATTAGCCAAAAGGATCTCTAAAAACAAGAAAAGAAGAGCGCCCCACACAAAGTAATGAAAGATCTCGATATATTCTGTAAAAATGTTGCGTTTATGGGGAGTCTTAGTCATCTCATCAATCAATTCATAAATTTCTTCCAAACTTTGTGTATCGGTCGCTCTAAAATATTTTCCTTGCGTTTTATCCGCGATTTCTTTTAACGTTTTTTCATCAATCTTAACGGGAACCGAAACATAGCGTTTCCCAAAAATATCCTGTACTGGAAATTGCGCCAACCCTTGAGTTCCGGCACCAATAGTAAAAATTTTAATATGGTGTTTTTGCGCCAGTTCCGCTCCTTTAAGTGGCGTTAATTCTCCGGCTGTATTTTCTCCATCGGTGAGTAGAATTAATACTTTACTTTTAGAGTCTACATCTTTTAAACGCAACACCGAAAGTCCAATCGCATCACCAATCGCTGTCCCATCCTCAGAACTTCCCGGTTCTACGAGAGTCACTTCTGAAACAAGATTGTTTAAAATATTATAATCCAAGGTCAACGGACATTGAAGATCCGCGTATCCAGAAAACACAACGAGGCCGATTTCATCGGAATAGCGTCGAGCGATAAATTTTTGAGTGACCTCTTTTACCGCGTCTAAACGATCCACAAGTTTTCCATGAAGTTTAAAATCGCGCGCCATCATACTTGAAGAACGGTCTAGTGCAATTAAAATACTAATCCCTTCCGTATTGACCTCAGTTCCTTCTTTTCCTCTTTGCGGGCGAGCCAACGCAATAATCAAGCAGAGAAGCGCCATCATTCGCAGAAAAAACGGCAACTGCCGCAATTGTGCCCGAACGGACGGCGGGATTGCACGAAAATTTTGGAGAGAAGAATATTGTAGTGTTCCCGAAAGGCGACGTGTCGCCTGTTTCCGAAAATAGCGATAAACAAGAACGGGCAGCGCTATCAAAAACAATAAAGCGACCCATAAAAAGGGAGACGGAGCAAATGGGAAAAATAGAGAACGCAACAGATCAATCATACGTGTTTTTCCTCTTCAGTCGGATCCGCTTCTTCCTCGGGATCCAGAAGTTTAGTCGATTCAATAAACGTCTCTACCGTCTTAAAAATGGCTAAACATTGAGGTTCTGATGGAATCTCTTTCGCAAATTTTACTAAATCGCAATGCAACAAAAATTCTCTTAATTGATTTTTTTTGTCTTCGGCGAAGCAATCCGTTTGTACCATTTCCTTTACAAATTCCGGAGTCGTTCGTTCTGGAGCTTTTAAATTAAAACGATTCTCTAAATACGACCGCAAACAAAAACTAACCAGATTATAATATTTTTTATATTCTTGTTTCGCAACCAAGTCTAAACTTTGAATCCTTTTTAGTTCTGTTAATGCAACAATATGCGCTGGGATTAGCTTAATTATTTCATTAACAGAGGAACGTCTTAATACAAGATAAATCAAAATAAAAAGACCCATAGCGATTCCAACAAGGATTGCTAGGAAGCGAGAATAGTCTTTTTTGGGCTTGGGAATTTCTAGAGCCGATTCGATATCTTCAATATCTTCCGTCGACTCAATCACCTTTCCCTCTTGATCTAACTGAAGTGGAGAAAGAATCTCTAGGAAAATTTCTGGACTCTTTAGTTCCTTGACTTCCTTTTCAGATGCTTCTTTTTCAGGTGTTACAGGTGTTGCGTTTTCGGAAGTTCCTTTTTTGCTATAGCGAATGGTGGCCGGTTCAATTGTAAATTTTCCAACCGTATAACCGTTGATCGTATAAATTTGAAGATGTCGTTGATAGTCGCCAGAGACGACTTCTGGATTTGGAGTTTGTAAATCGCGAATGGCAAATTCTTTTTGTAAATGGGCACCAAAATCTGGAAATTCGATATGAAACTCTTTTCTAGCAAACACCTCAATGGTATAAGTCACATCTTCACCCATTTTAGCCTGAGTCTTGTCCGTAAAGATACGAAGCGTGATCGGAGGTCGAGAGGTTCCCTTCAGAATCTCTTTTTCTTCACATCCCCACTGAAACAAACTGAAAAAAATAAAACAAAAAAAACAGGAATTATTTTTCATGATCCGCCTTGTTTGTTTCTTTTGAGCCTTGAGTGGACGATTTTTCCTGAAATGCTTGATCATAAAATTGAACATCCGTCGCATGAAGACTCTCTTGAAAAAGTTTTTTCTTGAGTTCTTGAAATTTTTCTAATTGGTAGATTTGTGTGACTTGATCCTTCACTTCTTCAAAGGGTTTCTGTCTCGAAAGTTTTATTTCATCAACTCGTACAAGATGGAAGCCTTTCGACGAACGAAGAATATTTGAAATAAGCTTCCCTTCCTCCGTTTTGAAAATGGCTTCGATCCATTTGGGCGCGGGTTCTTGCAAAAAGCTTAACGAATGTTGCGTTAATTCTGGAACCCACCCCGGAATTTTTCCTCCCTGACTTGCCGTCTGTTCATCTTTAGACTGTTGTTTGGCGGCTTCTTCAAAAGAAATCTGGCCCATCTGAATTTGTAATAACAAACTCGTTGCGTCCGCTTCTGTTGCGAGTTGAATATGAGAAATAATCGCCTTGGAAGGTTCATTAAATCGGGATGGATTCGCTTTATAATAGTTCTCAATATCCATCGACTCCAAATGGATCTGTTGTTTCTCACGATCAAATAATTCTTGTAACAGTAATTCGTCTGTCAGTAACTTTAACTTCAAACGAAACGAAGCCTCTTCTTGCAAATTTATTTTTTTTGCTTTTCGCAAGAGAACCTGATTCGCGACGTATTGTTGCGCAAATTCTTTTTTGTGTTGCGTTTCTTGAAAGCGTTGTTGCTCTTCTTTTGGCAGAAGCGCAATAAACGCGTCTAGATCGCTCATCGATATCACTTCGTCTTGAATTTTGGCAATAGGTTCACCGCCTTTAGCCGTAGCCGGCGTATTTTCAGGATTGAGAGTCGTCGCATCAGACAAAGCATATTCCGCGTCTTGATAGCGTCCAAGACGTTCAAAACAGGAAACAATTTTGCGATCACGGGCATTTGCAAAATCGCTTTCCGGAGCGAGAGAACGGCTCTTATAATATTGTGATAACGCGTTCTCCCATTGATTTGCCTGATTATAAAGCTCACCCATTTGATAATAAATTTTAGATTGTTGCTCGCTATTCAACGAAGCCACTCGTAGATAATCTTCATAGCTCTCTGCGGCTTGAACATAGAGTTGTTTTTCCGTCAAAACAAGCGCAAATCGTTTTAGATTCTCTTCGTGAGAACCAGACGAAGACGAACTCGGCGTGAAAATTCCCAGATGAAGAGCCATTTGAAATAATATCCAACCACAAGTTCCTGAAAGAACAATACAGAGCAACATCATCGACAGAAGCAAACGGGGCCATAATCCGGTGGATTGCTTGGACATACTCATTTTCCTTGTTAACGTCGTTTTTCTCTCATTTTGAAAAATCGAATTAAGTTATGGATGTAATCTTCATTCGTTCGAATTTGAATCGCGTCTACATTCATCGAACGAAACATTTCCGCTCGACGCTCAAGGTGTTCCTGAGCATTTTGAGAAAATTTATTTTGTAGTAAAAAATCACTGGTATCCATCAACAAGATTTCTCCTGTTTCCATATCTTCAAACTCAATCAATCCCACTTGAGGAAGTTCTAATTCTCGCGGATCAATCAATTGTAACGCGATTAAATCGTGCTTTCGACGAGCAATCCGTAAAGAACGTTCATACCCTTCAGATAAAAAATCAGAAATCAAAAACGAAACCGTCTTGCGCCGTGTGACTTTCGAGAGATATTCTAAGGCTTGAGCGATATTGGTTTCTTTTTTTGTGGGTCGAAAAAACAAGAGTTCTCGTATGATACGCAACACATGACGCTTCCCTTTTTTAGGTGGAACAAAAAGTTCAATATGATCCGTAAACAAAATCAGTCCCACCTTATCGTTGTTGATGATCGCTGAAAGTGCTAGTGTCGCGCAGATTTCTGCGGCAATCTCGGCTTTAAATTGCTGTTGCGTTCCAAATTTTCCAGAACTGGACGCGTCGAAAAGAAACATTACCGTTAATTCACGCTCTTCCCGAAACGTTTTAATATGAGGAATTCCGGTACGTGCTGTGACGTTCCAGTCGATCAGGCGAACTTCGTCTCCGGGTTGGTATTCTCGAACCTCTTCAAAATCAATACCGCTTCCTCTAAAGGCAGAGTGATATTCTCCGGCTAACACATCATTCACCACGTGGCCAGAGCGAATTTGAATCTGACGTACTTTTTTTAATAATTCTTTAGAAACCCCACGATCCTGAGAATCCGGAACCGTAAGGGTATTTTCTACTGGGGACTGAAATTTTTCCCATAGATGTTTGAACACAGGTAACTCCTCAGTATCTGGACGGAGAATCGTTATAGGGGCGATTCGTGAATCGCCCGTACGGATTGCCCCAGCATTATGGGACAGGGACCGTATCGAGAATTTTTTGAAGGACTCGATCCGGGGTCCATTCTTCCGCTTCGGCTTCGTAGGAAAGAATCAGACGATGCCTAAAAATATCGGGTGCTAAATCTTTGATATCCTGAGGAAGGACAAAACCTCGACCCGCGATAAAAGCGTAGGCTTTCGAAGCAAGCGTCAAGTTAATCGTGGCGCGTGTAGAAGCTCCAAAATCAATGAGTCCTTCCAATTCTTTAAGATTAAACAATTTCGGTTGACGCGTTGCATAAACGATATCGACAATATAATCCTTGAGTTTGTCATCCATATAAATTTGATCGACCACTTCACGCGCCTTCAAGATTTCTTCGGGCGAAACAACCGCGGTGACTGAGAACTGAAGCGTCGTTTTGGAATGTCGCTCTAAAATCTCACGTTCTTCTTTTTTTGTCGGATACTGCACTAACAATTTCAACATAAAACGGTCGACTTGAGCCTCTGGAAGGGCGTAAGTGCCTTCTTGGTCGATTGGGTTCTGAGTCGCCAAAACAATAAAAGGCGAAGGAAGCGAATAGCGTTCTCCACCAATCGTGACTTGTTTTTCTTGCATCGATTCTAATAAGGCGGATTGGACCTTCGCCGGAGCGCGGTTGATTTCGTCCGCGAGAATCATATTGGCAAAAATAGGGCCCTTCTTCGGAGTAAATTCTCCTGTTTTAGGATTATAGATCAAGGTTCCCAGAATATCTGCTGGAAGTAAATCCGGCGTAAACTGAATTCGCTTGAAATCCATTTTTAGCACTTGTGCCAGCGTGGAAATCGTCAGAGTTTTAGCGAGTCCCGGAACTCCTTCGAGAAGCACATGACCGCCCGTTAACAAAGCAATAATCAGACGATCACAGAGATACGATTGTCCAATAATCACTTTGCTCATCTGTTCCCGAATTTTGTGGATAAAGACCGATTCTTTTTCCACTTGTTCCGTAATTCGTTTGACATCTAGGTCCATAGCACTTCCTTTTCATGCTGAAGGTCATTATCGACGAACTAACAACCATTGTTTTAAATATTCAGTATACATTTCTAAATCATTTGGATTCACTTCTTGAGAAGCAAAACGAACTTTCTCAGAAAAGTGTTTGAGTTCTTTATTTTTTTGTGAATATTCTGGCGGAAGTGCTTCTTTTTTTTCCTCGGCATAGAGGGTGTAAAGCTGTTCCAATCCAGCAAAATAGTTTTTAAAATCACCTTCCATTCGAAATCGGGCCAGTTCAGAAAGTTTTTCCAACAAAAGCATTTCACAGGGTTTTTCAGGATTTTTCTGTTGCGCTTTTTTTGTTTTCTTAAGCCGCCATAAAATAAGAATTAGCGCCATCAAGAATCCTAGCACGAAGTCAATTTCCCGGTGTTGATAAAAGCGTCGGCTTGTCAATTGCAACACAATATGTTTAGGAGGGCAAGGGAATGTTTCCTGCTTTGATTGAGAGGTCCAATCGATTTTAGGAATGAGACGAACCTCACCGACTTTTTTAGGAACAAATTGATATTCAAAACGAATTCCAAAGTGATTTTGATCATTTTCGACAAAACTGTAGGCTGTATGTTGTATAAATTTAAGCTCAAATAATGGCGATTCTTCGATTTGGGGGACCGAAAAAGAGCCGGGTTCTGTACTATCCACTTCGATCCAAAGTGAATAGGGTTTCCCAAGATAATAAGGATCTTGAGGAAGATGAACATCCACTCGTATCGGTTGAGCTTGAAGAGTCATTCCCAAAGAAGAGATCAGCCCAACAAAGATCCAGAAAAGTGTTTTCCTAACAAACATTTTTCTTATCCCTCGATTTGATTGCATTCCAAATAATTTAAGCGTATGATTTTTTAAAAGTATTTTTTTCTAAACTCTAAACTGATCTATCTGGTACGAGGAACTCTTTCAAAAACTTCATTTTTTTTTAGGATTTTTTTTCATGCCGTCCATTCAAGAACTTCTCATTATTTTATTTGTTGCGGCTCTACTGTTTAGCTCAAAAGTTCCCCAGTTTACACGAAATCTCGGACGCTCTTTATTTCTAACCAAAAAAGGATTTAAAGAAACTCAAGAAGAGTTGAAAGCACTTGAAGAAAAACAGAAAAAAAATTCAAACTCTTGAATTACTCCTTTTTAAGGATATTTTCTTCGGAGGGAGTTGTTTCCGCGACTGCTTCTCCTAAACGCGAACGGATGGCCAAAGGGAGATTTTTAACTGTCGCTTCTCCATAAGTGATTTCGATCCAAGCAGGATTTTCAATCGAGTTCCAAGATTGTGTCGTTCCATCTGGCCAACGAACCGACATTCGATCGATACGAGAATAATTTTCCATGCCAAAATGAAGTTCTGTAGGAAACTGAGATAAAAAGCCCTCTCCCGAACCTATCCAACGCGTTCGTATTTGTCCCTCTATTTCGATTTGAACGCGTGTTCCATAAATAGGTTTTGAAGATTTTAAGGTTAATCGCATTCCATGATGTTGCGGGTAATCGTTTCGGAAGAGTTTGATGTCATGAAGCGTCCGCAAAATCATGTCCAAATCGCCATCTTGGTCAAAATCGGCCCACACAACTGCGCGGGAATCTTCTTTAGAGTTAAGTCCCGAAAAAAAAGCCCTTTCTTCGGAGTCTTTCAACTTCAAATGAAATAAAGAATTATAGGTATGTCCCATCAGACTGAGTTGAAGCGGAAGGATATCTTGATGTTCTTGATAACGTTCTCGTTGAGAAAAATTTAATAATCGTCGATATTTATTGAAGAAATAACCTGAGGGTTCAAGCGAGAGAAATTTCTTTTCTAGAGCCTCTTGGTACAAGAAAAATCGTCGCCATTCATAATCTTCCATATCGATTTCTGTGTCTGAAGAATAGTGGCCATTGGTTACATAAAGATAAGGCTGGAAATCATTAGTCACTTCACCCAAAGTACATCCATACCCTGAACCACTCATTGAAATTTTGGAATCCGCGTCTTCTTTAAAAACTTGGCTTTTGGTGCTCAAGAGTAAAACGGTTCCTTGCGTACTTTGTTGAAATTTGAGTTTTCGGGCCTGTAGATTTGTAAATAGGGGGTTGAATCGAGCGGCGCGAGACGAGTGTAAATTGACCAAAACAAAATCTGGGAAAGCATCTCCATTTAAATCGTGAACCACCACACTACGGGAATTTAAAAAATTTCGGAGATTAAAATCGATGCCGACTTCTTCGAACTGTAGGTTGCCCTGATTCAAATAGAAGTGATTCGGTCCGAACTCATTGAGGACATAAATATCCGGCAAGAGATCTTCATTGACATCGCCAATATAGGCCCCATAACTCCAGGATTTACTGGAAAAATTTCGTAACACGCCTTCTTCTTGAAACGTGCCATTTCCTTGATTAATATAAAGGAGATTACGCGTTCCCTCTTCACGTTTCGAAATAAACTGGTAGGGTTTTTTTTCAATATCGCCATAACAACTGACGAATAAATCCAGATCTCCATCTCGATCTAAATCTCCCCAAGAAGCGTTCATACAAGGGCCTACAAAACGTAACCCCACATTTTCTGTAGCCTCCTTAAAGGTTCCATCCCCATTATTACGATAAAAGGTATTTCCTTGAGGAAAAGAAGAGGAGGCGAAGTTACAAACGAATAAATCCAAATCTCCATCTTGATCTATATCAGCGAAGGAAGCTCCTCTGGAATCTCCGGAATCAGCGACTCCTGCGGAATCTGAGACGTTTTCAAAAGATCCATTTCCGAGATTTTTCAACAGGATATTATTCCCGCGCTGTGAGAAATAGATATCGAGCCAACCATCTCCATTATAATCGGCAGTGCTGATCCCGCTTAAGACGAGATCATACAGATGTTGATAGTCCAGATTTTTATTTTCAACGGAGTGAAAATCAGGCGCGATCCCTCGGATGGGGAAGGGTATTTCTGTGAACCAAGCGGGGTGTCGATGCGTCAGGGTTTTCATTTCAACGAGGATCACTTGTTGAATTTTCCAATCCTGATTTTCCTGGATCCAGCTTATTTTGAGCGTTCCTTGATATTCAAGGGTTTTGGAGGTGCAAAGGATTCGAGTCAGAGCGATAGGAGTTGCTACTGAAGGGGAATTGGTAATCAAAAAACGAATATCGCCCTCAGAAAAAGGTTGAGCCAAGGCTTCCCAAGCAGAGATAGCGGTTGGTTTTCCGTCGAGTAAAAGTTCTGAAGAAATCTCCCAGGAAACGCTTTCGGCTTCTGAATTGAGAAGTGGCGGAACTAAGAGGGTTCCCTGGTATTGCGACGACAAAAAGGAGGCAATGGGTTTATGTTGCATTAATGCTTTTGAAAACTCCTGAAGTCGATGTTCAAAAGTTTCCAACAAATCTAGGTCCTCAAATTTTTTATCGAGAATCGGAAAGGAAGAGGAGAGGCCTAATTGAAGTTTTAGTTTTTCCCAAGAGGTAAAATGAGTTTGGAAGGTATCTTCTTGATACCGTTTTTTTGCCTGTGCTTCAAAGAGTTTTAATTTTTCGGTGTGGGGAAGAATTTCTTTGGCTTCTTCCATTTTGAAGAAGAGCGTTTCGTACTCTTTATTGTTGAGGAGATCCAGCAGTTCCATTTCCAAAACCTCTGGATATTTTGGGAAGTGTTGTCTTGCTTCTTCGATTATTTTTGCGTCTCCGGTGGCCCAATATTCTTCTTGATAGGTTTTCAGAACGAGTTGATCCAGCTCTTTAGAATCCTCCCTTGTCAGATCTTTTGCTTTTAAAAAGAACTGACGAGCGTTCACGAATTGATTTCGAGCGAGTTCAAGAGAACCTCGTAATTGATAAGCTTTTGGCCATTGAGGCGCCATCAAAATTGCTTCATCCACCCATTTTAACTCTTTTGTTCGCATGGCTTCTTGCAAATAGTCTCGGTAGGTTTCGGCAATGGTTTCGGGATCGTGATCCCGTTCAATAATCTGTTTAAGAAGTTCGCGTCCTTTTTTTGAATTTTCCTGTTGCGTTATTTTATAAAGAGCCCAGAGTTCTTTTCGCACGGGGATATCCGAAGTATGTTGCGTTAAATGCTTTTGAAAATATTGCTCCGCTTCTTCATACTGTCGTATACTTTGGGCACATCTAGCTCGGAAAAGATCGTCAATGGACTCCGGAAATTGTTGAATCAGCAAATAAGCGTTTCGATAATATTTATACTTATAGAGGATCGGAGTGATTTCGTTCACTTTAGCGCGAAACAATTCTGGATGGGTTTTGAGGAGTTTGTTCCAAATGGGTAGAGCCGTTGCTTCTTTTTTTTCTTGGAACTGGCTCCAAGCATTTTCAAATTCTTGTTCAGGAGTCCGTATCTTAATTTCTACAATGGGCTCTTTTTTTTGATAGTTTAGTTCTTGTTCATAGAATTCCATTTCTGCCTTCAAAGCTTTTTGTTCATTTTCCGCACGAATGTTTTGCGTTACATAAAAAAATGAAACAATTGTAAAACCGATCATTACAAAGGAAAAGAAATAAAGAGGCAGACGAGAATTCTGTTGCATAAAAGTCTTCTCCCGTTTTTTTGAACTTCAGCCGTAGGAAAGCGATAGAGTCTGTCCTACGGGCAAATTTTTCAGAGTTTTGGGGTGAGAATAAAGGTGATAATCACGCCGAGCGAAATAGCAAAGCCAAAGGGAATCCCTTGTTTTTTTTCTTCCTCTTCCATAAAGACTTCTCCAGGTTTTTTTTCAGAGTCTGAGGTCGAAGCCGTTTTAGGAGAAAGGCTCGAAGATATTTCTGCTTCTGGATCTTCAGGATGAAGGGGTTTTGGTTGAGGAACAGGGGAGTTTTCTGCAGAGAGTGAAGAGTCTCCGAGAGAGGATCCTGAAGGTTGTTCTGCTTTTTTCTTTTCTTCTTCTTCCCGTTTTTTTCGAGTCCATTCTTTTTTTTGTTCAATCGTCAAAGCTTCCGATTCTGGAACTATTTGTACTTTAGGCGCTTCTTCGATTTTTTTTTGTTCTGTATAGGGAGTATACGTAATCCAGCGGAAGATAATCTGAAACAAAGCTAAGGTTCCACCGACAAGACAAGCATTGAGAACGGCTTGAAGGGTAAATGCTTGACCTTTCAGGGCACCAATCGCGGCAAACAATTTTACATCTCCGCCTCCAAGTCCACCAATAAAATAAAGAAGAAGCATAAAACCCCCTCCGACCAGTAAACCGCCAACGCTTTCAGAGAGAGAAAGTACATTTCCGTCTGCCCAGCCTCCAGCGACATATTGAAGCGCAAATCCGAACAAGAGAAAGGGCATTGTGAGCCAATTCGGAACGCGGCCCTTAGAGAGATCGGTATAACAAGCGGTGATACATAATCCAAGCGTTAAAACATTGAGAATGGTTTTAATGCTAAAAACAAAGTCATTCTCTTGCATCATTTGGAGCAAAAAAAGAGACATATTGAGCCTCTCATTGAAAAAAATAAAAATGGATTCGCCCACAAGCGAATCCAAAAATCGTTTAAATCGAAAAAGGTCCTAGAAACATTATAAAATCGGAATACTAAGGACAAACAGAATGTAACTAAGATAACGATCCACGTTAATCATCATGGAATCACGCAAGATCACGGGGAAAAGTCCGATAGAAGCGGCGAGAAGCACGTATTCGGTCATTCCCTGACCACTTTCATCGTAAATGAGTTGTTGCGTTTTGGTCTTGAGATATTTTAGCTGATTGAGCCGATAAGAAACATTCATTTTCATAGAATGTGCTCCTTCATTATTTGGTAATATTCATTAATACCGCGCTTTTTTGGTTGGTATTATCATAGTGAACGGAAATAGAGAGGTGTCTTTGCTCTTTTTGGAAAAACATAAACAACAGATCGTTTTCTTTTTTCATTTCATGATGGACCATTTTCCATCCTTTCTTGCTTAAACGATCTTGGTACCAGTTCATATTTTCGTCAAGATTTAAGCTGTTCAGAGAAATATCATTTTGAGCTTGTTGGCCAAAATCGTCAAAATCGACCTTATAACGCGACAAGGTTTCCGGATGAGGGATATCGGGTTGTTCTACAGACTCCCGTAAATCGGTCATTTTGGAATAGGTGGGAAAAACAAGGGTTTTTCCACTTGCTTGTCGAAGGGTCGTAATGGTCATAAAACAATTTCGGCCCTTATCAACGACACCACAAACTTTATACGTTTCGCTTTCTTCTTTATCATAAGGCTCAAGGCCTTCTTCTTTCCATTTTTCTTTATAAAAGGCAATAACTTTTTCAGGCAAATCATACGTTTCAAACGATTTAACCTGCATTGGAAACCCGTCCATAAACATTCGATCGCCAATTCGCATCGAATTTAACTCGTTTGGATAAACAGGGATCGGAAAAGATCGGAACTGTTTATCGGATAGGTCTTCGCGTCCACCGCTTGGATCATTCACTTCGTTCGATTTTTTTCCTTTTTGGATCCCGACAATAAAAATGGCCAAGGTCAGCACTAACAGCCAGATAAATTGTTGGGCGCCAATATGAGGTTTTCGCATGGTTTTGTCTCTACAGCCTTTTAAAAGAAAACAATTCAGCCATCAATCAAACGGGTTCGGTGGAAAACCGGTATGAATGTTATCATGTGCTTCCGCAGTAATGTTTTGTTCCAAAAAATTCGATTGCATTCTCATGGTACAAAAGCCGCGAACGACAATACGACCCGCCAAAAGAGAATTGACATCGTCGTTGCTGACTCCGGGGCCCCCACGAGCGATCAAACTTAGAATCCAGGGAAGGGAGGGAAACATAAAGGTATGGAAGTGAGAGATCTCCACACGCATACGGTTTTTCTTTACAGTCCCCACTGCGGTATCGATATTGTAACGATATCCACCTGTAGAAGAGTTTCCTTCTTCATCCAGAATAGAAACGGTTTCTTTTCCGGGTAAGTCTTCTCGTCGTTCAAATTGGGGCGGATCCGTCAGCGAGCCCGATCCATCACTGGCATTATTGAGTTTGAGAACCATGATTTGATTAATACTCAAGTATTTATCTTCAATGGTCGAGTCTGCACCAATGCTATCTTCGCGCTTACGAACAATCGCGGCGTGAATACCGCGAGGTGATTTCACGTAGATTCCATGTTCTAAATCCCCTTCGAGTGAGACTCCGGGATCGGCTAAACTGGACAAGGTGTATTCCGCAACAGAGGCGACTTCATTGAAATGCAAAAAAGCCATTGCAGAAGAAGTCAGAAGCGTGGCCGCCGAATTTAGAAGTGGGGTGCCAGAGTTCATTGAACGGGGATTGAGTCCACTTGCGGTTCCGGTAATTGGACCTAACGCAACAGAAGCGGCAATCATCATCGGTTCGAGATTGCCCATATGAACGATTCCCGCGCGAGCGGCACAATAGGCCGCGTAGTCGGTCATAAAATAAGCATTCGCCAACACGGCGGTTTCCATAATCACACAAATCACCGCAATATAGAGAGGAAAAATAATCGCGGTTTCGACCATAGCCTGGCCACTATCGTCATCGCGAATTTCTCTTAAAAAGCCTTTGAGTTTTATTAATGACATAAGAACCTCTAAAAAGAATTTTGAATTTCTAGTCCTCTACGGAAAAAGGAATTGGCGATTCAATTACAGTACGAAATCCGATATCTTCCCCATTTTTATAAGGAGCGCGGGGAATGCGATAATACGTGAACATTAATTCTTGTGGGGTATTCCAAGCCCCTCCTCGTGTGACCCGTAAATCGCCCCAATTTTGATTAGAGGGATCACGAAGGGGGGCTTCTTTATAGAAATCTTTCTGATAAACATCACGTACCCATTCCCATACGTTTCCGGTCATATCCATGCATTTATAAAAGGAAGCGCCTTGCGGATAGGATCCTACCACCGCTAAATATTTTCGTTCTTCGATTTGAGAAGAACGTTTTATCTGAAGATAAGGAGGTTTGTTGTCCGCATCATTTTGTAACAGTTGTTTTCTGACTTCGCTAATTTCTTCCGGAGCGAGCAGTTTCATACGCTTGCTTTCTTCCAAATTCCAATGGCAGTTTTCAATAAGGTTGGGAATGTTTCCCCACGGAAAAGAATTCCCGTTGGGGCCACGAGCGGCTTTTTCCCATTGCGCTTCGGTCGGAAGTTTTTTCCCAACCGAATTGGCGTAAGCTTCCGCTTCATACCAACTCATTTCGACCACTGGTTTATAGAGGTCCACAGGCGAGAACTGCACCGGAGTAGAAATTTTAGCGTTTTGTCGGAGCCAAAATAACCCTTCAGAGGACCAAAAGCGTTCCAAAAAGTAATTTTTTCTCAAAAAAGTCGAGTAGGGATGATTTGTCACTTCGAACTGATCGATATAATAACCGCGAAGCGTGACCCTTCGTTCGGTTTTGCTATCCTCGTTTGAGGAACTGCGACTTCCTTGAAGAAAATCTCCTTCAGGAACATACACCATAATCGTTTGGTCTGTGGTACATTGATAGAGTTTTTGACTCTCGGTGTATTCGACCCGATTTTTGTTACTTGGATGCGGAACACGCGGACAAGGGCCCGCGATCATTTCTCCCGACAATTTTTCAATATTGTAAGGAAGCGTTTCTCCATACCATCCTTTTCGTGGAGCCGTCAAAGTCTCAGGCTCAACACACCACCAACAGAAGAAAAAAACAGTAAAGAAGAATCCAGTTTTTAATTTCATAATCCTTCTCGATTAGGATAAGTACCGTCTTTGAATCGTGGGGAACAACAAGGTTCCCCAGCCTTTGTAAAATTTATCGGAATTCCGTCATACGCCAATCATTGCTCGTAATCGTCTTTTCATCATTAGCCACATCATCGCCATCTGGATCGGGTGGGGTACTGCCCCCAATATTTTGTTGTCCTAACGCATCGATACTCACGACATCTTTGAAATCTAGGAATTTCGCACCCAGATAACTCAAAAATTCGTTCACTTTGCTCAGAGCAGTTCCAAAGAAACTATCAAAGATCGAAGCGCTCCAAACGCGATGCACGCGGGCTTTGATGGAATGTTGAAGACCCGCATCGTCCGAGTTAATCACATTACCACCAGAAGATCTCCAGTCGTTCACCAAAATAGCGATGCGACCATAAGAATCTCCAGCGGTTCCGCAGACAGGAATAACGGCACCCGATGTAGTATCCGAGTCCCAATTTTTGGCTCCTCGATCTTCAAAAAGAAGACCTAGAGCGGACCAACGAGAGACGTAATCTCCACGAACCTGGCCGGTCATCAAATCTTTACCGACCGCAGTTCCGTTCACTCCACGGAGACCACTTTCGCGTGTTTCCCCTTCAAAAAATCCGGTGAGGAGCGAAGGATTAAAACTTCCTAACGAAATCAATCCACTTTCTCCAAAGATTCCTTGATAGGTCACAGCAGGAATGAGCATTAAGACTCTGTAGGCCAATTGTTCGCCGTGGGGACGAATTGAGCCTCCGGGCATATTAAAGACGGAGTCTGCATTGAGGAAGTTTTCCACGGTAATCACCGTTGAATCCGTATTAATTTTGTGATCGTTATTAAATTCGGCGACATAGCTAGCAACGCCACTTTCCGGGCGACAAGTCAATTCAAAGGCAACATATCGCGCACATTTGATGACATGTAATTTTAAGAGAATCAATTCATGGAAAAACATATTTCCATACAGGATGATCAAGAGCATCGGTAACACCAAAGCAAATTCGGTTGCGGCGGCTCCTTCATCATCCTTCCATAACGAGAGTAATTTTTTAATCATAAAATTCTCCTGAATATCTGGGAAAACCCGATTCGGGTTTTCCCATGAAGGTTAATGGGTAAGCGCAAACGTAAAGGCCGTTGACAAATCAGCGCTAAGGCCTAATTTTCCGAGGAATCCGGCCACATCGGTTTGCAATGGAGCCAATCGTGCTCTCCAGAATGCGTTGAACAGGTTTGGAATTTCTGTTCTTCGGGTATCGCGTTCATAGAACACTTCCGATTTTGCCATAGCGACCATATGTCCGAAGAAGTGCGGATCAAATTCTCGACTTCCTTCTACAGTAGCCGCGGCTTGATACGAACCGTATTTACGATCCGGATCGGCTCCGGGATTTTGTTCAAACTCTCCGGAGTTTCCATCGAACATCACTTCCGTCGAATCGCTATGACCCGGAATTCCTTCCATATAGGCTCCGGCGCCATCTAGTAATCCGAGCCAACGGAGTAGGCGCATACTCTTGTATTCTTTTCCAACCATAGAGTAGTATTTGCCTTTGCGTTGTTCGACATTTTCACCACGTTGACGCTCATAATGATAAGCAAGGGCGAACATATCTGCGTAGGTGTCTGCATAGTGTTTCTCATCGACTTCGAGGTAGCCTTGGGGCGTGTAGACTACTCCGGCTTTACTTAAGAAACTAGAAATCGAACTCAAGAAGGAGAGTCCGGTGAAAAAATCATTGTATTCTGGATTGTTTTCATGAATCAATCCGCGCCAGACTTTAGGAGAATTTCCGTTAAATCCGAACGCATCTTCCCATAGAGATTCATAAAAGGCTTTTTGTGCGGGAATAATATTATATTCAATGAGCCAGTGATATCCGGGGAGTTCGAGTTTTGAACTGAACGCGGCTTCACCGAAATCAATACTGATATCATCTTCTCGTTCCCAACTCGGCCATGGATCCCAATCGAGGTATTCGACTTCGAGTTCAAAGAAATCATAACCGACGATTTCGAATTGTTCCGTATAATCCGGAACTTCTTCATGCTCTCCACTCGAAAAGCGGTTCCTTGTATAAGGAGGACCCATAAATCCGATTGAAGGAAACAAGGGAAGGGGTAAGAAATCCAGTCGGGGTTCATAGACATCTCCGGAAAGACCGAAGGGATCTCCTTGCCAAATTCGTTGCTCATCATAGGGGCCAACGCGAGTTTCTCCACCAAATTCCATACTTACTTTTGCGGGAGATAAGTGGACCGCCAAGCAATAAACATTTGCAAAAATGGCATAAGGAATGATCAAGGTGCTCGAAAGGAAACCACTGCCAATGGGATCTCGGTTAAAGCCCCATCGTTGTTCATTCATTCCTAATAGGTTCCCGATGGTTGCGCCGACATCGACATCTTCTCCATCACTTCCTTGAGCATCTGCCTGCATTTGATCGGCTTCATCTCGTTTGGATTGGGCTGAATCTCGTTTGGCTTGGGCCTGAGATTCTTTCGTCGCCGCTTGAGCATCTTTGGCATCAGCGGCGGCTGTATTTGGAGGATCTTCAGCGCGCAGAGCGGCGGCTTCACTACGTAAACCGGCGGCTTCTGATTCGAGGGCGGCTGCCGCCGAATCGAGTGCTTCGGCATCCTGACGCAGTTGAGTGATCTGATCAAGGGTTGCTTGATCGATCCCGCCGCCCGTGGTTTCAATACCAAAAACCGGGCTTTCGCGATCGGATAGTGGATAAGTAGCGGAAATGATCCATTGTAAACGGCGTTGTTGACTGATATCGCCATCATCTCCAAAGCTGAATGCAGAATTGTCTATATCGGGGTCAGTACTTTCCAGATTAAGGAAATTCAAGAATTGATCTCCCATCGTGTCATCTCCGGGAAGCGCAATCAAGTTATCCCAACTTGCCCAGCTTACGACCTGCATCGCTAAAGCGGCAACATCCATCACGAATCCAGAGGCACTACTAAAAGAGCCTGTTCCGGTACCCCCGACTAAGGAGTCAAAACCGCTGGTAATGAGACGTCGGCCACCAAAATGAGCCCAGAGTTCGATGCTATCATCACTTGCGTCTTTTTCTTCGTTGGTGAGTTCTTTAAAAATCACCGATCCCTGGTATTCCGCTAGGTTAAAGACAGGTAAAGTCGCAAAGGAAGTAAACATCAACTTGGTTGCAGGGATAAGTATCCACACGATTTGGAAGTTTAAGATAAACCTCCAAATGAGGGCACCTCCAAACGTAGCGGTATCATACACATTCGCGATAATATCGATCGCGTAAGCAATTGCCGCTAAAACCTTTATGATTGGCTGGACTATTGGAATAGGTATCAGCGAAAGCAGATAGAGTATTCCATACAGTAGAATTGTTAAATCGCGGATAAACTTGGAATGCGAACGCATAATAACGGAAGTGGTGTAACTCACCAAATTCGCCACCATTGTTCGGTTGTTTAACGCAATAAGATTCATCGCCCGGGCTCCGACAATCGCTTGGGAATAAGCGACCTGATCGGCAATGTCCTGGAGGCGAATCTTATCTGTGACCCCAACTCCAACGTTATAGACCGAGAGCCAAATGACAATCAAAAACAGCGAGAATACTGCTGTAAATGGCATCACTTGACCACTGTCATCTTTCCGCAATTCGGAAAGGCGTTTGAAGAGGGGGCTAAACATGGATTCTTGATACATAAATGCCCCTTACTAAACACAATAAACACACTACCAGATAACCTTGCTTGAGCTTCAACGTCGTAAAACTCATCTCGATCATCTACAAAAACAATCTTAGATCCTACAAAAAGATAAGATTGAAATCAATCAAAAATTCGCAGAATCTCAAGTTGAATGTGTTTTTCTCTGCAAAAAATTTTCCAGACTAAAAAATCAGAAATAATATTTTTGTAATTTATTATAACTAAAACAGTTAAATAAATTAATGGAATTGTTTAATGAGGAACAATTGTAAATTTTTTTTACAATTGTTTTGAACGGATGCAAAGCAAACCAAAAAAGACCTGATTGTCATTGCGATGAGGCGCAAGCCGAAGAAAAGACCCTATTGTCATTGCGATGAGGCGCAAGCCGAAAAAGCAATCTCCGAAAGATTCAAGCATACAGGAGATTGCTTCGCTCCGCTCGCAATGACAATGGGGGGGGGGGTTAGTGGCTCGCAATGACAATGGGAATTACTCCGCATAACAATGGGTGTTTTTGCTAGAGAAGATTAAGCTGTTTTCTTGCTTGTTTTTGATCCATTTTGGCGATGCGGATCCAAGTTTCGAGTTCGTTTTCATCAAAAGAGATTTTGCCTTTTGTGGTTTCCCATAAAGACAGTTTTGAAGGCGGGATGCCTAAAAGTGTTGAGAATTGTTTTTGAGTCATCTCGAATTGGGTTCGTATTTTTTTCACGAATTCCCCAGTTACATGATGAAATGGGGATAGCGTTAAAGGAGTTTGTGTGTGGATGGTTTTCGTTTCAGATTTTTTTAAGGATTTTGCTTTTGCGGGAGCTTTTTTCGGTTTTGTTTTCGATTTATTGGCAATCGGGAGTGTTTGTGGTATTTCCCTCTTTTTTTCTTCGACAAATTCGATCCCAAAAATCTCCTGAAGATTGCCCTCTTGAATACGCTTTCGTCCGGAATTTTTTTCGGAAGCGACTTCTTCAAAATCAATATTGGTGCTAATCAATTCGGTATGATTGACTCCGCGGAGAAGAAAGAGCATTTCCGGTTGAGTATCTAGACGCACCCCGATTCCATAAAGGACTGCGGCGACATGTTTGCACATGGTGGCCCAATCTGGGCAGGAACATTCCAGCATCATCTCTCCGGGAAGCGGAAACAAGCCATTTTGGGGATCGGTTACCACCTGCATAACACCCGAAGAAATTTTTCCTTGAAGCAGATCCATTAAGGAGCTAATCTGTCCGGAACAACGCGCTTTCAAATCGTCCCATTTTCTTTGGTGCAAGTTTTTAATCTGAATATCGACCTCATACATCTCGGAGCCACTAACTCTTGCTTTGATTACTCCTTTCTTGACTTCCAAATGACACACAGAGCCATTGCGAACGTAGGTACGTCCGCGAGGCAAGCGATTTTCATAATCACTGAATTTCTCAAGGTGTTCACACCAAGCTTTTCCCCAGAATGTAGTGGCAATAGTTCGACCTTCGATGTGAATGGGCTGAATAGGAACACCATTCTTGCGAAGTTTTTCCATCTGTTTGACGGCACTTGCGCGGCGTTTGGCTTGAGAAACATAGGGTTTCCATTGGGACCAACTCATAAAATTCTCCTAAAGTTCAGCTCGCTCCAGATCGAGTGCAACAATTTTAAGAAGCTCTTCATCACTCATTTCCGTTAATAGAGTATCGGCTCCACCTTCTAAAATATCGGTAGTCAGCTTTGTTTTTTCTTCAATGAGAGCGTCAATTTTTTCTTCGATAGTGCCTCGACAAACAAATTTATGGACTAGAACATTTCGATGCTGACCGATACGAAACGCGCGATCCGTTGCTTGGTTTTCTACTGCAGGGTTCCACCAGCGGTCAAAATGAACCACATGAGAGGCGGCCGTTAAATTTAATCCAGTCCCGCCTGCTTTGAGTGAAAGGACAAAAAAGGGAGGTCCATTTTCTTGTTGAAAGGTGTCGACCAGATCTTTTCTCTTTTTGACTGGAATCTCTCCGTGTAATAGGAGTCCTTGTCGTCCAAATATTTCCGCGAGGAAAGAAGAAAGGGGTTCTGTAATTTCACGAAACTGAGTAAAAATTAACACTTTTTCCTGACGGGATGCGATCTCTTCGCAAAGGATTTGCAAGCGTTCAAATTTTCCACTTTCTTTCGGATCATAATTTCCATCGCCAGTTAAATGACTGGGATGATTGCAAATTTGTTTGAATTTAACCAAAGAGGAGAAGACTTGTCCTCTTCGTTGCATTCCCGTAAGTGTTGTCTCTAGAAGATTCTTGAGTTCTTGTACCGATTTTGTATAAAGCACGGCTTGTTTTTTAGAGAGTCCGCAAAATACGTTTAGTTCGACTTTATCAGGAAGATCCGAAATAATTGTTTTATCGGTTTTCAAGCGTCTGAGAATATAAGGACGGATGAGATTGCGTAGTGGAGCATACCGATTTTCTTCGCGTTGTTCCAAAACATTCAGAAAACTTTTAAATTTGGAAGAAGATCCTAAAAGATTGGGTGAGAGGAAGTCAAAGAGGGACCATAAATCGCCTAACTTATTTTCTACAGGAGTGCCTGTGAGAGTGATTCGTGCTTGTGCTTTCAGTTTTTTGACTACTTTGCTCTGTTGGGAGGTGGGATTTTTGATGGCTTGAGCTTCATCCAAAATAGCGAGCCTCCATTCCATTTCAGTGAGCCATTCCTGACGCAGAAGCATTCCGTAAGTGGTTAAAACGACATCAATTCCTGAAAAAGCTTTTGCCGGATTTTTGGAAAGGCGGGCAAGGTCGTTTTTAGAGAGTTCAGACGCATGAATAAAGCGAATTTGAAGAGTTGGGGCGAATCGTTTGATTTCCGATTTCCAGTTAGATAATAAAGAGGCCGGCAAGACAAGCAACGAAGGTTTGGTGGAGGAAGATTCTTTAAGACTCAGGAAGAGGGATATCACCTGAATTGTCTTTCCAAGTCCCATATCATCGGCAAGACAGGCTCCAATACCAAGATTAGACAAGAACCAGAGCCATTGATGTCCGACTTTCTGATAGGGTCGAAGGGTTCCGCAAAAATTTTTATTCTGGTGAACTACTTCCAGACGAGTGGGATCCCTTAACCCTGCGAGAATTTCAGAGAGCCAGGGTCCTGCGCAGATTGAAAACCAGCGGCGATCTTCCTCATCAAAATCGTCCTTGGGATTCAAATCAGCAGGTATTCCAGCTAAAAGACGCATTCCTTCAATAAACGAAATTCCATTGGAAAAGGAATTTCGTTTGATTTCCTTCCATTGGGTCAAAACATCTTTCAATTTTTCTCGATTGACTTCGATCCATTGTCCTTTGAGATAAACGAGGCCGTCTTCTGCCTTCATTAACTCTTTCCATTCGGCATCTGTTAAATTTTTCTCATTTAAAGCCAGTTCGACTTTAAAATCAAGCAATGCATCGCTATTGAGCCGATTTTGTTTTTTGCTTCCAATAGTAATAGCGACATGCGGTTTTGAACGTTTGTGCCACCAATCCGGAAGTCGAACGAGAATGCCACTTTCTTCATAGAGCGAAATTTCTTTTAAAAAACGATACGTTTCTTGGGGGGTCCAAGATTGAGCCTGAAAAATTTCTTTGGTGTCCAGTAACTCCTTGACAAACTTGCTTTTTTCGGCCGCTCGACTGACTGGGGACAATAAATGAAGCAAGGCTTTTTTGTTGCCTTCTCCGGCATATTCCTTAAGTGCTTTGTTTAAGGGTTGATACTGAATGCGTCCGCCCTTCGAAAGTCGAGGAGAATAAGTAGGCATAAAGAGAAACGGATAATGCTCTGGATTATTTTTATTTTCCGTGAGATGAAAACAAATACGTCCAACCTGATGCCAGAGCGGAGCATGGTCTTTAAACCATTCTTCAACACTCTTCCCTGAAGAGGTAAGGGTCTCTCGGAACCAGTCATCGAGGCTAGTCCAAATATTTTGAAGAATTTCTACGGTGAGATATTCGCCACCGGGCATAGGCGGGACACTCAGAAGGAGTGTCGATATCTCGGCTTCAGAAAGGAAAGGGAGTGGAGCCAGTGTTTTATCTTCTGAGGGGGGCCTTCGACAGAAATCAGTGAAATAGCGATGTGCGAAATCTCTCCAGAACGAAATCGAAGGAGACAGAGGTCCCTCGGATTTCGTAGCAACGAGGGAAAGCAAACCAGATTCTTGACTCGCTGTAAAGGATTTTAGAACGTTTTTGAACCAAGTGCTGCTTATTTCTGCGGATTGTTCTTGGGGAGCAATCAAATGACCGGCGGGGTTTAAAATAATTTCTTGAGTTAACGTTTCCATCAAAAATTTCGTTTATTAAAAGTTTGTTTAAATTTTTATATCTTAAGCTGGAAGGAGATTTTAAACGAAACTTTATAAAAAAGAAGTTTATTTTAGTTTTAGTATTTTTGTGGATATCTTTTCAGCCCATAGGGATAGGGACGCGCTAAATAAGAAAACCCCGCGAAGGAGGTGGGGTTGGAGTGTTAAAATTTGGCTCCTCAGATAGGACTTGAACCTATAACCTATCGATTAACAGTCGATCGCTCTAACCAGTTGAGCTACTGAGGAATTTACTACATTTTGTAAGTAAAAATTATATCGATAAATGTTTAATTGTCAACTTGAAAAATAGTTCATCGACTAAAATTCTTTTAAGCAGTTGAATTCCAACAAATTTTGATTTATTTTTCGTGTTTTTGTCGTTCTTTGTTCCACCACTCGATCCACTTTTTTTTGCCGGTTTCACGGGCCAGAGGCGTTCCCATTCCTTCGTATCCCATGTCTTCTCCGGTCAACTCTACGAGGGCTTGGGCGATGACATTTCCAAGAGGTCCTCCATCGTCGGTTTGCACATTCATTTCTTTTAAGGTATTCAGGAGCATTGGAACGGTTTTGATTCCCATCGGGATCAATTGTTTTTTTGCGTCTTCGGAATAGCGGTAATTATCGCTGATCAGTTGTTCGCAGAGGGTTTTAATCTTTGCTTTATCGCCGATGCTGGTCTCTGGAAGAAAATCAAAGTGTTCTGGAATTTCTCCCTTCTTTTTGGTCTCTTCAATTTCTTTTTGTTTGGCGAGTTCCGCGTCTTTTAATGCTTTTTCTTCTGCAAGAATTTTGGCTTCTTTTTCCTGACGCTTTTTTTCGAGTTCTTGATCCGCAAAAATACTCTCTGGCGTTTCTTCTTTTTTAAGAGGATCTTCTGTAGTGGCAGTATCGGAGGGGGAAGTCTTATTTTTATTGAGAGAAAAGAGCGCAATTTCTTCTTTTTCTTTTTCTTTTTTTTCTACTTTTTGTTGTTTTTTTAAGCTTTCCGAATAGTCTTCTCCCTGTCCTTTGGCGATCATCAACGCGATCCCAACAATCAAGAGGGCTCCGACAGCAACGGCAATATAAACCATCGCAGGAACTGTTTCTCTTTTGGGGGCACGGCGATTTCTGGAAGGAGATTCCTCTTCGTAGGCTTCCGGTTTTCGGCTAGGAGGGCGAGAGTTTGGACGAGCAGATTTCTGAGGTCTACGTTGAGAAGGCATGAATCGAACTCCTTAACGAAAAGGACTCTGTTGCTTCGCAGCAGACAGTCAAAGTCCACAAATTTTATTGGGAAATAAATCTGAAGATAATCTTCAGTTTATCATTTTTTTCAGCGGAGACTAGAAGAAAAATTGTTTAATGATTAGAATATTAAATGTCTCTTTGAGGATTTTATTTCAGAAAAAAATTATTCCAGACCTTGATTCAAGGCTCTTACTCAAAGATACTTATTTTGCTTAAAAGTTCCTTATCCTTGAAAAAAAAGGAGTTCTCTGTGGCGATTCAAATCAAATGTCCAGAATGTATGACTTCGCTAGAAATCGCTCATCCGGGGCCGGGGGCCTGGGTAAGTTGTACCTCTTGTCAAACGGTTCTGGTCATTAAATTAGAAGTTCGAGCCGTTCAAAAAAAAGAAAAACAGATCCTCGAAAAACCGCGAGTCATCTCCGATACCGATCGAGCGAAAGCCAAAGAAACCGCTATCGACTTACTGTCTGGTTGGCTTGATTTGGCTCCAGAATCGATACGAGAAGCCACCCAACTCCTAGAAAACGGGACGGCGTATCACCTTTTTCAGATTCCCAAAGGCAATAGCGGGAAATTTCGAGAAATTTCAGCACCCGATGAAAAATTAAAAATGGTTCAAAGACGTATTCTCGATCGATTTCTTTATCGGATTCAGGTTTCAAACGCGGCGCATGGTTTTGTTCCATCTCGTTCGATTGTGACCAATGCACGCTACCATCTCTTGAATGCAAAAGAAGTTTTCAATATTGATTTAAAAGATGCGTTTCCAACCGTTAATAAAAATTGGGTCAAACATTTATTTGTTCGTCATACGAAAATTCCGCTCAAACATATGGGCGAACACGTGGAACACGAAGTGCTCAACGAAGTGATTGATTTGTTGGTGCAGTTTACAACCTTTAATAATGTCTTGCCCCAAGGCTCTCCCACTTCAGGATATTTGTTAAATATCGCTTGTATTAAACTGGATAAACGGATTTATAAACTACTCAGCACCTATGGTCTTGAATATCGTTATACGCGATACGCAGATGATATCACCGTCTCGGGTTCAAAAGAAATTGTGCAGGAATTACGCCAACAGATCCAAAAAATCGTTCGAAATTGTGGTTTTTTCGTGAACCCCGAAAAATTACATTACTTGCAAAGAAGCAAGGGCCAAATGTTAGAAGTGACGGGTCTGGTTCTCGAAAAAGGAAAAGTGCGTATTTCACGTTCTCGTATGGACAACTACCGAGCCTTGGTTCATCACGCTTATGCTTTGCCGACCGAGCAACTGACCGAAGCCAAAAAATTAGAACTTCAATCAGTGATTGCGTTTATTGCAATGGTTTATGGACGACTTCCTTCCAAAATTTGGATTCCTTATCGAAAATATCTTGAAAAACATAAACTACCGCATCTTGGAGAAAAACCAAAACCCAAGCTGGATATGTATTTAAATAAAGATAAAGATCCTCATCTTCCCCCAACCACTCCACAAGCAGGAACCCCATCGATAACGACTCCAGAGAAACCCTAAAGAAACACTATGACGATATTATCTCCAAGCGAAGGGCAACACCTATTACAATTTGCCAGACAGACGGCAGAAGAGGCTGGCAAAATTATTATGAAGTTTTTTGGCAATCTTTCCTCTGAAAATATTCAAAATAAAGGTCGCCGTGAATTGGTCACAGAAGCGGACAAACAATCTGAGCGCTATATCGTTCAGCAAATTGAGCAATACTTTCCGCAACATTCCATCTTGGCGGAAGAATTTACGGTCAAGGAAGCGAATGAATTTTGCTGGCACATTGACCCGCTAGATGGAACCACCAATTTTCGCCACGCCTACCCGCTGTTCTCTATTTCTATGGGCCTAGAAATCGCTCAAGAACTGGTGATGGGTGTTGTTTACGCGCCTTATCTACGAGAAATGTTTTTTGCACTCAAAGGACACGGCGCTTTTCTCAATCAGACTCCGATTCAGGTTTCGCCGGAAACTCAACTGATTAATAGTTTGCTGTCCACTGGCTTTGGGTATAATTTGAACGAAACCCAAAACAATAATATTGCCAATTTTTCGCGACTCCTTTTGGAATCTCAAGGAATTCGTCGTGGAGGTTCTGCCGCTCTAGATCTGGCTTATGTCGCTTGTGGACGATTTGACGGATATTGGGAACTCCATTTGAAACCTTATGATGTGGCCGCAGGAACTGTGCTTGTTCAGGAAGCAGGCGGGAAAGTCACCGATTTTTCTGGAGGAAACAATTTTCTCTATTCGGGTCAAATTCTTGCCTCTAATGGAAAAATTCACTCACTGATTCAATCCAGATTAGATTCCATCCTTCCGGAATAAATTTTGCTATTTTGATCATTTTTTTGAAAAAAGAATAACTTAGAACAGGAGTTGTGTATGAAAGTTTCTGAATTGATGACGAAAAAAGTCAAAACAGTTGATCGACAAATGAGCGTAACCGAGGCGTTAAAAATTATGGAAGAAAGTAATATCCGACATCTCGTGGTCACCCGCGCTGGCAAACCGGAAAGTATTATTTCGGATCGAGATCTTCTCGTGGTTCTCTCGATTCCTTCCGATCAAGAAAATCCGATTACGGTTGGACAAATTTCCTCAAAACACCCGATTACCTTAAAATTGGAAACCGATGTCAAAGAAGCCGCCCAATTTGTTTTGGATAAAAAAGTAAGCGCATTTCCTATTTTAGATGAAAAAGGAAATTTAGCTGGAATTATTACAACTCACGATTTAATTCGTCTCTTACTTCAAAAAATCTGAGGTTCAAAAAGTTGAAGTTTTTTTCTCTCGAGATCGTCTCTTTCTAAAGCATAAAGAGAGACCCTTTTCTAGTTATTCTTTCAGGAGTCTATTTGTGGGGCGATATGATCCTTCTTCTCGTAAAGGAATTGCCTTATTACTCACTTTGTTGGTTATTACGATTATGATTCTCACCATTGGTCAGATTTCGTACTCCACAAAAGTCGAGGTTCAAATTGCCAATAATTTTCGAGAGGACTTACAAAATTTAAAAGCCGCACAATCGGGCGTTTACCTAGGAATTGCCTTTTTGCAACTGGATGCAAAAAAAAAGGGAGAAGAAGGGTATCATTCGCTCCAAGATGGCTGGGCCAATGGAATAGAGCCACAAACACTTGGAAAATCAACTTTAACCGTCACCCTCAAAGATGAAGAACGAAAATTTAATATTCTACAATTGATTCGAGGGTCAGAAAGCGACCAAAAAGAAACCAAAGCGATTTTTATGCGTTATATCCTCGAGCTCTTTCAGGACGAACGCTATGACGCGGAAGGATTAGCCAACACTTTAATTTCTTGGATGAAAAACGAAATCGAAGAACGTAAGGGCCGAAGCCTCGTTGAGCCTCTTTATAGTTTACAAGAATTCAAATTGATTCCTGAGTTTTTAACAACGTATTTTCCAGAAGAGGCTCTTTATAATTTCAGCACTTTGACAGACGCAATCACCTTTCTCTCTTCAGGAAAAATTAATGTGAATACGGCTTCGGCAGAGCTACTCATCAGTCTCCATGAAAAGATTCCAGAAGAGTTTATAGCACTTATTCTGCAGAGGCGAACTGAAGAAGAAGGTTACTTTAAAAGTATACAAGAACTTCAGGACACCTTAGATTTGGAAAAAGATTCTGAGGAAGAGAAAATTTTTAACGACCTCAAAAAATATCTGGTGGTCAAAAGCGATTTTTTTTCTTCTGAAATTCAGGCAAGTACCTCAGGACTCTCACGTTCTTATCGAGCCTATTATTCTCATTCTAACAAGGACACAAACTTGATTCATTGGGAACAATCGTCCAAATAAACTCCCATACTTTCCATCAAAAAAAATACCCAGAGATTTTTTTTCAGTATTTAAATTTTCGAATTATTTTTAGTTTTTTCATTTTACTCTGAAGGGTAGATGGTTTTAACCCGAGTTGAATGGCCGCTCCATTGCTTCCATAAATTTTTCCATGGCAGCAGAGGAGTGCTAGGGAGAAGAGGAAGCTGAAGAACTTGCGCGTTTGAACCACATTTCATAAATGGGAACCAACGCATAGAGGATAAGGGACAGAAAAAGAAGTACACGGCCAAACGCCATCAAAATAGCCAGATCTGAAGAGAGATAGAAAATCATCCACGGACCCGCGATCATCAGTGCCGCGCCGAGAAAAGACGCCAAAACAATCACGACTTTCAAAAATCTTGGCCAGGAAGTTAACAAAAACAGATGTCCTTGAATAAACAAAAGGACTGGGACACTAAAAAGATGGAAATGAGTGACTTCTAAAAGTTCCTGAAATGTTTTTCCGTAGATATCCTTTTCTTCATTGCCCCGATAATATTCTCCTAAAGCGGTAGGAGTGAAATGACTTCGCGTATTCATTAAAACTCCCATCACTCCATAACTCACCAAACAAAATAATAGAAATAAAGTGTAAATAAAGCGAGTTTCCCAAAGCAGAGTCCCTAACATCCCGCTTTTGACGTTTCGCCATTCTCTCATCAGTCACATCCATACAAAAAAATCAGAATTGACCTTATTTTTTTTACTGTTTTTCCAACTGGGAACAGAGTCCTAAACGCAACACTTCTTCTTGTTCAGTCATTATGAGTACTCCGAGGGAGGACGAGTTTTTGAGAAACTGTTGCGTAAATGAAACGCCAGAAACAAAGAATCCGGTAGAAAGCGCGTCCGCCTCTGTTGCAGAATCTGCAATTACGGTGGTACTTAAAATTCCAGAAACAGGATACCCTGTCTGCGGATCAATCAAATGCGAGTACCATTTATTTTGAATTCGGATCCCGCGTTCATAGTTTGCGGACGTCGAAACCGATCCTTTTTTTAAATAAAATTTTGTCAACACTTGCTGTGTATTTTTAGGATGTTTGACCTCTACGGGCCAATAATTTTGTTCCGGAGGAAGTCCCTGTACTAAAATTTGTCCTCCAAAATTGGCTAAAAATGTAGGAATTTGTTGTTGTATTAAAAGTTGTCTTACCTGATCAAGCGCGTATCCTTTTCCAATTCCTCCGAAATCAAGACTCATTCCTTGCTTTAAGAAGCGAAATTTTCGAGAGGCAATCTCTAGAGAAAAGTGTTGCGTTCCGATCTGATTCAGCGTCTTTTTAATGGCTTCGTCCTCTGGGAGTTGATTATTTTTTTGCGCAAGGCTCCAGAGTTGGACTAGAGGAAAAATGGTGATATCAAAGGAGCCTTTTGTTTTTTCGTGCCACTCTTTCGAAATTAAAATCAAGGTCATCGCGTCTGGACTCAACGTTTGAGAATTTTCCCAGGCGTTTCGATTTAACAGCGAAATTTCGCTATCCGAACGATACGTCGTAAAAATTTGCTCTAAGCGAGCGACTTCTTCAAACGCCGATTTGAAAGCCTTTTCAGCCGCTTCTGCTTGAGACGTGTAAAGCGTTATTTCTAAAAAGGTCCCCATCAAATATTGAGAGCGTTTATAGAGAGCAACTGGAGACGCTGGGGGCACGACATTTTCCGGAGTGACTTCTTTTTCTTGCTCAAGAATCACAGAAAGATGGACCAAGGTATTATGAATCCCGTCTGTTAGGTTCCGACAAGAAATCGTCGCGCCTGCAATATTGCGGATATCTGTATTCAGACGAAAATCGGCCTCGGTTCCTTTTCCGTAAAACTGGCCACGGAATTTTTGTTGTCGGATTTCCCAACCATAATCTTCCCGATAAACCAGAATTTCGACACGCTGAATTTTTTGAGAAGGGTCAATCGCCACCATATAGGTGATTGGAAGATGTTTTCCCAACACTTCATCAATGACCGCATATCCCAACGTTTGGTTGTCTTTTTTGCCCACATAATAGGTATACAATCTTCCCGCCTGACTATTTCGCAAGCGGGATTGGATCTCTTCCTTTTGAGGTGTGGTGAGAATGACTTTCTTTTTTTCAATTTCGGTCGCGTCAGGAAACGCCAGCTTTAGGGCCTCGTCTTCCGTTAAATAACGCTCGGCTTGTCCGAAAGAAAAGAGAAAAAAAATGAAGGAATAGATCCAATATTTTTGTGCGAATTTCATTTCAAAAATCCCATCCAAACCCCATATTCAGTTGACTGAGATCGGTTTCTCGTGTGGCATCGTCTTTCAGTTGAAAGTCCACTTTTAAAACGAGGTTCGGGACTGGATAAAAAGCAAGCCCGAAAACCCAATCATTACGGTTTCCTTTCGGATCTTTCGCTAAACCAGAATGAACTTTAAACTGCGTATTATAATCCTCATAACGAACGAAGGCAACTGCGTCTGACTCCGCTAGCTTGCCTTTTTTCCAGGAATCTGGCCAAAAATGATACGCCGTTTCAAAATAAAAACCGACAATATCAGAAGCAACATTCCCGCCAAAGTCTCGGTTCAATTCACGAGAAGCTCCGATTTTTCCGTAAGCACCAACGGCTTTAAACTCAAATTTGGAGAAACGATATTGTACATCACCAGAATACAAATAAACCTCTCCATTAATCTCTGGATTCTCTCCCAAGTTCCCATTATTCATTCCGCCTGCAAACATGGAAAGACCCAATCTTAAATCATGATCACTTGATTCCATTCCAGCGAGCGGGAAAAAATCCACGCGCCCACTATATCCGGGTTCAGAAATTCCCGGACGCTCTTCTTGACGGCCCCCTCTTATTCCTCCGGTGGAGCTAAACCCAGAGCCATCTAAGCTGTTTGTGAGATAGGCTTCATAACGGAAATACGGAGTAATTTTTCCATAAATTCCGATACCATCCAGATACCAAGTCGAGGGAATAATATTGGTTTCTACCGCAGGGCGCTCCACGCTATAAAAAGTGGTCGGTTCATGATATTTGTTAATAATTCCAAGAGGCGCTAAAACACGGCCCACTCTGGCGTTAATATAATCCGAAAAAAGAAAATCCACATAGAGTTGTTCGATGAGAATTTCTCCATTTCCTTCTTCCACAAAACCATGTTCAAACTCCGTTTCGGAGTTGAATTTGATCCAATCGTTAAAATCATACCCCAAATAGAGTACAAATCGATGAATATCCAGGAACTTATTACCTTTTCCTTCGCGTGCGTTCAGATGGAATTCCCCATAACCACCTAGGGTAAATTTGTGGAGCCATTTCGGGTCACTTCCCAACCCTAAAAGTCCGCCTTTCTTTAAACTTTCCATTTCTTCAAGAATCGAAATACGTTCTTCAGCCGCTTTATCTAGGCCCGTTTTAGTCGATTTTTTTTCTGTAGCGATGTCTTGTTTAATCGCCTCTAGATCTTTCGTAAGCTTTTGGAGCTTTTCCTCCAAAAAATCAATTCGATCTTGTTGGTTTTGTGCAAAATTCGCCGTAAAGCAAAGAAAAAAGAAAACAACCGCAAGGTAAAATCGCATAAAGAACCCTTTGTATTTTAGAATAATGATGTTAAGAACTAGTCTCATTAAATAAACAAAAAAATAAAACTTGTCTGCTAACCTAGTAATTTATTTCTCTATTCAATTTAAATGATATTGATAGCTATTCTCAATTAAGAAATAAATAAAAAAAAAGTCAAGAGTATTTTTAAAAATAATTTCAAAAGGAGGAAAAAAACAAATCAGTCTTTAAGCAATTCAACAACAAGGGTTCGGCCCTCAACACTTTTTACAACCACTCGACTTCCTTTGCTCAACAATCCTTGCCGTGTTTTGGCTTCGAGTATTTTATCTTGAATCGAGATATTTCCATAAGGTTTTAATTCAGAAAACGCAACTCCTTCTTGACCAATTAATTTCTGAATCTCCTCTTGTTCTTGTTTTTGGACGAGTTCACGTTTTTCTTGAACTTCCTTTTCTTGTTGCCATTTCAGATTCGCTTGTTTCTTCCCTGATTTTTGGATTAAACCTCCAATCAGAACCCCAAAAAAGGCAAGTTGTGCAGCTTGCAAGAGCTTCCATTTAACAAAGGCCACTCCGATACTGAGCCCTATAAATAACCAACCCACAAGGGTAAGCTCTTTTCCCGGTTTTCCGGTGGACAAAAAATTTAAAGTCAAAATCAGAAGTCCAAAAAAAGTGATATAAATAACGCTTCCAAGCTGGATAAAAGTTAATACTTGATACAGGCGAGTGAGCTGGAGTTCAATCGTCATTTCTAACAATTCGCTCTTTCCTTCCTCAATTTTCAAGGTCAAAGAATTTCGCCAGGTGATCCATCCTTTTTTACTGACCGTCATTTGATAATTTCCGGTAGGAATATTTTCGATAATAAAATTTCCGGTAGTATCTGTTTGAGTATTAAATACGGGCAAAGAGGGACGATTATCCCGAATACTTTCTAAGCGGATATCGACACGGGTCACTGGAGATTTTTGATTGGTTTCAACTTTTCCCGAAACGGTATAAGCGAAAGCCTGCGCCAAAAGCAGACTATAAAGGAGAACAAAAAATTTCACGGGATACCTATCTTTCTTTTTTTTTGTCCAAAATCCTGTTTAATAGTTGTTTCTGCGAACGTCTTCTATTGCTCATTGTTAAAAATACGATCTTTTCTCTGGATTGTTCAAAAATTCTTTGCTTCATTATACTCAAAATAGTGCTTATGAAAATTTCACATCCTCTCCTTTTTCGTCTGGTCGGTATTTTAGCTTCAAAACTCATTACTCTTCTACATTTAACCTCAAAAATTCATTATGAGGATGAGGCGATTGTCAAACAATTCCACCACGAAGGGAAACAGGTTATTTACTCATTCTGGCACGGAAAATTATTGGTTCCTGCTTATACGCATCGCCATCGCAAGATTCGTATTTTGATTTCTCCTCATCGCGATGGAGAATATATCACTCAAGTCGTTCAACGACTTGGCTTCCTTCCGGTACGGGGTTCTAGTAACCGAGGAGCGACCCGAGCTTTAAATGAACTGAAAGACGATTCGCTCCATGATATCGCGTTTACCATTGATGGACCGCGTGGGCCACGTCACCAAATCACAACACGAGGAATACTCGCTATCGCGCAACATTTTGGGTGGCCGATTTTACCCGGAGGGATCGCGCTTTCTCGCAAATGGAAGCTCAAGAGTTGGGATCAGTTTGAAATTCCAAAACCCTTTTGTCATCTTTATTTAAAAGTGGATGAACCCTTATTTGTTCCCAAAGAGGCCACTGATCTGGAACCGTATCAAAAGCTTCTTCAGGAGCGTATGGATCGAGTCGGGCAAATGGTGGATCGTCTTGTAGGCGATCTAGAAGCGTCAGAAAGTCCATCTCCGAACTTGCCCAAACAGAACGATCTTGATATAACAGAAGCCTCTGATGGATCTCCAGAATCCTTGTAAATCTAATGTTATTCCGAACGGTACGCCGAGCGGCGGAACGAGGAACCTTCGCAAAGTTTGAGCTATCAGAAAATTACTTCGCTAACGTTCGCAACGACAAAAGGATAAAGGTTTAAATTTTAGGTGAAACTATGATCGAAATTCCAAGTAAATACGACTCTAAAAAAGCAGAAGAACTCTGGGGACAACAATGGGAATCCTGGAAAATTTATCGCTGGGATCCTAGTAAAAATAGGCAACAGACATTTGTCGTCGATACCCCGCCACCCACCGTTTCGGGTTCTTTGCACATCGGTCATGTATTCAGTTATACCCATCAGGATTTGGTGGTGCGCTATCAGAGAATGTGCGGAAAAAACATTTCCTATCCGATGGGATGGGATGATAATGGATTACCCACAGAGCGACGTGTTCAAAATCTTCTGAAAATTCGTTGTAATCCGACGCTCCCCTATCAAGAAGGCTGGACCCCCAAACGCAATAAAGGCGAAAAAGATCCGGTCGAAGAAGTGTCCCGCAAAAATTTTATTGAAGCCTGTTCTATTATTACGCAAGAAGACGAAGCCGCCTTTGAAAAGCTATGGCGACACTTGGGCCTTTCTCTAGACTGGACACAACAGTACGCGACGATTAATGATCATAGTCGTCATATCTCGCAACTTTCTTTCCTCGATCTCGTGAAAAAGGGGCAAGTGTACGCTAGTGAAGCTCCAACGATGTGGGATGTAGATTTCAAAACCGCAGTGGCGCAAGCGGAACTCGAAGATCGTGAAATTAGCGGACATTTTCATGATATCCGTTTCGGACTCGAAGACGGCGGAGAATTCATTATTTCAACCACACGTCCAGAATTGCTGCCTGCGTGCATCGCGGTCGTCGCTCACCCAAACGATACTCGTTATCAAAAATATTTTGGAAAAAAAGCGATTACGCCTTTATTTGAAGTCGAAGTTCCGATTTTACCCGCGATACATGCCGATCCAGAGAAAGGGACTGGAATCTTGATGGTTTGTACCTTTGGAGATTCTATGGATGTGGAGTGGTGGAAAAAATCGGGTTTGCCGATTCGTCAGATCCTCGGGATGGATGGACGGTTAAAAGCGGTCGAATTTGGAAAAGAACCGTTCAAATCGAGAAACCAAGCTAGAGCCAATGAAAACTATGGCAAACTCACCGGACTTTACGCAAAACAAGCAAAAAAGAAAATGGCTGAACTTCTTGCGGAAGGGAATTCTTCTGCAGATGGAAAGAGATCTGCCTTATCAGGAGATCCCCGTCCTATCCAACATGCGGTGAAATTCTATGAAAAAGGAGATCGACCCCTCGAATTTGTGCCTACGCGACAATGGTTCATTCGCATTTTGGAGCACAAAGAAGCGTTATTGCAACAGGGCCGAAAAATTCGCTGGTTTCCAGATCATATGCAATCTCGTTATGAAAGCTGGGTTTCCGGACTGAATCAGGACTGGTGCATTAGTCGGCAACGCTATTTCGGCGTTCCGTTCCCAGTCTGGTATCCAGTGTTAAAGGAGGGCTCTACTGATTTCAATCATCCGATTTATGCCGATCCAGAACAACTACCCGTCGACCCAATGACGGAGGTTCCCGCAGGATATAAAGCAGAACAGCGTGATAAACCGGGTGGATTTACAGCCGATCCCGATGTAATGGATACCTGGGCGACTTCTTCATTGACCCCCCAAATATCGAGTCAATGGACACTGAATCCAGAGCGACATCAAAAACTTTTTCCGATGGATATTCGTCCACAGGCGCATGAAATCATTCGTACTTGGGCCTTTTATACGATTGTGAAAGCCTGGATGCACGAAGATGAAATCCCCTGGAAGAATGTTGTGATTAGTGGATGGGTGCTTGATCCAGAGCATAAGAAATTGAGTAAGTCGAATTTAAGCCAGAGAAAACCACCGAGTCCGCGAGAACTGATTGACGAGTTTTCTTCGGATGGGGTTCGTTACTGGGCGGCGAGAGCAAGACTAGGAACCGACACTGCCTGTGATCGAGAAGTCTTTAAAGTGGGACAACGACTTTCCACGAAGGTGTTTAATGTCTCCCGTTTTGTACTGTTGCGTTTACAAGAAATCTTGGGAACTCAACCGATTCCTTCGATTTCTGTAGTGAAAACAACCCTAGATATAGCATTTTTACAAAAACTCAGACAAGTGGTTTTGGAGGCGACAAATTTCTTTAACCATTTTGATTACGCGAACGCTTTACAGACAATTGAAAGTACGTTCTGGAGCTTCTGCGATGACTATGTGGAATTGGTGAAGGTGCGATCGTACGCGGAGCAAGATTCTCCGGATCGTCGTTCCGTGTTGGCTTCCTTAGGATTTTCTTTGAATACGTTTTTGCGCCTTCTGGCCCCCTTTATGCCCTATGTGACGGAAGAAGTCTGGTCTTGGCGATTTGTGGATTCTGGAAATTTGGCATCAATTCATACAGCTTCTTGGCCCTCAGAAGACGAATTTAAAGGACTTCCCGAATTCGATGAAAAAGAGGCGTTTTCGTATGCAACTGTGGTTTTAGAAAAAATCCGAGGAGCGAAAACGAAAGGCCAAAAGAGTTTGAAATGGCCCGTTTCCAAACTCGAAATTACCGGTTCAATGGAAGCGAAAAAAGCGTTTCAACGAATTCAAGACGAAGTGTTTCAAGCCGGAAAAGTACAAGTAAGCGGATTCCGATGGATCGAAGGAATTTCGGCGGAAGGAGAAAAAGTCACGGTAAGCGTAGTTTTAAGTGATACCGAGGCTGAATGATGGATATCCAACAATTTTTACGGTATCTTTTTAAACAGGGACTTCTCACTAAAAAACAAATTAAAATTTGTTTACAATCCGCTCCGAAGTCTATAGATACGCTCTCTCAAGTATTAATTCAATTGGAGTATTTAACCTCTGAGGAAATTCAGAAACAGGTTCGAGCCTTTCAAACCCGTCTCCAGGAAAAGCCATTTTCTGGAGCAAATCCGACCCTTGCTAACCCTCAAATGAATCGCTCCAAGGCCCCCACCCAATCCGATGGGGTTCCTTGGGATGTGGTGACAGAAAGCCAGAAAGCGAGTAAGCTTGAAAGCGCTTTAGAGCAAACGTTACTGGATCCCTCTTTAAAATTGCGGGCGAGCGTCGCTCAAGGCGGGAGACAAAGTGTCTCTCGCGTGTTTAAAACGGCCCTTTTAGAAAAAAATCGATATCAAACTCTTGAAATAATCGATTCCAAACCAAACGAAACCCTTCAGCGAATTCAAGATCGTTGGCTGGAACGCGAAGTGTATCAAAAACGGGTTGTTTTTTCTGCCGATCAAGCAGAATCGTCCGTTTGCCAAGAGCATTTCTACCAAGAAGCCTCACTCACTGCACATTTAGAGCATCCCAATATTATTCCTCTCTATGATTATCGACAGGAAAAATCGGGATCGGCGTATTTTACCTTCCGGAAATTAGACGGTAAACCCTTATCAGATTGGCTCTCTGCTTGTATTTCTGATCATTTTACGGAAAATAAACTTGTTTCTTTATTTTTGAAAATTTGTGATGCGGTCGCTTATGCCCATGCTCAATCGGTGGTACATCGAAATCTCAGTTTAGCTTCGATTCGAGTCGGAGCTTTCGGAGAAGTCTATGTCACCTCTTGGGATCAAGCGGAAAAAGCAAATAGTGAGCAACAAATCCAAGAAGATATTCCAGCACTAGGGAAAATTTTACTGGACTGTTATAGGGTTCTGTGTTCTTTCCAGAATAAACGTCATGGCAAAGCTTCTCGTTCGCGACGAACAAACGCTTCGCTTCCAAAAGAATTTACAGAGTTTCCTCCCGATATTCAGGCGATTATTTGCAAATCCATTCACCGCGATTGGAAACAACGATACACTTCAGTACAAGCCTTCTCTGAAGATATTTTGCGATATACTAAAAATCTTCGTTTATCGATTCGGAACTATGGATTGAGAGAACTTATTGGAAAATGGATACGACGAAATAAACGCAAATTTTTCGGTCTCTTCTTTTTGATCGTCTTGATTAGCTTCTTTTCCGGCTACGGGATTTGGTCCTTTTATCAAGATCGCCAAAAACAACTTACGGAGTTATGGCTCCAGCTACAAGAAGAGAAAAAACAAGCCTTTTCTGCAGACACTCCGCAATCGATCGAGAAAACGGTTCATCATCTTCTAGTGAGTCTTAACCTCTGTAACGTAATGTTTACGCTCACTCCGCAAGAAGCACTCGTTGCGCAGGAAAAATGGGCACTTGGAAAAAATCTGATCACTTTGACTTGCGCTCAAGAAAATTATCCTCTGGCGTATTCTGTATTCCAAGATTTAGAGTCTTTATCGGCTATTAAAGACTCAGAAAAAAAACTCCTTCGGGACTATATTTTTACTGAAAAAAGAAAATTTTTAACGCAACATCTTCAACAATTGGAAGAATGGTTGCAAAAATTAAAGTCTCATTTTCGAGAAGACAATCTTCGGGATGAGGCCATTTTAGAACTTTCTCGACTCAAAGAACCAGAAATTGCTGAACGATTGTTGTTCCTTTTAAAGGAAGGAACCCAGTATTTTCTTCAGCAAAAAAACAGGACTTCTGCGCAAGAAGAATTTTATGGGGTGATTCCTTGTATTTTGGGACGAATGTCTCAGCCCCAGATTCCTCAAGCGTTATGGGATTCTTTAGAATTGTTGTATCAAAAAATATCGGTGCTTCCCGAGACAAAACGTCCGTCTTCCGAAATTCATTATATGGTGCTATTAACGCAATCTCTCTCTTATACGCAGGCACAAAAGTTTCTTCTCCCCCTTTTTCTCATGCGTTATCGAATGGGAATCGAGAGTATTTTTTCCAGAAAAACCGAACACACCTATGAAAAACTAATTCATCTCGATTATTTAAAACAGCTTCCGCTCAAAGATTCCGAATCGTTAACCTATCGAGGCACTCTTCTTCTCAGCAAAAATGACTACGCAGGAGCTCTAGCCGATTTTAATGAAGCCATTCGCCTCGATCCTCAAAATAAAACGGCCTATAATAATTTAGGATTGGCTCAATTTCATTCCAAAGATTTTGAAGGAGCCTTGTCTGTATTTCACAAACTACTTGAGTTAGACCCAAAAGATAGTGTCTTGTATCAAAATCGCGGAAATATTTTTTATGAAATGGGAAATTGGGCCGCGGCAATTGAAGACTGGAACCAAATGATTCAGCTTTCGCCCGAAGATCCGAAAGGGTACTCGAATCGAGGCAACGCTCGACGAAAGTCCGGTGATTTGGCAGGTGCTTTAGACGATTATACTCATGCGATTACCTTAAACCCTCGACTTCCTGAAATCTATGCCAATCGAGGAATTGTCAAAAAAGAAAGGGGCGACCTGACAGGAGCGATGTCTGACTACAATCAGGCCATTTCACTTCAAACACAAGAAGCGACTATCTTTATGAACCGAGGTATCTTAAAATTGGAGATGAATGATTTAGAAGGGGCCCTCCTTGATTTTTCGCAAGCGATTCGGTTAAACCCTACAGAATCCCTTTTTTATTACCACCGCGGACTCGCCAAAAAACAGCAAGGACAAAAAAAACAAGCGTTGGAAGATTTTAGTCAGTCCATAAAATTGAATCCAGACTATCGCCATTCATATTTTCTACGCGGAGAAATGAACTTAGAAGAAGGAGATCTAAACGAAGCCTCTAAAGATTTTGAACGCCTCATTCAAATGGATCCTAGCTATGCGAGCGCTTATTTGAAACGAGGACTCCTCTACAGTTTCAAGAAACGCTATAAAGAATCGATTGAGGATTATACGAAAGCCATCCAACTGGATCCTAAAATGACAGAGGCCTATCATAATCGCGCTATTTCGCTCATCACCGGAAAACAGTTTGAGGAAGCAATGAACGATTTAAATCAAGCGCTTCAAATCAATCCGAATAACTCGGTTTCCTACTTTACTCGAGGGCAGTTAAATTCTATTCTGAAAGACTTCGTCCGTGCAAAGTCAGATTTTCAAGAGTACCTAGAACAAACCAAGGATCTTCAAGATGGACAAACTCGAAATCATCGACGCTGGATTGAACAACAATTTCCCGAATTAAAAAAATAAATCCCGACTATTTTTTCTTCTGAATCGAGGTTAATTTTGGCTAGAACTTTAAATGAAATTGTCGCTCATCTCAAGCAATCCTTACCTACTTATGACATTGTCCTTCACGGAGACGGAAATCTGATCCTTCAGAACCTTCGTTCTCTGAAAGACGCACAACCCGGCGATATCAGTTTTTTAGTGAACGAAAGTTATCAAGAAAATGTTGCTTTAACCCAAGCTTCCGCTCTTCTTCTCGGAAAAAATGTCTCTCTAAACCTTCAAATTCCGATGATTTCAATGCAAAACCCTTATCTAGGACTGGCGATTTTAACCGAATATTTTTATCCCATTCAACATCCTTGGCAAGGGATTCATCCCACGGCCGTCCTTGAACCCGGCGTTATTTTAGGAAAGAATGTAGGAATTGCTCCCTATGTGTACGTAGGACGCGGTTGTCATCTCGGCGATCAGGTGACTCTTTATCCTCATGTGGTCTTAGGAGAAGGGGTTCGTATCGGGCAGAAGACGACCCTTTATTCTCACGTTTCCGTGTATGCTAGTTGCCAAATCGGAAGCTTTTGTACCCTTCATTCAGGAGCGGTGATCGGTGCAGATGGTTTTGGATTTGCAACCGATTTTAAAACAGGAAAACACCGAAAAATTAATCAATTAGGAAAGGTGATTATTCAGGATCATGTGGAAATTGGCGCGAACTGCGCTATTGATCGAGGAGCCATGGAACCGACTCTTATTGGAGAAGGAACTAAAATGGATAATCTCATTCAGATCGGACATGGCGTAAAAATCGGCCAAGACTGTTTATTAGTTTCTCAGTGTGGAATTGCAGGTTCTACAGTCGTTGGAAACCACGTCCTCATTGGTGGACAAGTAGGAATCGCCGGAAAGCTAGGAGGAAGTCCCATTCGAATCGCCAATGGAGTTCAAATTGCCGCTCAAACGGGCGTCGACAAATCGCTAGAAAATCCAGATTACCCCAAACCCAAGGGATATTGGGGATTTCCTCAAGCAATGCCTATTCGAGAAGCCGAACGCGCCTATGTTCATATCAAAAAAATTCCAGATTACTTAGAACGAATTAAAGCGCTAGAGAAAACCGTAGCAGAACTTCAACAAAAAATGAATCCCCCCGTTTCTTAGAAAATCGGGATTCGTTGCATAAAATTCCTTTTTAAAAAATCTTTTTTTTAAAAAGATTAGAATCATTCAATTTAAAAGAGAATGGTTCTCCTGAGAAAGGAAGTTTTATGAAAAGACGCAAAATTATTCCGTATCATCCGAAGCTTAAAGAATTCGCAAGACGGCTAAGAAATAAGAGCACGTTCTCTGAAGTTTTGTTATGGATGCATTTGCGAAATAAAGGGATGAAAAAATATGATTTTCATCGTCAAAAACCATTAGGAAAATATATTGTTCATTTATTTTATATCAAAAATTAGACAAAAATCATTGAATATTTTATAATAATTAACGTAATTTAAATAAAAAGTATAGGTTTTTATCGAATTAATGGATTTTCTTATGAAAACAATCGGATATCTTCGAGTTTCTACCGAGGAACAAGACCTCGAAAAAAATAAAAACGAGATTTTACGTTTGGCAAATGACAAAAATTTCGGGAAAGTTGAGTTTGTCGAAGAAAAAATTTCTGGCCGCATTCCTTGGAGAGAACGAAAATTAGGCAATCTCATCGAAGAAATGCAAAAAGGAGATAAATTGATCGTCAGCGAACTCTCTCGCTTAGGCCGATCTATGCTGGAAATTATGGAAATCTTATCGATTTGCCTCAAAAAAGAAGTTGAACTTTACGCGGTTAAAGGGAACTGGACCCTAGACAATAGCATTCAAAGTAAAATTGTCGCAATGGCTTTTTCAATGGCGTCCGAAATAGAAAGAGATCTGATTTCTCAGCGAACGAAAGAAGCGCTCCGCGTAAAAAAAGAAAACGGCATTAAACTTGGAAGGCCACTAGGGAAAGGGAAAAGCAAACTCGATCCATACCGACCAGAAATAGAAGCACTCTTAGCCAACGGTTCGACACAGAAATTTATAGCCAATCGCTATAAAACAACGGAAGCGAATCTCCATCATTGGATAAAAAAGAATAATATCCGATGAATTGAAACATTTTAAGCATTTTTCTGATTTTTTTCAGTTTTAGAATTAACCGACATAGAATCAAAGTACTTGCATCTAAGAGAGGCCTATATTACGGTTAGGAACTGTACACGAAATACGTAAGAGCCTCGTATAAGATACCTAATAGGGGCATATAAGATACCTAAGAGGGGTGTATAATGATGGTAGGAATTCTATAGTCACGCCATCGTTTTAAAATCCATTGAATTTCATCGATTTTAATACCCTTGTCCAAATAGTGTCCTTTGCCAACATACAATAACAATAATACTGTTTGTTTTTTTTAGGGGAGTTTTTAGGAGGGATATTGATGGATAAAAAAGGTGTTGGAAGACCAAGGACTCGGTCGCAAGAACTAAGAAATCTCCATTTTACTGTGGAGAAAGAGATCGCCGAAAAAGTGGAGAGATGGGCCGAAAGCTATTACGGGAATAAAACGCTTTGGTTCTGTGAAATGGTTAGAGCGTGGGATACCTTTGAAAAACTCCAAAAAATTTCTAATCCTGATTATAGCCAATTTTTTGGTGCTTTTGTGGAGAATCCCGAAACAAAAAATTCAGAGCCTCAAAGCTAAATGGATGGTTACCAAGATGCTTATGAATTGTTGAAAGAGCTTTAGAAAAGTACAGTAAAAAATTAATTTTATTTATTGTCTTCAGTTACATCGCATTACATAAGCAAGTGCCTATAACAAAATGAATTATGTAAAAAAAATAAAATTTTAAGAGCATCCAGTTACATAAAATTATGCCCAAAAAGGAACGTAGGAGGATTTCGAGAGCGAAGCCGATAAAATATACTGATGTCTTAAAAAAAAGGTGATGGATCAAAAAAGGTGGTGAGAATTGAGCGGGTTTGAAATAATCGGCAAAATTAAGGGAGTCGAAGCCATCGCCACAGGCAATCAAATTAAAGAAATTGAGCGCCTTAAAAAGTTGTATGGGAAAGGGCGGTGGCGAAAAATGAAAGGGAAAGCCTACATCAAACTTTCAAATGGAAAAATACGATTGGCTGAATTACATTGGTATGAAGCACACGGTATCGGGAAAAAAGAAATTAAACGAAAGTGCTATTTGGAGGGAGAACTTTGATGGGTGCTAAAAACAAAAAAATGTTTGCAGTCTGCGTGGATAATACAGAGTTTTCTGCGTCATTGGAGCTTCATAAAATCTATCAAGTGCTTCCCGACAAAGAGGCCGAAGCGGATGAAGATCTTCGAGTTATTGATGAAAGTGGAGAAGATTATTTGTACTCTGCATCGCGTTTTCTCATGCTGGAATTACCCGCAGAAGTCCAAAAAGCTTTGCTGGGCACGAGATAAACCGTGATAAAAGAGCGAAAGCAACATCCCACCTTTCAAGATCATCTCTTCCCTTAATTGGGGAGATCTTGAAATAGCAAGTAAGACGACATAAATCGCTTGCCAAAATTCTCTTTGATGAGGTGGCGAATTTTGGATTTTTGATTCAATATGAAGTTTATTTTCTGAGGACATGAAGATCTTCCTAAATATTAAGGGCAGAATCTTTATAGCTTAGATAATCGGTAGCAAAGTCCTCTTTTTCTTTTTGGGCAACCAGCATTCGCCATTGAGAAATCGGAAAAGTCGTCAACACAACGAGATGAGGGAGACGATCTGTGAGCCCATAATATTCCATTGCGCTGAGATAAGAGAGATAACAAAAAGGATCAAGAACACAAGCCATTTCTTGTGCAGAATGCTCTTTTCTATCTAAAACACTGAATAATTTTTTTAGAAAAAAACGCGTAAATGACTGTACTTAAGAATGTTGTAAAAAAAAATTATTTCTTTAAAAATAAACGGACATAAAATGAAATAAAATTTTACTTCAAAAAAAATTGACAAGATAAGATATTCGCGGATATCATTTAGCAAATTACGTTTTTGCTGACGAATAAAGGAAAAATAAGATGGTTCAAGAAATGGAACTTCAAAAAATAACCTCCGTTTTTTATGGATTTCAATTTCGCAAAAAATTTAATCCAGATCCAAACGGAAATTTCTATGCGATGCTTCAGAAGCCAATTTATGCAGGAGAAATCGAAGTTTTTGATGAAGAAACCGGAGAATTTCTCCAGACGATACAAGGGAACCATCAAGGAATTGTTTCCAAAGAACTCTTTCAGAAAGTTCAAGACATTTTCAATCAATCGAAACGAAAAGGGATAAAAGCACGTCAGGCTAAAGAAAATTTTCCATTACAAGGATATCTGATTTGCCATAAATGCAACGAAGTTCTTGATATTAGTTCCAACAACGCTAGCCGTAACAAGAACTTCCGGCATAGCTATTATTGTTGCAAAGATTGTAAAGGAAAAGGAACTTGGCACAACATCAATAAAATTCATGAGAGTTTTTTAACGTTTCTTCGCGCTCTAAAACCAAATCCTCAACTCTTGGAAGGCTTTTATTTGGTGATGGAGTATGTTTTTAAATCTTCAACCGGAAATCAAAAACTAGAACTTTCCCGAATCGAGGAAAAACTTAAAACGATGGAACAGAAAAGACTTGATGCAACCACGAAATTTGTTGGAGGGGATCTGGAACGAGACGATTTCAATTTGTTTAAAGAAAGCCTCAAAGAAGAAAAACTTACCTTAGACCATAGAAAATCGGAGTTAAAAGAAATGGATCAGAATTATTTGGAATATTTGAAATTTGGGCATGAACTTCTGGCGAACCTAGATCAATACTATCTGTCCGCACCTTTTGAAGTAAAACGAAAATTTGTTGGTTCGCTTTTCCCTCAAAAACTCACTTTTGAAGCGGAGACTTTGCGAACCACTTCGGTGAGTCAACTCTTCCAGTTCTTCTCTAGGAATAATGCGGGTTTCCAAGAAATGAAAAAAGACTTTTCACCTGAAAAAGATGAAAAGTCCTGTATAGTGCACCAATCAGGACTCGAACCTGAAACCTTCGGCTTCGTAGGCCGACGCTCTATCCAGTTGAGCTATTGGTGCGAAAAAGAAGGTTTTACAGTATAGCGCCTTCTTTAAAATTGTCAAGTTTATTCAACGAGGCTTAATCGAATTCTTTTGTCTTCGGGCTTCACTTCCAAAATCGTTACGGTAACTTCTTCTCCGAGTTTCACAACATCTGAAGGAGATTCAACGCGATGATTTGAAAGTTTGGAAATATGAATTAGTCCTTCGATTCCTTCTTCAAGTTGAACAAATGCCCCAAACGGAACCACTCCGGTGACGGTTCCTTTATAAGATTTTCCGATGACATAACGTTGTACTACGTTGTGCCACGGATCAGGTTCAAGTTGTTTCATTCCAAGTGCGATTCGCTTTTGAGCGGGATTTACAGAAAGAACGGTTGCTTTCACTTCTTGCCCAATACTCAAAATTTCCGAAGGATGCTCGAGTTTTTTACGGCTAATCTGCGAAATATGCAGTAAGCCTTCGATCCCTTCTTTGAGTCGCACAAACGCACCAAATGGCTTTAGACTCACTACTTTCCCCGTAACCATACTATTAATTGGAAAGTCTTTTTCCGCCGTGATCCAGAGCGATTCTGTAATCTGCTTCAATCCTAGTGAAACTTTTTCGTTTTTCAAATCGACCTTTAAGATCTTTACTTTGATTAGTTGATGCAAAGTGACCAGATCTTTTGGATGATTAATATGCTCCCAACTCATATCCTTGATATGAAGTAAGCCATCAATCACTCCAAGACGAATAAATGCACCAAAATCAGTGATGTCTTGAACCACGCCTTCAGTAATTTGTCCCACTTCAAGTGATTTTAAAAAGTCTTCCACATTCTTTTTGCGCTCTTGGGCCAAAACACTTTTTCGAGAAACAACTACGTTATTTTTTTCCGGAGTCATTTCCAAAATTTCTACTTGAAATTTTAATGTTTCTGTCTTCGCACTCTCTAACTCTTTACGCGTTAAATGAGCCAACGAGGACGGGAGAAAAGCAGTCACTCCAATATCTACAAGGTATCCACCTTTAATGGGATGGAGATACGTGGATTCAATCATCTGATGAATTTGATGGGAGTCAAAGAATTTTTTCCAGTTTCGTTGGGCCACTGCCTGCGTATAGGATAATTTGATTGATTTTTCAGATGGGGAGAACGATACAAAAATTTCAATGTTTTTCCCGACCTCCGGATTTCCTTCAAACTCAGAGAGAGGAATGTTTACATTGTTTCCTTCAAAAGTCACCAAAACATTTTTATTCTCAAGATCGAGTCCTGTGACTGGAACAGAAATCAGTTTCCCCTCCAGAGGATGAGGTTCCCGCTTCACCGGTTTTTCAGAATTGTCAGACGCCTGCGAAGGAAGCTCGGAAGGGGTAGACAAAAGCGTTGCTGCAGGAAGTGTTGAATTCGACACTTCTGCAATATTTTCTGAAGTCGAAAGCGATTTCTTTTCAGTTGATTCATTTGAACTGGTATTATTAGTCTTATCCTGTGATTCCAAAACCATGACCCCACTCTAAACAAAAAAAATTTTGGTCCGTATGACAATCGTTTAGAACAATAGAATTAAATGTGTTTCCGGAATTCTCTAAAACTTCTCTCAGAAAAGACCGTTCACTTTTTCTTCCAAAATCTTTCCGAAATGCTACTTTGCTGATAACAGAATACTCCCGAAGAGGATACCACTTTTTTTAAGAAAAACAATCACTATTCTTAAAGACTCTCCTCTCTCATAAAACTTGCCTCACTCCCTTCAGACTGATAAAATAGATGCTCTCTTCCCAGAGGGCGGACGAAAAATTGACGAAAAATTGGTTTCCGCTTTTCAGCAAGACCCACATTCATTCTACAAAAACATTTGAGCCATTGAAAATTGTTTTATGGAAACATCAAAAAAAGTGACTTCTTCTCCTGTTACTAAATCCATTCAAAGTCCCTCTGATTTGATTGGAGTCCAAATTGGCGATTTTTTGATAGAAAAATTTTTGGCCCAGGGCGGAATGGCTCTCGTTTTCCGAGGATTACAAGTCACTCTAAAACGTCCTGTTGCCATCAAAATTTTGAAAGTAAAACTCTCACGAAGTCAGAAAATGATTGCCCGCTTTAATCGGGAAATTGAGGCACTCTCCACCATTTCTCATCCCAATATTGTCTCTATTTTCGGAAAAGGGAAAGCTAAAATTAATGACTCCGAACACTATTTTTTTGCCATGGAATACGTCGATGGAAAAGGACTCCGAAACGCCATCCGCGAAGGAAGCCTCGATGAACTAACCACGTATCACCTCATTTTAGAAATCTTGGATGCTCTCGATTATGCCCATAAAAAAGGAATTATTCACCGAGATATCAAACCTGAAAATATTCTTTTAACCACACAAAATCATGCCAAAATTACCGATTTTGGTATTGCTCATATCGAAAATAACGAAGAACAACAACTAACCGAAGAAAACGCAAGCATCGGAACCAAAGCCTATATGGCTCCTGAACAAAGTCAGGACTCTCGATCCGTTGACGCACGAGCCGATATTTATTCCACAGGGGTTCTGCTCTACGAAATGCTCACTGGCATTATTCCCCGCGGAGTTTTTGAGCCTGCAACTGTCGTGAATAAGAAACTAGAATTTCCAATTGATCCCATCATTTTTAAAGCGATGGCTCATGATCGCGAAAAACGATTCGCTTCCGCTCGTGAAATGTATGAAAAACTTGAAGAATTCCTACAAACAACCTATCTGGAACAACATCGCACACAAATGCAATCTTCTCTGCCACCCCTCCCTAAAAAATCAGGTCGCAAGTCGTTTTTTCTTTTCTTTGTGCTTCTCATTGTTATCGTAACTATAGCACTAAAAGATCCTCGGCCGTTGTTAAAAAAATATTTTCCTCAGATTTTTGTCGTTTTAAATCAGAATTCCGAACAAAATCCTTTAAAACAAGAAAATACCAAACAGCCCGAAAATACTACTAAACAACCCGATAACACTACCAAACAGCCCGAAGATACTACCAAACAACCCGAAGATACTACCAAACAGCCCGATAACACTACTAAACAGCCCGATA